>JBEPWA010000061.1:0-26494 GCA_041690755.1 Gemmatimonadaceae bacterium | reverse complement strand
GGCCACGCCCGCGCCGATGACGATCGGCTGGTTCTCGCGCACGTCGGCCGTGGCCCAGGCGACGACGATCCGCCCGCCCGGGGTCACGGCCGCCCGCAGCGTGCCGTTGGCCACCGGGGTCGCACGCCCGGCCAGCAGCGCGGGCCCCCACGCCCCGCCCAACCGCCCAGGCAAACCAAAACTGGGGGGCCCCCCGGGGGGTGCGCGGGGGGGGGGCGGCGACGCCCGCGGCCGCGAGCACCGCCGCGGGGAGAGCCACCATGCGCACGCCGGACCATGGCGTGCGCAGTCCACCGTCGAACAGGATCAGTGCGAGCGCGGTTGATCCCAACCGATACGTGAGGCGATAGTCGTCGAATCCAATGCCGCCAATGCCCTCTGATCCGGCAAGGATCCCGATGACGAGAAAGAGTAGAGCGAGGGGTACCCCGAGCCGTGCCGATGCACGGCTCGAAGCAACGCCCGCGGCCAGGAGCGCTCCGATCGCAACGAGCAAGATCGCGGTTGCATGTGGCTCCGGGACGTTCATCGGTCAGCTCGACTGGGATTCGTGTCGGTAGAGCATGACGCAGCCGGCGGCGAACAACAATGCCGACGCGGCAAATAGTGGGAGACGCGCGATCTCAGGCAGGGCGAACGAGACGAGCGCCGGAACCATCGAGGCGAGCATGGTGGCAAACCAAGGTTGAATGCTCGCATCGACGTCCGCGGTTGCAGACATCTGACGCTCGGGGGGCTGCGCAGCGCGGCGCGGTGCTTTCGGGTGTGTCATGAGGACTCCTGGCGGCCCGCGGCGCGCGACGCGCGCGCAAGGTCCGCCGATGATGATCGGTTGGTTGATTAGAGTTGTGGTATGCTCCTGCGTAGGGTCAGTCGCGGCGAGCGGGCGGCGCGGTGGCGCGATAGCCGCACACGGCGGCGGCGGCGCGACAGTTGTGCGCGGTCGCAGCGGGCGCCGCGTTGGGGTGTCCCGCGCCTGGTGCAGGTCGCACCGGCGTGAGGGCGACGAGCTGCCGCCGAGTGTGCGGGGGGGGTCGGCGGATGGTGCGCGGCCCAGTGGTCCAGTCTCCCGGCGGAACGGTGGCGACGACGTACGTACTTCGTTCGAGCCGGCTCCCGCCATGCGCCGCGGACATCGAGCCGCCGGCAGCGTACGCGACGGCCAGCCCAAGGATGAGTGCCCCAAGGGTCGCGCCGCATGACCGCAAGAGGTTTCTCATCATTGGGGGCGAAGGCAAATGGAAACGGCTCCGGAAATATCGTCCCGGAGCCGTTGAGCTATCGATCGTCGGGATATTAGCGTTTGCTTATGGAGCTTTCTTTTTGGCGGGCGGCGCCTTGGCTTTGGGCACCGCCGGTGCCGCCGCGGCCGGCAGCTGGGCCGCCGCTGCGGTGTCCATGATCAGCGGCTGCGCGAACTGGATCTCAGCCGAGCGGACCAGGTCTTCCAAGCGCACCGCCACCGCAACGTTCTTTGCGGTGGCGAAGACGCTCGCTGCGCGCGCCGTGCGCCCCTGAATTTTGAGTGCTTCGGCGAGCTCCATGCCTGTGGCAACATAGAGATACGGAATGCCGACCGACGGCCGGTCGATCCAGTCGCCGGTATGAATCACCGAGGCGGGGCCCTTGAACACGGACGTCCAGAGCGAGTCGCTACGCGCCACGTCGAACCAGCCGTCGCCCTGCATGTAGATGGTATCCTTGCCTGCCGCGGCCGACGGCGTGGGCGGCGAGAATAACTTGGAGGCCAGTCCTTGGGTCAACACGTCGTCGCCGAGTCCGAGCGAATGCGCGTACCCGCCAGACGTACGCGCAAAGTAGATCGGGCGGGCCGGCCAGCCGTCCTGGATCATGCGGAGCACGAACAGGTCGGCGCGCTGGAGCACGCCGTGATCGAGATCCTTGGGATTGATCACGGCGTGCAGCGAACCGGCCGTGAACTCCATTGGGCTGTTGAGCGGATAGTACGCCGGCACGGAGTCGGCGTCGGCCATCGACATGTGAATCGGCGACGCGGTGGGCTTGGTCCACTGCTGGTTGCGATAGATCGACGGGCCCTTGGCGGCGTCGTACTCATACACGGGCCGGCGAATGATCTGCCGCACGTACCAGTCCGTGTTGAGCAGCGAGGTGTTTGCCACCACGACGTCGCGGCGAATGCCTTCCACTTCCTGCGCGTACCAGAGCGGGAAGGTGTCGTTGTCGCCGACGGTGATCAGCACGCCGTACGGCTCGACGGAATTCAGGATGTCAGCCGCAAAATCTGCGGTGTCGCGATGGCCGGCGCGTGACGCCCAATGCCAGTTTGCGAATAACGGCACAATAGCCAGCAGCAGGATCGGCGAGCTGTTGCGCCAGCCGGCCATCGTCGGTTCGTACACCGTCTCTTTGCCAACCTTCACCGCCTCGGTGCCGAACAGCGCCGCGATGGACTCCCACACGTACAACAGTCCGAGCGACGCCCACACGCCCCAGGCGGAGAAGCTCCAGAGGAAGAAGTAGTCTCGATCGCGCACTTCGTGCGGCGCTTGAGAACTTGGGTCCTGTGAGGCGCCGAGTTTGAAGTTCAGGTAGTAGATGAGCGCCAGCGTCATGGTGAACATGAGCGCGCCAAAATACCAGAAACTTCGTCGGTCTCGTTTGTAGTGGACCCAACCGCCGAACAGGCCGAGCACGAGGAAACTCGCGGCAAGCAGCGCTTGGGCGAACGGATGGTCGCCGTGGGCATCGCGCACCCACTGCCACTTGAAGTAGAGCCACCACAATCCGAGCTGCTGGCCAATGGTCGCTTGGCGGTCGCTCAGATCCGGCTTGCCGTACTGGCCGCGGTTGAAGTTGTACTCAAAGGCGTCGAGCGTGCCCTTGGAGAAGGTGCACGAAAACTCGAGCTTCACGCGGCACGCCGTAGGCTCGCCTTCGTTGATCGCCGGGAAATACGCGGCGCGAATGGGTTGCGTCGCGAACGGCGTAAGTCCAACGAACAGCATGACGGCGCAGGCGAGCAGCAACTTCCAGCGGAAGATTGTGCGCGGGCGCACGATCAATACGGCGAGGCCCACGGCCGGTGCGGCCAGCATGCCGGCCATGTGGTTCGAGTAGCCAAGTCCGCACAAGTACGCCACGAGCACCAACAACCGGTCGGCGCGGCGGCCGTCCGGATCATCGGACCAGCGGATCATCAGCCAGGAGATGATGGCGATGCCGACGAGCGACACCGTGTACACCTTCTCATTCACCACCGACTGGTTCCAGACGGTAAACGCCGTGGCGCCGATCAGGGCCGCGAGTGCGGCGCCGAGGATCCGCTGCCAGCGCCGGGTAAACCAGCCCACCAGCACGCGTTCGGTGATGAGGAACCACATGCCGGCCGACGCGGCACTGCAGATGGCGGCCAGAATGTTGATGCGAATCGCCACCGTTGTCGCGATTGGCAGCAGCGAGAAGACGCGGCCAATGATGACGAAGAGCGGATTGCCCGGCGGATGCGGCAGTCCGAGCGTGTATGCGGCGGCGATGTATTCGCTCGTGTCCCACATCGCGGTGGATGGGGAGAGCGTGAGGAGATAGAGCACGAGCGCCACGAGCGAAACGCCAAGCGCCGCCAGGTACGACGGCCGGTTATCGAGCTCTGTGGTCGTAGAGGTCGCCATTGCGATCCGGGAAATTTTCTTCGGTGTCCGACAGCAAGCGCCCCGCTGCGCTGTGGTGGCCAGCGGGTCGGATGAACCGGGAAAGATGATGAAATTGAAGGAGTTGTGCTACTGCCAACCGCCGATCTAGTGCCGAAATTGGCGCTTGCCGGTAAAGACCATGGCCATACCCCGTTCGTCGGCCGCGGCAATGACGTCTCCGTCTTTCACCGAACCCCCAGGCTGGACGATGGCAGCTACCCCGGCATCGGCGGCTTGATCCACCCCGTCGCGGAACGGGAAGAAGGCGTCGGAGCCCAGGACCGAGGCTGCGGTTTCGTGACCGGCCAGGGTGGCCTTGTGCACCGCCATGAACGCCGCGTCAACGCGGGACATTTGGCCCGCGCCAATGCCGATCGTTGCGCCGTCGCGCACGAGTACGATGGCGTTGGATTTGACCGCGGCCACGGATCGCCAGGCGAACAGCATGTCGGTGTGCTCCTGTGCGGTGGGCTGCCGCTTGGTCACCACCTTCCATTCACTGGCGTCGATGATCGACGGCGCGCGCTCCTGCACCAGCACGCCGCCGCGCACGCGCTTGTAATCGAGATTGTTCTGCGTCCACACCGCGCGGCCTTCGAGCACTCGCAAATTTTTCTTGCGGCCGAGGATTTCTACAGCGCCTGGACTGAATTCCGGTGCGACGATGCACTCCACGAACAGGCTCGACACCACGTCGGCGGTGGCGTCGTCCACCGGCACGGTGAAGGCGATCACCGAGCCGAACGCCGACATGGGATCGCAGGCCAGCGCTTTTTTGTACGCTTCGAGCGCGGTGGCGCCGGTCGCTAGTCCGCACGGTGTAGTGTGCTTCACAATCGCACAGGCGGTTTCCGACGAGAACGGATCGATGGCGAGCAGCGCGCCTTCCAGGTCGAGCAGGTTGTTGAACGAGAGTTCCTTGCCGCCGCGCTGTTTGAGCCCCGCCAACCCCACGCCTGGGCGCTCCGTATAGAACGCGGCCAATTGTCCGGGATTCTCGCCGTAGCGCAGCGACTGCGCCCGCTCGAACGACACGACGATTGTTTCAGGAAACTTGTCGTTGCGCTGGAGGGCGAACCACGACGCGATTGCCGCGTCGTACGACGCCGTATGCGCGTACACCTTACCCGCGAGCAGCGTGCGCAGGTCGCGATCGTCGTCGCCGGCCTTCAACGCGGCGAGCACGCGCCCGTAATCGCCGGGATCGACGATGACCCACACAGACGCCGCATTCTTTGCGGCCGACCGCAGCATGCTCGGCCCGCCAATGTCGATGTTCTCGATCGCGTCTTCCGCCGACACGTTCTTCCGCGCCACGGTTTCGCGGAACGGATAGAGATTCACGGCAACGAGATCGATCGGCTTGATGCCGTGTTGCTCGAGCGCCTGCATGTGTTCCGGTACGTCACGCCGCGCGAGCAATCCGCCGTGGACCGCGGGGTGAAGCGTTTTCACCCGTCCGTCCATCATTTCCGGGAATCCGGTGACGTCGCTGACGTCGATCGTCGCGAGGCCGGCGTCGCGTAAGGCGCGCGCCGTGCCGCCGGTGGAAACGAGTTCCCAACCCAGTTCGGCGAGGCCGCGGGCGAAGTCAACGAGGCCGGTCTTGTTGGAAACGGAGAGAAGTGCGCGGGGCATTGGAGACGGGGCGAGGGACTAGAGAGGAGGGAAGCTAACAGCAACGTTGTCGTCGCGAGCGGAGCGGGGGATTGTGAACGTTGTCATCCCGAGCGGAGCGAGGGATCTTGGGTCGGCCATCTTATAATAGGCGCGATCGAAGATCCCTCTCTCGCTTCGCTCGCTCGGGATGACAGCGTGATTTTTGCTTCGCTCGCTCGGGATGACAATTTGATTACGGATGTGGTTTCTTTGGCGCCGCGGTGGACGGTGCCTTGGCGAGTGCCGCGACGAGGCGCGTGAGCGAGCGCAGATCGCGAAGGTCCATCACCTCGGCGGGCGAGTGGCTGTAGCGTAACGGCCATGACACCGCGGCGTCGATCGCGCCGTAGCGCGCGAACTCCGATCCGTCGTTGCCGCCGTTCGTCACGCCCACCTGCAGCGGTATCACCGCTGCGCGCGCAATCCGCACCACGCGGTCGATCTCGTCCGGAGAGGCCGCGCTGGAGTTGTCCAGAGCGCGAACCACCGCGCCGCCGCCGATTGGCGCCAGGGCAAAGCGATCGCTCTCGAGCGGCGAGTCGGACGACACGAAGGTGTCTACAGCGTGCACCCGGTGCACGCTGGGTCCGAGGGTTGCCGCCACTGCCTTGGCGCCCTCGAGGCCTCCCTCTTCGCGCACGGACCAGACGAAGATGACCTTGTGATCCAGCTTGGCCGGCTCGATTTCGTCGAGCGCGAGCAGTAGCGCGACATCGCCGGCGCGATCGTCTATCGACCGCGCCGTGAAGCGAGCGCCGCCCAGCCGCGCCGAACACTTGAAGCTCGTGAGCGGTGATCCAACGTGCACGCCTTCTCGCGCCAGGCCTGCGGCATCGAGGCCGAACCACGCCGTGACGCTCGACGGTTCGCGCACGTCGGCGCTATCGCGGCTATCGCGCGGAATGAAGACGCCGCGTAGCGGTCCGCTGCGCGACGCGCTGCAGCCGAGCCGTCCGTCGCGCGGCGGAATGGTGTCGCTGTCGCGGTGGAGCAACGCGGTTTGTCCCTCCCACATGAAGGGGAAGAAGCTGCCCAGAGGCTGCACGGTCACCACGCCGTCGGGCGCAATGCGCGTTACGCGTAATGAGATTTCGTCCAGGTGTGCGACGATCACCGTGGTGTCGCGGTCCGGACCCATGGCCAACACGATGTTGCCCGCCGTGTCAACGACTGCCGAATCGCGCGCCCAGGCGGGCAGCAACGGCATGATTTCGTCGCGCATCGGCTGCTCGTGCCCGCTCGGCGCGTAGATGTCGGTGAACTTGCCGAGCAAGTCGACGTAGCGTGATAAGGAATCTCTAATGACTACCGCGGGCGCCGCTGTCCAGCCGTGGGCTACGGCCTGCGGAGCCGGTGTGCCGTCGGCGACACCGGCGGCGCGGGCCACGGTACTGAACAACCGTTCGAGGTCCGACTCGCTTACCGACTCCGTGAGTGTTCCGGAATAGCGCGTGGGCACACCCACGGCGATGACGTTCGCCACGTCCACGCCGCCCAAGGCGGGCCAGGGCGCGCGCGCCAGCCGGTGCGGCGCCGCGCTCTGCCCGGACACGGTTTCGTCAACGATGAACAGCGAATCCACGGCGCCCATGGTCGCCAACGCCGACGTGAGGCCGGCCCAGTCGAACGACTTCTGCGTTGAGATGACGAAGTCGGTGGACCCGAGGGCGCGATTGCCGGTTGACGCTGCGGCGGCGGCGACGGCGGCGCAGCCGGCGCGATTACCGGCTGCCGGTCCGGCGACATAATCGCTGTACAGCCACTCCGGCCAATCGCGCACCACGGGATCGAGCACCTGCACTCCCATGCGCTCCGCTTCCGCGCGCGACCGCGCGCCGATGTCAACCCACATGTTCTCGATGGACGTGGGCGTGTCGTCGGCCGCGCGCTTGCGCCAGAGATGATTGCTGCGCACCGCGAACACGCCAGGAATGTGCTTGGTGAGCAGCACATTGGCGCGATTGATCCCGATTACCCTGACGCGTTGGCCCTCGTGATACTGATCCCACAACACCGGGTGTGCGCCGTTCCCGGCCACGTGCACGCGAAGATAGCCGTCGTCGGTAATCTGGCTCACCACGAACCCGGTCTCGTCGATGGCGCAGGCCACAACGCGATGCGGGCTGCCGTCGCCCAGGTGTTTGACGAGATTGCCCATTCGATCGGTGGTGAAGCCGGACACGGCGCTGCGAATCCGCTCAGTGGCCAGCCGTTCGGCGCCGGGAACCGCCTCGAGGGAAATCCAGGTGGCCACGGCCCGCGAGTACGGGCCCACGGCCGACGTGTCCTGCGCGGCAATTCGCGGGGCCGCTCCAACCACAATTGCAACCGTCATGGCGGCCAGCAGCGTGCGCGGCGCGGCGCGGCGCTTAGCAGCCGAGCGCAAGCTCGATATTCTCGGCAAGGCGAGATTCCTCATGCGGAAGAAGCGTGAATGACGGCCGGACATCGAGCAGCGCCGGATCGGCGGCCATGGCGCAACTGGCGTACGTCGTGCGGCCCGAAGCCAGCGCGTCAACGACGCGCGGGTACATCAGGTGCTCCACACGTAGCACGCGGGCGGCAACCGTGGCAGCGTCATCGCCGGCAAACACCGGCACCGGCCATTGTGCAATGATTCGGCCCCGGTCGTACACCTCGTCCACGAAGTGCGCAGTTACCCCCGTGACGCGCGCGCCCGATTCGATCACGGCCTGATGAACGTGCTTGCCGTACATACCGGGGCCCCCGAAGGCGGGCAGCAGGGCGGGATGCACGTTCACGATGCGTCCCTCGTACTGTCGCACGACTTCCACCGGCACGAGCCGCAAATAGCCGGCAAGCACGACCAGATCCACCTCATGCTCGTCCAGCAGTGCGGCCAGCGACGCGCCATCCGATCGGTGCGTGGTGGCCAGAACCGACGTGGGAATTCCGTGGCGCGCTGCCCGTTCCAGTGCGCCGGACGCCCGGCGGTCGCTGCCCACGACCACCACGTTCCCGCCGCGGCGGTCGGCCAGCGAATCGAGGTGATCGAGCAGGGCCTGGAGGTTCGATCCTCCACCCGACGCCAGTACAGCAATACGCGATGTCATCGCGCGGATTGTATTACGTCTGGCCTGACGCGGGAAGCAGAGCGATGCAGTTTCTTGTGGCCTGTCCGTGCCAATACCGGTCCGGCTCCGCGCTTCGCCTCCAGCTCGCTCACGCCGCGGCTTACAATATGCGGCCAGTGCGGCGCAGAACCCGAGTAAGGAGGAGGTTGATGGCCGATCCGCACGGCGTCGAGCCTGTCGCACGGCGCAGATTCCTGACGCGCATTTCCTTGGCACTTGGCGCCGGTGCGGCCGCGCTCGCGGCGATACCAGCCGTGGCGTACGTCATTGGCCCCGCGATGAAGCGCGACGTGGAGCTGTGGCGCGACGTGGGCCCGGTCGAGAAGTTCGAAGTTGGCTCCACCGTCCAAGTGATCATCGACTCCCCGGCCGCTACCGATTGGGCCGGTGTTTCCGAGCGCATGGGCGCATGGCTCCGCCGCGTGAACGCCACCGATTTCGTCGCGTTCTCGATCAACTGCACGCATCTCGGCTGCCCGGTACGCTGGATGGCGACCGCCAACCTTTTCATGTGTCCGTGTCACGGAGGGGTGTTCTACGCCGACGGACGCGTCGCTGCCGGGCCGCCCGAGCAGCCGCTCGCGCATCACGCAGTTCGCGTTTCCGCAGGCCGAGTCGAAGTTTCCACACGTCCCATACCGATCATCTCGTGATGGGTACGGCACGACGGCAGGCGGAACGCCTGGCGCAATGGTTCGATCGGCGCCTCGGCCTCGCGGGCCCGCTGCGGGCCATCGTGAAGCACAAAGTGCCGCCCGACACGGGATGGGGCTACGTGTTCGGCAGCGCCACGCTCGCGGCGTTTCTGCTGCAGGTGGTCACCGGCACCGCGCTCGCTACGATCTACGTGCCAGCCGCTGGCTCCGCCTACCAAAGCCTGGAATTCATCTCCCATCAGGCGTTCATGGGTGGTCTCGTTCGCGCGCTTCATTACTTCGGCGCGTCGGCGATGATCATTCTCGTTGGCCTGCACGCCATCCGCGTGTTCGTCACCGGCTCGTACAAGTTCCCGCGCGAGGTCAACTGGATTTCTGGCGTGATGCTGCTGGGCCTCACGCTCTTCATGGGCTTCACCGGCCAGGTGCTGCGGTGGGACCAGGACGGCGTCTGGTCCACGGTGGTCGCCGCCGAGCAGGCGGGGCGCGTTCCGTTCATCGGCCATGCGCTCGGCACGTTCATTCTCGCAGGTGGTCACATTGGCACGGCGACGCTGAGTCATATGTTCGCCTATCACGTGTTCGTCGTGCCGGCGCTGATCGGCGGGGTGATCGCGCTGCATCTGTATCTCGTTCTGCACCACGGCATTTCGGCGCCGCCCAAGGTTGGCCAGCCTGTGGACCCGGCTACCGAGACCGCGCGGTACGAGCGCCTGATCGACGAGACGGGCGTGCCGTTCTGGCCCGACGCAGCGTGGCGGGATGCGTTGTTCACGTTCCTGGTCATCCTGTTGGTGTTCGGCGTGGCGGTCCTCCTCGGCCCCAAGCCGCTCGGCAAGCCGCCCGATCCGTCGATCATTCAAGCGCAGCCACGGCCGGACTGGTATCTGCTGTGGTACTTTGCCGTGCTGGCTGAGTTGCCGCACGGCACAGAAAAAGTTCTCATTTGGATGATGCCGCTCGTCGCGGGAGCAGTGCTGTTGCTGCTGCCGGTGGTGTTCGGACGCGGCGAGCGACACGTGCGCCGGCGTCCGTGGGCCATTCCGGTGGTGGCGGCGATCGTGACTACCGTTGGCGTCTTCTGGCGACTGGGCGTGCTCGCGCCGTGGTCGCCGGACTTCGACGCTCCTGCGCTGCCGCCGTCAGTCGTCGCCTCGTCCGATTCGCTCGTCATTCGTGGCGCCGGCTTGTTTCATACGCGCGCATGCGAGAACTGTCATCTGGTGGGCGGGTTCGGCGGCCGCCGCGGCCCCGACCTCACTACTGCGGGTGACCGCATGTCGGGCGCCGAGATCGTGCAATGGATCGAGAACGGAGGCTATAACATGCCGGCGTTCAGCGAGGTGTTGACGAGCGCACAGGTGGATGCGCTGCGCGCGTTTCTCGTTTCGCGCCACGCCGAGGCGGCGCGTTGATCGCCGCGCGCGCGCTCGCCGGCGGGCCGGGTCGGGCCGATGTCTTCGCGGGGGCCGGAGCGCAGGGGCGACTCCTCGCTCCCCTTGGCTGGTGGTTGAACGACATCGCGCTCGCGGTCACAATTTTGGTGACGATCCTGATCGTCGTCGCGATCGTGCGCCGACGCCACGACTCGCCCCGCCTCGCGGAGGACAGCGAGGCCCGAGGCATTCGCTGGATCATCGGTGCCGTTGCGGCCACGACCGTCATCCTCTTCATCATGTTCGTCTATACGGCTCGCGTGCTGACTGAGAACGCCGGCGCGCTGCACGGTTCGACACTCACCGTTCGCGTGACCGGGTATCGCTACTGGTGGAAGTACGAGTATCTGGGGTCTGACGGCCACACCGATTTCGTGACGGCCAACGAGCTGCACATCCCGGCGGGCCAACGCGTGCAACTGCTGCTCGACGGCGGAGATGTCATCCATAGTTTTTGGGTGCCGGCCCTCGGTGGCAAGACCGATCTCATCCCCGGTCAAAACAACCGCATGTGGCTGGAGGCCGACTCGGCCGGCGAGTATCATGGATCGTGCGCCGAGTTCTGTGGGGCGGAACACGCGTTGATGAGAATTCTCGTCGTGGCCGAGTCCGCGGACGCATTCGCGAGGTGGGAAGCCGTGCAGCGGCAGCCGGCGGCGGACAGCGCCCCGGAAGCGCTGGCGCTGATTCGCACGCACGGCTGCGCGTCGTGTCACGCAATTGCCGGTACTGACGCGCGCGGCGATGCCGGCCCGGATCTGACGCACGTTGGGGGTCGGACGACGCTCGCCGCTGGGACGATCGACAATAACCCGCGGGAGCTGGCACGGTGGCTCGCGACGCCAGATCTCGTGAAACCCGGTTCGCTCATGCCGGCCACGGGGCTGGACACGGCCGAAGTCGCGACTCTCGTTCGCTATCTGAGGACTCTCAAGTGACCGAGATCGCCGAATCCGCCGTCAGCAGGCGGCTGCGCGCCATCTGGGCTACACCGGCGGGCATCGCCGGCAGCCTGGCGACGGTCGATCACAAGACGATCGGCATCCGCTACGTAGTCACGGCAATGATCTTTCTTATCCTCGGCGGGGTCGAGGCGCTGGTCATGCGCGTGCAGCTCGCGCGCCCCGATGCAGGGTTCGTGTCGCCGCAGCTCTACAACGAGCTGTTCACGATGCACGGCGTCACCATGCTCTTTCTGTTCGCGCTGCCGGTGCTTTCCGGATTCAGCAATTACCTGTGGCCGCTCATGATCGGCGCTCGGGACATGGCGTTTCCGCGGATCAACGCGGTGGGCTACTGGCTGTTCGTGGCGGCGGGCGTCTTCATCTACACCAGCATGGCGACTGGGACGATGCCAAACGCCGGCTGGTTCAACTACGTCCCATTGTCGTCGGCACGATACATCCCGCGTTCGAACATCGACTATTTCGCGTTGGGGATGATCTTTCTGGGGCTGTCTACCACCGCCGGCGCGATCAACTTCGTCGTCACATTTTTCAAGATGCGCGCCCCAGGCATGTCGATCGACCGCGTGCCGATCCTCCTCTGGGGCACCGTGACGGTGTCCGTGTCGATTCTCTTCGCGCTGCCGGCGCTGACCGCTTCGTGCCTGTTGTTGTATCTCGACCGGCATTTCGGGATGCACTTTTTCGATCCGGATCACGGCGGCCAGCCGTTGCTCTGGCAACACTTGTTCTGGATGTTCGGCCACCCGTGGGTCTACATCGTGGTGCTGCCGGCCATGAGCATGGCGTCCGACATGCTGCCCACGACGTGTCGCCGGCCGCTTATCGGCTACACCTACGTCGCCCTCGCCACCGTTAGTGTCGGTATTCTCGGCTTTGGGGTGTGGGTGCACCACATGTTCGCGGTGGGGCTATCGCCCATCTCGCTGTCATTTTTCAGTGGCGCGAGCATGGCGATCGCCATTCCCAGCGCCGTGTCGGTGTTCGCGTGGATCGCGACCATGTGGTACGGGCGGCCGGTGCGCAACACAGTGCTGCTCTTCATCGCCGGATTCATCGTGCTGTTCGTCATCGGCGGAGTGGACGGGGTCGTCACGGCGTCGGCGCCATTCGACTGGCAGGTGACGGACTCGTACTACATCGTGGCGCACCTGCACTACGTGCTTATCGGCATCAACGTGTTCCCGGTAATTGCCGGGGTGCACTACTGGTTTCCCAAGGCCACCGGGCGGTTGATGTCGGAGCGGTTGGGACGGTTGAGCTTCTGGCTGATGTTCCTCGGATTCAACATCGCCTTTTTCCCGATGCATTTTCTGGGGCTGCTTGGCATGCCGCGGCGCATCTATACATACGCGCCGTGGCAGGGCTGGGCGATGTGGAACCTCGTCGCCACTATCGGGTCATTCACGTTCGCGTTGGGCTTCCTCGTCTTTGTCATCAACGTGTGGCGGAGTTATCGGAAGGGCGACCGCGCGTCGGCCAATCCGTGGGGTGCGGGCACGCTGGAGTGGTCGGTGTCGTCGCCTCCGCCACCGTACAATTTTGTGCAGATTCCGCGCGTGGCGAGCCGTCATCCGCTGTGGGAAGGGGAGGATGACGATCGACGGTCGGTGCTCGACCAGGGGCCGGCGCTCGACGACGGACATCAGGCGGTGAGCACGACGGCGCTCGAGGCGCGCCCCACGGCGATTCTCCCGATGCCGGGCGACAGCCTGTGGCCCTTCTACCTGTCGGTGGCCACGCTGTTCCTGTTCTACGGCTTGGTCTACGATTCGTTCGTCGTCGCCGGCATCAGCGCGTTCGCGGTGGCTGCGTGCATGGTTGGTTGGCTGTGGCCCGGGGCGAGCATTGCGCAATTCGACGAGCCGGAGGAACCGCGTGAAGCGGGCGACCCGCCGGCCACAACATCGTCGATGCCGATGAGTGATCTCTCACTTACCCCCGTGGGGATTGCGGTCGAGCCGCATCCGCCGGGGCAGTGGGCAATGGCGCTGCTCATCGTTACGGAGGCGTCGCTGTTCGCGTATCTCCTGTTCAGCTATTTCTATCTCGACGTTCTGTCGCCCACAGCGTGGCTGCCCGGCGGTGCGCCGGCGCTACGCATCGCCATTCCCAACACCGCCATCCTGTTGTCGAGCAGCGTCGTTCTGTACTGGGCCGAGCGACGGCTAGCGGCAAAGGACGTTACGCGCGCCAAATGGGGGCTGATGTTCACCATGCTCCTTGGTGCTCTGTTCCTCTGTCTACAGGGCGTGGAGTACGCTCACGAGCCGTTCAGGCCGCAGTCCAACGCGTACGGGTCAGCATTTTTCACGATCACGGGGTTGCACGGGGCGCACGTGTTCGTTGGGCTCCTGCTGCTCGGCGTGGTGTTGACGATGCTCTGGCGCGGCAAGCTATCGAGCGAGCGGCGGCACTTTCTGTCCAACGCCGCGCTCTATTGGCATTTCGTTGACGCCGTCTGGATCGCCGTGTTCGCGTCGTTGTACCTGGCGCCGAGGCTCGGGCTGTGAGAGTATCATCATGGACGCTCTGGCTGGCGGCGTTCGGCGGTGCTGTGGCGTGGGCGGCCGCGCTGCTCATTGTGCCGACCGCGGGCTCGGTGAACTGCCTGAAGCCGCTGTCGCACACCGCTCGCTTTGGCGCGACGTGGTTGACGTTGGCGGCACTGACCGGCGCGGCGCTGGTGGCGTGTTGCGTGGCGCTTGGCGTCAACGTGCATGTGCTCCGGAAGGCGCGGCGCGAGCCGTATGCCGATCATGTGCGCTTCATGGCTTTTGGCGGGCTCCTGCTGAACGTGGCCTTCATCCTGAGCCTGGCGTTCTTCGGCGCCGGTCTATTCCTCGCGCCGGTGTGTCAGTAGGGCGGCGGATGGCGACCGTGCGCCGCTGCTCGCGCTGCCGTACAGCAGGCCGACCATCGTCCCAAACAGGAGGTGCGCCAGCACGAACGCGGCGACCATCCACACGCCTCGATGTTCGAGGAACATACCCGGCGGCGTGATGCCAGCGTCGTTCAGTCGCGCCACTGGGAGTAGCCCAACGGCGAGACCAGCAACGGTTGCGTGGGGCACGGCAATCGCGACTCCGACCAACGCGCCGCCTCGCCGTGTCACGTGCTCGAACAGCGCGGCATAGACCAGCGCGGCAGTCACCGCGACCGCCAGTTGAGCCGCGCAGCCGGCGAGCCAGCCAACTGCGTCCGCGCGACCGGTAAGGATCACGCCCGTGAGTGCACAGAGGTCGGCGTGCGACCCGCCAAGGCGACCCGCCAGGCCGACCACCGCCAGCACCAGGGCACCGCCAACGACTCCCGCCACGATGGCTCGCGAGATCTTCATGTGCGTTCGTGAATGGAGCTCGGCGGTTCACCCATCCGTCACGGCGCGACGACGGTCACCGCGTAGTTCGTACCTTCCCACCGATCGCTATCTGGCCAATAGGCCGTGAACTGCACGTCGGCGGCGATGGCGAGCGAGTCAGTGGCTAGATCCGCCACCCAGATGCCAAGTGTCGTGTCTGCGGCTTCGACGTCGTTCGACGTAGTCCAACTATCGCTTGTCCAGCGCACCACGGCTCGTGCCTGGGTCTCGATGCGCAATCGCTTTCCGGCGGGGATTGTGCGGGCCTTGTTGTTGAATCGCCAACTGGCGAATCTGCTGACGGTGTGCGTGTCGATATAGCGCGCCACCGTCTGCGGCGGCGTGTCGAACACGGATCCATCCTGCAGCGACCGGGTCAGCTTCACATACTCGGCGTGCGCCCAAGCGAGCGGCATCGCCGAGCCGGACGGACAGCCGTTGACCAATTCGTGATCTGGTATGTCGGCGGCGTCCCACACCTGCTCGGGAATCAGGCCGCCGGCGCCCGCCTGATTCCGCATGGTGCCCAAT
Organism: Gemmatimonadaceae bacterium; assembly: GCA_041690755.1. Taxonomy (GTDB): domain Bacteria; phylum Gemmatimonadota; class Gemmatimonadetes; order Gemmatimonadales; family Gemmatimonadaceae; genus JAQBQB01. Next base: position 11,120 of record JBEPWA010000061.1, on the reverse strand, counting down.
AGCCGCCGAGCTTCCTCTGCGTGGCCCGCAGCAAGCTCGTAGTGTCCGCGCTCGCCAGCCAACAACGGCCAACCACGGCCAATGCCAGTTCCGTCGAACGCCGAGCCGTCTTCGTGCTCTCCGTAGCCGTCGTCGTTGTACCGATGCCACACCGGGCCGGTTCCGGTCTCCGTTCGCAACACGTGATCGATGACGCGAACTGTATTCACAATGCGCGGGTCCGTGGGGGCACGCAAACCGTAGCGCACCAGGGCCAACGCGTCCGGGCTCACCATGTCGCCGTATGCCATGCGTGCATCGCCGGGCGGCTGATTCTTGACGGTGATCAAATGAGGGTTCGATGCGTCCGCGTCATCCACGTCCTGTGGTGCAATGCGCACGTAGTAGCCGTCGACATTAGCCGCGTGCGCGATCGTCGTTCCGCGTACGTAGGTCCAACGATCGATGGTGTCGTGCCAGACGTCCGCCGTTTCGCGCAGGTACCGAGCGACAGCCGGCTCGTGCGCGGCATCGGCAAAGTCGGCGGCGGCGAGCAGCGCCGCCACTTCGACAGGCAGCGTGAACGTAGAGTACCCGCCGTCTACTTCCCAGCGATCTTCGGGCGTGACCGGACCGTTTCGCACGAGATACCCCGCCGCCAACCGTACCATGTCCCAGGGTCGCACAGTGCCGAGTGCGTCGCGCCGGCGAAGATGATCGGCGAGCAAAATTGGAAAGGCCGTCTCGTCCAACTGCGTGCCGGTCCAGAATTCACAACCGTCCAGCCACATGTTCTGCGGCCAATGGCCGTCGGCATCCTGCGTGACCATGAGGTAATGCAGGGAATGCGCTGCGCCGCCGGCGTCGCCCGCGGCCAATAGCGCTCCCGCGCTCTCGACGAGATCGCGCGGCCACACCACGTGATAGCCGCCAAGGTCGTGATCGCCCTTCGTGGCGCCCCACGGAATTGCCAGGCTGGCGATCATGCCGCCGGGATGTCCTTTGTCCTCGTGCACGCGGAGGACCGCGACGCTCAGCAGGTACTCGTCGGCCGCCGCGTCGTCTGACCCGCCGTGGGCCGGGCGAACGGCGCGCGTGGACGCATGGAATTTCGACCAGCCATCGATGAACGCGTCGCGGAGGTGATCGAAATCCCGCAGCAGCGCCGCGCGCACATCTTGCCCGGCTTCCGACGCCGTGCGACCGAACCCGAGTGCCAAGACGAAATGACCGTCACACCGCTCGAGATCCACCTGCGCGGTGAGCGCGATGTTGCCGTCACGCGCTTCGGTGTAGCACTCAGTCAGGCGCTTGTGCGCGCTGAGGTGCTGCCATCCGTCGCTGACGCCGACAAAGCCGCAGCTCGCCGCCGCGAACCCCGCCGAGCATCCGAGGGCGAGCGCAATGCCATCGCGATCTGCGAACACCATCGGCATACCCTTGTAGTCGCCGACCCACCCGTTATTGCCGGCGCCCTGATTGCCAAGATGCGGTGCGAGCAGCGCGTAGACGCGATAGTCGGCGCGCGCACCGCGCAACGCCTCAAAGCGAATGTCCTGCAGCACCACGTCCCGATTGGGATCAGTGATGATCGTCTTGATAATGCGATAGCGACCGCCCCGACATATGTTGGTGACGCGATAACCCGGTACGCCGGAGCGAAGCGTCTCGACGACGCTGGTTGTGTCGCGCTTCTCCTCGGAAAAAAAGTCGTCGCCACTGGTGACGATCAGGCCCATGTCACGGGTGTTCGCCTGGTCCACGCGCGGGTAATAGACCTCGTTGAGGATGCCGTGCGAGAGCGTGAACCAGACCCGGCTCCGCGATTCAATGGCGGTGCCAACGCCGCTCTTGCCGCTCGACGTCCATCGCGGAGAGATGCCCGGGTGGCCAGGCGCGACCGACTTTGGCGCTGTCATCGGTCACCTCTCTTGAGGGTGCCGAGCACGGCGCCCAGGAGCATGGCCCCCGTCAACGCAAGCCACGGTTCGCGCTTGGCCAGCCATAACTCGGTGCTCGCGGTCTTGGCACGATCATCGAACGGACCATGCGCGGCGTAATCGCCCGGCGCCGGCGCCCAGAGATTGTTCGGACGATCCGGGTTGGCCGGCGTGGACGTTTGTTCGCCGGCGTACCCATCGCTTCCGAGTTTGCGGTCGATGTACGCCGGAACGACTTTCTCGCCAACCACCGCCTTGACCGTGGGCCACCCTACGAGAAATTCGCGCCCGACGTCGGTGCGCACGGCGTGATGCACGGCATCGGCGCCCACTTCCGGCTGAAAAATTGGCGGCACCGGCTGGGTGGTGTTCGGCAACCGGCTCTTGGCCCAGTAGAACTGCGGTGTGTTCATGGCGGGCATCTGCACCATCGTGGTGCGCACGTGGCTGCCATCGTGTATGAGTTCGCTCAACAACGATTCGTGGAAGCCCATGATGGCGTGCTTCGACGCGCAGTAAGCCGACTGCAATGGAATACTCCGGTGGGCCAGCGCCGACCCGACCTGGATGATGACGCCGCGATCGCGCGGGAGCATTCGCTTGAGCGCCGCAAGCGTGCCATGCACGTACCCCAGGTAGGTGACTTCGGTCACGCGCCGGAACTCGGCGGCGGGCGTCTCCTTGATTGGGGAGTACACCGAGACCATGGCGTTGTTGATCCACACATCGATCGGTCCCAGCTTGCGCTCGACCGTCTCGGCGGCGTTCTCGACAGCGTCGGCGTCGGCAACGTCGAGTGGGAGCACGAGCGCACGGCCGCCGAGTGCCTCGACGCTGGCGCGTGCGCTTTCCAGCCGATCCTTGCCGCGGGCAATGAGCGCGATGGTGCTGCCGTCGCGGGCGAATCGTTCGACAATTGCGCGTCCGAGTCCTGCCGACGCGCCGGTTACGACGATGACCTCACTCATAAGCTCCTCTGATCAAGCGCCCGCTTGAGCACGTCGGCGATATGCACCGCCCGGCGACTCGTTGTCTGGGCGATCTGTTCCTGGCAACTGAAACCGTTGGCAATGATCAATGTGTCGGCCGCAGCCTCCCTGACCTTGGGCAATAGCACGCGTTCGGCGCACGCCACCGATACTTCGTACTGCTGGCCCTTTTCGTAGCCGAATGCGCCGGCCATTCCGCAACAGCCGGAGTCGAGCACCGCATAGTCGAGACCGAGCTTGCCGAGAATCGACTCTTCGCATCCGAAATCGAGCACGGACTTCTGATGGCAATGTCCCTGCACGATCGCCTTGTCGTGGAGCGCGGGAATAGCGAAGTCCGGCACCTTCTTGGCCAGGAATTCGGTGAGCAGGAATGTCTGGTCGCGCAGACGCTTGGCGTCTTCATCGTCAGGGAGCATGTTCACCATCTCGTCGCGGAACACCGAGACGCAGCTTGGCTCGAGCCCCACCACGCAGAGTCCTTCGCGGATCTGCGGGCGCAACGCGTCAAGGATTTGCAGGAGCAGTTTCCTGGCGAGCGTGAGCATTCCATAATCGTAGAGCGGTCGGCCGCAGCAGAGCGACACCGATGGAATCACCACTTGAAATCCGGCAGCTTCGAGCACTTCCACGGCGGCCTGCGCGGTGCCCGGCGTGAAGTGGTTATTCCAGGTGTCCGGCCAGAGAATGACTTGGGGCTTGCCGGCACCGTGCACGGGGCGCTTCGCGAACCAGCGGCGAAAGGTCTGCCGAGCGAATGGCGGAATGCACCGTTGCGGCGCCATCGTCACCATGGCCTTGGCCAGCGTTCGAAAGCCCGGCGTTTGGGTAAAGAAGTTCGCGACGCGGGGTGCGTGTGACGCGATCCGTGCCCACCAGTACATCAGCCCGAACGCGTATGCCGCAACCGGACGCAACCGCCCCTTGAAATAGTGCGACAGGAACTCGGCTTTGTACGTCGCCATGTCCACGTTGACCGGGCATTCGCCGCGACATCCCTTGCACGCAAGACAGAGATCGAGCGCTTCCTTTACCGACTCGTCACGCCAGCCGTCGGCGAGCGGGTTGCCTTCGAGCATCTCGAAGAGCAGCCGCGACCGACCGCGGGTGGAATGCTTCTCCTCGCGCGTCACCATGTAGCTGGGGCACATGGTGCCGCTGTCGTGCTTACGACATTTGCCGGTGCCCACACACCGGTTCGCGGCAAAGGCGAAACTGCCTCTGTCCTCGCTGAAGGAGAAGTGCGTCTCCGGCTCCCACGGATGGTAGTGCGTGCCCCAGCGGAGGTTTTCGTCCACCGCGTACGCGTCGATCACTTTGCCAGGATTCATCTTGCCGCGCGGATCCCACGCCGCCTTGAACTCCCGGAACGCGCACATGATCTCGTCGCCGAACATGATCGGGAGCAGCGATCCACGTGCCTGACCGTCGCCGTGCTCGCCCGAGAGCGAGCCGCCGTACGACGTCACGAGCTGCGCCGCTTCGTTCAGGAATTGTTTCCAGTGCTCGATGCCGTCTGCTGTATAGAGATCAAAATCGATGCTGCAATGGATACATCCCTGTCCGAAGTGTCCGTAGAGTGACGCCGTATACCCGTACTTATCGAACAGTTTCTGAAGATCGCGCAGATAATTGCCCACGTCCTTTGGCCCCACGGCGGAATCTTCCCAGCCTGGGTAGAAGTTCGGATCATGAGGAATTTTTGATGTGGACCCAAGCCCGGATTCGCGAATCCGCCAGACCAGGTGTTCCTGCTTGACATCGTCGAACCGCTTCATGGTCGGCGCGTGGTCCTTTGCGCTGAACGCGTCCATGAGCTTCTGTGCCTTGCCGTTCGCTTCGTCCTTTGACTCCCCGCCGAACTCCACGACGAGCCACGCGTTGCCATCTGGGAATATCGCCCGGCCCGCGGTGGACATGCCCTTGTCGTGCATGTACGTGAACATGCTGCCGTCAATGCCTTCGAGCGCGATGGGGCCGAAGTCGTTGCAGAACGGCACGTGATCGCCGGCAGTGAAGATGTCGGGAAAGCCGAAGACGGCTAACGTCCGCACCGGTGGACTGTGGACCAAGCGCAGCTTGGCCTGCAGCACGGTGACACATGTGTTCTCCGTGCCAACCAGCGCGCGCGCAACGTTGAACCCGTGCTCGGGGAGCAACTGCTGCAACGGATAGCCCGACACGAGCCGGGGGATATGCGGAAAGCGCTTTCGGATTTCGTCGGCGTACTTGTCGCGTATGGCCTTGAGCCGCGAATAGATCTCGCCGCGTACTCCGCCCTCGGCGATGATCGTGTCGAGCTGTTCATCGGTGGTCGGGCCAACCCACATGCGCAGTCCGTCGTAGGTGAGAATCTCCAACTCGTAGGTATTCTCCTCGACCTTGCCGGCCATCTGCGCGTGCATGCCGCACGAGTTGTTGCCGATCATCCCCCCCAGCGTGTTGCGGGCATGCGTCGCGGGATCGGGTCCGAACGTCAGTTGCCGAGACTCGGCCTGGTCGCGCAGATCGTCGAGCACCGTGCCCGGCTCGACGCGTGCCCATTTGTTGTCCCAGTCGATTTCGAGGATGTGGTTCATGTACTTGCTCATGTCCATGACCACCGCCGCGTTGCACGTCGAGCCGGCGAGGTCCGTGGCGCCACCGCGCGACACGATCGGCGCGCCAAACTCCCGGCACACGGCGACAGTCTCCACGACATCATCCGCATCGCGCGGGAGCACAACCCCGATTGGAATCTGGCGGTAGTTCGACGCATCGGTGGAGTAGAGCGCGCGGTCGCCGTCGTTGAATCGCACCTCACCGCGGACTCGCTCCCGCAGCGCGTTTGCCAGCCGTTCGATATCGACGCCGGCGGCCGCGCCGTGCACGGCATCTGGTCGGGGCGGTGTGCGGGGCGGCGTGTGTCCGGTGCCGTGGACGTCACGGCCAATCGGTACTTCCGGGATTCTCGTCATGATGTGGCGAATGCCGCCGCATCCGCGCGCTTGAATTCGATGCCGAGCCCGGGACGCGTGAGATCGGGGATGAGCGCACCGTTGTGCGGCGTGAGCGCGCCGTCGAACAACATGTGCTCGATCCTCACGTGATCGTGGAAATACTCCACGTGACGTACGCGCTTGGCCGCACAGGCCACATGGGCATGCAGCGACGGCGCGCAGTGGGTGGACAGTGGTGTGGCGTGAGCGTCGCACAGGCCATCGACGCCGAGGAAACCCGTGATTCCCTCACAGCGCGTGGCGTCGGCTTGGAGCACGTCCACCGCACCCGCGTCGATGATCGCCGCGAACGTGTCTGGGGCGTAGCCGTACTCACCGGCAGAAATCTCCATACTTGCCGGCGCCCCGTCGCGGCATTGCCGGAGCCCGGCGAGATCCCGATGGTATACAGGTTCCTCAAACCAACTCACACGCGACTCGCGAAATCGTTCTGCCTGTCCGAGCGCCTGCTTGCGGCCGTACGCGCCGTTGGCGTCTACGAACAACTCGGCGTGCTCGCCAATGGCGGCCCGGGCGGCGGCGACGCGCGACACATCCGCCGCCGCATCGCGGCCAATCTTCATCTTCACCCGGGGAATGCCATCGGCCACCCACTGAACAAGCTGCTCGCACAGTTCGGCGTCGGAGTAGGACGTGAAGCCTCCGCTTCCGTACACCGGCGCTGCGGTGCGGAAGCCGCCGAGCAGGGTGACCAGAGGAAGGTTTAGCAGCTTGGCCTTGAGGTCCCACATTGCGACATCGACTGCCGAAACTGCCATCGACGCGATGCCGCTCCTACCAAGATTTCGAACGGTCGCCACGAGCGCGTCCCATATCGCCCCCGTTTCCATGACGTTCATCCCACGCGCCACGTCGCCGAGCGTTCTGTCAATCAGCCGTGCGGTGGCATCGTCGGCGTAGGTGTACCCGATGCCGGTCGCGCCGCCCCCGCGAGCTTCCACCAGCACCAGCGTCGTGCCGGTCCAGACAAGCGTTCCGTCGGATTCAATCGGCGTGTCGGTCGGAATGCGATACGTCGAGACGGCAATGTCGTCAACGCGCACCGCGTGGTCGGGGATGGACTGGGACATCGCTCAGATAACCTCCCTGACTTTGTCCTCGAGCACCGTCTTGATGATCGCGAAGCGATCCTTTTCGCCGCGCGCGAGCGCCTTGGCGAACTCGATCGCCTGCTTGGTGCTGATCTTTCCGGGCATTGGCGGTTCGTTTGGGTCTACCACCGCCTGCACCACCGCCGGCCCGGGATACGCCAATGCGGCCTTTAAAGTTTTCTCGGCGTCCTTGGGCTGCTCGATCGTGAATCCGCCGGCACCGCACGCCTTGGCGTACGCCTCGAAGTCGATGGACTGCAACTCCACACCGAACTGCGGGTTGCCGTCGAGCACCATCTGCTCCCACTTGATCTCGCCCAGCACGTTGTTCTTGATGATGATGACTTTGACGCGCAGATCGTATTTGACGAGCGTCGCGATCTCGCCCATCAGCATCGTGAAACCGCCGTCGCCCACGACACAGACCACCTGGCGTTTCGGATACGCCACCGCCGCGCCGATGCTGTACGGCAGTCCATTCGCCATCGTGGCCAAGGACCCCGATAGCGAGAATTGCATGTCGTTCCGGATGTCGATGTAACGCGCCGCCCATGTGGCAATTGTCCCGCTGTCTGACGACACGATGGCGTCGTCGTCGAGCAGTTTGTTGAGCGTGTAGGTCACGACCTGCGGTTTCATTGGCGTGTCGTGACGCGTGCCGCGCTCCTTCATGAGTCCGCGCCAGTCCTTCATCCGATCCTGCGAATCTTTCAGGAAGTGGCGCTTCCGTTTGCGATCCACCATTGGCGTGAGCGCCCGTAGCACGGCGCGGCAGTCGCCAATGAGCCCTACGTCGACATTGAATCGCAGCCCGATGCGAGCCGGGTCGACGTCGATCTGAATGCCCTTTGCCTGACCGGGTTTCGGATAGAACTCCATGTATGGAAACCCGCTGCCGGCAATGAGCAATGTGTCACATTCGGCGAGGGCGTCCTGCGAGGGGGCAGTTCCGAGCAGGCCGATGCCGCCGGTGGTGTACTCGTTGTCGTCTGGCACGACCGCCTTGCCAAGCAACGGTTTCACAATCGGAGCGCCGATTTTCTCGGCAAGCTCGAGCACCTCGACTCGGGCGCCGAGGCAGCCGCGGCCAGCGAGAATGGCGACCTTGGAGCCGTCGTTGATCAGGTCGGCGGCGCGCTGCAGCATGTCGTGCGGCGGCACGGCGTGCGCACCAACGAACAGATCTGCGCTGTGTTTGTTCACGTTTGCACCGGAGCGATGCGCGTCGGTCGCCTCCCATTCCTGGATGTCCTTCGGAATGGTGATGTGCGTGACCGTGCGGCGTGCCAACGCGGTTTTCACCGCTTCGTCCACCACGTTGTGAACGTGCGCCGGCCCCATCACTCGCTGGTTGAACGCCGCAACGTCCATGAACAGCTTGTCGAGGTCAACGTCTTGTTGGTAATGCATGCCGATCAGATCATGGAATGTGTGTCCCGTGATCGCGAGCACCGGCTGACCGTCGCACTTGGCGTCGTAGAGCCCGTTCAGAAGGTGGATGCCGCCGGGGCCGGATGTTGCGAGACAAACCCCAAGACGCCCCGTGTACTTGGCATAGCCGCAGGCGGCGAACGCAGCGGCTTCCTCGTGACGAACCTGAATGAACGTGATCTGCTTCTGTCGAGTACGTAACGCCTCGAAGATGCCGTTGATTCCGTCGCCGGGAAATCCGAAGATCGTGTCAACGCCCCAGGCGATGAGTCGTTCGACGAGTAGGTCTGCAACCTTTGCTGCCATATTGCCGTCTCCGTTTGCGCGAACTATGTGCGCAAACGGTGAAGCAATATTGGACCCAACACGATCTTGAAGCGTCGAGTGTCGCGTGCATTTATCGAACTAAGAATTCGATATGCGCCGCGCTGCAGCCACTAGCGCGTCGGCGTACTCTGCGGTTCAAGAAAGTGCAGGAATTTACTGACGGCGTCGGCGAGCGACGTCGCAAGCGGTATTGACGTGCTCGTGGCTTGCGCGAGATCCACAGCAGGCGTTGACTCGACGTCGAGCAGTATGCCGAAGCCGCCAAGCGCCACACCCGGTTGAACATCCCGCAGACGATCTCCGGTAAACAGCGAGCGCGTCGGATCGAGATCATGCGCCGCGATCGCCTGCTCGTAGAGCGCGGTGCCAGGTTTGCGGCAATCGCACCGGCCGGTGATGTCCGGGTGATGCGGGCACATGTATGTAGCGTGCACGTGTGCATTCTCAGCATGAAGCAACGCGGTGAGCTTGTCGCGCACGCCTTCGTAGTCGCGCTCGGTCAGCCAACCGCGGGCGATTCCCGATTGGTTCGTGACGACGATGATCGGAATCTCTCGCTCGTTCAACCGGCGGATGGCCGCTGCGGCGCCGGGCAGCAGCTCAACGTCGTTCGGATTCCGCACATAGCTGGCGTCGCGCATGATAGTTCCGTCGCGATCGAGAAACGCCGCTGGTCGTCCACTCATTGCAATACTCGCTGTACCGCGGACACGACGCGCGTGTCATCCGCCGGAAAAATGGCGCGAAGGTCGATGATGACCCGACCGTCTGCGACGCGCGCAATCAGCCCCGGTTCGCCGCCGCGTAGCGCCGCTTCGAGTACCTGCGCGTTGCCGGCGATCGCCACGCCGGCCGACGGAATGCGTGCCGTGGGAAACGCGCCGCCGCCCACGCTCGCTTCGGTGTCCAGCACGTTGACGGCGGGCGATCCGATAGCTCCACAGATTGCCGCCGCACGATCGCGCAACTCGGACGCGGCGTACGTCAGTTGCGCGAGCACGGGAATCTCGCGCAGCGCGCGCGGCGGATCGCGATAGAGCGCCAACGTGGCCTCGAGTGCGGCGAGCGTGAGCTTGTCCACCCGATACGAACGCGTGAGCGGGTTTTTCCGAATGCGATCGAGCAGGGCGTGGCTGCCGAGTATGATGCCGGCCTGCGGGCCACCGAGCAGCTTGTCGCCGCTCATCAGAACGACGGCCTGCGGACCGGCGGCGGCCACGGCATCACGCGCCGTGGGCTCGCCCTTGAGTCCATATGCTTCGAGGGAGACCAGTAGTCCGCTGCCCAGATCATGCACGAGCGCTACATCGAGTTCGGTCGCAAGCGCCCCGAGTTCGGCTGCTGGCGCCTCGGCGACGAATCCCGCGATCGCAAAGTTGCTCCTATGCACTTTGACGAGCGCGCCTGTGCTCGCACCTGCAGCGCGGCGGTAGTCGTCGAGCGTGGTGCGGTTGGTGGTGCCCACCTCGACCAACCGGACGCCGCTCTTTTCCATGATCTCAGGGATGCGAAAACTGCCCCCGATCTCGATCAACTCGCCGCGCGACACGATGGCGTCGCGGCCGTTCGCCAGCGTGTTGAGCGCCAACACGAGCGCGGCCGCACAGTTATTGACAACGAGCGCGTCGTCGGCGCCGGTGAGCTCGCGCAGCAGCGCCGCGCAGTGCACGTAGCGTGACCCGCGTTCGCCGTGCTCGATGTCGTATTCGAGATTTGTAAAGCCGGCCGCCACTCGCGTGATCGCGTCGAGCGCCGCGGTGGCCAGCGGTGCGCGGCCAAGATTGGTATGGAGCACCACACCGGTGCCGTTCAGCACCGCCCGGAGCGACGGCCGCGTGGCCTGCGCCGCTTCGCGCTCTACGGCATCCGTCCATCGGTTGTCGTCGCCCGGCGGCTCGGTGGCCGAGGCGCGCGCCGCGTCGAGCGTGCGGCGAATGGCGTCAACCACCACCTGGCGCGGTGTGGACTCGAGTAACGCGCGCACCGCCGCACTCTCGAGCAGCGAAGTCACGCTCGGCAACGAGCGGCGCGCGTCCGTCACGGGTGCGTCAACGGTGCGGCGGTCGCGGCAGCCGGCCGGTAGTGTCGCCCGGCGCGCGGCGCGTGGTGTCCACCGGAACGCGCCGCGGCACGGGCTTGGGTACGTCGAGCAGACGCCGGGAATCGTGCGCGTTGCCCACGAGATTTCGGAACCCGTTTACCTCGACGACGTAGTGCTGGCCTACGAGCACCGGCGTGGCTGGCGCGAGCTTGACGATGATCGCTCGGTCGGGCGGGGGACTCTTCGGCTTGGGCGGCGGCGGCGGGGGACGCTGGCCCGGTGGCACCGCCGCGACAGCTCGCGCCGGAGCCTGTCTCTTATAC
>JBEPWA010000060.1:0-26522 GCA_041690755.1 Gemmatimonadaceae bacterium | reverse complement strand
CATCTCGACGGCGCGCCCACGCGGGCGTGCCAGACGGAAATCTCCGAGGTCGGACATTCCGAGGTCACGACGATCGAAGGGCTGGACGCCGCGGGCAAGCACCCGTTGCAGCAGGCGTGGTGTGAGCTCGACGTGCCGCAGTGCGGCTATTGCCAGGGCGGGCAAATCATGTCCGCGGTTGCGTTGCTCAAACGAAGCCCGCGTCCGACAGACGCCGACATCGACCAGATGATGTCCGGCAACCTGTGTCGCTGCGCGTCGTACGTTCGCATTCGTGCGGGTATCAAACGAGCCGCCGAACTTGCCGCCGGCGCTACGCCCGCGCATGGAGGCCAGTCATGACCCGCCCCGTCAATTCCGCGCCGGTGGTGGATCGTCGCGCATTCATCAAGGTGACCGCGCTCGCCGGCGGCGGCTTGCTGGTTGGTACCTACCTGCGCTTTGGAGCGGCGGACGCGCTCGCGGAAACGCTGCCGGCGAGCGCGGACACCTTCGCACCCAACGCGTTCATTAGCATTTCATCAAGCGGTGCGGTTTCCATCATCGCCCCGAACTCCGAGATGGGGCAGGGGATCAAGACGTCGCTGCCGATGATCGTGGCCGAGGAGCTCGATGTGCCGTGGGAGCAGGTGACAGTGGTGCAGGGCGATCTGAATCCGGCGTACGGTCGCCAGATGTCGGTTGGGAGTGGTTCGACGACTTCGAACTACGCGGCGCTGCGCCATGCTGGTGCGACCGCGCGCGCGATGCTTGTTGCGGCTGCCGCGGACACATGGGGCGTGCCGGCCGGTGCGTGTACGACTGATGGTGGCGCTGTCATTCACGCTGCCTCAAAACGCCGCGCCACGTATGGCGAGCTCGCGTCCAAGGCGGCGACACTCACGCCACCTGCCAACGTTCCGCTCAAGGATCCGAAGGACTTCAAGCTGATCGGCACGCGCAAGCCCGGCGTGGACAATCAGAAAATTGTCACCGGCGCGCCGCTGTACGGTATCGATGTGCGTCTGCCGGGAATGTTGTACGCGACCTATACGAAATGCCCGGTGTTCGAAGGAAAGGTGGTGAGCGCCAACCTGGACGAAGTGAAGAAGCGGCCCGGTGTGCGCGACGCGTTCGTGCTCGACGGTGTCCCGGGGCTAACGTCGGGCGTTGCCATTGTGGCCGACTCCACGTGGAATGCGTTCAGCGCGGCCGACGCGCTGAAAGTCCAATGGAATGAAGGCGCGGTAGCAAGTCAGAACAGTGCCGATATGGCGAAGCAGGCGGAGCAACTCGCGAAGGCAACGCCGCCGGCGCCGTTGCCCATTGGCGCAAAGGTGGTGGAAGCCGCTTACCACTATCCGTTCCTCGCACACGCCACGCTCGAGCCGCAGAACTGCACGGCGGTGTTCAAGAATGGCGTGATGGAGATGTGGACGCCAACGCAGATTCCGGCGAGCGGCCAAGGGCTGGTCACGCGCGGACTTGGGCTGACGCCAAGTAATGTCGTTGTGCACATCACGCGACTGGGCGGCGGGTTTGGCCGGCGCGGCAGTAATGAGTATTCTCTCGAGGCAGCGCTCATCGCAAAAAAGTTCGAGGGCACGCCGGTCAAGTTGATGTGGAAGCGCGAGGACGACTTTGCGCACGACAACTACCGCTCGAATGGGTGGCACTATTTCACGGCGGGCCTGAACAGTGCGGGCAAGGTTGTCGCGCTGCACGACGCGTTCGTGAAGATGCAGGGTGGCCCCGGGGACATGTCAGCGAGCGGATTTCCGTTCATTGCGATTCCGGGCTCTGACGTCAAGTCGAGCAAACTGCCCGCGGGCATTCCAACCGGCTACTGGCGCGCGCCGGGTGACAACGGGAACACGTGGGCGACGCAGTGTTTCGTCGACGAGCTCGCGCACGCCGCCGGCCGCGAACCGTTGGCGTTCACGCACGAGTTACTGGCGGCAGTACCGGCCGGCGGCAGCGGCGGATTCGACGCGGCACGGATGAAGAACGTGCTCGATCGTGCGACGCAGAAGGCAGGCTGGGGCACGTCGCGTCCGCGCGGCGAAGGCCAGGGCTTCGCCATCACGCACACCAACAATGCGTGTGTCGCGATAGTTGCCGACGTCAGCGTGAGCGGCGAAGGCGCGCTGGCGATCAAGAAGCTCACTGCCGTGGTGGACGCCGGCACGATCATCAACCTCGGCGGCGCCGAGGCGCAGCTGCAGGGCGCGATGCTCGATGGTATCAGCGCGGCGTGGTTTCAGAAGATCACGATCGAGCATGGTGCCGCGAAGCAGACCCAATTCGACGACTACAAGATGTTGCGAATGAGGAATGCGCCGTCGGTGGTCGACGTCGAGTTCATCAAGTCGGCGGCGCCGCCAACCGGGTTGGGCGAGCCCGGGCTTCCGGCCGCGGCGCCGGCTGTTTGCAACGCTATCTTCGCGGCGACCGGTATACGTATTCGCACGTTGCCGATCGCCGACGGGAGTTTGAAGTGGGCGTAGGCGCAGTCATACGCCGCGTACTACATCGGAGTTGAGAGTTTTTAGTACCGCCCCAAATCGCGTCCAACTTCCACGCGACCGGTGAATCCGCCGGTGCGCACGCCTTTGATGAGATCCGCGTCGGTGGCGCCGGTTCTAATGATGTGCGTGAGTATCAGCAGCTTTGGCTTCGCGTTTGCGGCGAGTTTTCCAAGTTCCACGTCGGACGTGTGGAATTCGTGCATGTACGTCGGCCAGTCGTCACCGCCGGGACGCTTTTCGATTTGCAGTTTCTCCGCCGAATAGACCTCGTGCAGCAGCACATCGACACCGCGTGCCGCAGCGAGCAGCGCGGGCGACGGCCGAGTGTCGCCGGAGATCACCACCGAGCGCGTCGGCGTATCGATTCTGTAGCCGTACGCGTCCAGCGTTCCGTGCAATACCGGAAATGCCGTGATGCGAACGCCGCCGCTGTCGTAGACCACGCCCGGCTGAATCTCGTGCGCGGCCACCTCGTAGCCGTTCGGCGCTTCGTGTTCGAGGCCGTTGGTGCGCACAGCCTCGTCGACGCTCCACGCCGCAATGATGTGATCGGTCATGCTCGTTAACCCGCGCGGCCCGTACGCCTGCAGCGGCGTGTGGCGTCCCATCACCCACGTCGTGAAAATGAGATCCGGATATCCCAGCGTGTGATCGCTGTGCAGATGTGTGAAGAAGAGCGCGGTGACGCCGTTGATCGGCAGATGCGCGGCCGCAATTCGGCGCATGACGCCAGGTCCGGCGTCGAACAGGAACACGCGCGAACCGACGACGACAGCGGTGGAGGGTCCCGACGCATCCGGATCGGGGCGCGGCATGCCGGTGCCGAGGAGGACGACAGTAGTGCTGTCCGCGGGAGCGCGGGCCTCGGCGCGGTGCGCTGCCGGTTGCGTCCCATTGAGTGCAGCGACGAAGAGTGCGGCGATCGCGGTCTTCAGCATGGCGAGTTCGGATTGGAGATGCTCAAATATGCTTGCAATTTCCAGCTCCGCCGACCATACATTTCTGGTATGGCTACCCCGGCTTTCGACTTTGAGGCGCTTCGACGCCTACCAGTGGCCGACCGGTTAAAACTGGTTGGCGACCTGTGGGATTCCATTGCCCACGACGCGCCCGAAGAGGCATTCCCGGTGACGCCCGAGCTCTCTGCCGAACTCGATCGCCGTTTAGCGGACGCCGACGCGGATCCCACTGGCGGCATTCCCTGGGAAGAAGTTCAAGCCGAGTTTCTGCGTCGTCACCGGCCATAGTCGGCCGTTGGAATGACGCACGACCCGGACGACGAACTGCATACTGGCCTCTCCGTCGTTCTCGGCCAGGATTTCCTCGCGGCTGTCGACGCAGCCAACGCGCTCGTTCGTCGCCATCCAGGCGTCGGACGTGAGGTCCGGCCACGGATTCGACGAGTGCTGGTTGGTCGGTTTCCGTATGCCGTATTCTATGTGGCTTACGAGAAGCATATTCGCATTCTTGCGATTATCCACTCGCATCGAGATCCGACCCGTTGGCCGCGTCGCGCCTGAGACGTTATGGCTAGTGCGCCGCGCTGTACGGAGCCGTGCTACGTCACCGCCCGCGGCGCTGGTCGACCAACTATACAATCGAACGATCGGCGGCGCCCGGCTGTCTAACTGTGGTCACCCTCGCCCCCTTCGCAATGATCGCTTGCATCAACGACCTGGTCGCGGACGTCCGGCACGCCGCCCGCCAAATGCGCCGGCGTCAGGCCTTCTCCGCGCTCGTCGTCCTGGCGCTCGGCCTTGGAATTGGCGCAACGGTCGCGCTTTATAGTGTCGTCAACGATCTCCTCGTCCGGCCTTTGCCGTACCGCGGCGAGGATCAAATTCACGTCTTCTGGATGGATCAAGATTGGCGCGGCGAAGAGTACGACTTCGTTCGTCAGCGCCCAGGCATCTTCGAGCACGTCGCCGCCTATTCCACCAACTCGGCGCCGTTCCATCCAAGCACCCAATCGACCGGCAGTGCGCAGCTGCTCCCGTTCGTCGTCAGCACGGCATCGCTGTTCGACGTGTTGGCCACGCCGCCCTTTCTTGGACGCGCATTCGGTGCCGCCGACGATCGTCCGGGCGCTGCGCCAGTCGCCGTGGTCAGCTACGACATGTGGCAACACGATCTCGCCGCCGACCCGCATGTGATTGGGCGTGCAGTGCTCATCGACGGCGACCAGGTACACGTTGTCGGCGTCATGCCCAAGGGGTTCTTCTTCCCGAATCCGACGACGCGCGCCTGGCTGCCGCTACGGTTGGATCCGTCATCAGTGTTGTATCATGACGTCGGCTACCTGACGGTGCTGGGCCGAGCGCGCGCCGGAGCATCGCCCGCGCTCGTCCAGGGCGACGTGAATCGATTGGCTCGCGCGCTTGGCGAACGCTTCACCTATCCGGTGGGGCGCGACAAGACCAAGAACCCGTCGGCGATGCCCATCCATCAGTACTTGTTGGGCGACGTGCGTCAGCCGCTGTTGCTGCTGCTCGGCACGGTGGGTCTGTTGCTGCTCGTCGCCTGCGCGAACGCGGCGGCGCTCGTGCTGGCGCGCACCACCGATCGGAGTGCCGAGTTCTCGCTGCGGACCGCACTCGGCGCCGAGCGTGGGCGTCTCGCTCGGCAGATCGTCGCCGAAGCGTTGGTCCTCGGCGTTTGCGCCGCCGTCACCGGTGCGGCCATCGCGACGGGCGGCTACCGTGTGCTCGTCGCCAGCCTGCCGTTGCGCAACGGCTTTAGCGAGGTGACGAGCATGGGTTGGGTGACGTTCGCCGCCGCGCTCATGCTCGGGGTGGTCATCGCCATCGGAATCTCAGTGATTCCTGTGCGCAACCTGTGGCGCGGGCGGCTTGGTGCGGGCTTTGGGCGTGGTCGAAGCGATTCAGGACTGCGACGTGGCACACGGAGGGCGCACGACGCTATCGTCGTGGGACAGGTGGCGGTAGCGGTGCTGCTCGTCACCGGCGCGATGTTGTTGATTCGCTCGCTCGATCGCCTTCAATCGCGCGACCCTGGCTTCGACTCGCGCAACGCCGCAACCATGACGTTGATCGCCAGCGACCAGGCGGCCGATCAAGAGGTTCGACAATTCCTGAATGACCTCGTGCAGCAGGTGAGCGCGTTGCCCGGTGTTCGCGCGGCGGGACTGACGAGTCGCTTGCCATTGAGAGATCTTGGATACCAAGGCCCGGTGTCCGTGGAAGGACATCCGGAGCTTGACGGTGTCAAGCGCCCGAACGCGCTTTATCGGACTGCGACGCCGGGCTACCTCAATGCGATTGGGATGCGGCTGGCCGAAGGACGCTGGATCGATTCGACCGACGTCACCGGTAGCGTGCCGGTCACTGTGATCAACGCGTCGTTCGCCAGAAAGATGTGGCCCGGCGAAAGCGCGATCGGCAAACGCATCACCACGGGTTACAGCGGCACGTTGATCTCGCGAGTCGTTGTTGGCGTGCTCCGCGAGGTGCGTCTCACCACGATGACCGGAAATGAACCGTTCGCGATGTTCGTTCCGCTCACCCAGCACAACTACGCCGGGACCGCTGTACTCGTGATCCGCGGCGCGGGCGACGTCACACCGCTCCTGCCGCGGGTACGGAAGATTGCCGCGTCGCTCGACGCGCAGATCGCGATCAATCGCGTTGGCACACTCCAGCAAGTGGTTGACGATGCACTGATTCAGCCGATTCGGCTTCGCTTCTTCGTCGTCTTGTTCGCGCTGCTGGCACTCACGCTTGGCAGCGTTGGCGTATACGGCGTGGTGTCGTACGCGGTGGCGCGTCGCCGCGGCGAGTTCGCGGTGCGCCAGGCACTCGGCGCGTCGCCGTGGCGCGTACGCCGCGCAGTGCTCGGCGGCGGCCTATTGCCCGTGGCCATTGGGGTGCTGCTTGGACTTGCCCTGGCCAGCGGCGTGGCGAGGGCGATCGCCGGGGTTCTGTACGGCCTGAGCCCCACGGACCCGGTGAGTTTCGCCACTGCGGCTGCGGCGCTGTTCGTCGCCGGCGTTCTGGCGGCGATGATGCCGGCGATGCGCGCCGGCGGCTGTAGTCCGGCGGAGGCGTTGCGCGCCGAGTAGCGCTGCTATCGCCGCGGGGTTCTACCGCGTATCAGGCAATGCCCCGGGATTGATCATGGTGGGCGCAAACTATCCGATTGCGCGTCGAACCAATGGACTTGACTCGTTCACTTACGCTCCGAGAAATGCCTACGGGGCGCTCGTTGCGCGGGTGCTCACCAAGATCCAGATTCGCCTTCTCCCGGCTACCTACATGGAGATGTTCAGCATTCCGGTGCCAGGATCGTGAGGCGCTGAAATGCCTGTCTGCACCCGACATTTGTCGCGGGCGTGTCGATTTCGGCCTGTCTCGTTCGACGTAGTATCGAGGGCCCTGCGGGCTCATTGAATCCATTAAGGAGGAGGTCAGGGATGCGGTTTATGATGCTGGTGATTCCCAAGGCGTACGAGGACGCGACGGCCGACTTCGTGCCGCCCGTCGAGCTCGTGGCCAAGATGGCCAAATACAATGACTCGCTCGCCAAGGCGGGCGTGCTGCTGGCGGGGGAAGGACTGACACCGCCGGCCAAGGCGGCCCGCGTCTCATTCTCTGGAGGCAAGCCTCGGACAATGGACGGGCCGTTCGCGGAAGCAAAGGAGCTGGTAGGCGGCTACTGGATGATCCAGGTCAGGTCGCGCGAGGAGGCCGTAGAGTGGGCCAAGCGCGCGCCGATGCTCGACGGGGACATCATCGAGGTGCGGCAGATAGCGGAGCTGGAAGACTTTCCCGCAGACGTACAGGCGGCTGCGCGCGGATAACCCGATCCTTCATTTTGGGAGATTGTAAAATGCGAGTCTTGGCATTGTGGTACCCAGACGGCGACATCAGCGCGCCCACGCAGGAAACGATCGTGAAGATGGGCGCGTTACGGCCCATACACCGAGGCTAAGGAAGTCATCGGGGGACTCGCCGGTACACCGCGCAATCGATGCCGTGTGGCGCATCGAGTCCCCACGCGTCATCGCCCGACTGGCGCGGATGGTGGGCGACGTGGGGCTGGCCGAGGACTTCGCGCACGATGCGCTGGTATCGGCGCTCGAGCAATGGCCGGAAACTGGTGTGCCGGACAACCCCGGCGCGTGGCTCATGGCGGCGTCCAAGCGTCGGGCGATCGATCATCTACGGCGCGGCGAGATGCTCGAGCGCAAGCACGCCGAGTGGAAGGGCGAGATGGAGGCGCGTGAGCGCGTCGAGCCCGAGCTGGATGCGGCGCTGGACGACGAGATTGGCGACGACCTGCTGCGGCTTATCTTCACGGCGTGCCACCCGGTGCTCACCGTCGAAGCGCGCGTGGCGCTTACGCTGCGCTTGCTAGGCGGGTTGACGACCGAGGAGATCGCTCGCGGGTTTCTGACCGCGGTGCCTGCGGTGCAGCAGCGCATCGTACGGGCCAAGCGGACGTTGGCCGCCGCGCACGTGCCGTTCGAGGTGCCGCGCCGGCCAGAGCGGGCGGCGCGGCTCGCCTCGGTGCTCGAGGTGATTTACCTGATCTTTAATGAAGGGTATTCGGCAACGGCCGGGGACGATTGGGTGCGCCCCGCGCTTTGTGAAGATGCGCTCCGGCTGGGGCGGGTGCTCGCCGAGCTGATACCGGACGATCCTGAAGTGCACGGACTGGTTTCGCTGATGGAGATCCAAGCGTCGCGGCTGCGGGCGCGCGTCGGCCAGGGCGGCGAGCCGATCTTGCTCATGGATCAGGATCGCAACCGGTGGGATCGATTGCTGATCGGACGCGGTCTGGCGGCACTGAACCGCGCGACGAGTCTTGGTGGCGCGCTCGGCCCGTACGCGCTACAGGCAGCGATCGCCGCCTGTCATGCGCGGGCCGCTCTCCCAGAAGAGACGGAGTGGACGCAGATAACCGCGCTATACGACGCGCTTGCGGCGCTCACGTCGTCGCCCGTGGTGCAACTGAACCGCGCCGTAGCGTATTCCATGGCGTTCGGGCCGGCGGAGGGATTAGGCATTGTGAATGCAATCGCGGACGATCCTGCGTTGGAGCGCTATCACCTGTTGCCGAGCGTGCGGGGCGACTTGCTGTTCAAGCTCGGCAGATTCCGGGAGGCCCACGCCGAGTTCGAACGGGCGGCGTCGCTCACCGGGAATCGGCGGGAGCGGGACCTACTGTTGGCGCGGGCGGCGGGGGCCGGGGCGGGGCTCTGATCGCGACACAAGGTGTCCGCCGTCCCGACACGCCCGAACGGCGATCGTTGGCGCCGGTTGGTGGTGGCTAGCCGAGTGGACTGCTCGCAGCTCACACTCTCGGCTCACGCTCGTGGCTAGCGCTCGACGCTACGGGCTCTAGTCTCGCTGCTCGGTGCTTGGTCTCACCCGCCGCACGCCACAATCAATAAGAACGACCGCGCCACAACACGATCCCGAATCACCAGAACTCGCTGCTCCATCGACCCATCCACTAATTCAGATCGCGGCTGAAGATCACCTTGAACGTGATTTTGTCGGAAGCGGGCGTGAGCCCGAACCCAATGCCGCCTTCAATGTTCATCGAAGCGTAATGGTCGAACGCCGCCCAGATCTGCTGCACCTGCTGCCTCCCCGGTTGCAACCCACGCACCTGCCCGAGCCCCGTGTACTGCTCGGCCGCCACCGCCCAACTCGGGTTGACATGGTAGGCCACGCGCGCCGCAGGATTGAATTCCAGCGCGGCCACGCCACCGTCCCAGGAGTTGTCGAGGATTGGATTGAAGATGAAGTCCCACGGCTTGATGTGCCAGCCGAAGATCGGGCGAATCTCCGAGGTGTAGCGTCGCGCATCCCAGCTGGCGGAGTTCAAGCTGAATTCAAAGTTGGCGCCATAAAAGAACCGTCGTTCGTCGGCGTGCGGTGAGACGAAGAGCATGCGGAGCTTTCCGCCGTTGATGCTGGCGCCCTGCTGGCTGGTGAGGGTGTAGAGTGGCAGGTAAAGTCCGAGCTCGAGCCACGGCTTGGCGCCGTACGCCCACTCGAAGGCGCCGTTGAGGGAATGGTTGGAAACGATGCCGCCCGGGAACCCGGCGACGTTACTGCCGTCGGGAGTGTAGTTGGCGTGCACGGTGAGGTTGACCTTGCCGACCGCGGCGATGCCGGCGTCGTACACCTGGATCTCGTCTGTTGGGCCCTGCGCGGCAGCGGAGTGGGTGAGCGTGCCCACGGCTGCGGCGAGCAAAACGAGCAGGCGCGATACTGTTGAAAAGCGTGTCATTGAGTGAGGTACGCTCGCACGGGGATGATCGTTGAGGGGGGGTGAACGCGCACGAACATACAACGATCTTAGCGCCGCGGCTGGCGTCGGACGCGGGTTCGTCCTTTAGGATTCAGGTCGTATTGGCCACGCCCTCGCTGAAGCCAAGGAACCTCCCGTCACGCAGGCGGTGCAATGCGAATTTTTGTCACCGGCGGGAATGGGTTCATCGGTTCGGTGGTGGTGCGCCACTTGATCGAACGCGGACACGATGTCGTCTGTCTGCTGCGCCCCGGCGCCGCGACCGAGCGGATTGCCGGACTGACATTCGCGACGACGCCCGGCGACGTGCGCGACGCCAGCAGCGTTCGCGCCGGCATGCGCGGTTGCGACGCCACCCTGCACCTCGCAGCGCCCGGCGGCTGGAACGCCGACGATCCGGCGATGCTCGACGCGGTGATTGTGAGTGGCACGCGCCACGTGCTCGAAGCGGCGCGCGAGCGGCGCAATCATCGTGTTGTATTCGTGTCGAGCAGCGCGGCGATCGACGCGTCCGAAACACCGTGCGTGTTCGACGAGCGCTCGCCCTTCACGATCGCCGACCGGGCCCTGGCCTACTCCCACGCAAAGCACCGTGCCGAGGGTGAGGCGTTAGCGGCGCATGCCTCCGGAGTAGACGTCGTCATTGTGAATCCGGCCGAGGTGTACGGCCCGGAAGACACGGCGCTTGGCACTGCCGCGAACCTCATCGACTTCGCGACGTCGTGGCCGGTGCTTGTGTGCGCGGGCGGCACGAGCGTTGTGCATGTGGAAGACGTGGCCAACGGAATCGTCGCCGCGCTCGAGCGAGGCCGCGCGGGCGAGCGGTACATCCTGGGCGGAGAGAACATGACTGTGCGCGGCCTGGCCGAGTTGGTGCTCACGCTGCGTGGCCGTCGCGCGCCGATCATTTCGATTCCGCGATCAGTCGCTCGCTCCGCTGCGGCAATGGGTCGTGCGCGGCACATGCCACTGCCGTTCAACCCGCACGTCGTGCCGTACGCAACACGCTACTGGTTCGTGGACAACGCGAAAGCGCAGCGCGAGCTTGGTGTGAAGTTCCGTGACGCACGCGCAACGATCGCACCCACGCTCGAATGGCTGGAGCGCGCCGGCCACCTGCCGGCGCGGACCTCATGAGCGACGCGCCCGCTTGCGTCGCTCGTACTGCATCACCACCGGGATGTAGAACAGAACATCGGCGGTGAGCTGCCCTGCCACGACGCCGCGCGTTACGCCCAGCGTATGAATGCCGAGCGACATCGCGAGCGGGCGCGTGACCAAAGTGTCAACGACACCGGCAGGTCCGAACTCGGCGACGAGATCCCAGAGCACCTGGCGCGGCGTGCGAACGCGAACCGGTGACGTCGGCTCTGCGGGCGTCGTCGTGCGCGCGAGCCGCGTCTCGACGACGAAGTCGCGCACGACGACCAAGCCGAGGTATCCGAGCGTCTCTCCCCACGCAGTGATGTACCCGATGACGATCGGATTGCCCGTCAACCGTCTGGCGCCGAACGACGCGACCAGCGCGAACGTGATCCCGAAGCATTCGGCGACGCCGTAGCGGAGGATCCATTCGCGCAGAGTTGAGAGCGTCACGATTGGCCGGAGATCATTGGCGGAAGCTAGCGAGATGGCGGACTCTCGACGGACGCCATCGCGGCGCCGTTCCCTCTACGGGCCGCCGGTGATGTAGTAGGCGACGTACGTCTGTAGCGTGTGTGGCCCGGCGACGTTTCGGCCCACCGACACCATCAACTGGTCGTGCTGCGTGAGGTTGAACACGAGCCCGACGTTGGAGAGCAAGCTGGCGGGCGTGTCGCCATGCGTAGTCGTGTTGTAGAGTTCGGCCCCCACCGTGGCGCGGTCCGACAGCTGGCGCTGCAGCACCCAGCCCGTGGCCCAGTAGTTTCCGTTCACCTTGTCGAAGTCGAACAGATATCCGCCGCCGGCGTCGGTGCTCCATGCGCCGAAGGACTTCTGAAACCACAGCGGGGCCAGCACGTGCACGGACGGTGTTGCGAGACCATCCTTAGCACTTCCAGCCGGCCATTCCGTCTGGATGAACGTGCCGATCATGGGCCGCCAGCGACCTTCCGTCACGAAGCGGAGCTTGGCGCCCAACTCCACGTCGCCCATGCCTACGGCCGCGTTCCCACCGTTGGGGCGCGCGAAGGCAACCGGCACGATCATGTGAAGCTGCAGCCCTGGGAGGGCGCCATAGTTGGCCTCGAACTGGCCCGTTCCAGCCACCGCATTCCCGGCGCTAGCGAGCTGCGTGGCGAGATACATCTCCCATTGTCGATATGGAACTGGATCGGGGTCGTCGGTCTGGTAGGGAGGGCCTGCCTGCGCGACGGCGATCCGCGGCCAGAGGCATGCTACGACAAACGCCACCGACAAAGCCCAGCGCGCTCGGTGCAGCACGGAGTAGAATCCGCACGTACTCCGGGCATAGCCTGGGCGTCGAAGCGCTCCGCTCATGACAGAGTCATGATGCAGAGGGTCGAGCGGCGGTGGACGGGTCGTTGAGCGGGTATTGGCAGCCCATGTGCTTAATATAGGGCGCTCGGTTTACGAAGCAGGCGTACCGTTGTCGGCGATCGATGAGGTGATGGCGCCGAACGGACCGGCATCGCACTACTCCCTCGGCGTGCTGATCCGCGCCGCGCAGGGGATTTCGTGGCTGCGCGATCTCCATATGAGAGACGTGGCGCCCGATTCGATGTTCGCGGGTGTTGTCAGTGCGGGCGACCGACGTTGCGGGAATAAGCGGCGGCTTGGCGCAGGGTCCGAGCGATGTTGTCGTAATCGGCTCGGCGATGGGCGGAGTGAATCGATCTCATGGAATCGAACGCCGACGGAACGAGATTCCGCGCCGCCGGCGTGATGGGGTGCGCCGATCACCTGATGCGACGCTTCGTTCACTTGGTGCAGCGCTCCGCTCACTTGGCGCAAGACTCCGCTCACTTGGCGCAACACTCCGCGCACTTGGCGCAACACTCCGCGCTATCGATCGTTTGATCCGCCGACACGACTGAATGTCCCACTCGACTCGACGGGACGGTTCGTCGTGACGACAGCAATGAGTCGGACACCTGATGCACCGCACCGCTCACCCGGCACGTTACCCCGCAGCACCTGGATAGGCGCACCGGTGATCCTGCACGATGGCACCGGTCACTTGCACCGACGCGTCGCCGACACGATCGGTTGGACCCGATAATATGAAGGCGCGCATCGCCGACCTGCATCGTTCGTCCGGTGACTTGCACTAATGCTTACGCGCATTTGCACCGCCGCGCCGCAGACTTGCACCGTCGTACCGGAGACCTGGCAGGCCGTACCGACGACTTGCACTGCCGCACCGGCGACCCGCACCGGCGGACCGATCGCCTGGCGGGTACCTCCGCCGAACCTGCACCAACTAAACGGCGACCATGCGGGATGTCTCGCGCGACTTGTCGCGATGTACCGGCGACCCGACGGGTTGCGGTCGTCGACTTGCACGAACTCAACCGACGACTGCCACTGGCTCGCCGCTCATTGCCAACGGCTCGCCGACGACTTGCATTGAATCCTCGGCGACTCCCACTGAATAGTCGGCGACTTGCACTGAATAGTCGGCGACTTGCACTGAATAGTCGGCGACTTGCACTGAATAGTCGGCGACTTGCACCGGCGATTTGACGACTTGCAACGGATCATCCAGTTAGCCGCCTTCGTCGTCCGCCTCCTCTTCTATTTCCACCGCCGAAGCGAGGTCTATAGTTGCTTCATCGACATCAGCCCACTCGATGTACCGCCGATTCCGTATCCCATAAGTCTTGACGACCTCGGCGATCATTTCGTCGAGCGTCAACAGCCCGCGCCGTGGTTCTCCGTTCATCGGCTCGATCCGCGCCGGCCGTCCGCGCTTCGGCGGCTTGTCCATGACGTCGAAAAACCAGACCTGCGGCTCTCCACTGACGTCCGGCTCGTAGAGCGCTACGAACAGCCGCTCGAACAGCTGCTGCGGGTCGGTCGGCAAGATTCGTCCGGAGCGCGGACGAAACGTCATGATCGCGTGTGCGAACGACGACTTGTCGTTGCCGGCGTCGTCGCAGGCACGGAGCGGCAGGAAAAAGAGACCGATCAACACGGCGAACGGATGCCGCTCGTGGTGGTCCATGGCCTCGGCGCGCAACTCGTGATCGTTCCGGACCACGTTCTTCGTGTACCGCCCCAGCACGACCTGCCCCGCCTTGTCCTTCCGCGGATCGCGAAAGCTGTACGTCTTGATCGATACCAACAGTTCGAGGCCCGTGTCGAAAGTGCTGAAGCGAACGTCGGTCTTCTTCAGCTTCTTCGACGCCCCAGTGGCGGCGCTCGTCTCGCGACCGCTCCCGTCGGGGTTGGGGAGGACACCCGGGAAGTCGCCTGTTGCCCGAAGCTTGTTGGCGACCAATACCGCCAGCTTGTTCGAGAAACGCTCGGCGTAGTTCTTCTTCTGTTCCCTCGCTCCCGTAGTTTCGTCGGGCTTTGGCTCTGCTTGGCGGAGCGCTTCACCAAACGATTCTACCGTCGAATAGCTCGCCGGCGATTCAGCAACTTTTCTTGCATGACGTGCGATGCGCGGTTGGCTGTCCCCTTCTGGTTTCCTCGGCATTGGCCGTATGCGGTTGATTTTGGTGAGGGCTAACGTGCGCCGGCGCGCGTCGAGGAGGAAATCCTCGATTTGCGGGCGCAGCCGGGAGGCGTCGTTCGTCTCGCACTCCCAAATGGTGAATACACGAAAGCCAAGGTTCTCCAGTTGCGCGAGCTTGCTGTGGTCACGTGCGACGTTCGCCGCGAACTTCTCTTCCCATGCAGCGCGATTGCGCATCGGAGTGGTGGTGCGGCTGCATCCGGAATGCCGGTGCCAGTAACAGCCAT
Source organism: Gemmatimonadaceae bacterium (assembly GCA_041690755.1). Classification (GTDB taxonomy): domain Bacteria; phylum Gemmatimonadota; class Gemmatimonadetes; order Gemmatimonadales; family Gemmatimonadaceae; genus JAQBQB01. The sequence continues at coordinate 11,823 of JBEPWA010000060.1, read as the reverse complement.
GAACGAGAATTGCCCAAGCTTGGTGGCGGTTCACGATGTCGGGAGAGCCCGGCAGGTCGCGATTCGAGATTCTGTACGACGCGCCAAGCTCGCGAAGTAGTTGTCTGGCCGCAAGTTCCGGCGTCGTGGAGTGCTGGCGAATCCCCGTCATTCGCCGCGAAGTATCCGCGTCGGTCGGAAAGGCCGGTGTCCGATCCCGCGAGTTCACACCGCGACAGCGGCGGGACGGTCGAGGCCCAGACTCTCGACGAAGTCGAGGTGCGCTTCCAGTGCCGCGATGAGTCCGGCGGGGAATCGCAACGTGCTGGTACTGGCCCGGGAAAGAAATCCCGCGGTCGCTCTGGCGGACAGCAGTTGCGGCTCGAATTCGAGGAAGTCGGCCAGACTCTGTCCAGCGATGCGCGCCGGCCAGCGGCTCGCCTGCGAGACGAACCGCTCACCGGGTTCCAGCGACCATGCGGCGTCGGGCCACCGCGCGCGTGAGTCCATGGTGATGTCGGCCGAATCGTCGTACGCTTCCGGACGCCGGAGCTTTCCGCCGATCCACTGCGCAGCGTCGACCGTGACCGCATTGCCGATCAATTTCCAGCGGAATCCCTGTCGCGCAACGCTGAGCGCTGCGTCCGTCCAGTCAGCCGGGAAGCCTTGCAGTCGTTCGGCATCTCTAATATCCGGCTTCACGATGCGACCATCTGGCATCCATATCGCCGGCGGCGACGCGATGCCGATGGTCGAGCCGCCCTTGAGTGTAGGGACGCCGTCGGTTGCCCAGCCCAGCCCTCGAGTGCCTTCAGTCCAGTAGAAGCCGTTCGCGAAATCGCGGTAGTTTTCCTTGATCGCCGGCGCTCCAGCGTCGCACGACAGGATGACGTCCCGCGGATCGCCGGCGTCCGGAAGACATGCGACGAGATAGACCCGTTCGCGCCGTTGCGGCAGTCCAAAGGCGCGGGAGTCGATCACACGGTAGGCCCAGCGGTAGCCGAGCGCTTCCAGTTCGTCGATGACCAGGCGCATGGCATCGCCGCGGGCGAGACGCAGCATGAAGCTCACGTTCTCGAGCAACACCCACGGCACGCGCCGTTTGCGGAGGAGTCGAAAAACATGACTCACCAGCCCGGATTGGCGCCCCTCGATTCCCGCGGTCTTTCCAGCCTGGGAAAGGTCCTGGCAGGGAAAGCCCGCCGTCACCAGGGTGACCGACTTCGGTAGCTCCCGAAGCTTGGTGACGTCAGGTGCATTCTCGACGTCGGGAAAGCGCGCCAGCAATACGGCGCGCGCTGCCGGCTCCAGTTCGCAGAGAAGTTCGGTCGAGTGTCCCACGCGGTCGAGGCCGAGCTCGATACCGCCGATGCCGGCGAACAGGCCCGCCACGCGGTGCTCGCTCCCCTTCGTGGACGTTTTCGGAGCGTGAAATGAGGAGCGGGCCATGACGCTGAAGATATCGCTCTGCACCGACTTCGGGAACGCCTTATTGCGGCGCGCATGTGGCTGCATCCCAGAGAATGCGCGACGGAGGCGCCGACTCCGGCATCAATCCGTTGCTGTCGGTGGCGGGGTGGCTCGCCACTCTGCCCCATCAACATCAGCTCGCGCTCAAAACCTCCGCCGGATCCATCCGCGCCGCCCGCCTCGCCGGCACCCACACCGCCACTGTCGAAATGACGAGAACGCCCATCGTCGCAACGCCAATCGTCAAACTGTCCACCGCCCCCACTCCAAACGCGAACCCCTCCAACAGCCGCGCAAATGCCAGGAACGCGCAGACACCCAGCACCAACCCAACACCGATGATCGCTTCACCTTGTCGCACGATCATCCAGGTTGCCGCGTCCGGTGCCAACCCGAGGGCAATGCGAAGGCTGATTTCCTTCGACCGCAGCGTCACGACGTACGCGATCACGCCGTACAGCCCAACGATGCCAAGCGTCAACGTCGCCAACGCGCCGAACGTCAACAGCGCCAGCGCGAACGTCGTCTCGCTCCGCGCGTCGGTCACGATCTGCTCCATCGTCGCGGGTCTGTGAAAGGGCAGATTGGGATCGAGCGCATGTAACTCGTGCGCGAGCATCGCCGGCACGCCGGGTTGCGGTCCGTTGGTGCGGACGACGAACGCCATGTCGCGCACCGTCGTCTGCGCTGTCGGGTTGGCGGCGTCGACGCTCGTCTCCTCGGGAAAGTACACCTCTGAAATCGGCGGCCGCGCGATTGACGAATCGCGCACATCGCTCACGACACCGACGATGGTGAACCACGGTCCGTTTGCGGCGGGACGCACGCGCTTGCCCACGCCGCTGCGGCCGGTGGAGTCGTGCCAGAAATGCTCGATGACGCCGCGGCTCACCACCGCTTCGTTCGCGCCACGCCGAACGTTCGCCTCGTCGTACGAGCGACCGGCGACGAGGGGAATTCGCATCGTCGCGAAATACCCACTCGATGTGGTCGTGTTCTGAAATGCCGGCGGCAGCACGGTTGGCGGCGAACCGTCGTCGGCCCAGAGCAATTGTTCGTACGGAAAGCCTTCGATCTCGAGCGGCAACTTGTTGGTGGTCGCCACCGAGGTAACGCCCGGCAATCGCTGGAAGTGGTCGATCGCCTCCCTATAGAAGCGGGCGACGTTGGGCGCGCCCTTGTACGACGCGGGCGGCAGGAAGGTCCAGAACGTGAACGTATTCGTTGGATCGAAACCGGGCTGCACGTTCCGCAGTCGCACAACGCTCCGCGCGAGCACGCCCGAGCCGGCCAATAGAACGAGTGACAACGCCACCTCCGCGACGACGAACGCCGAGCGCATGCGCTGCGCTCCGCGACCCGCGGTGCCCGTGCGGCCGCCGTCGCGCAGAATGCGCATAGCATCACCCGGCCGAACCCGCGACACACCGGTCGCCACGCTCAGGAGCACGAACGCCGCGGTGAGCACGGCGGCAGCCAGCGTCACGACGCCGCCCGCGTGTATCTCGTTGGCGCGTGGGATCTGCGGGCCAACGCGCACGATCAGTTGCAATGCTGCAATGGCGAGTGCCAGGCCAACGGCGCCGCCCACACTCGCCAGGAGCACCGCCTCCACCGACAGCGACCGCATCACCATCCACGTGTCTGCGCCCAGCGCCGAGCGAACGGCGAGCTCGCGTTGGCGAGACTCGATACGGACCAGCATGAGTGACGCGACGTTGCTCGCCGCAACGGCAAGCAATAGCGCGACGGTGCCGGCAAATAGCCAGAGCACGCGATCGAAGCCGGCGACCACGTCGTCGCGCATGCGGTGCACGACCGGAGCGAGGCGCGCCTGCCGGATTGTGTTTGCCGTCGACACGCCCGGCCGGACCTCGGCGAAGCGCGCCGGCAATCGCGGAAGCAGTTGCTCGAGCTCATGCTGCGCCGCGGCAACTGTGACACCGGGCCGGAGTCGGCCAATGCCGTCGTAGCCGAAGCTGCCCGCATACGAGATGTTTGAAAACCCGAACGGAGCCCACACGGGCGTCGCAGCGTTGGGAAAGGCAAATGCCGCCGGCATTACGCCGACGATCTCGCGCAGCGTTCCGTCGACGTCGATCGTTTGACCGATTGCGGCGCGAGCGCCGCCGAAGTGCGCATTGGCCAGAGGTTCGCCGATCACGGCAACGGGTGCCGCTCCGGGTGCTGCATCGGCATCGATGAACAACCGCCCGAGGAGTGGCCTGGCGCCGAGCACGGAGAAGGCCGACGGCGTCATCCACGCGACGCGTACGCGTTCGGGGGCTGCATCGGCTTGGCGATAGGTGAGCGTCGCCGCGAGCGCCACATAGATGCCCATGTCCTCGAACGATCGGGCGCCGCCCTTGTAGACGGTGTACGTGCCCGGCGACTGTTTGGCCGTCTCGATATTCAGTCCGGGCATCGTGTGCCACAGTCCCACGAGCCGATCACCGCCAGGGTAGGGGAGCGGTCGGAGGAGAACCGCATCGACGAGCCCGAACACCGCGCATCCCGCGCCGACGGCCAAGGCGATGGTCGCGATAGTGGCCACGCTGAACGCGCGTGCGCGAGCCAGCGATCGGACGGCGTGTTGCACGTCCTTGATCACCGACTCGAGACCGAACGCCAACCACACGCTGCGCGCCTCTTCGCGCATCAGGGTCTCGTGCCCCATGGCGCGGCGCGCGGAAACGTGGGCCTCGTCCAGCGGCATGCCGTTGCGCTTCAGATCGTCCGCGAGCAACTCGCGATGCAGCTCGATCTCCTCGCGCAGGTCGTTCTGTTGTGTGCGGAAACAAAGCCAGTACGTTAGGCGCCGAGTGAGTCGTCCGAGCATCATGCGCGCCTCACGCAAACCGAAGCACAGCGTGAATCGCCCCGATCATGCGTTCGAAGTCGTGCTGTTCCGCCACGAGCTGTTTTCGGCCGGCAGCCGTCAGCGTATAGAAGCGCGCACGTCGATTGTTCTCCGACTTCCCCCACTCGGCGCGCACGTAGCCGTCCAGGAGCAGGCGCTGCAGCGCCGGGTACAGCGAACTCTCGCCCACCTGCAGCACGTCCTTGGACACGTCGCGCAATCGCTCGGCGATGCCGTAGCCATGCAGTGTATCATCGCGCAACGCGCGGAGAATCAGCAGGTCGAGCGTGCCGGGGAGCAGCTCGGAAGGCTTTCCAGATAGTGCCACGACGTCTCCCATCGATGGACGATGGAACGATTGCGCCGAAACACGCCGCTGTCAAGACCAATCGATAGGCGATGGGAGCAGCCCTACGGCGCCTGCACCTGCACCAGCGCGCCAAGCTTGTCCGGCGTACCCTTCATGATCACGAGATACCGGCGCGACGCATTCGTCGCATCCCGCACCGTCTGCCGAATCCCCCCTACAGTATTGACGATCGCCGAGCCGGCGGGATTGGTGCTAAATCCGGCAAGGGGCTGAATGGTCCCGGAACCGTTCGCCATGGTCGAGAGTCCGAGCACGTACGGCTGCCTGGGCTCGAGCCCGGTAACGGACGCTTGCAGCACCTGGGTCAGCCCTTGATCGAACAGCGTGACGTTGGTCGGATATTCGCTGGCGCCATTGCCCGATGAGCGTGCTGATGTCGATACCATGAAAAGATGGGTCGCGTCGCCGGCGAGGCCCAACTGCTCCAGGCCGGCGGTGCCGGCGCCAGTGGGGACGGCGTCTGACAGATAGGCGATCGCCTGCGGGCCTTGGCCAATCGGCACGTTCGCAATCACTGTGTTCGTCGCGGTGTTGATCACGGCCAACGCGTCAGCATTCTCTAAGCCAACGTACATCCGGCTGCCGTCGTCCGACGGCCAGACGCCGTGCGGCAGCGCGCCAACGGGAATCGTCGCTACTTGGGCAAAGTCGGTGGTGCGGAACACCTTGACCTGGTTCGTTCCGCCAATCGTTACATAGGCGAACACGCCGCGCGGGGTGTTGGCGAACTTGACGTGATTGGTGATCGGGCCGGTGGCAATTGTCTCGAGCACGGTGAACGGGGGGCGGCCGTCGAACACCATCACTTCGCCCACATCCTTGAGGGTGAGCCACACCTGCGCGCCGTCCGGCGTCACGGCGATGTTGGGACAGAAGGGACTGTGTTGCGGCACGTCGGCCACCACGCGGTGGTCGGCGACGGTGATCACCACGGTCTTGGGCGAGAACGAGGAACAGACGTAACCGTATTTCCCGTCGGGTGAGAAAATGGTCATGCCCGGTCCGTTCGGAACCGTGATGCGTGTCTTCTCCTCGAACGTGTGGCTGTCGAGTACCTCGATGTAGTTCTCGCCGCGAATCGTCACCCACACTTCGGTGCCGTTCGGCGTATAGAAGGCTTCGTGCGGCGACCGACCCACGTAGGTAACGTGCTTCACGGCGTTCGTCGCGGTCTCGATGAACGAAACGGAGTTCGACCCGATGGAGACGATGGCGAGTGTCTTGTGGTCCGGTGAGAAGCCCATGCCGTGCACGAGCACCTGCCCACGATAGAGCGGGCTGAGGTTCCCCGGCTGCGGATCGCCCAGGCGAATGACGCCGAGGAGTTTGTTGTCGACGGGGTCGGTGACGGACACGGTATTCGAGAATTGCTCGGCGGCGTACACGCGGTCGCGGTGGCTCACTGGCATGCCGGTGTCGTGCGGTGCCACTGCGAGGTGCATCGCCGTGATCTCGTCCTGTTGCGTGACGATGATTTCCTGGGCGAGGCGCCGCAGTTGTTCATTATGTCCGTAGCGCAGTTCCGACTGCGCCATTGCGATCGCACCCTGGTGGTGCGGGATCATTTTCGCCACGAAGTCGGTGTCGGCGTTTCCCGACGCGGGGGCGTTCATGGCAGCGGACATCGTTGCCATTTCGGCGCTGCTCTCCGCTGCGAACGGCGTCCTTGCCGCACATCCGGCCGTGGCGACTGCCAGGGCAGCGATTGGTGCGGAGCGAAACAGTTTATGCATGGGGGGCCTCCTCAGCCGCCGCGGTCGCGAGTGCTTTCGCGCCGCCGAGTACCTGTGCCAACTCCGGTGGCACGCCGTGTCGCGCCTGCAGATATGCAGAGTCGTTGTATGAGATCCATACTTTTGCGGTTGCGTCCTCCCACACCAGCAGCTTGAGCGGCAGGTCGATGGCGATGCTTGGCGAAGCAATCATCAGCGGAGTGCCGGCGGCTGGGCTGCCGAAGATCAGCAGCCTGGTGGGGCGCATGTCGAGCCCCGCCGCGTGCGCCTCGCCGTCGTGATTGATTAGCGCGAAGAGCTTGATCCCCTTGGCGCGGAGCAAATCCTTCACACGTTCGACTGTCTCGTCCACCGAGTAGCGGCTCGGCACGGCACGAATGCCACTGTCTGCTTCCATTAGTTCGGCCCTTTTGGTTTTGCATTGCCGCCACGAGAACGCGACGGACGTGCACTGCAAGCTATGCGGCCTCTGGCTCAATCAAATCGGGCAGAAGACGTGCCTTTCTCTACGTCGTTCGGACAGGTGGGTTAGTGCAAGACTCACCGATCGGGGGAGGCGCGCCGGGATTTTGCCGCGTACGATGCGGTGAAGCTGTGGTGGGTCTGTGCTCGGCGACACCGGGAGGGACGATGGTTGGCAAGACGAACGTTGCAAGTAGCGCCGCCACGAACGTGGCACAGATGGTTGCGGTGGTGGCCCACGACCTCAAGGGCCCGCTGAACACGATCCAGCTCGCCGCGAGCTTTCTGGCCCAGGAGGTGATTCCCGACATCGACGACCGCCGGCGCGAGCACGAGCACCTAAAGATCATTCAGCGATCGGTGGATCGGATGAGCCGACTGATTCGCGACCTGCTCGACGTGAGTGCCGCGCGGTCCGGCCGCTTCTCCATCAAGCGTTCGCCGCAGTCCGTCAACGCGCTCCTTGACGATGCGCTGGAGATGCTGCGCCCTCTGGCTGAGGCCAAGCATGTGGAGTTACGGCCGGAGTTCGCCGTAGGGATGCCGCTGGTGTTTGCCGATCGGGAACGGCTCCTTCAAGTCTTTGCCAATGTGGGCGGTAATGCGATCAAGTTCACTCCAGCCGGCGGCCGCGTGACGATCCGCGCCACGTTCGCGCACGACGCCATCGAGTTCGGCGTGATCGACACCGGCCCAGGCATAGCTCCGGCGAATCTGATGCTCGTGTTCGATCGGTTCTGGCAGGCCGAGGACACGGCGGATATGGGCAGCGGGTTGGGGCTGGCAATCGCCAAGGCAATCGTCGAGGGTCACGACGGACGGATTGCCGTCACGAGCGTACCGGACAGCGGCAGCAACTTTTCCTTTACGATTCCAACGGTTCGTCAAAGCGGTTCGTCCTGGCTGGAAGCGTGAGGTCGATTCGCGTTCCTCGCCCGAGTCTGGAAGTGATGCGCAACGCACCACCGGCACGGGCCGCGCGCTCGCGCATGCCAAGAATGCCGAAGTGTCCCCCGCCGGCCGCCAGGTCGAGTTGTCGGCGACGACCGACAGGCGGACCGCGTCCCCAACGACGAGCTCGCGACCGATCTCCTGAAACGCGTCGACGAGCCCTTGCTGATCGAGCGAGGGTCGCCGCATGTCCCACACCGATTGGCGCGCCTCGAAGAGGGTGCTGTCGGCGAGTGTGAGAATTGTCGAAAGATCGTCGGCGTTGGTGCGCGACGCTGCGCCGATCCGCTGCCGGAGTCCCTCGAGCTGAAGCACGATTCCGGTGAATCCCTGAAGCAGGGTGTCATGGAGCTCGCGGGCAATCCGAGTACGCTCGGCGAGGGTGGTCTCGAACTGGACGCGGAGACGCTCGGTGGCGAGCCGCGCGCGAGAAAAATGCGATGCGCCCGAGCCACCGCTAATCGACGTGCAAGAAGCCTCGCTGCATGGCGACGACCACTGCCTTGGTCCGATCGTCAACGCCGAGCTTTGCCATGATGTTTCTGACGTGCACCTTCACCGTGCTCTCCTCGCGGCCAATGGCGACGCCCACGTCCCGGTCCGAGCGTCCCTGCGCCACGAGCTGCAGCACCTCGATTTCTCGCGGAGTAAGCTGCGTCCGCGGTGTGAACTCCGCCAGCCGCGATGCCACCTGAGCCGGAATCCCGCGGCTGCCGCGATACACCTGACGGATGGCCGTCAACAACTCGGTCCGCAGCATGTCCTTGATGACGTAGCCTTTCGCTCCGGCCGACAGTGCGCGATAGATGTCCTCGTCGCCAGCATATGTAGTGAGCGCAATGATCCGCGCGTCGCGGAACTCAGAGACGATCGCCTTGATTGCCGTGACGCCGTCCATCACCGGCATACCGAGGTCCATGAGCACGATGTGCGGCTGCTCCCGGCGATAGAACTCGAGCGCGGCCTCGCCATCCGACGCTTCGCCGGCGAACACCATATCAGCCTCGGCGCCAATCACGGCTTGCAGCCCGGAGCGAATGAGCGGATGGTCATCGACCGCGAGAATGCTGATGGGCGTGGGAGGGCTCATGGTATGAGTATACGCGCCGCGGCGCGCCGGCACATTCCCCGAAAGGATGATGTCGCGCCCCGCCTGCCGACGTACTACAAGACCATGCAGTAGTCGAATAGTCAGCGCCCGGCGGCGGCCGTATGCTCTATCATCCATGAGGCTTCCGCCACGAGGGTGATCATGATGAACAGAAAGAGACTACTCGCCGCCTGTTTGTTGCTCGTGGCCGGCACTCTGATTGGTGCCGCCACCTATCGGCCCATCGCCATTCACCTGGCCACGCCCAAGCACAAGATCACGTCGCGCGGCGCGGCGGCGCTGGCCGCGAACTCGGTCTTTTGGCACACCTTCCACGGCGCGCAGTACGATGGGATTCAGAACGCCATCGAAGCGCTCACGCGAGTGTACCTGGCCACGCCGAACGACCAGGTCACCGCGGCACGCCTCGCCTGGCTGCACATGTGGCGGATTTCCGAACGCACTCGGCTCGATTCGGCGCCGGCTACGATCACCGAGGACATGCTCGTGTCGCGCCGCTATTTCGAAGAGGCGGTGCGCCTGGATGAAAGCGATCCGCGAACGCTCGGCTTTCTCGCCAGCGCGCGAATGGGCGAAGGTGCGATCGAAGGCGACGAGCGACTCCAGCGCACGGGATATTTCACGATGCGCGACGCGATCAAGGCGTGGCCGGCGTTCAATCTCTTTACGGCCGGATATGTCGAGAGCGGGCTGCCGCGAGCGTCTTCACACTTTCGCGAGGCACTGGAGTGGGAGTGGCGCGATCTCGACGTGTGCACGAGCGTCCACGTTGACCGTCGCAATCCCGACCTCACGCAATTGATTGACAAAGTCAAGGATCGTCGCGCGTGCTTGGATACGTGGATTGCTCCACACAACGGCGAGGGGTTCTTTCTCAACATGGGCGACATGCTGGTAAAGTCTGGCGATTGGCAGACCGCGCGGAAGATATATGCAAACGCTAAACTATTACCCGCGTATAGCAAATGGCCGTTCGCCGCGTTGCTCGAGGAGCGTATTCAGAACGCACCAGCCAACGTGGCGCGATTCAACGGATACGATCCCGATCCTCGCACGGGGATGATGGGTAACTCGGCTTTCTCGTGCATGGCGTGCCACCAGCAATGACGGCGCGATCGATGTTCGCATTGGCGCTGTCAGCGAGTATATCGCTCACCGTCGCCGCGGCGGGCGGTGCGCAGACGCATCCCAACGATTACAGCGATGGTGCCTCGTGGTTGTGTCGCCCGGGTCGGCGCGACGGCTGCGCCACGGACCTCACGACCACGTTCGTTGGCGCGAACGGAGCATTCGTGCGTCAAACCTATCCGCCCAATTCACGCGCGCCGATCGACTGCTTCTATGTCTATCCCACCGTGTCCACAGACACGACGTGGAACAGCAGCATGTCGGCCGGTGCCGCGGAAGTGAACGCAGCGGCGCAACAGTTCGCCCGCTTCGGCGCCATGTGCCGGCTCTTTGCACCACTGTACCGTCAGGTGACGCTCGCCGGTCGCACACGCCTCATGACGCCGGGCGACACTGCCGCCGCCGCCAACGCCGAGCGTATTGGCGCCGAGGCGTATGCCGACGTGCGAGATGCGTGGCGGTACTATCTCGCACGGCTATCTCGAGGTCACGGTGCACACCAATCCGGGCGGGGCGCGGCCGGGGACCATTGGCGGCGAGCTACGCGTTGGAGGGCGTGATTTCCCGAACTGGGGTCTTCACCTGATTGACGTAAATCTCGCGTTTGGGCGACCTCGTACGGATCGTCGGCAACGAATCGGACGCGTTCATTCGTGCCGCTGGCCAATAGTGTGCTGAATGGCGGCTATTCGATCGATAGCCGAGGTGGTACCGTTAGGGAGCCAAAGGCGCAACGATGAATCAGACAATGACCTCCGACGAGGAGCGTGCCGCGTGGGAATTGACTGCCAGGCAGTGACGCAACCGGTTCTCGCCGCCATGATGCCGAAAACGCGCCGGTCGTGGGCGCGAATCATCGGCGGCTTAAGCGGTGCCGCGCTGATTGCAAGCGCGGCGACAGGCTGCCGGCCAGCGGCGTTAACGCAACAGATGGACGCGCGCCGGCTTGCTTCAGCCTTGCACGTCCAGTTCACGAAGGGCGCCGACGCCGGGAACCGGGCAGTGATGGAGGAGGCAGACTCGTCGTCCACGGCGGCTGCGCATGAGGCCGAGCAAGCGATGCAGGCCGCGGCGCAGGATGTTGGCCAGCTGCAGCCGATGCTTACGGCGCTCGGATACTCAGACGAGCTTCGCGACTTGGAAACGTTCAAAGCGCGGTTCGCGGAATACCGGCAACTCGAGGCGGAGATTTTGCCGCTCGCCGTTGAGAATACGAATCTGAAGGCGCAGCGCCTGTCGTTCGGTGCAGCGCGTGCGGCTGCCGACTCGTTCGGCGCACCCATTGAGGCCGCCGTGAAGGCGGCCGCGCCGATCAATCGGTGGCATGTCGAGGCGCTTGGCGAACGGGCTCGAGCCGCCGTGCTCGAAATTCAGATGCTGCAGGCGCCGCACATTGCCGAAGCCGACGACGCGGCGATGACGCGTCTCGAAAATCAAATGACTGCGTCCGAAGCGACCGCTCGATCGGCGCTCGCGGACATGAAACCGCTACTCGGACCCGAGGCCAGTGCGCACCTCGCCGCGGCCACCAGCGCGCTCGATCGATTCACGGCGATCAACCGGCAGATCATCACCCTGTCGCGTCAGAACAGCAATGTTCGATCGCTGGCCTTGTCTCTGGGCCGAATGCGCACCGTGACCGCACAATGTGACGTCCAGCTTGGGGCGCTCGAGGAAGCGCTATCGAAGCACTCGGCGACTGGCACGCGGTGATGCGGTGATGCGGTGATGCGGTGATGCGGTGATGCGGTGATGCGGT
>JBEPWA010000059.1:0-27296 GCA_041690755.1 Gemmatimonadaceae bacterium | reverse complement strand
TGTCTCAATCGCTGGCACATGAAGTGGGCGTGGATGAGTCTCATCGGCGTCGCGTTCACCGACATCTACGTCAGGATGTGCTCGATGGGAATCTGGCACGACTGGAGGATTCTCTAATGGCCGGCACTTCCATCGAATATCAGACGATCGAGCACGACGTGCTCGTGATCGGCGCCGGCGGCGCTGGGCTTCGCGCGTCAATCGAAGCGGCGGCGCAGGGGGCCAACGTTGGCCTCGTCTGCAAGTCGCTGCTCGGCAAGGCCCACACGGTAATGGCCGAGGGCGGCATGGCCGCGGCCATGGGTAACGTGGACGATCGCGACAATTGGCGTGTGCATTTCGCCGACACGATGCGCGGCGGTCAGTACGTCAACAACTGGCGCATGGCTGAGCTGCATGCCAAGGAGGCGCCGGAGCGGGTTCGCGAACTCGAAGGCTGGGGCGCGCTGTTCGATCGCACAGCCGACGGACGAATCCTCCAGCGGAATTTTGGCGGGCACCGCTATCCTCGCCTCGCGCACGTGGGCGACCGGACCGGACTCGAATTGATCCGCACGTTGCAGGATCACGGCGTGCACCAGGGGCTCGACGTGCACATGGAGGTCACCGTCCTCACGTTGCTGAAGGATGGCGACCGTGTGGCGGGCGCGCTGGCCTACGACCGCGAGCGCGGTCGTTTTCGCTTGTTCAAGGCCAAGGCCATCGTGATGGCGACGGGGGGTATTGGCCGCGCGTACAAGATTACGTCGAACAGCTGGGAGTACACTGGCGACGGCCACTCGCTGGCCTATCATGCCGGCGCCGCGTTGCAGGACATGGAGTTCATCCAGTTCCACCCCACGGGCATGGTCTGGCCGCCGAGCGTGCGCGGTATCCTCGTGACCGAAGGTGTGCGCGGAGAAGGCGGCGTGTTAAAGAATCGTGATGGAAAGCGATTCATGTTCGACAACATTCCCGACAACTATAAAGCGCAGACGGCAGACAATCCCGAAGAGGGTTGGCTTTACACCCAGGGCGACAAGAATGCGCGCCGCCCACCGGAACTCCTGACCCGCGATCACGTGGCGCGGATGATCGTGAACGAAGTGCGGGCCGGCCGCGGCTCGCCGCACGGCGGCGTGTTCCTCGACATCGCCTGGATCAAGGAGAAGCTTCCGAACGCCGAGGAACACATCAAGCGGAAGCTGCCGAGCATGTACCACCAGTTCATGCAGCTGGCGGGCATCGACATCACCAAGGAGCCGATGGAGATCGGGCCAACGACGCACTACATCATGGGCGGCGTTCGGGTGGACGGCGACACGCAGATGTCCACGGTACCAGGCCTGTTTGCCTGCGGTGAGTGCGCTGCGGGCCTGCACGGCGCGAATCGGCTCGGCGGAAATTCGCTGTCAGATCTGGTGGTGTTCGGTAAGCGCGCCGGCGAACATGCGGCGCACTTCGCCAAGTCGCATGGTGGTGTGTCGATTGACCCGGCGCAGGTAGACGCGGCCGCTCGTGACGCATTGTCGCCGTTCGATCGCGAGGCGAGCGCCGAGGGGCCGTATCAGGTGCAGGAGTCGCTCCAGGAAACGATGCAGGACAACGTGGGCATCGTCCGCGCACAGGAGCAGATGGAGTACGCGCTTAAGGAGCTGGGATCGCTCAAGCGGCGCTCGAACAACGCCGGCGTAAAGGGGAACCGCGAGTACAATCCGGGTTGGCATACGGCACTCGATCTCAATAATCTGCTCACGGTGTCCGAGGCAGTTACGCGCAGCGCCCTGGAGCGAAAGGAGAGTCGCGGCGGACACTTTCGAGATGACTATCCCGATAAGGATCCCGCGTACGGCACCTTCAACTTCGTGGTGAAGAAGGCCGCGGACGGGAGCATGGAGTTGTCACGCGAGCCGATCGCGCCCATGCCAAGCGACCTTCAGGCCGTGATCGAGGAGATGAAATAATGTCTACGCCTATTCCGGCCTCGGCCAACAAGGGACACGACGCATATACCAACGCACAGGCTGCGCAGGATGCGTCGGCCAAGCACAACACCCGCTCGTTCAAGATCTGGCGCGGCGATTCGGGGAAGGGCGAGTTTGTGGAGTACAAGCAGGACGTGGTGGAAGGCATGGTGGTGCTCGACGCCGTGCACGAGATCGCGGCGACTCAGGCCAACGACCTCGCGGTGCGCTGGAACTGCAAAGCGGGCAAGTGCGGCTCCTGCTCGGCGGAGATCAACGGGATGCCAAAGCTCATGTGCATGACCAGGCTTGCCGATCTCGACCCCGCAAAGCCGGTGACGATCGAGCCGATGCGCGCGTTTCCGCACGTGCGCGATCTTGTGACCGATGTGTCCTGGAATTTCGAGGTGAAGAAGAAGATCCAGAAATTCACGCCGCGGCCGCCCGACGCGCCGGACGGTACGTGGCGCATGCAGCAGTCGGACGTGGACCGCGTGCAGGAATTCCGGAAGTGCATTGAATGCTTTCTCTGCCAGGACGTGTGCCACGTGCTGCGCGATCACGAGATGCACGCGGACTTCATTGGGCCGCGCTTTCTGGTCTACACCGCGGCCCTGGAGATGCATCCGCTCGACACGGCGGATCGCGTGGCCGATCTGCGGAAGGAGCACGGCATTGGTCTGTGCAACATCACCAAGTGCTGCACCAAGGTCTGTCCGGAGCACATCACGATCACCGACAACGCGATCATTCCGCTCAAGGAGCGGGTGGTGGATGAGTTCTTCGATCCGATTGGAAAGCTCGTGAAGATCTATTCGCGACGGAAGCAAGCGAAGTAGTGACAATGCGCGCGATATGGAGGAGCGGTGTGGCTACGGCAGTGGCCGCAGGTGTGTTGGCGGCGAAAGCCGGTGCGCAGACGGTGATACCGACGCGGTATATAGCCGATCGCTTTTTTGCCGCGCCCATATCACAACAGGGTGACACCGTCGTGCTGTTGATGGATACCGGCGGCGGTGGCGTGTTCGTCATCAAACCGGTGCTCGAGCGTTTGGGGATCACGCCGAAATTTCTGTCGGTGGAAGAGGGGGATTCAGTGTTCATGGGCGGGAAGTTTCCCGTCTTTAGAGTTGACGCATCGATCCCACCGGCGCTCGGCACGCCACGTGACCTGCTCATGGGTTTTGGCGTGAAGCCGCGCGAGGTGTTTAACGGCGCGGTGGGAATGGTGGGGCACAATTGGTTTGCCGGCCGCGTGTGGGTGCTTGACTACCCGCGCCAGCAGGCGTCGTACTACGAAACGACCCCGGCGGCGCGTCCGTTCGGGGAGCATACGATCCCGATGACGCTCAAGAAGCCGCGCGTACGCGATGATCCACGCATTCAGGTGATCGTAGCGGGTGACACGATCGACATGCTCCTCGACACGGGCGCGACGTCCGTTCTGACGCCGGCGGCGATTGAGATTGTTGGGGCGGGGCCGGCGACGCGAGCATCGGCATTTGCAGCGACAAGACTGTGGGACCGTTGGCGCCGAGAGCATCCGGACTGGCGTGTCATTCCCGGGGGCGAGGCCAACATGAACGCCGATCTGATCGGCGTGCCCGACGTGTCGATTGCGGGCTACGACGCAGGTACGATCTGGTTTGCCAAGCGTCCCGATGCCGTGTTCGATGGTATGATGAAAGCAGTGATGGACAAACCAATTCTCGCGTCCATTGGCGGATCGGCGTTTCGGCAATTCAAGTTGACGCTGGACTACGTCAACCAACGGGTCACTTTCGAGAAGCCATAGCGCATCTCGGGGCAACACTGTGGAGGATCAATGCAGCTCAAGCCAATTACGCACGAAGGTATTCCCGCCGCTCTGCAAAAGGCCGAGCGGTATCGGCTGCTGAACGAGTCGTCTGCGGCCGAGAGCATCTGCCTGGACGTTCTCGAGATCGACGCGGCGAACCAGGAGGCGCTGGTTTCAATGCTGCTGTCGATCACGGACCAGTTCGCCGAGGAACTTGGCGACGGATTGCATCGCGCGCGCGCGGTGTTGCCACGACTCACCGACGAATACGAGCGTGTCTACTTTGCGGGAATCATTTGCGAGCGGCGCGCCGGTGCGTTGATCAGGCGCGGAGCGCTCGGCTCTACTGAAGTGGCGGCGGACCTGTTCCATCAAGCGATGAAGTGGTACGAGAAAGCCGAGGCCATGCGTCCGGCGGGCAACGACGAGTCCATCCTTCGTTGGAATACCTGCGTGCGCATGCTCGGGCGACACGAGCGCGTGCATGCGGCAGGCGAGTACGAGCCGGCGTTGGAGGATTGACCGGGAACGACGCGCACTTAGCTTTGATCACACGATGCGTTTTCTCAACGATCTCTTCGAAAAAAACCGCGCTTGGGCCGCCGAAATCACGCGGCAGGATCCCGAGTTCTTTCTTCGGCTGTCACGTCAGCAGGCGCCAGAGTACCTGTGGATTGGTTGCTCGGATAGCCGAGTGCCGGCCAATGAAATCGTGGGACTGGCGCCGGGCGAAATGTTCGTGCACCGCAACGTGTCCAACGTGGTGGTGCACAGCGACCTGAATTGTCTGTCGGTGATGCAGTTCGCGGTGGAGGTGCTGCAGGTGAAGCACATCATCGTCTGCGGGCATTACGGCTGCGGCGGTGTGCGTGCCGCGCTGCGCGAGGAGAAGCTCGGCTTGGTGGACAACTGGCTGGGCCACGTGCAGGACGTGCGGCTCAAGCACCAGGCGCAACTCAACGCACTGGACTCGGAGGAGGATCAGGTTCGGCGGCTGTGCGAGCTCAATGTCATTGAGCAGCTCGTGAACGCGAGCCAAACCACCGTTGTGCGCGATGCGTGGGCGCGCGGTCAGCAGCTGGCCGTGCATGGCTGGATCTACGGTCTGGGCGACGGCCTGCTGCGTGACATCTGTGATTCGGTCACGTCCCTTGCCGAACTTCCGGCGAGCGCGGACGCGGCGCGCCGCGGCGAAGCGCTGCGCCGGCCGCATACGTCGCACGCGTCGTCGTACTGACGAACGATGAAAGGCGAGGTGTTGAGCACGTTCCAATAAGGACGCCGCGCCAACAACTCACCGCTCATCGCTCCGGGGTCAACGAATCAACCCCAGGTCGTGCCTTCGCCAATGCGAGCCAGCAGGGGGCGAGTCGCGTTCCAGAGACTGCGAACCTGCTCGGCTTTCGGACGACGACGCCAGCGCGGGGGTTGCTCACGGATGTCTCCGCGCCAACTGTCCAGGTCGGGGCGCTCGGGGCGCGGCGACTCGGCCGGTGTGGATGACGGCACTGTGTTGTCCATCTGCGGACTCCGTGGGCGGGCGTTCTGGAAACGGCGACGTTCGATCTCTACTCTGATGAGTGTCGGCCGGTTGGCCGCGGACTAAAGCTCCGGCGCCGCTTGTCCGAACAAAATGAGCGCGAGTACCGCGCCGCCCCCGCGCTCCGGCGAACCCGAGATGCTGGGCCAGCGGTTGCGGACGTTGAGAGCGCCGAAGGTGGCGATGGACCTGAGCCAGGCCTCGTCTGGTAGCTCGGCTTGGACCAGACTTTCGAGAATTCGTTCGGCGCCTTCGCCTAGTGCTGCGGTTGCCACGACACGAACGGCATCGGCGAGTGGCGCGAGCACGGCGCGCTGATGGCGCGGCGCGCGGGCTAGCACCTCAGCGGTACGGCGCAACGCCAGGCGTCGCGATCGCGCCGTGGACGCGGCGCGGAAGTCAACGAGCAGCTCGCCGGCCCGCGCGTCCAGCCACACCGCCAGCTGGCCGACCACGCGCGCGGCACGGTTGGTGTCAACCGCTGCGGGGGTGCCGTTGCATGCCGCCACGGCGTCGAGCAGCGATGCGACGCGCGTCTCGATACCGCCGCCGACATTGGCGACGAGACGAGCGCCGTCACGATCCCGGACGAGGGCCAGGAAACCACAGTGCGCCGATGCTGCGGCGGCGATCGACACTTCCGTGCGTCGTGGCAGTGAGAAACGCGAGTTGAGCCATTGCCGAAGCTGCTCGTTCACTGCGCTTTCTTGTTCGGCCAGGCCCCGTCCGGTGTCGTGTGCCTGTGGTGGCACGCCGAGCGGCGACGGAAGAATTCGCCCCGCCACTCCGATGGTGCGTTGCGCAATGCCGAGCTTGTCGCGCAGACGCTGTTCGATTCGCAGCCGACGTTCGGCAGCCGCGGGCGGAGCGAAAGTGTAGACGGTAACCACTTTGTGCGGCGAACCGAGGCGAAGCGCGCGACCCACGCGCTGATCGAGGCGCGCCGGGTTCCACGGCAGATCGAGATGCACGATCACCGATGCCTGCTGCAGGTTCAGCCCCTCGCTGAGCAAATCCGTGGTGATCAGCAGGTCTATACGTTCCGCGGGTGATTCCCGCGGCGCACCATTGGGCCGAATGGTGAACTGGGTCAGGACTTCGTCACGCGTGATCCGCCCGCCGGCGACGCGTGCGCCCTGCGCGGTGAGGGCGGCCACACCGTTGTCGCTGGCCAATCGGGATCGAAGTGTGTTGACAGTTTCGGCATAATGGCAGAACGCAATGATCCGCTCGCCGGGATGCGCTGCGCGGATCGAGCGGAGAGCGTCAGCGCGTGCGTCGTCAGGATCAGCCGTCGCGCGCAGGTGGACGAGTAGCTGTTCGACGGCCGCGCGATGCTTTTCCAGTGCGCCGCGCAATTCATCAGCGCCGGTCTCCGGGTCGATGATCTGCTCGGTGACAATCTCGGGAAACGCGAGCTGCATGGCGTCGCCGGCGTAGGTCCACGCTGAGAGTTCGGCACGCGTGGGCTGACGACCCGCGTCAATCGCGCAGCTGAGTGCGGCGGCGCGTGCGCGCCGGCGTTGTAACGCGCGGACGAGCGCGGCACGGCTCGACGTCCACTGATGTACGAGTCCGTAGCTGAGCAGCGCGGCGGCGACCGCTTCATCGCGCGCCGGAACGGGCGGCGGCAGTGCGAGCATTTCGTCCAGACAGTCGTCGTGGAGGTTCAGCTCGACGACATGCGGCCCGCTGAGCGCCGGCCGGCCGTCATTCTCCACGGCGCGCCCTCGAACGACATACGCCGCGAGCTCCTCGTCGGACATCTGCCAAACGCCGCGTCCAAGAAAGAGCGCCAATTGCACGGCGAGATCAGCGCGCACGTTCTGCACGGGAGTCGCCGTGACGAGCAGCACTCTCGAGGTGCGGCACAGCTCGGCCACGGCGCCATAGCGTTGTGCGGACGGCGATCGGAGGCGATGCGATTCATCGACGACCGCGAAGTCGCACACGCCCACCGGCCGCGCGCCGCGGCTCAACTCCTCGTGGCTGACGATCATGGCGCTCACGCCGCATTGCTCTGCCGACTCGGCCCACATTCCGCGTAGCGCGGCCGGCACCGCGAGCAATACGCGGCGCCCCAACGCCGCCGCCACCGCGAGCGCCGTGTACGTCTTGCCAACGCCCACTGGTTCGGCCAACATGGCGCCGCCGTGCTGCGAGATGAGTGATATCAGGCGCCCCGCTGCCGTGCGCTGGTGCGGACGCAGCACGACGCCGCCGAGTTGTTCGCCCACCTCGCCGAGTCCGGCGAGCACTGCCGACGCAATTTCGTGGCGCACGCCGGCGAGATCGGCGTCGCACTGCACGGTTGGACTCAGCACGACATCCACGCGACGAGCGGCGCGACGACATCGTGCTCGAGACCGTAGGCCTGTAGCGATGCCAGAAGCAAATCGCGATCGGTGGGGAGCGAGCCGGAACGCGCGCGTTCACCGAACGGGGCGAGCACGTTGCGCGCGCGGTCCCATTGTCGGGGGACAGGAAGCAGCGACACCGTCCACCCGAGATAACGCCGATACCCGCCGCGCGCCGGCTCGGCGATGCTGTTGAGCCATGCGCGGGCGAGCGGCCCATTGAGTAGCGCGGCCAGAGCGTGGGCATCGTGGAGCGTAGCACATCGCGCGACGTAACAGCTGTTGAGCGGTACGGTCGGGTCGCCGGTGTCGATAACGCTCGCGCGCGGCTGGCGGCCGACGTCGCCCCACACCACGCGAGGCGCGCCGCAGGCGGCGCCATCGGTGCGAAAGAGCGACCACCATTTCGCGCGGTGTCGCGAGTCGGTGCGCGCGTCGAGGCGGCGCTTCCATCGACCCAGCCACCGTGCCGCGAGCGGCGGCAGCGAGGGGAGCGGCGCGTCGTCGGCGCCATGCGTCCAGATGATGTGTTCGTGCCCGATGCGCGGTCGCCAGGCGCACAACTGTTCGCCGCGCAGGAGCGGGCGGAGCAAGTGCTGTTCAATCTGAATCCGCCGGCCGTCCGTTGCTTCAACTTCGGCAACACCATTGCTCGCGCTTAGCAGCGTCACGATGAACGCCTCGTTGCAGCCGCACTTCACGCCGAGCAGCGGACGGCCAAAGGGCGATGATGCGAGCGTGTCGCCGCAGTCGCGCACCTCATCGAACGCGCGGCGTGCATCGGGCGGCAGGAGGAGCCAGGGAGCCCCTGGGGTCTGGTCGAAGGGAAGCGATGCGCCAACGACGCTCCATTCGAATGCGCCGGCTCCGCGTCGGTGGACCGCCACCTGCGTGCAGGCGCCAACGCGTTCGTTTACGGCGTCGAGCCGTTGTGCGACGATCAGCGAGGGATATACCGCAGCATCAAAAGCTGCGGCGGCTTCCGATAGGTCCTCGACTCGATTCAGCTCAGTAGACTCGGCGATCATCCGCCGCACGCCGCCGCCGGCGAGCGACTGCCAGAGCTTGACCGGTAGCAACAGCGCCAGTGTTGCGCGCGGGGCGAGCAATTGCAGCGAGCGCTCGACGAATAGCGCCGCCACATCGACCTGTGCGGCAAACGCGCGGCCCGCGCCTGACGGGGCCGCGCCCGACTGCCAGGCGGCGTGGCGCGCCACCTCAAAGTCGCGCCGAAAGTCGGCGCGCTGACGGGGCGATACGTGATGCATGCGCACCCATGGCGGATTGCCTACGATCAGGCCGAATCCACCACCCGAGGCGACGTCGGCAAAGTGCACGGGAAATGAGAAGGGAAGGGCGCCGCCACTGACGATGCGGGCGCGCGCCGCGCGAAGCGAAGCCGCGCGGCGGCGCAGGTCAGCGGCGCCGGTGCGCTCGTCGCGCGATGGCTCATATCGGGCGCCGAACAGGTCGCGCCCGCGCAGTGCGGCCACGAGATCGCGCCGGCGGTCGCCGATCGACGCGAGCTCGCGGTCGAGGGTCTCGATACCCCGGCGCCGCTCCACACGATCCAGCTCTCGCCCGAGCGACACCTTGCGCACTCCACTGGCGGTCGCGTAGCGCTGCCGGAGTCTCTGCAGCGCCGCGCCTCCACTCGCTTGCGCGCCGCTCCCGAACGGGCGCGCGGCGAGCGCGTCGCCCGTGCGAATGTTGCGGTCGAGATTTGGCAACGGCACCACGGCGCGAGGGTCTGTCTCCCCACTCTCGATCACGACGGACAGCCAAAGGCGCAGCTCGCAGAGCCAAACGGCCGTGGGGTTGACGTCCACGCCGAAGATCGACCGCGTGAGGACGTCGCGTCGAATCGTGCTGACGTCGCGAGTGTCGCCGAGTAGTTGAAGCCGAGTGCTGATACGCTCGAGCAGAAAGACGAGAAACGCGCCTGACCCGCACGCCGGATCGAGCACCGCGATTGAGCGGAGCATCTCCGCCGCGTCGGCCGTTCCGGTGGCGAGAAAGGTGTCGAGACCGGAGTTGGCCAGTCGCTCCACGAGCGCGAACGGCGTGTAGAACGCGCCGGTGCGCCGCCGCTCCGGCGGCGCCATGAGCGATTCAAATGCGCGGCCGAGCATTTCCGGATCGACGGCGGCTTCGCTCCACGTGGCCGTCTCTTCGCGGGCGGTGAATCGGAACTGCCCGAACACGCCGGCGATCAGCTCCCCGTACGCTTCATCTGAGAACACTAATCCGCGGGCAGCACGCTCGAGGCGCGTACGGGCAAAAAGACCACCATTTAGGAACGGAATGTTACCAAATACCTTTGCCGCAGCGGCGCGCCGGCGCACCGGTGTGTTGAGCGTACCGAAGAACAGCGGGCGGAGCACGCGGTCGTGAAAGCGTCCGCCGCGACCCATGCACTCGTCGAACTGGCGAGCGAGAAAGCCGGCGTCGCCGTCGAGCCAACCCTTGGCCTCGAGAAACGACAGGAAGAGCAGGCGAGACGAGTCGAGCAGGGCGATCTCTCGTCGCGCCGCGCTGTTTCTCACCCGTGACGAATCCGCGAGCCTGTTCACCGATTGTTCGAGGGCGCGATAGAAGCGGATGGTCAGCGATTCACGGCCGAGAATTTCCACCCACCGGGCGTGAACCAGAATGTCTCGCCCGGTGGCGGCGGACGTAGTGCACAACGCGCGCAGCGTTTCCGCGTCGCTGTCAACGATGGACCGCCTATTCGCGAGGAGTGCGGCGACGCGCGGCGGCCGGCGGTGGTCGGTCCAGGCGGCGAGGGCGATGTCGCCGGTGTTCGGCTGCGTCGCAACGACCATCCAGAGCAGGTGAGGCGCGCGGGTAGAGATCCGGCTGGCGAGGCGCGGCAGCAACTCGCGCATTGGCCCATCGCCGGATACGGTGAGCAGCAGGGCGCGGAGTGCGCCGGGGCCGGCCGCGATGCGCGCGTCGGAAATGTCGTTATCGAGGCCCAAGGCGCGTTGGGCCCGAGCGTCTAGCGGCGACGGCGTGCCGTCACACCCAATACAGCACGCGACGGCGCCAAGGGCGTCGATGCTATCGGCGGCGGCAAGCAGGTCGGCGGCGGCACGGAGAGTTCGCACCTGCCGAGTGTACGGCACCCCAGCCCGATGACCGCGACCAGTTGATTGCACGCATACGCATTCCCATGCGCCGGGCGCCCTGACGGCCTACTCCGAGATGTACTTCCGTTCCTTCCATTCGACGCGGCGGCCGCGCGCCACGGCGCCAATTGCGATGTATTCGAGAAGTATCAAGCCGAGCGGATACAGCATCGCGTAGCCCACCGATTCGTCAATGAAGCGGTAGACCGCAAACCAGAAGAGCAGCGCCGCCACGACGGTGATGGCCGACCAGATGAGCCAAGCGCCGCCGAGGACTCCAATGGCGCACAGCAACAGCACGACTGGGGGCGCCAGGCCCGCCAGGGGAAACGCGAGCAGAGCAACGGGGAAGACAATTCTTCCGGCGGCGCCACCGAGCATGGCGTTGCGTCCCCCGGCGTAGATGTTCTTGCGCCAGCCGGCAATGATTTCGCGCAATGACGCGTACATGTGCGTCGAGAGCTGGGCGGTGCCCATCACCAGCGCCACGCGATGTCCGGTGCGGAAATACAGCTGGCCCAGCGCGAGATCCTCAGCCACAACGTCCCGTACCGACGCATGACCGTCGAGCGCATCATAGACATGTCGCCGTGTGAGGATGTACTGGCCGTTGGCGATCACGTCCTCGGCGCGCTTGGCGTTGTTCACATGTTCGGTGCCGCCGTAGCGTATGGAGAGCAGCGCGAACACCTGCGGCTGAATGACGCGCTCCCAGAAGCTTCGCGTTTCCTGATGGCCGGCCACGGTGAGCAGGTCCGCGTTGCGCTCGCGCATGGCATTCACGGCGCGGGGCAGCAGGTCAGGTTGGTGATTGGTGTCGGCGTCGGTGAACAACAACAGTTCGCCGCGCGATTCGCGGGCACCGGTGGTGCAGGCCCATTGCTTTCCGAACCAACCGGCGGGTAGGCTCGGTGCCGAGACGACACGAAGGCGCGCATCCGTCTGCGCGATGGCGCGCGCAATGTCGCCGGTGCCGTCGGAGGAGTGATCGTCAACGACGATCACTTCGAGCGCACTGTACTGCGAGGCCAGCACCGAACGGACGCATCGCTCGATGTTTCGCGCCTCGTTCCGCGCCGGAATGACGACCGACACTAACGGAGGCATGTCGCCGGCGTTTGCTGACACGGCATCGAGCGACCGAGAGTTGCGCGTTCGCAACACCGCGACAGCGAGCGGCACCACCCACGGGAGCGACCAGAGCGCCGGAACCAGCACCGACATCAAGTGCGAGTGACGGTGTCGGCGGTGACAAGTAGCGCGCGCGTCGAACGCCGCGCTACGATCGTGGCCGCGGCGAGTTGGCCCGTCACGTTCGCCGTTGTTCGGAACAAGTCTGGAATGGTGTCCACGCCGAGCAGAATGCCAATCCCTTCAATTGGTAACCCGACGCTCGCGAGCACCGGCACCATGGCGATGATCGATCCGCCCGGGATGCCTGGAATGCTGAAACTGGTAATGACGGCCGTGGCGACCACGGTGGCGATCTGCGTTGGACTCAAGACCACGCCGTACAGTCGGGCGATAAACACCGCTCCCGTCGTCAGGCCGAGCGCCGCGCCCACGCGAAACACCGCAGTAGCCAGCGGCAGAAAAAATCCGCTGATCTCCTCCGGCAAATCGAGCTTGGTGCGCGCCGCTTCGATGAGCGCCGGAAGCGCGGCGAGCGACGACCGGGACGACGCGCCCACGGCCTGGGCCGGCGCGGCGGCGCGCGCAAAGTCCCGCATTGATACGCCGCCGAACCAGGCAACGGCGGGGTACAAAACCGCGACGATAAATACGATCGACGCCACCGATACCAGCACGACGTACGTGGCCAACGCGCCGATCGCCGAAAAGCCGAGTCGCGCAACGAGCGGCAGCGTCAATGCGAAGACGCCAACCGGCGCGAGCACCAGGAGCCAGCGGACGATAACGAGCATGGAATCGGCAATCGCGCTGAACAGCGTCACGACCCGATTCCGCGCCTGCTCGGCGACGGATATCAGTGCCAAGCCGAGCACGAGCGCGAAGGTGATCATCGGCAGCATTGCGCCGTCTACCGCCGCGCCGAACGCATTGGCCGGCACGAGTGACACAAGCCATTGCGACGGGCTCTGCACGGACGCCGTTGGCGAAAGCTGCGCGGCCCCGGAGGCGACTGCCGCCCGTGTGTGCGCCAACAGGGCGGGATCGACGACAATGTGGGCGAGCACAGGCGGCGCCACGAGCGCCGCGACGATCCCCGACGCCACCAGCATCACGACGAACACCACTATCGCTCGGCCGCCGATTTTGGCGACCACTGCGCCGCTGCCGGACGTCGCGATGCCCACGACCAGACTCGAAAACACGAGTGGGATGACCGTCATTCGAATCGCGTTCACGAACAGCGTTCCGACGGGCTCGACGACGGCGACCGCCGTTTGCGCCGCGCCCGAGTTCGAAGTGCTGAGCGCCAGGCCGACACCAACGCCGGCGACGAGCGCGAGAAGGACCTTAGTGGTGAGCGTCACGCGCCAAAGCTATGCCCCTTTGGCGCGCATCGCGAACCGGACCAACCCGCCCGAAATCGCGAACGGCCGAGTTGACGGAATCGGGGGTGCGGTGCGTACGTGCTGCGCATGAGAGTTCCTCCACGACTGAAACCGGGCTCACGCGTTGCCCTTGTGGCACCGTCCGGCCCGTTGCGCGACATGGATGTGCAACACGCGCTTGAATCCGCCCGCTCGTTTGGCTGGGAGCCGGTGGTTGGCGCGCACGTGCTCGAGCGCGATGGCTATCTCGCCGGAACCGACGAGCACCGTCTCGCCGACTTCAATCGCTTCGCGACGGACGACGATGTCCACGGCATCTGGTGCATCCGCGGCGGCTACGGCGCCATGCGACTGCTCGATCGCCTCGATTACGACACATGGCGCCGCTATCCAAAAGTGCTCATCGGCTACTCCGATATCACCGCGCTTCACGCGGCGCTCGGTGCGCACGCCAAGCTCGTTACCTATCACGGACCCACCGCGCGCACAGTACTCACTGACTTCACGCGCGCGTCGTTTGCGCGAGCTATGGCCGACGGCAGCGACCCGTGCGGCGTCGCGCCGGACGCAACGGTCCTCCGCGGCGGCTCGGCGCGCGGGCGGCTCGTGGGCGGGAATCTGGCGCTCGTCGTGTCGCTCATGGGCACGCCGTACGAACTGTCGCTCGACGGGGCCATTCTCGTGCTCGAGGACGTGAACGAGCCGGTCTATCGAATCGACCGCATGCTCACGCAGCTGCGGTTGAGCGGAGCCCTGGAACGCCTAGCGGGGATCGCGTTTGGCCGGTTCACGGAGATCCCCGACGACGGCGCCGAAGCGGATCGTTCGCTGGACGACGTCCTGCAGGAAGTGGCCGATCACGCTAATGTTCCATGCCTGGCCAACATTCCGCTCGGACACATCGACGACCAGTGGACCGTGCCGCTCGGCGCCACGGCCGAACTGAACGCCGATGCCAAAACGCTCAATGTAGAATCATGATGAAAACCGCCCCAGACCTCATTGCCGAAGCCAAAGCGCGCATCAAGCAAGTCACCGTGCCGCAAGTCATGGAGATGCAGCAGAGCGCCAATCCGCCAATCCTGCTCGACGTGCGCGACCTTCAGGAAGTGAACCTGGGCAAGATGCCAGGCGCGGTGCACATTTCGCGAGGAAATCTCGAGACCAAGATTGAAGCGGTCATTCCGCGCGATGCGAACGTCGTGATCTACTGTGCGTCGGGCAATCGCTCGGCGTTTGCCGCCGACACGCTGCAGCAGATGGGCTACACGAACGTTGCATCGATGGCCGGCGGGTTCCGCGGCTGGGCCGAGGCCGGCGGCGACGTCGAGTAGCGCGTGGCGCCGCTCGACACAATCCTCGCGCATCCCGACGTCGCTCGGCTAGCGATGCGCCTTGCCGGCCACCCCGGACGTACCATGCAGCGCGAAGGCTTGGCGCGATACGCTGCCATTGGGCTCATTCTTCGGCCCACCGATCACGGCGAACCCGAGTTGCTGTTGATCAAGCGCGCCGCGTGCGACCAGGATCCGTGGAGCGGACACATTGCCTGTCCGGGCGGACGCATGGACCCAACGGATCGGGACCTCGAGCACACGGCGACGCGCGAGACCTGGGAGGAGACAGGAATCGACCTCGCCACGAATGGCCGGATCCTCGGCACACTCGACGACATTAGCCCGCGCTCGCCGCTGCTGCCGCCGCTCATCATTCGGCCGTTCGTTGCCGTGGTGATGCCGGACGTTGTCATCATCGACAGCGCCGAGGTGGCGGAGGCGTTCTGGGTGCCGCTCGCCGCGGTGCGCGAACAGGCGGCGTGGGGGCGTGGGATGGTGCAGATCCACGGGCTAGGCGAGCGCGAGGAAGATGTCTTTCGACACGGTGAGCACACGGTGTGGGGCCTCACGCACCGTGCACTGCGCCAGTTCGTCGAGCTACTCAGCCCGTAACGCGGCGATCGGGTCTACGCGAGACGCCCGCAACGCCGGCCGCGCGCAGCCGATGAGCGTGGCGGCAGCGCACAGGCCAACCGCCGTGGCCAGCGTTAACGGATCGGCCGGACGAATGCCGGCGAGCAACGCCTGCATGGCGCGGCCGGCCGCGTAGCCGAGCGCAATCCCTGGTACGACGCCTAGCGTCGTGAGTGTTAACGCCTCGCGTAAGACCATGCGCACGATCTCGCCGGACTCGGCGCCGAGTGCCATGCGAACGCCAATCTCCTGCGTACGTCGCGACACGGTGAATGAGAGAAGCCCGTGAATGCCAACGCCGGCCAGCAGCAGCGCCACGATCGCCAGCATTCCGAGCACGCGCAGCTGCGCGAGCCGCGGCGCCGTCTCGCCGGCCACGACCTGATCCATGGTGCGAATGTCCGAGATCGGCTGTTGCGGGTCCGCTTCGCGAACTATGCGCCGGAGCTCGGGCAGTAAGGCGGCCGTAGGCGCGGTGGATCGAATGACGAGATCCTTGGGCGTGTAGAACACCAGCGAGCCAACGTCCACCTGTTGCGTGGGTACGTACACCTGCGGCTCGCTCTCCTTCTCCAAGCCGCGCACGCGCACGTCGCCGACAATGCCGACAATCGTGCGCTCGTGCAGCCCGATCTGGAAACGCTGACCTATGGCATCCTGACTCGGAAAGTACCGGGTAGCGAACGATTGGCTGACGACTGCGGTGTAGACGTGCGCCGCGTCGTCTGTTTCGGCAACGTCGCGGCCGCGCAGCAGCGGAATACGCAGCGTGGCGAAATACTGCGGTGTCGCGAAACGGAGGCTCGCCTTATCGGAGCCGTTGCGGGAGAGATTGCGTCCGTCGATGATGACCGGCCAAATGCCGCCGCCCATGGCCATGGGCAGAAAGCTCGCGTAGGCGGCGCTCGTCACGCCGGGCAACGCGCGAACGCCGGACAGCACGTGATTAAAGAACTGTTCGCGCACACGCGGATCGTCGTATTTCGGCAACGGCAATGCGGTACGCGCCGTGAGCACGCCGCTGCTCTGAAAGCCCGGATCGACGGCCTGAATGCGCAACATGGCGCGGACGAGCAGCCCTGACGAAACGAGCAACACGACCGACGCCATTACCTCGACGGCCACCAGGGCCGACCGCGTGTGCTGTTTGCGTCCACCACCCGCGCGTGCGCCGTCACGCAGCGCCTGCATCGCGTTCGCGCGCCCAGCACGAAGCGCGGGCACGATACCGAATCCCAAGCCCGTGAGTGCGATGGTGGCCGCGGCAAAGAACAGCACGCGCAGGTCCACCGACGGAAGTTGCGCCACCGGCAGCGAATCGGGCACGAGGCGGGCGAGCGCCGGCACAGAGACGACGGCCACCACAACGCCAGCGATGCCGCCCATCAACGCAAGGACCAGGCTTTCTGTGACCACTTGCCGCACGAGGCGCTCGCGTCCTGCGCCGAGCGCGGCGCGCAATGCGATCTCGCGCTCCCGGCTCGACGCTCGGGCCAGCAACAGACTGGCGAGGTTGGCGCAAGCGAGCAGCAGGATGCACAGCGTTGCCCCGCACAGCGCCACGAGCAGTAGCCGCGACCGCTCGGAGCCTTCGTCACTGAGTTTGTACACGGTGGCGCGGATGTGCTCATTCACTTTGGGAAACTGCCGCTCCGCCTGTGCGGCGACGAGGTTGGCTTCGCCGAGTGCGCGTTCCACGGTCACGCCCGGAGCGAGGCGTCCCACCACTTTGAGATAGTTATTGCCACGATCGTCGAAATCGGCGGTGGCGAAGGCCATGGTGGTCCACAACGCCACGGTACGTGCGGGAAAGCCGAAACTTGGCGGCATTACGCCAATGACGGTGTACGGCTTTCCGTCGAGCGTGAGGCGCTTGCCGAGAATGTTCTCGTCGGCGCCAAAGTGCGTTTGCCAGAGTGTGTTGCTGAGAATGACCGTCTGTCCGTCAACCGTGTCGGCCGCAGTGAAGAGGCGTCCGAACTGCGGCTGGACTCCGATCAGCGGCAGCAGATTGGCCGTAACGGTTGCCGACTCGACGCGCATCGGCTCACCGGATCCCACGAGGTTCACGGCCGTGCCGGAATAGGCTCCTAGCGCTGAGAACGACTTGGCGGCCGCCTGCAGGTCGCGAAAATTTCCAGGAGAGAATTCTAAGTTCCCGTAGCTCGGAGTTCGCTCCCAGACTTTCACCAACTGGCCGGGTTGGAAAAACGGCAAGGGCCGGATGAGCGCAAAATCGGCGACGGAGAACGCCGCGGTATTTGCGCCGACGCCGAGTGCGACAACGAGCACCGCGGTGATGGCGAACGCCGGTGCGTTGCGCAGTGCGCGCAGGGTGTAGCGCAGGTCCTGGCGCAGAATGTCGGCATGCTCGGCGGCGGCGTTCGGTACGACGTCGGCGATGGCCGCGGCGAACATCGCGAGTAGGGCTCCCGCGCCGCGCGCGTTGGCGTGGCGCGCGGCGAAGGCCGCAACGAGCTCGTCGCCATATTCGCTGCGAAACGACACCGGATATAGATGCAGCAACGCCCGATAGAAGCGCATCAGATGGTTTCCGGTGTGAGGCCGCGTGCTCGCGCGAGGCGGACGAGTTGGGTGAGGCGTCGCATTTCGGCTCGTGCCACCGCGATGCCGAAGGCGGTGATGGAGTAGTAGCGGCGACGCTGGTCGTCGAGCGCCGGCGCGGGCCGAGTTCGGGCTTCCACGACCAGTCCCTGTTCGAGCATGCGCTGAATGGAGCGGTAGAGGGTACCGGCGCTCAGGCGCAGCTCACCTTCGGTGCGCACCATGACATCCTGGATGATGGCGTAGCCGTGGCGGTCCTCGTCGGTGAGCGCCATGAGGATATGGAACGTGGCCGGCGGCAGCGGCAGCATGGCGTCGGACTCGGCACGGGAATGCGTTGGCGTCATGCCGTGAAACTATACCCACAGTGGTTATATTATCAATGGGTATAGTTTGCCGGTCAGCGCTTCTCTTCCATTATGGCCATCGGGTTGCCTTCCGAGTCCCGGAACGACGCGAGCCAGAGTTGGTGATCGGGCATCTGGGCGATCATGTGCGGCGCATCCATGAAGCCGACCCCCTTCGCGGAGAGGTCGTGGTAAATGGCGTCGATGTCGCTGATGAAGTAGTAGAGCATCGATCCCGGGTGCGCGTACTCCGGCTGCTCGGCCGTGGAGAGCATGAGGCGCACGCCGCCGCAGTCGAAGAACGACAGCGTGGGGCCGGCGGCGAAGAGGAAGGGCAAGCCGAGCGTGTCTCGATAGAAGGCGGTGGCCCGAGCGACGTCGGAGCAGACGACGGCGATTTGTCCAATGCGGGACCGTGAGAGAGTCGGCATGGTCGATTAGGTAGAAGAGCTAATTGCGTGCGCGGCAATTCCAGTTCTCGAACAGGTAGCTGGCCGCGCGTGACCAGCGCCTGGGCGCGGCAAGCACCCAAAGAAATATTCATCGCCATGTGTAGCCGCAATCTGTCTTTTGTTGCTGCACGGATTTTGGAATGCGCGGAGGGGAATCCACGGCGCGGGCCGGCCCAGACGCGGAATTTGCCGCGGTTGCATCGACGAACCGAGACCCGTAAGTTAGTCATGGCTAACTTATGATTCCCTGTCGGCTAATAAAACAACGTGGTCAGTCCTAAAAAAAATTCACAAGGCGACGAACAGTCGCCCGAGCACACCGGCGAGCACGGCTGGCGGCGGTCGCGTGTGGCGCCGAGTCTCCAGGACGTCTATCGGAGCGTTCCGGTTGGCGGCGGCGGCTTCTTCCGGAAATTGCTGGCGTTTGCCGGACCGGGCTATCTCGTTGCCGTGGGCTACATGGACCCGGGCAATTGGGCCACCGACCTCGCCGGCGGATCGCGCTTTGGGTACACGCTCCTCAGCGTGGTGCTCCTGGCCAACCTCATGGCAGTGTTGCTGCAGGGGCTGGCCGCAAAACTCGGCATTGTCACCGGACGCGACCTCGCCCAGGCGTGCCGCGATCATTACCCGCGATGGGTCAACATCTCGCTCTGGCTCCTCTGCGAGATCGCGATTGCCGCCTGCGATCTGGCGGAAGTTATCGGATCGGCCATTGCGCTCAATCTGCTGTTCCATGTCCCGATTGCGGTCGGCGTCATTGTCACCGGATTCGACGTTCTGATCCTGCTCACGCTGCAGAACCGCGGTGTGCGCGTACTCGAGGCGCTGGTCATCACGCTCATCGCCACCGTGGGGCTGTGCTTTCTGTTCGAGATCATTCTTGCGCGGCCGGAATTCACCGCCGTAGCGAAGGGGTTCCTGCCGTCGGCGAGCATCATCAGCAATCCGGAGATGCTTTACATCGCGATCGGCATCCTCGGCGCCACCGTGATGCCGCACAACCTCTACCTGCATTCGTCCATCGTGCAGACGCGACGGTACGAACTCACGGCGGCAGGCAAGGGCGAAGCGGTAAAGTTCGCCTTCCTGGATTCGACGCTGGCCCTTACGCTCGCCTTCTTCGTCAACGCGGCGATCTTGATCATCGCCGCGGCCACGTTCCACACGTCCGGGCACTCCGAGGTCGCAGAGATCCAGGACGCCTTTAAGCTGCTGACGCCGCTGCTCGGCGCCGGCGCCAGCACAGCGTTCGCCCTCGCGCTTCTGGCCTCGGGGCAGAACTCGACGCTCACGGGAACGCTCGCCGGCCAGATCGTGATGGAGGGCTTCCTCAACATCCGCATCCGCCCCTGGCTGCGCCGGCTCATCACTCGCTCGATCGCCATTGTGCCGGCGGTTCTCGTGGCCATCTTCTATGGCGAGAGCGGCACGGCCAAATTGCTGATCTTCAGCCAGGTGATCCTGAGCCTTCAGCTGTCGTTCGCCGTGTTCCCGCTCGTCGCATTCACCTCCGATCGCGCCAAGATGGGATCGTTCGTCAATCCCCTCTGGCTCAAGCTGCTCGCCTGGTTCGTAGGTCTGGTCATTGCCGTGCTCAACGTCTGGCTGTTGGTATCGACGATTCGCGACTGGATGAGCTGATGTACAAACGCATACTCGTTCCGCTCGAGCATTCGCCGTACGACGCGGCCATCGTGGAGCACGTCCGTCGGCTCGCGCAGTTTTGCGGCGCGTCGATCGTACTCATTCACGTGGCCGACGGCTGGGCGGCGCGCAATGTCCAGCAGCTGAACACGCGCGAGTCCGAGGAGATGCGCGCCGACCGCGAGTATCTCGAGGCGACGTGCGCGTCGCTCGAGGGTTCCGGGTTGGCCGCCGATTGTGTGCTCGCCGGCGGCGATCCGTCGCGGGAGATTTCCGACGCGGCGGAACGTGAGGGCTGCGATCTCATTGCCATGTCCACGCACGGCCACCGATTCATCAAGGACATGATCTACGGCAGCGTGGCGAACGAGGTGCGGCATTTGTCGCGCACGCCGGTGCTGCTGGTGCGCGGCGAGCGGCGCGGCACGCCGCGGGAGCCCTCGGCGTGAAAGGCTTCAAGATCCAGCCCGAGCTCAGCGGACCAGTTGAGGATTATCTAAAGGTGATCTTCGAGTTGGAGACGAGCGCCGGCGTGGCCGGCACCAACGAGATTGCCGGAGCGCTGGGCGTGGCGCCGGCGTCGGTGAGTGGTATGGTGCGGCGGCTCGCCGACCAGGGGCTGATTTCGCATGAGCGGTATCGCGGTGTGCAGCTCACCAAGGCGGGACGGCTCGCCGCATTGCGCACCATTCGCCGGCATCGCGTCATCGAGGCGTATCTCACCACCGCGCTCGGGTATCCGTGGGATCGCGTCCACGACGAAGCCGAACGCCTGGAGCATGCCGCGTCCGACGAGTTGATCGATCGCATGGCGGCGGCGATCGGCGAGCCCACCACCGACCCGCACGGCGCACCGATCCCGTCGCGCGACGGCACTCTGAACGAGCCGGCGCTCCAGTCGCTCGCCACCGTGCCCGTTGGAGCGCGGGTGTGCATTCAGCGCGTCGGCGATCGCGACGCCGAGCAACTGCGCTACCTCGCCGAGCTGGGCATTACGCCGGGGCGGCTCGTGGAGGTGTTGGCCCGCGAACCGTTCGACGGGCCGATATCGCTGCGCGTAGGGCGCATCACCCGGTCGATCGGTGCCGGTCTGGCGAAGCAGATTCTCGTTGATGCGTAGTCGTCGAATCCGCCGCCGGCTCCATGGGCCGGCAGCGCGCGCGACGATAGGAGATTCCTCGTCGCTGCGCTCCTCGGAATGACAAACGATTACGTTGGCGCTGCTGTGCGGAGCACGCGATTTCGCCCCTGCACTTTCGCCTGGCCAAGCGCCTCGTCCGCCGTGCGATACAATGTCGTCCAGTCGGTGCCGTCTCCCGGGAACTCGGCAATACCGCCGCTGAACGTCACGCGCAGGTCCGCGTCGAGCGTGTCGAATTTCTCGGCCTGAAGCTTTTCGAGCGCCAACGTGAGGCGGCGCACCGCGGCCTCAGCGGGCATGGAATACATGCCGACGAGAAATTCCTCGCCGCCCCAGCGGGCCACGATGTCTTCGCCGCGGAAGCAACCGGAGAGCACGGCGGCAACGCGGCGGAGCACCATGTCGCCCGTAAGGTGGCCGTATCGGTCGTTCACGTTCTTGAAGTGATCGAGGTCGATCACCGCCACCGAAAGTGGAAGCGCCTGGCGCTGTGCGAGCCGGATGAACCGTTCGAGCACTTCGATGCCGCGCCGGCGCGTTGCCACGCCGGTGAGACTGTCCACGTCTGCCGCGAGCCGCAGCATGCGCGTGCGCTCCAGGCGGTTGCGCACGCGCGCCACGAGCTCGGGGCCGAGCACGGGCTTGGCGACGTAGTCGTCGGCGCCGGCCTCGAACATCCGCGTTACCACGCTCGGTTCCGTGCGCGCAGTGAGAAAGAGCACCGGCACAGCGGCCCAGCGCGGATCGTTGCGCAGCACGCGGCAGATCTCGATGCCGTTGAGACTTGGCATGTCCACGTCGAGCATTACGAGATCTGGTGAGGTCTCCGCCAGCACGTTCAACACTCGCATGGGGTCCGTCACCGTGATCACCCGCGCGCGGAGCGGCTGCAAGAGTGCTTCGATCAAGGCCAGTAGTTCCGGATCGTCGTCCACGGCCACGATGGTAGACGTCTCGCTGCGCACCACGAACAACGAGTCGCGCAGCATGTCGATGACCTGCGACGGGCGCACCGGTTTCTGCAGGAACCCGCGTCCGCCCAGGCGGGCGGCTTCCACGCGATCGAGAAAATGCTCGCCGTCCGAAATGACGATTACCGGCAGGCCCGGATATTGGCGGTACAGCTCCTCGAGCAGGGGAATGCCCGTGCCGTCGAGCGTGAGGTCGAGCAGCACGGCGTCCACCGTAGCGGCGAGCGCCTGGCGCGCCTGCTCGGCAGTTTCGGCGCCCACCACGTTGATGCCCAACGAGCGTGCTTCGGTCGCGAGACGGTCCTTGAGCGTGGCATCGTTGCCGACCACGAGCAACCGGGCGTGTGCGGCCAGCAGATCGCGTGGTGACGGAGCCAGAATGGTCTGTGCGGCCAGTCCGCCGTTTGGACGCGCGCCTTCGAGATGGAGTCGCAGTTGGGCAGACAGATCGGCGAGACGCAGCACGTCTGCGGAGGCGATCGGGTCGGAGCCCTGCAGAATGCTCTCGGCCTGGCGCGCCAGCTCCGAAGCGTCCCAGAATCCGAACATGCCCGCGGCGCCGGCCAGCTTGTGAGTCTCGCGCTCCACGTGGCGCCGCGCGTCCGCAGGGAGCGGCTCGGCGAGCAACGATTGCGCCGCGTCTTCCAGCGCTGCGACGCGGTTCAAGATGGCGGTGCGCGACTTTTCCCAGATCACGCTCACGGCGTCATGCATGGTATCGTCGGTCACATCTGCCATCCCAGAAGCGCGGCGACTTGCTCGGAGAGGTTCATAGGGTCGAACGGTTTGGCGAGCACGCCGCTGACACCCAGCGCCATGAGGCGCTCTCGTTCGGCAGGACGCGACTTTGCGGTGAGGAACACGACGGGGATGGCGCTCGTGTCGTCGTTCCGACGCAGGAGTTCCAGGGTCCCGGGTCCGTCAACTCCGGGCATCATGACGTCGAGCAGAATGGCGTCGGGATGGCTCGCGGTCGCCGCGGCCACGCCCTCGGGGCCGGACGCCGCCGTGAACACCGTCCACGACGCGCCGAGCTCCAGTGCGAGCTGCGCGATCTCACGAATGTCGTCGTCGTCATCGATGACGAGCAGGGTCTTGCTCATGCGACCGGCAGATCCTTTGGAGGGGTATTGCGACGAAGCAGGTGTTCAAGCTTGTCGGCCAACTGTTCCGGATTCGTCTTGCCTTTTGAGACGATTGCAGCGCCGGCCGCGCGCACGAAATCGCGTTCGGAGGGTTCGAGGTAGGCGCCGGTATAGAGGATGATTCTGGTAGTTGGTGACGCAGTGGCAAAGTGGCGGAGCACCTGCAGTCCGCTGACGTCCGGCAGGTTGGTATCGACGATCACCGCATCCGCCGGCTTGGCGTCGAAGCGCTGAATTGCGTCAACGCCACGGTTGGATGTGGCCACTCGGAAGCCGCGTTGTTCGAGCGTCGTACGTAGGACGACCAAGAGGTCCACGTCGTCATCGCAGATCATTACCAGAGGGGCATTTGCGTTTCCACCGGACCCAGCCCGGCTCGCGGCCAGCGGAATGGTGAAGTGAAAGGCCGTGCCCTGGCCTACTACGCTCTCGACCCAGATTTTGCCGCCATGCTGCTGGACGATGCCGCGGGAGATTGCCAGGCCAAGCCCGCTGCCCCCTTTTTCGCGCGAGTCCGACGCGTCCACCTGCTGGAACCGGTCGAATACGCTGGCCAGTTTGTCTGCGGGAATGCCGCGGCCGTGGTCGCGAACAGTGAAGGCGGCAAATGCCTCGTCGGCGACCACGGAAACGTCGATCGCCGAGCCGGCCGGAGAGAATTTGATGGCGTTGTCGATGAGATTCGTCAGGGTCTGCGCCATGCGGTCGGGGTCGGCCCAGAGCCATACGTCTTCCACCTGAGACTCCAGGGTCATGCCGGCGCGGTGGGCAAGCGGCGTGATCGTTTCTATGACCTGGCCCACGAGCTGGCGCGCGCTGCACTCGACCTGTTCGAACGTGGCGGCGTTGGAGTTGATGCGCTCCACGTCGAGAATGTTGTTGATCAGCCGAATGAGGCGGTCGGTGTTCGCGGCGGCGAGATCGAGCATGCGCTGGCGCTTGTCCGGCGACGTCTCCAGGCGTCCGCTGGCGAGCAGCCCCAGTGCGCCGCGAATTGACGTGAGTGGCGTGCGGAGCTCGTGACTCACCATGGACACGAATTCATCCTTCAGGCGGTCCACCTCTTTCCGTTCGCTGATGTCGCGCGCAATGATCTGGACGCGACCGTCGTCGAGCAAAGCGGCGCGGATCTCCACAGGAATCTGCGACCGGTCCGGCCGAATGACCCAGAGCTCCCCAGTGGTCACCTGCCCGTAGCGAAGCATGGGCAGTCCGGCGGGAACGCCGGCGTGTTCACCGCGAACGAATTCGCGCAACGGCATGCCCATCATCTCGGCTTTTGGCCGGCCAACGATGTCTGTGGCGCGCGCGTTGGCGTCCACGCACACCGCGTCGGAGTCCACGATGAGAATCGCGTCGGCCGCCTGCTCCATGAGCAGCCGATGCTTGGCCTCGCTGTCTTGCAGCGCGACCTCGGTGCGCCGGCGGGCGGCGAGGTCGCGGTGCAGCAACGTCAACGCGATCGACATGAGCGCGATGGCCAGCACGGTGCTGAAGGCAATGATCACGGTGTTCACACGCGCCACGCCATCCGCCTTGGCAATGCGCTCGCCGAGCAGCCGTTTTTCTTCGGTCTGCATGGCGGCCAGGATGGCGAGCACCGGGGCGGGTGGTCCGTCGATGATGCTCGTCAACGTTGCGAGCCGCGCTTGCTGCACCGCGTTGTCGATTGTGAGATCGCGAATCTGCCCGATCTCGCTTACAGTGGCTGGGTCGTTGGCGTGTTGAAACAGTCGCGTCTGGATCTCGATGCGGTCGAGGCGTCCGAGCACCTCGTAGGTGTGCGCCACCCAGTCGCCCTCGTTGCGGAGGCGGCGGGTGTTGAGATAGGAGAGCACGCCCACGAGCACGAGCGCGACCACGCCAACGAGAAAGCCTGCGTCGATCGGCGCCCGGACCCGCATGAGGCGGGTAAAACGGTTGATAGCCATGCGTCCTCAAGAGTATCGGCCCGAGGCAGACTTGGTAGAGGCAGGCATGTCGAATCTGCGAACTCGCGTGCCACGCGAGCGTTCGACAGCCGGGAACGCCTCTTGCCCCCCCTGAGGCCAACATCGACGACAGGAGCGGTTCTCATGGCGGTAGCACGGATGCACATCGATCCCGAGGTGGGGATTCCCGACCTCGTTCATCGCCTGAGCGACGACTCGAAGCGACTGATCAAGGACGAAGTTCGGCTCGGCAAGCTGGAGCTGGCGGACGATGTTCGGCGTGCCGGTCACGGGTCGCTGTTGCTTGTGGCAGCGTTTGGCGTGGGGGTGCTCGCTCTGGTGTCGTTCACGATCATGCTCGTAGCGCTGGTTGGCCGGGTTGCAGCCGGCCACATGTGGGTGGGGGCGCTGAGTGTAGGAGCGGTGGAAGCGGTGCTCGGCGTTACGCTGATCAAGCGGGGAAGGACGGTTTTCGGCGAACCATCGTACAGCCTGGAACAAACCCGAGCCGGCCTGGAAGACATCAAGGGCTGAGCGGACGCCGCGAGGTAGCGACAGACTAGGTTTCGCGCATGCTCGCCGCGCTGCTGATTGCGGCTCTCGCACAGCCAGTTTCGCAATCGATCGACACCGTTCCGCCGCATCGGGCGCCGCGGACGGTCGCCATTGACGAGCGCCTTGCCGCCGACGCGCACATCGCGATTGGCGACCGCCTCGTGATTTCCGCCGTGCCCGGCGGACCGGGCGACTCCGTGATCGTGGCGGCGCTCGTGCGCCGTCGCGCCGATCCGTCCGAAGTGGCGCGCGCCGAATACCGTGTGCGTATGCACCTGGACGAGCTACAGTCGCTGATCGGCTACGGCGATCGTGTGGACCGGTTCGCCGTTGCCACGCGCGGAGCCGCGGCTACCGACAGCGCCATTCGGCAAATCAATTCCGCGGCGTTCGGCTTTCAGGCATATCGCTCGCGCGACATCGCTGTAGAGACGTCGCGAACGTTCCTCGTCGTGAGCAGGTTTCACCGAGCGATTGGCGTGATCACTATCGTTGCCAGCGCAATTTTTCTCCTCTGCATCATGCTGCTCAAGGTTGACGAACGCCGTCGCGACGTGGCGGCGCTGCGGCTCATGGGCATTTCGTCCGGCACCATCGTGCGATCTGTGATGGTTGAAGCCGCGCTCGTTGCGGTGCTGGGGAGCGCCATGGGTGTGGCCATTGGCTGGACGGCCGCGCAGATCGTCAACTGGCATTACCAGGCGGTGTACCGCACGCCGCTGGCGTTTGCTGTCGTCACGCCGGGCATCGTGACGCTCGCCGTTGCACTCTCGCTGATCCTGGGCCTCGTCGCGGGTTTTCTTGCCGCGCAACGGTTGGTCCACCTCTCGGCGCTCGAGCTGCTAAGCGGGCGTCGAGAAGAACGAGCGCCCACTGTCAGTAACATCACGCCCACCACCACCTGATGCTGCTTCGCCTCGCTTGGGCAACGTTGACCCGCCACCGCAGCCGCACGCTATTGGCCATGCTCGGCGTTGCGGTGTCGGCGGCCATGCTGCTCGACATGGTGATGCTCTCGAGCGGAATGCGGGCGTCGTTCAAGAGCCTGTTGCTGTCGCGCGGATTCCAGTTGCGCCTGGCGCCAAAGGGTACGCTGCCGTTCGACACCGACGCAACGATTCCCGACGCCAGCGGCGTGATTCGCGTACTGCATACGATTCGCGGTGTCGAAACTGTGAGTCCCGTGCTCGGCGGACAGTTGCATGTGGTGGCCGGCACGCGGTCCATTACCGCGACCACGCTCGGCGTAGAGTCCGCCGTGCAGGGCGACTACGAGCTGACGTC
>JBEPWA010000058.1:0-28013 GCA_041690755.1 Gemmatimonadaceae bacterium | reverse complement strand
GCTGGGTTCGCGACCGGGAGAGTAGATCCCTCGTCGCTCCGCTCCTCGGGATGACAAGGGGAGTCGCTCCGCTCCTCGCGGTCACAATTCTATTTGCTGCAACCTCCCCCCTCCACGCTCAGATCGACCCGAGCCACCACTGGCTCACACTGCAAACTCGCCACTTCCGCATCAGCTTCACCCAAAACACTGAACCCCTCGCCCGCCGCATCGCCGGCGACGCCGAGCGTGCGTACGAACAGTTGTCACTACAGCTGCATCCGCCGCGCGGCATCATCGACGTGGTGCTCACCGACGACATCGACGCCTCCAACGGCTACGCCACTCCGTTCCCGACCAATCGCATCGTCATCTACGCCAACCCACCGGTGTCGGAGTCGGCGCTGCGCTACACAAACGACTGGGGTCAGCTCGTCATCACCCACGAACTCACCCACATCTTTCATCTCGATCGCACGCGCGGCATCTGGGACATTGGCCAACACGTGTTCGGCCGTGCCGCGGCGCTCTTTCCCAACCTCTACGATCCGTCGTGGCTCACCGAAGGACTCGCTGTCTACGAAGAGTCCAAGATCGCCGGCGCCGGTCGCATTGAGGGCTCCGAGCACAGGATGATTGCCCGTGCGGCGGCGATCGACGGCAACTTCCCCG
The DNA here is from genome assembly GCA_041690755.1 of Gemmatimonadaceae bacterium. GTDB lineage: Bacteria > Gemmatimonadota > Gemmatimonadetes > Gemmatimonadales > Gemmatimonadaceae > JAQBQB01. Next base: position 27,362 of record JBEPWA010000058.1, on the reverse strand, counting down.
CGCTTGGCGCGCTGAGTCTTGCGCAGGGCCGCTTTCCCTTTGGCGAGTCGGCGTATTCCTACGGCTCCCTGTTCATCGACTACATCGCCCGGACGCGCGGTGAGCAGCACGTGCGCGAGTTCGTTGACAAGTCGGCGGCGAACATCATTCCGTATCTCGTTGACGTGCCGGCGAAGCAGGCGTTCGGGGTGAGCTTTAGCAAAGCGTGGCGAGAGTTCTCTGATTCAATCGCCGAAACCATTCGCGTCGTGCCACCGCCGCCAATGCCGGCCTGGCGCGAGCTCACCCACGACGGGGTTGACGTGTTTGCGCCGCGCTGGTTGTCCGACTCGAGCATTGTCTACAGCGGCACGGGCGGACGCCAGAGCTTTGGCGCATATCGCGTCGATCTCACCGGCAAACGCACACGTGTTGGCCGCCGCAACAGCCGTTCGGCGAACGTGCCGGTTGCCAACGGCGGATTGCTCTACTCACAGGTGGATTTCGTCACGCCGTATCAGGCGCGCGCGGACCTGTGGGTGCAGCGGAACGGACACGAAACGCAGCTCACCTTTGGCCAGCGGCTCACCAGTCCCGACGTGCGCGGCGACGGTACCATCGTGGCCGAACAGATAATTCCCGGCGCCACGCGGCTGGTGCTCGTATCGAGCGACGGCAAGCGTGTCACGCCAATCACCACCGGCACCTACGACGAACAGTGGACCGAGCCGCGCTGGTCGCACGACGGTGAGTTCATTGCCGCGTCGCGCTGGCTGCGCGGCAACATCTCGCAGGTGGTGATCCTGGATACCGCCGGTGTGTTGATGCACATCACGTCGAGCGGTACGTCCATCGAGGCCACGCCGAGCTGGCTCGCCAATGACATGGGAATCGCCTACAGCTCCGATCGCACAGGCGTCACGCAGCTCTACATGGAGCACTTCGACAGCCGCGGCCTGTTCGATCGCAGCCACACCGGTCGGTTGAGCGACGCAGCCACCGGCATCTTTGAGCCCACCATGTCGCCCAACGGCCGGGCGCTCGCCGCAGTGGTGTTTCGCTCCGACGGCTATCACTTGGGCGTCGCGTCGTCCGGCGCCACGCAGTCGGTGCCAGCGTATCGGGACACACTTGCCACGGGCCCTGTCGCTCCTGTCGTTGTAGACACGAGTAAAGTCATACCGTACAGCGCGTGGCGCACAGTGCTGCCGCGCTACTGGCTGCCTACGCTAAACGCCGGTCTGGACAACGGCTATCGCTTTGGCGGCACCACCAGCGGCTTCGATGTCCTTGGCCGGCACACCATCACGGCGTCGCTCGCCGTGCCGCTGAACAATCGCGGCGGGGTGGTGGGCACCTTTGACTATCAGTACAAGGGATTTGGTCTGCCGATCATTGCTGTGGAAGCCGATCAGGATTGGGAAACCCTCGGCTCGGCGTTCTCGCGGCAGGCGGGGCAACCGGTGATTGGCGAAGTGTTTCGCCGCACGCGCGACGCCGACGTCTTCGCCACCTGGCTGCACCAGCGCGCGCGGTCGGCGCTGTCGCTCACCGGCGGAATTGGCATCGAACATCGCACGCACTTCTCGTCGCCGAGCGACGTGCTCTCGCAGGTGGACAGCGCCGGCCAGCTCGGATCGTTCACGTATCCCACCATCACTGTGGGCGCCGGGTTTTCCAACATTCAGTATCCCGCGTTTGCCATCTCGCCCGAAGATGGCATGACGCTCAACGTCACCGTGCGCGATCGTATGCGTAGCGGCATCACCGCCAACGGCGGGCAGAGCCTGAGTGCCGTGGGCTCCACGGCGCTGTTCAAGTCGCTGAACCTGCCGGGCTTTGCGCATCATGTGCTGGCGTTGCGCGGTGCAGGGGGTGTGTCTGACGAACGTGCCGCGGGTTACTTCACGGTAGGCGGAATCAGCGGCAGCACCTTCGAGGTCATTCCAGGCTACACGATTGGCGAGGGACGCAAAACGTTCCCGGTGCGCGGCTTTGCCTCGGGCACACTCGTTGGTACGCGCGCGCTCGCCGGCTCGGCGGAGTACCGCGTGCCGCTCTTTCTCACCGGCAATTCACCGGGAGATCTGCCGTTCTTTCTCGATCGCAGTTCGCTCACGTTCTTTGGCGACTACGGCAGCGCCTGGTGCCCGAGCGCGCTCGCCGGCGCCGAGGTGTGCAATCGCACGAGCCAGCTCGGCCGCTACAGTATTGGGTCGGTGGGCGGGGAACTGAACGTCGATCTGGGCGTACTCTCCTGGGATGCCCCGTATCGCTTTCGCCTTGGCGTGGCGCACCCGGTGCAGAACGGCGCGTACTTTGGCGAGAAGCGCTGGCAGGTCTATCTCGTGGCAGGTGTTTCGTTCTAAAGAGAGAACTCTAATGACGTCTCGCGGCATGCTCGTTTCGTTCGTCCTCTGCGCGCTCGCTTCCACGGCCGCCCGGGCCGGCGCACAGGCGGCGGGTGTCTGGAAGATCGACAGCCTTCGCGGCAAGGCGGAGGCAGGGCACACAGCGATCCTCACCATCCACTCCGAGGAGCCGATCGACGGCTGGCCTGGTGGCTTTGTCCCAACGCTCGGCATCAAGTGCGTGGACCACGTTCGGTCGATCTTTGTCGTCACTGGCCTGCCAACCATGCCGCAGGCCGGCGAGAGCCATCACTTTAGCATTCTCTATCGCCTGAACGACAACCCCCGGGTGGACGAGCTGTGGGGCCAGGCCACCACCAGCGACACCCTGGTAGCATCGGACCCAGCCGCGCTCGCACAGAAACTGCTTAAGTATGAGCGGCTGCGGTTTGGCTTTACGCCGGATCACAGCAGCAGGATGATTCTCGAGTTTCCTCTTGCCGGTCTCGACAAAGCCATGACCAAAGTCCCCGCCCAATGCGGTTCCACCAGATGAGCCCGCGCGCCGCACATTTCGCGCGCTATCTGCCGGTGTTTGCGGCGCTAGCCTTTGCGTCCCAGGCGCTCGTTGCGCAAACCGTTGCCAGCAAGAAGGTTGGTCCGCAGGTAGCGAGCAATACCACCGAGCATGGTGACGGCGGTTGGCTGGTGAAAACGGGCAAGAGCCGCCTCGACGGATCGGCGCTTGTAGACCTTACAATGAACGCCACGCCTCCCAGCCGCGGTTGGACGGACAGTGTGGTGCCGAGGTTGGTGCTGCGTTGCGTAGAGCACGCGCTGTGGGCCACTGTGGTCACGGGGCCGCCAAATATGCACCCGTCCGGCGCGGACCACGCGATGGTGGGCTACCGGATCGACTCGGCGGCGCGTATCACGGAGCAGTGGTCGCAAGTGCGCTCGGGTGACGCGGTCATGGCGCCAAATCCCGGCCCGTTCATTCGGAAGCTGCTCACGGCGCACACGCTCCACTTTGAAGCGCCGCCGGTGAACGGCGCCACGCCGGTATTCGATTTTCCGCTGGCCGGACTGACAAAGGTTGCGGCGCAACTCGTGACCCCCTGTCCGTTGGGTGCCACGTCGCGCTAGCGTTCGCCACACATGCCAAATACGGCCCGCACCACGCTGCTGCTGCTCGCGGCAGCCATCGCACTCACCACCGCGTGCTCGCAAAAGAAATCGTCAGTCGTTTCGGCGTCGGGCGGTTGTGACGCGTCCATCAAGCTGCCGGACGGGTTCTGCGCCACGGTCTTTTCCGAAAGCGCTGGTCCGGCGCGCGAAATTGTCGTGCGCAAAAACGGCGACGTCATTGCCGGCGTGCTCGATCAACGCCGTAGCTCGGGTGGCGTGCTCGTGTTGCGCGACACGAATCACGACGGCCACGCGGATCTAGCCGAGCAGTTCGGCGAGAGCGGTTCGCACGGTGTGGTGCTCGGCGGCGACTCCACGTTGTACGTCTCCACCGCCACGGCCATTCTGCGCTATCACTTCGCGGATTCGCTCACGCCAAAGAAGCGGGTTGACACGATAGTGGTGGGGCTGGCGACGCGGCCCCTTCCGTCGCACACGTTGGCCATCGACTCGCGCGGTAACCTCGTGGTGAACATTGGCGCGGCGTCGAACGGCTGCGCGGCCAAGGAGGTGCTGCATGCACCGGGTCGCGATCCGTGTCCGGAGCTCGAGACGAGCGGCGGCATCTGGACTTTTCGCACCGACAAAACCAATCAGCAGCTGAAGGACGGCACGCGCATCGCCACCGGATTGCACAACGCGGTGGCGCTCACGGTGAACCCGCTCGACAGCATGGTCTACGCGGTGTCGCACGGCCGCGACGGATTGCACGAGCTCTTTCCTGAACTCTACTCCGACCAGGAGAATGCCACTGCGGCGGCGGAGGAAATGATTCGTGTTGCATCGTCGCGCGCGGATTACGGCTGGCCGTACTGCTACTACGACTACATCAAAGCCGAGCGTGTCGTGGCCCCGGAGTATGGCGGCGACAAGACGAAGACTGACCGTTGCGACCGTCTGATTCAGCCGCTCATTGCCTACCCGGCGCACTGGGCGCCGATGTCGATGGTGTTCTACACGGGCAAGATGTTTCCGGAGAGCTACCGGGGCGGTGCGTTCATCGCCTTCCACGGATCGGCGTATCGCGCGCCGGAGCCGGAGGAGGGGTATCAGGTAATCTTCCAGCAGTTCAAGGACGGATTGGCGGCGGACTATACGGTGTTCGCCAGTGGCTTTGCCGGCAGCATGGCGAGTCCGACAGGGGCGGCGCACCGGCCGGTTGGTCTGGCGGTTGGCGCTGATGGGTCGCTTTACCTGAGCGATGACAAGGGTGGGCGGATCTGGCGGATCACGTACAAGAAATAATTGTCTCCGGGAGGCGGAGCCCGTTGTCGTTCCGAGGAGCGGAGCCCGTTGTCATTCTGAGGAGCGGAGCCCGTTGTCATTCTGAGGAGCGGAGCGACGAAGAATCTTTTGTCGGCCGTCTTGGAGATTGGGATTTTTTTGACGCGGAATAGGCGGAACACGCGGAAACTGCTTTTGTTGGGGGCGTGCGTTGAGACATCTCGTATGGGCGGGTAGATCCCTCGCTGCGCTCGGGATGACAAGGGGAGCGGTCGGGATGACAGGGGGAGCGCTCGGGATGACAAAGATTAGTCCGCCCGCAGGGCGATAGTTGGGTCGGCCTTTGCGGCGCGGATGGCTGGGGCTAGGCTTGCTACTACCGCGCAAAGCAACAGTGCCGCGCTGGCGGTGCCGAGCACCATCGGATCGTGTGCCGACACGCCGAACAGCAGGGACTCCACAAATCGCCCGCCGAGCAGCGCCAGCACCACTCCGGCAATGATCCCGAGCATCGCCGGCGCAATGCCGCGCGTTACGGTGAGGCGCAGCAGATCGGCCGGCTGCGCGCCGAGTGCGGTGCGAATTCCGAATTCGTGCCGGCGTTGGCCTACGGTGAACGCCACCACGCTGAACAGACCGATCCCAGCGAGCACCAGCGCCAGCGCGCCGAACGCGCTGAACACCCGCGCACCCAGGTACCAACTGCGCGTTTGCACCCCGAGCACTTCGCGCATTGTCCGCACGTTCGCGTACGGCACGGAGGCTCCAACCGATTGCATGGTGCGCCGCAGCGGCTCCACCAGCGCGTCGGGATTGCCGCGCGTCGCAACGGCCAACGTGTAGCCGAAGAAGCTGACAATCCTGTCGCTGTACGACGCCGGCACTTGATCGAGTGGGCGGTAGATCTGCGAAATGATCCCCTCCACCAAATTCTGCCGGCGTGTGTCGTTTACCACACCCACCACTGTAGTGCATGGCTTGGTGTCGGCGTCCACCTTGAGGCATTGCCCAATCGGCGACTGGTCGTGCCAGAACAGCCGCGCCATCGTTTCATTCACTATCACCACAGGTTCGGTGCCGGCGCGATCGCCGGCGGTGAATTCGCGTCCGGCAATGAGGCGCATGCCGAACGCGTCGAAGTAGCCTGGCGTTACCGCGTACTGATAGGGCCTGCTCGCCACGTTCGGTATCCGGCGTCCAGGCAGCGACACCGTCGTGCTCCAGCTCAAGCCGAACGGCATGGCGATCGACACCGCGACCGCTTTCACTCCCGGCAGCGTGCGCGCGCGCTCAGCGAATTCGTCGTACAGCCGGCGGGCCTCGGCGTTCGTCAGCCCCGTGCTGTTCTGGTTGATCTGGCCCACCAGCGTGTGGTCCACGTCAATGCCCACGTCGAGCGCGTTGACGTTGCGCAAGCTGCGCGTGAACAGACCAGCGCCGGCCAGCAGCACGATCGCCAGCGCGGCCTGCGTAACCAGCAGCCCCGAACGCAGGCGCGACCGCTGGTTGACGCCGTCGCGCACGCCCGCCTTGAGCGATCCGGTAAGGTCCGGCCGGCTCGCCTGCAGCGCCGGCACGAGCGACGTCACCAGCCCGGTAAACAGCGCCACCGCCGCCGTGAACGCGAGCACCCGCGCGCTTAGCCCACTCCCCGTCCATGCGAGATCGGCAAGGAGCCACCGTCGGACAACGCCTGAGGCAACCGCCGCCACGCCAAGCGCCCCGGCGGTGCCAAATAGCGTTAACACAAAACCTTCAATGAGCAATTGCATAACAAGTCGCGTGCGACTCACCCCCAGCGCCAACCGCACGGCGATCTCGCGCCGGCGTTGCAACGCCCGCAACAGCAGCAGGTTGGCGACGTTAGCGCAGGCGAGCAGCAGCACCATCACGGCGACGCCAGCCAACAACTTGCTGATCTTTATCTCGCTGGATTTGGCCGAGATCCCAAAGCCCGACATCGACTTGGACGGCAGAATGGAGCCGAGCACCACGACCTGCGAATCGAGCCTCGCGAGCCGCTCCGGCGTGGGGCGCGTCATGCGCGCCGCCATCCACCCACGCGCGGCCACCGTTGCCTGCGCGGCGGCATGCTGCACCGTCACGCCCGGTGCGAGCCGCGCGATCACGTAGAGCCACTGATCGTCAGCACTCGTCGCCCACAGCGGGCCGCTCCCAAAGCGCAGCCCGTCGGCCGCTTCAATCGGCAACCACAGATCAACGTCGCTCAATTCCGTGCCGCTGAAATCGCGCGGCGTCACGCCGATGACGGTGAACTTGGCCGTGCCCACGTCGAGCACCGCGCCGATCGCGTCGCGCCGCCCGCCAAAGTGCGCCCGCCAAAAACCGTAACCGATCACCGCGAGCTTTTCGGCGTGCTGCAGCGTCTCTTCATCCGGCGAAAAGAACCGGCCGAGCGCTGGATGAACGCCGAGCGTGTTGAAATAGTTGCCGCTTACGAGCACACCGGCGGCGCGGGTGCCGGTGGGGCCGCGGCCGAGCGGAAAGTACTGGCGCCGCGAGAGTGCGGCCGGCGTTGCCACCGACACACTGGAGAAATCGCGCACCTGCTCGCGCATTACCGTGACCATGCCGTACGGCTGCGTCGTCTGCACGCCGTCCTGGCCATGATATGTCAGGTTGAACAACACCAGCCTATCCGGCTCGGCGACGTGTGGCGGCGGACGAAGCAGCAGCCGGTCGATCAATCCGAACATCGTGGCGTTGGCGCCAATGCCGAGCGCCAGGGTCACGATCACTGTGAGTGTGAAGCCCGGCTGCCGGCGCATGCCGCGCAGCGAAAAGCGAACGTCGCGCAGCAGCTCGTTACCCCACTCGCTGCGCAATTGATCGCGCGCGTCGTCGCTGGTGCGCTGGCGTCCGCCAAAGTTCACCAGCGCTCGGCGGCGCGCTTCATCGTGCGATAGGCCGAGTGCGACGTTGCGCGTCGTCTCCATGTCGATGTGAAAGGCAATCTCTTCGCGGAGCCGCGCGTCGGCGGTACCTCCGCGTGCGAGGCCGACAATGCGAGACGCGGCGGCGCGCACTCGCGCCAGGACTGAGCTCATGGGTGCACTCCTGCGCGCTCTAAGCGCGACTCACTGCCATGACGAGGTTCACGGCCTCGGACATCCGGCGCCACGCCTTGCGTTCCTCGGCCAGCTGCCGCGTGCCGGCGACCGTGAGCGAGTAGTAGCGTGCGCGCCGGTTGTTCTCGGTGATCTTCCATTCGGAAGTGATCAAGCCGTGCTGCTCGAGCCGATAGAGGGCAGGGTAGAGCGAGCCCTGGTTTACCTGGAGCACGTCGTTGGACCACTGGCGCAGGCGGTCGGCAATGCCCCAGCCGTGCATCGTCTCGAGCCGGAGGGCCTTGAGCACGAGCATGTCGAGCGTGCCTTGCAACACGTCGCCCCGATCGTTCATTCCTTTCGGCATCGTATTCCTGTAGACAGTCGAAACAACTATAAGGTTGCTTCTTTCGACCGTCAACAGGAAGACATTGCCCTGCGGGGCGGGAGGGACGGCTAGGGCTGCGGCTTCGGATGTACACCTCGACATGAGCATCGCGCCGCCGCCAATGAATCACTGCCAGCCGTGGCGACGAGAACTGTCGCGCACATGGAGGCAATGGCAGTCAATGTGCTTTTATTGCCGTTCCAAACCTGTTCCAAGCCTGCTGGGCGGAATTAAACAGCCGCTCGGGGCGCCGGCGGCAGCGGTCATCAGCAGCACGGGCGCATCGATTCGCAGCGAACGGAGCCCGTTGTCATTCTGAGGAGCGGAGCGACGAAGAATCTTCTGTCGGCCGTCTTGAAGCCAGTGTTTTTTGTTGACGCGGAGTAAGCGGAACACGCGGAATACGCGGAAACTGCATTTGTTGGGGACGCTACGGCTGCGGCTTCGGTTTGCGAGTTGCCTGCGTCCACACCACTATCACGCCACAGCCGTTCTGGGCGATCTGAAATTGCGGAGGCGCATCCACCGCCGAGGTGTACACCTCCATGCCGGCCACCGCCTCCGGCAATACCATCATGTCGAGATCGTCCGGCGTCATTCCCGTCACGGCGGTGCCGTCAACGTACACGGCCGGCGAGCAGTAGCCGAGAGCGCCGTGCATCAGTACCGTGTGCTCAAAACCATTGTCCGTGATTAGCACCGACGGCACGCGCCGCAGCAGATCCGTCGTCTCGACCGGCGCAATGCGCGCCACCTGATCGGCGCTGAAAAAGTGGCCAAACCCCAGCTTCTGCCGGCTGAGGAAGCCGTTGCGATCGGCATCGTACACGCGGCTCGCCACCACCTTCACGGTGTCCATCACGCTTTTGATCGTGGGCAGCACCAACTCGGCTCGCCCCGGCGCGTCGGCCAGAATGTCCACCGCGGCGTCGGCCGGCACGTACCCCACTTTGTGCGCCGTGAGCATTTGCGTACCGAGCGGTAGCTCGTTGAGCGCGAACTCGCCCTTGGCATTGGACGTCACCGTGAGCCCCGTGCCCAGCACCGTGAGCCGAACGTCTGGCAACGGAGAGTTGTCGAGCCCCGTGCGCACCACGCCGGTAACGCGTCCCGGTCCGCGATACACCGTCTCTCCCGGCATGCGAAGGCTGTCAGGCACGCTGGCCGAGTCGGTGGACGCGAGCGTGACGGTGACACTGTTGGCGATGTAGAAAGTTCTCATGGCCACGCCCGCCGGCGGCACGTCCACGGCGATCACCCCGGAACTGTCGGCGGCGAACGCCACTTGCACGCTCACTGGCGCGGCTGACGGCAGGCTGCAGAAGGCAAACCATCCGCTGGGACTCGTCGAGGCGCGCGCGGTGGGGACGGTGCGCGTGAGGCGTCCGTTGACGATCGACAGCCGACAGCAACGCCCACTGCGCCGTCACCGTGGCGCCTTCCACCAGGCTGCCCGTGGCCGCGTTCTGCACGTGGCCCACGAGCATGCCGGTGGAGTCTGGGTTGTCCGATGCATGGCACACCGCGTCATGGATGCGCTTGGCGCCCGGTATGGCCAGATCGCTACGCGCGGCTGGTCCGGCGCCGACGCGTACCTGTTGAATGGGTGCTTCAATGCCGAGCGAATCGAGGCGCGGGTGAAAGAACCCTAATATGTAGGTGCCCTGCGGCACGCCGGCAAACTGGTAGTGTCCCAGCGAGTCGCTGGTGGTGGCGGCAGTAATCCCCCCGATATTCGGTACCGCCGCCAGGTCCACCACCGCGCCGGCCAATGGCTTGTGGGCCAGGCTGTCGTACACGGTGCCAGTGATCGTTCCGGCCCCCTGCGCCCCGGCGCCCGCAGTTAACAAAACCATCAGCCCCAAGAGGAACGCAATCCAACGAATGGAGCGTGACATCGTCCTCCCACGTGGTGTATACAGTCACCGTACGGGTGATCTACACCACCTGTTGGGTCCACGCCAGCCCCCATGAGCAAACAGACATGACCATCGCACCGCCGCCAATGAATCACTGCCAGCCGTGGCGACGAGCACTGTCGCGCACATGGAGGCAATGGCAGTCAATGTGCTTTTATTGCCGTTCCAAATCTGTTCCAAGCCTGCTGGGCGGTACGGAAAAGGCCGACCGATTATTCGTCCAACACCCGCCGCACCTCGCGCGCCAGCTCCACCGGCGTGAACGGCTTGCGTAGCGACGCCATGCCCGGCTCGAACATGCCGCGGCGAATGATCTCATTCTCGGTATATCCCGACATGTACAACACCCGCATGTCCGGCCGTTGCAGGTGCAGCCCGCGATAGAGGTCCGCACCGCCCAGCTCCGGCATCACCATGTCCGTCACCAGCAGGTCAATGACTCCGTGGAACGACTCGGCCACGCGCATGCCATCGCGTCCGTCGCACGCTTCGATCACCGTGTAGCCCTGCCGCTCCAGCACCCGCCGCGCCAGCGCGCGCACCACCGCCTCGTCCTCCACCACCAACACCACCTCGGCGCCGGCCGGTGATATCGCGGCCGTGCCCTGCGGCGTGGCGCGGCGCGCCTCTCGCGGCGGTAGCTCCTCGGCGCGCCGCAGGTGGATGGTGATCGTGGTGCCAGGCTCGGGGGACGTTTCGATGCGGATGGTGCCGCTCGACTGCTTCACAATTCCATAAACAGTGGAGAGTCCCAGCCCCGTGCCTTTGCCCGGTGGCTTGGTGGTGAAGAACGGCTCAAAGGCGCGGGCGCGCGTCGCCTCGTCCATGCCCGTGCCGGTGTCGATCACGTCGAGGCGCACCCAGTCGCCCGGCTCGAGCAGCTCGCCTTCGCCGTCGCCGTCCTGGGTCACGCTCACGTTGCGCGTCGCAATTGTGAGCGTGCCGCCTTGATTCATTGCGTCGCGCGCATTCACGGCCAGGTTCACCAGCACCTGCTCCAACTGCCCCGGGTCGGCGAGCACCGGCCACAGTCCGTCCGCCGGCCGCAGCACTACGTGAATGTCCTCGCCAATGATCCGGCGCAGCATTGGCTCAATGCCTTCCACCACATCGTTGAGGTCGAGCACCCGCGGCTGCAGCAACTGGTGCCGGCTAAAGGCGAGCAGCTGTTGGGTGAGCGCCGCCGCGCGACGCACCGCCGTGCGGATCTCCAGCAGATCGTCGCGCTGCGGATTGCCCGCCGGCGCGTCCTCGAGCAGGAACTCCGTGTATGTCTTGATGATCGTGAGCAGATTATTGAAGTCGTGGGCGATGCCGCCCGCGAGTTGGCCCACGGCGTCCATCTTCTGCGACTGCCGCAGTTGCTCCTCGAGCCGCCGCCGCTCGGTGACATCGCGATTCACCCCGATGTAGCCCACCGCCACGCCGGCCGAGTCGTGATGGGCCACGATGTCCACCTCGCACAGCGCCGTCGTGCCGTCCTTGCAGTAGTAGCAAATTTCTCCGTTCCATTTGCCATCCACCACGAGCGCGGCGCGAATTGTACGGTCGAGCGAGCCGGCGAGCGCCGGATCGTGCAGCTCGGACATGTGGCGGCCGAGCATTTCCTCTTTAGCGTATCCGAATAGCCGCGAGGCCGCCGGGTTCCAGTCCACCACCGCGCCATCGAGGTCGATCGTCACCACGGCGTCGCTTATCGTTCCGAACACCAGCGCCTGTCGCCGCAGCTCGGCTTCGTTGTGGAGCCGGGTGGTGATGTCGGCGTTGACGCTCACCGTGCCCACGAAGTGTCCGGCGTCGTCGAGCAGCGGCGTAAGCATGACGTGGACATAGAACGTGTGGCCGTTGCGATGGCGTCGTTCGCTCTCGCCCGACCAACTCTCGCCGCGGGCCACGGCGGCGAAGAGCGGCGGCATCAGGGCGCGCGCGCTATCCGCGTACACCAAGTCGGATATGGCGCGGCCGTTGGCTTCGGCGGCGGTCCAGCCGTACAGGGTTTCTGCCGCGGCGTTCCAGAACTCGACGATGCCGCGCGGATCGATGGCGATCACCGCCTGACCCACCGCGTCGAGCAACTTGGCCTGGAGCCGGAGCTGCTCTTCATTGGATCGTCGGGTCGGCACCGCAGGCCCGGACATCTCATGCACGAACGTGGAACGGTTCATCGTCGAACCACCACTGAAGGAGACAGCTATTCTGTAATGAAATGGAGCCAACGCCGCCAGCGCGGCGAGCGACGAACAATCGTTGGCCCACCATGCATCTATTGGTGTAGCAATAGCTCAGCCACGGCGGTGGCTATTGTGGAATCCGGCGGCAGCGTGACGTTGAATCAGTCGATCGGCAGGGGGTCGGCGGACAGTCCGTCGCGTTCATATGCAAACCGCAAACATTCCTCCCCGCTCGGCGATTCCATGAGGAACGCCGATACCGGCCCAAAGACGAATTTCAGCTCCGATGGTGTGCACGTCGGCAGGTATACCCGCCCGACGCGCGGATCGTAATAGCGGAAAAGCAGACGGCGCCCCGATGCGTCTTTCACGTGCAGAAAGCGGCGGAAGTGCAAACGGAGCGTCTCCATTGGCGCCGTGCTGCGCAGAAAAATTCCCCAGCTGTTTCCCCAAGCCAGCTCGATGAGCTGCCGCGTCCACCGTTGGCGTGGATAGAGATGCACGAGGTACGGCGCGCATCGCTCGAGCACCGGCGGCAGCGGGCCACGAAAGAGACAGGTAAAGTCGAGCGCCTGCCGATGAATGAACGGATGGATACGCCGGTCGCGCGCGCAGTCGAGAATAGCGTAGAAGTCGCTGTTTATCGCGTCCTCTCCACCGAGTAGCTCGACCAGCCGGTCCAGTCGCGCGGTGCCCTCCGTTGGCGCCGCCGTCACGCCGATCCGCCGCCCGTAGCCGCCGTCGCTGCAGCCTTCTCGCATTCCTCACAGAACGGAACTCCGCTCTCCGCTGCTTGTTGCAGCGTTGCCGCCTGCGATTCCGCATCGGTGTTTGCCGCGTCGGACGCCGCCGCCGCCGCCGCGTCCGCAGCGGCAACGACCGCCGCGCTGGGCGGAGGCGTTTGCTCCGGCGCACTCGCCGCCGCGGATGTCGGCCACGGCGTGACGGAGACCGTGGGATCGGTAACTACCTGGCTCGTCGCAATCGGCGCGTAGACACCCAACGGGGCGGCGACAGGCGCATCAGACGACGCGGCTGACGCGCCGCCTGTGCTCGAGGTTGAAGCGGCGCTGCCACCATCACCGACGCTTCTCCCGCGGACCGCCGCGAGCCGGCCCGCCGCAATGGCGCGCGCCAACACGCGAATCACTTCCTCCTGCGACATGGGTAGCGCGCCGAACTGCGGTTCGAGCTCGCGCACAAGATCGCGGAGCCCAGCGGTTGTTCGCGGATCCGTGCCGACTGACCGCAGCAGGTCAAGCGCCTCGCGCTCACTCTGCGCGCCGGGCATGCCGCCACCCCCAAGCCGCGCGGCATCGGTGCGGCGCGCCACCCCTTCGATCACTGTCAACACTATCGGCCCCGCCGTCCTACTCGACAGATTCAGCATGCACACTCACGCCATGAGCAAACTATAATTGACTCCTTGTATCACTCCGCAGCAGCGCGTCGTCTCGCAAAATCTCATCTCCCGCCTCGCCACGGGCAACCACACCACAGCTCGCCGCGCGATTTAGTTTCGCCCCGCGACCAACAACTGTTGTCAACAGTTATCTCCCTCACATCTCGCCGAATTTTATCGCGAAAAGGAATAGCGCCCGCCACCCCAATCACTAACTTCACTCCCCTGACTAGACCCCAGACCCTAGACCCTAGACCCTATGGCGTACGTCCATTCCACCGCCGTCATCATTGGCTCCGTGACAATGGGCGCCCGCGTCTCCGTCTGGCCATTGGTCGTGATCCGCGGCGACAACGATCTCATTTCGATCGGCGATGACTGCAACGTGCAGGACGGCACTGTCATCCACGCCGACCCCGGGCTTCCAACGAAGATTGGCAACCGCGTGGCGATTGGACACCGCGCCATTGTGCACGGGTCAACGATCGAGGATGACTGTCTCATCGGAATGGGCGCCATTTTGTTGAATGGCGTGCATGTGGGGACAGGGTCGATTGTGGGAGCTGGGGCGGTATGCAGGGAAGGGATGCGCATTCCGCCGAATTCGCTGGTGCTTGGAGTGCCGGGACGGGTGACTCGGGAGACGACCGCCGCCGAGCGGGAGCGGATCCAGATGACGGTGGATGCGTATCTGAAGCTCGGGCCGACCATGTCGGCCGGCATGTCATCCCGAGCCGAAGGCGAGGGATCTACCGTACCGACCGTATAGCCGGATAGGCCATAAGGACGTTGAAGAAGATTCCTCTCTCGCTGCGCTCGCTCGGAATGACAGAGGCACGTGATACCAGGCAACAATCTTTGTGATTTGCCGCACAGCGCGCTCGGGTTGAACCGTACTAGCCTGCCGATTGGCGCCGCCGCCAAACCCGCGCACGAAGCTTACAAGTCGTTGTTCGTAAGGGAGTTGTCTATGCAGTTGCTGAGCGCGCCAACCCAAAACCCGAGCTGTACTGTTCGCTTCCAGACAGCTTCGCCAAGGTTGTCCACGCAAGCAAATGCCCGCATTCAGCTCTGTGATCTGATTTTCGTAACTCCGTGCTCTGCCAGCGGTTATCTTACTACTGGCGTGGAAACACGAACCTCGGTACAGTGCACCCCCACGCTTATGCGTCGCGTGCATCTACCGACCGCATCCCGCCCGTCGTAACCCGACCCGCACAATCGAAAACGTTTTAGCGCTTAGGAGTGCTGTCCCCATGACCCTTCCCGTAAACCCGCCTGCTGGTCCTGTCACCCTCTCGTCCAACGCGCGCACCGTTCTGGAAAAGCGCTACTTGGTCAAGAACGACAAGGGCAAGCCGGTCGAGCAGCCTGAGGATCTTTTTTGGCGTGTGGCGACGGTAGTCGCCGAGGCTGATCGACGGTATGGGGCGAGTGATGCGGCGGTGTCAAAGACGGCAGAAGATTTCTATTTCCTCATGACCCAGCGTCGGTTCGAGCCCAACTCGCCCACGCTGATGAATGCCGGACGTCCCCTGGGGCAGTTGAGCGCCTGCTTCGTGTTGCCCGTGGCGGATGCGTTGGCCAACGGCAAGAACGGCATCTATGACACATTGAGCGCCATGGCGCTCATCCATCAGAGCGGCGGCGGCACCGGGTTCTCCTTTTCGCGTTTGCGCGGCAAGGGTTCCATGGTCCGCTCCACCACCGGCGTCGCCAGCGGCCCCATCTCCTTCATGAAGTTGTACGACGCGTCCACGGACGCCGTGAAGCAGGGCGGCACGCGCCGCGGCGCGAACATGGGCATTCTCCGGGTGGATCACCCGGACATCATGGATTTCATCGCCTGCAAGGAAGACCTCACGCAGGTGACGAACTTCAACATCAGCGTGGCGATCACGCGGAAGTTCATGGAGGCCGTGAAGGCCGGCACGAGCTACGATCTCATCGAGCCGTCCACCGGCAAGTCCGTGGGCCAGCAGGACGCGCGCGCCCTCTGGGACAAGATGATTCTGGGCGCCTGGCGCACCGGCGAGCCCGGCGTGTTCTTCGTCGACGAAGCCAACAAGTACAACCCAGTGCCGCACCTGGGACCGTACGAGGCCACCAACCCCTGTGGCGAGCAGCCGCTGCTGCCATATGACGTTTGTAATTTAGGTTCTATCAACGTAGGCCTGTATGTGAACGACGGCAAAATGGACTGGGAAGCGTTCCGGCGCGACGTCCACATGTCGACGCACTTCCTCGACAACATCATCGACGTCAACAAGTACCCGCTGCCGGAGATCAACGATCTCTCCAAGCGCATTCGCCGCATTGGACTGGGCGTCATGGGCTTCGCCGACGCGCTCGTGCGTTTGGGCATGGCCTACGACACCCCGGAAGGCGTGGCGTTCGGCAAGCGCGTGATGGAATTCCTCGACGTCGAAGGCAAGAAGGAGTCGAGCCGCCTCGCCACCGAGCGTGGACCGTTCCCCGAGTGGGCCAAGAGCATCTTTGGACCGGACGAAACCTGCTCGCGCGACGAGAACGGCCAGCGCGTTCGTCCCATGCAGCTCCTGCGCAATTGCAACGTGACGACGGTAGCTCCCACCGGCACGATCAGCATCATTGCGGGATGCTCGTCGGGCCTCGAGCCGCTGTTCGCCGTTGCCTTCATGCGCAACCAGGCCGGCGTGATGATGCCGGACGTGAACGAAGACTTCCTGCGGATTGCCAAGGAAGAGGGCTGGTATTCGCTCGAGCTGATCGAGCGCATTGCCAAGACCGGCCACGTGCAGCACCCCGAGGTGCCGCTCCAGTGGCAGAAGGTGTTCGTGACGGCGAACCAGATCGCGCCCGAGTGGCACATCAAGATGCAGGCGGCCTTCCAGGCGCACTGCGACTCGGCCATCTCCAAGACGACGAACTTTGCGCACACGGCTACGGTCGAGGATGTGCGGAAGATCTATGAGATGGCGTACGACATGGACTGCAAGGGCGTCACCGTGTATCGCGATGGGTCGCGCGACAATCAGGTGTTGTCGACTGGCGCCACCGACAAGGCGAGCGCCGAGCGTGCGAATCCTGGCCGTCGTGAGGAAGACGCCGTGGCGCGCCGCGAGCTCGGCGAGCTGCACGGGCAGTTGGCGGAGAAGGAAGCGGAGATCGAGCGTCTCAAGAAGCAGCTATATGAAGTGGAAGCTGAGAATCTGCAGCGGCGGGCTAAGCGGTCGCGGCCTGACAAGTTGCGCGGTACGACCATTCGTAAAGAGACGCCTCTCGGCGTGATGTTCGTGAACATCACGGAAGACGAGAAGGGGCAGCCGTTCGAGGTGTTCTTGACGTTGGGCAAGGCCGGTGGATCAGCGATGGCGGACGCCGAGGCGATGGGGCGGATGATTTCGCTCGCGCTGCGGTCGGGGATTCCGATCATGCAGGTGCATCGTCAGCTGCGAGGGATTTCGTCAGACCGAGCTGTGGGGCTTGGGCCGAACAAGGTGTTGTCGGTGCCGGATGCGATCGGCATTGCCATTGAGGAGTGGCATCGGGACCGGGTTGCGGGTGTTCAGCAGGAGTTGATGCCGGAGTCGCCGACTGGGTCGAGCGGTGTTGGGCCGGAGTCGGAGTTGGCTATCTCGATGACGCATCAGGTGCCGGCGGCTTTGCGGCCGCAGGGGAATGCTGCGGCGGAGATGGAGTTACAGTTTGGGCTGCATCATTCGGAGCAGGCGTTTATTGGGACGTGCCCGGATTGCAGTTCTCAGATGGAGTATGCGGAGGGGTGTGTGAAGTGTCATGTGTGTGGGTTTAGTGAGTGTGGGTGAAACGGATCATGTAGACACGAACGGGACGAGTGAAGCGCTCGTCCCGTTCGCGTCTACGCCGTCACGACCAAACAGCAAGACGCCACCGAATAGCACCTTGTGCAAAGGTGTGCTGGTGGTGGTTCTGGGGTGGGAGGGGGTTGCCCTGGTTCGCGGCGATGCTGTTGCCGCAGCCCTCGCAGCGATAGATGCCCGAGTAGGGCGTTGTTGCGCCCGGCGCATGAATGAGGTCGAACTGACTGGCGTCGCTGTTCGACAGGAATTGCGGATACTTATAGTGAATGCTCACGACAAACTCCAGTTGATGTTGATATACCTGAAGCGACTTTGAGCAAACGCTGTCCACGACTCGTTCAATTTGCGCGCAATGTGGACAGCTGGCGACGATGGGCGGTTCTGATCTCTTAGTGTGGTTTGCTTTTTTTTGAGATCGACTAAGGCACAGGCGGGGCGCGATGAGCGGGAAAGACAGATCAGCGAAGCCGCCGATCAAGGCAATGCGAATGCAATATCCGCCCTTGTCCGGGCGCTCGGACGATCACGCCAAGCATCCCGACGGCGTTGTTGTCTACGGTGAAGAATGGATTGCGAATCAGCAGATCACCGGCCTGAGGTCGCTCGTTGTTCCAGGTGCGGTATTCATGCTCGCTGATCGCGCGACAGGCCGTTCGACGAAACATGTCAGTCGGCCCGCGGTTGTGGTCATGTCCCCCGTGTTCGACGGACCGGCGCTCGAGGTAATCCAACGTCGTGTGAGAATTTCTACGCGGTCAAGTTGGAAGGCTCACCTTTTTCCCTTTCCGGCAGACGATTCTGCCGTGCTGAACTTGCTGAACCAGCACGGAATTATCTTCACGGCGGCGGGCGTGCTTCCCAGATTTACCAAGCCGGGGTTTTTCGAGCTGAAGCGGCGAGAAGGAGCGACGCTCGGCAGCCTTACGCCAGCGAACTTCATCGGTTGGCTCCCTCGCCCGTACGTCGAGTGGATGGCGCTGCGCCTAACAGGTCATGCGCTAAAAGTGCCCTATCCACCGGCGGCGTGATGAAAAAATCACCAATGTACCCGTCGATCGATGCACTTCGCGATGAATTCCGCCGAACCGATTTGCGCGGACCCCTGTGGTCATGGTTGTACGACGTGCTCGGAGACTTTGCACGAATCCGTCTTGCTCGGTATCGCCCGGCGATCTACTCGCCGTCCGGCGTATGGGATAACGACGGGATCTCAGATTTAGTCAACGGATTCTTGATGGAGAGGGGAATCGAGCGTGGCGCCGTACAGCGCGCACTGTTGGCCGCAAATGATACGGTCGGGGCGATCCGATATCTTGAAGCGGCATTTCACAGGTACGCGATATCGGAGCGCCTTAGAACGGTGTCTTCAAATATCTTTGGGCGCCTGCGCGACGTCCTAGCAGGAGACGCTCGTTTTTATCGGGTTGGCAATGGTCGTCGAGAAGTCTTTGGTGTAGCGCCGGCGCGCGAAAAATTGCCGACCCTTCTCGCGCCTGACGAGCTATCATATGCGGCGCGCTACATCCCAGGAGACATTCGTTGGTTCGAGTATCGAACCGGCGATCGTCTCTCGCCCGGTATTACCAACGAGGTTCTCGGACGAATCGCAGAGGCGGTTATGCGGGGGTCCGATCGTCTGCTTTCCGCAAGCCAGCTGATGCGCCTGATTCGGGACCGGTTCGGTCTCATTGATGACGGCGCGACTACGTCGTCCATAGAGGTGCACGCGAGCCTCTCGACGAAGGGCCCTGATCCCCTCGAACACGCCCTTGCCGCCGACATTGCCTCAAAGGCATTGAGCCGGCTAACGTCGCGACAGCGCAACGTACTTCGGGCTTGGGTCAGCGGCGACTCGCAGCGTTCTGTACGCGAAATCGCACACGAGCTTGGGATCAGCAAATCG
The DNA here is from genome assembly GCA_041690755.1 of Gemmatimonadaceae bacterium. Taxonomy (GTDB): domain Bacteria; phylum Gemmatimonadota; class Gemmatimonadetes; order Gemmatimonadales; family Gemmatimonadaceae; genus JAQBQB01. Next base: position 7,948 of record JBEPWA010000058.1, on the reverse strand, counting down.
CTCGTAAGCAAAATCCAAGGGGAGATAGGACTCGCGTTCAGGCAGCTGTGTGTGACCGGTGCGGATGAACGTCGACAGATATTCGACGCCGTAGCCAGTCTACTCGAGGCGTAGAAAAGACCGCCGTTCTGGACAATCGCAGTTGGATCCAATAATTGTTCGGCTTAGCTGAGCCGCTTTCGCGTGTGCGCAATTTCTGTTGCCTTTACCGCACAGTCTTCGCAGATGCTGCGGCAGCTGTGGACAACGGAGATCGTTCGGCTGTTAAGATAAAACATGAGAGAGACAAGAAACAAAGCGCGTCTGGGTACTTTCAGACGCGCTTTGCTTTTTGTCTCTCGGGGGGGGAGGGTGACTCCCCGTTTGATTATTGAGCATCTCGCGTCGATAATTTCTTCGATCGGAAGCCGACCGAACAATTCGGAAGCCGACCGGACAATATTGAATTGTTCGGCAGCTAATTTGAATAGAATCGCGCAAACTATGTCAGATTTCCCATTCGCCGCCTGTCCTGCGATACACGACCTGAGGCGATTTATCGCCGCTGATGAATCGCTGGATCGGCTTACGAACGTCCGTGTGGCAAAGCACGTTGCGAATTGCCCGGACTGTGAAAATGCGTTGCGGCAGATCATCGGTTTTGATGGAACGATTGTTCCTATTAGGGCGTTGTCACTGAATGAAGAGTGGGGACAAGCGCTCGATCGTCAGCGCGCGCATATGGCGAATGCCATAGCTGGGATCGGCCCCGCTGTCGCTCCAGGCCAAATATGGACAGCACGCCTTCCGCAGACGAACATAACCAGCGGTGGCGCTGCGTCGTTGTCTCCTTTGGTAGTAGTTCTGAGACGTGCGAAGCGTCCATTTTCGAATGAAGAACTCGTTGATATCGCGCCTGTCACCGAAGATCCAGGAATCGCTGTGGAATGGTCGTTGATTTTCTCGGAGAACGATACAGATTGCGACTCGCCTGTTGTCGCACATCTGGATTTCCAAGTAACGACCGGATTGAGCGCGTTGCAGTTTTGTGTCGGAAACCTCTCGGAGCTAGCTGTCCGCTCGCTTCACGAGGCTCTCGAATTATACGATTCGGGTTCGTTAGCCCGTCTGCCTTTACTCTGCGGAGCATTTGGCGAATCGGCTGTGCGCTCCGGGCCTCGATGGTTTGAATTGCAGGCCGATTTGGAACGGCTTACCAGTCGGCTTGCGAAGTTTGTCGATATTCAAGCCGACGATGATGCAGCTTCGTCCGACGCTGCTCGTTGTTCGGTTGATGGCCCGTCGAGTGACTGGTGCAGAAAAAGCGGGAGCTTGCCTTCCAAGTTTGTGGTTTATCTCGATACGGGAGACACGAGTGACCCGGCGCATCGTCGAAATGATTGGCCGCTCTCAGGGAATGTCTTTGACCGGTGTTCGGTCTCCTATCGACGGCGCGAGCTAGGTAAGTCAATTCAGCTTGCGCTCGAAGCAAGGGCCCGAAGGGCAGCCGGCACGACTCTCCCCCTCGTCGATGCGTTAGCGGCATTCAACGAGTTTCAGCTGGCTCGGCTTTATACAATCGGAACCTTCGGCGTGTCGTGTTGTGTCGAACCAATAACCCTGGGTGCGGTTACTTCGACGGCCGTGCGAAGCGTCTTCAATGCGAAGTCACGCCGCTTTCTGGTCGGTTGGTCCGGCGACTTCGCTAGCGGAACGCTGCCTATAGCACAATCACGCAGTGTCGCGATTGTGGCGCAGGAGTCAAATCGCCTGGGCGATGTAGGCCACTTCCTAACTGGGTCAGGTAACGCGAGTAAGTAAATCGGGCGTGGGTCCCGGAATTTGAGTCTAGCGCGACGGCCGCGTGGTTCCTATCACTCACGCGTCCATTAAATCGAGGTAAGCCCAAATAGAGGATTAGAGCTTCCTCATATCGTAGACATGTCTCAAGTTCTCGGCACCTCAATCCGATACTCACATATGACAATTGTAATTGCCCTCAAGGTCGGCGACGGCGTCGTCCTTGGCGCGGACAGCGCCAGCACTCTGATCGGGCAAAACAACAGCTACCACAACTCATATTTCAACGCGGAAAAACTTTTCAACGTCAGAAAGGGCATCCCCGTCGGTGCGATGACGTTCGGTCTCGGTGGTCTCGCGGGCCGTTCTGTTGGCAGCCTGGCGAAGGACCTACGTGCGAGGAGTTGCGACCCGGAAAACAAAGAATGGTACATCGATCCCGCGACCTACACGGTTGAAGGCATCGCGACGTTGATGGTGCGCTACTTCTATGGCGAACTCTATGTGCCGCAGTTCGCTGCCGATCCACCGACCGGCCCGGACATGGGGTTCATCGTTGCTGGATACGACGCCGGCGCGGATTCATCCGAAGTGTGGGAGATCGACATCAGGCAGGGTGTATGCTCCGGGCCGGTTCGGCTCGTATCGAAAGAGGATGGCTGGGGTATCCAATGGCAGGGGCAAATTGAGGCTCTGACGCGACTCGTGCGTGGATGGTCAGGCGCAACCTTCGAGACTCTGGTCGCGGCAGGACTCGCGCCTGATCAGACGCGGCAGCTTCTCGACTCGATCCAGCCGATGATTCACCCCACCATGCCGATTCAAGATGCGATCGATCTGACGCACTACCTAATCGACGTGACGTGCGGATTCGTTCGTTTTTCGCCTGGTAACGCTACCGTGGCCCAACCGATCGACAGTGCTGCGATCACGAAGCATGAGGGCTTCCGCTGGATCCGCCGCAAGCACTATTATTCTGCTGCGCTCAACACGCCGGCGGCGCGGGAACTGCCCTAAACTCACTCGTTCGTCACTCGGGGGGTTCTATGGTTTACAACAAGGGATATGAACAGGGTTCGTCGAGTGGCGGTGTGAAGCAATCCGAACTGAAGAGCCACGACGCTCCGAGACCCATTCCGTCGCATGTGCTTCGGAATATTGAAAAAACGATCCGTAGCGAGGCTACCGAGTCGTCACGGAAGGAGAAGAAGTAACAGAAAGGGCCTGGCGATTTGCCGGGCCTTTTTGCGTTTGGGCCCCGGCACAGACAGACCTACTCGGTCGGCTCAGCCTGAGCATTCTCCTCGACACGCATGCCGACGCCGCTTCAATCGCTGGCGCGTTGCTGGGGTTGGCTTTCGACAACGGAACGAGTGTTCCGTGGACGAGCGGGAGTTGAGCCCCCGGTTTACGCATCGGTTTGGTCCGGCAGGCGCGCGTTATCGCGCGCCTGCCCCGTCGAGACGAGCATCGCTGAGTCACGAGGGCTCTGACTCGAGCAGTTCTCTGATTATCTCGCGGGCTTCACGTATCGCTAGCTCGGCCAATCACGGCACGGCAGTCACTATTTCCCATCGATACCGTCTGTGCCCCTCACGCGCCCCGAATGGCCGAGCATCTCATCAATAGCGGCCAGAAAACTAGTCGCTGGATACACGTATGTGTCAGCGTGAATGCAGCCATCTGTTTCGACTGGCACGTGGCTAACACCAGGAATCGCATCTGGCGCGTAAGGCGTGTCGTGGTCTCGTACGGCGAAGCCCAACGACGCGAGCGTGTGGCGAGGCCATTCGTTCCCCGGTGGCCACCGGGGCCCGAGTTTGGGTGTACTTGCACACCCGTGGACTCGCCGCATAAACTGTCCGCGCGCACGTAGCGTGGCACGGGCAAGAGCAACCAGATTCCTCCAACACCCCGAACAAGGATCCCTATCAGTGTCCGGCCGGAGCCGCCGAAGGATGTATCTCGTCTCCCGACCTTAGAACGCGACAGTGCGAACCATCCACGGTATCCCGTCATCCGCGCAGTGAAAGCGAAAACCACGCTCCCCGAACGACTGCCCGAGCCGGGCGAACTCGTGAAAGTCCGTTCTCGCCGCTGGCTGGTCGAGGAGGTCGTCGCTGTCACCGAACCCGGCGACTCCCCGGTGGTGCGTTTGGCCTGCGCGGACGACGATGCCCAAGGCCAGGCGCTCGACGTCTTCTGGAACTGCGAGCCCGACCGTCTGATCCTCGAAGAGGAAGGCTGGGCGGACCTCGCCAACAAAGGCTTCGACTCGCCGGCGATGTTCGCCGCGTTCCTCCATACGCTTCGTTGGAACTGCGTCACGGCAACGGACCCGAACTTGTTCCAGTCACCGTTTCGGGCGGGGATCAAGATCGACGCGTATCAAATGGAACCGCTGCGTAAGGCGCTTCGGCTGCCGCGTGTCAATCTGTTCATCGCCGACGACACCGGCCTTGGCAAGACGATCGAGGCCGGGCTGATCGCCCGCGAGTTGCTGTTGCGGCGCAAGGCAAAGGTGATCGTCGTCGCCGCGCCGCCGTCGGTGCTCGAGCAATGGAAGGCGGAACTCGAGGAGCGGTTCGGACTGATATTCGAAATCCTGGATCGCGGGTACCTCACGCGGATGCGCCGAGAGCGCGGATTCGGCGTCAACCCGTGGCGGACGCACAGCAGATTCCTCGTCTCACACAATCTTCTGACGGACCCGACCTACGCGGACCCGCTTCGCGAGTGGCTCGGAGATCTACTACCGGGAAGCTTGCTGATCATCGACGAGGCGCATCACGCCGCGCCGTCGAGCGGCGGGCACTATGGCATCGAGACAAAGTTCACGCGCGCCGTGCGCGACCTTGCCGCGCGCTTCGAGCACCGCCTCTTCCTCTCGGCAACGCCTCACAACGGGCACTCGAACAGCTTCTCCACTCTTCTTGAGCTGCTCGATCCGTATCGATTCACCCGCGGAGTCAAGATCCGTCCGAAGGCGCTCGAGGAGATCATGGTGCGGCGCCTCAAGGAAGACATTCGCGCTGTTCAGGGAGGCTTTCCGATTCGACGGATCGTGCGCGTCGAGCTGGGGAATTTGCCGGCTACCGCGCCCGAGCTGGTGTTGTCGCGGCTACTCGACGAGTATCGCACGGCGCGCGAAGAACGGTTCGAATCCACCTCTCGTAAGGCGCGGGCAGCGGCAGGGCTGCTCGTCGTGGGACTCCAACAGCGACTCCTCTCTTCCATAGAAGCGTTCGCCCGGAGTCTGAAGGTGCATCGCGCAACCATCGAGCGGCAGCAACAGAAGATGGCGGGCCAGGCGGTGGCAAGAGTCGTCGCTGAAGAGTCGCTCTTCACGCGCGCCTCGGGCGCCGACGATGAACGCGCTGATTGGACGGACGAAGAGCTCGCGGCGGAAGACTCGACAGATGTCGAAGCCATCACGACTGCGGCCGAAGCGGAGGCGCCGAGCGATGCCGCGGCTCAGGCGCTAAGGAAACGCGAGGAAGAGCTTCTCGATAAAATGCACACGATCGCGGAAGAGCACCGCCATGTGCCAGACGCCAAACTCCGCTATCTCATCGATTGGATTCGCGAGCATCTGTGTCCGCAGCTCCCCCAGTACGGCGAGACGACGCGCGGCCCCGTTCCCAAGTGGCAAAATCGCCGCGTGCTCATCTTCACAGAGAATCGTGAAGGCACCAAACGCTACCTCAAACAGATTCTCGAGCAGGCTATCGAAGGCACCGACCGCGCTGACGAACGCATCGAGGTGATCGACGGGCTAACGAGCAGCATTCGGCGACGGGAGATCCAGCGCCGCTTCAATACAGACCCGGCCGATGATCCGCTTCGCATCCTGCTCGCCACCGACGCCGCGCGCGAGGGGCTCAACTTCCAGGCGCACTGCGCCGACCTGTTCCACTTCGATCTGCCGTGGAATCCCGGCCGCATCGAGCAGCGCAACGGCCGCATTGACCGCAAGCTGCAGCCGGCGCCGGAGGTTCGTTGCCACTATTTCGTTCTCCCGCAACGCGAAGAAGACCGTGTGCTCGATGTGCTTGTGCGAAAGACGGAGACGATCAAAAAAGAACTCGGCAGTCTATCGAAGGTGATCGACGACGACATTGAGCGCCGGCTCGGCCAGGGCATTCGCCACCGCGATGCCGAACAGCTGGCGCGAGAGATTGACGCGGCGAACCTCGACGCGGAGAGGCTACGCGTTACCAACGACGAGTTGGAGGCGACACGCGACCGGCAGGACGCGCTTACCGCGCAAATCGAGCGTTGTCGGGGCCTGCTCGAGAAGTCGCGAGAAGCGACCGGTTTTGAGTCCGCGCCCTTCCGGGCGGCGCTCTCCTGCTCCCTCGAGTTGCTCGGCGTTAAGCCGCTCGTTGAAACGACCGACGAACATGGACATCCGGCATTCCAGTTTCCTCAACTCGACGGGCGCGCGGCGGCTGATCCGAGTTGGGTGGCGACACTCGATTCCTTGCGCGCACCACGGAAGCACAATCAGAAGCTCGCCGACTGGCGCCGCGAGGCGCCCATCCGTCCGGTGGTGTTCGAGGACGCCGGAGTCCTCACCGAAGACACGGTGCACCTGCATCTGGACCAGCGCGTGGCGCAACGCCTCCTCGCCCGGTTCCGCGCACAGGGCTTCACCCACAACGATCTCTCGCGGGCCTGCCTCGCCCAGAGCCGTGACTCGATTCCACGCGTGATCCTCCTTGGCAGACTCTCACTCTATGGGCGCCGAGCCGAGCGATTGCACGAGGAGTTGGTTCCGCTCACCGCACGCTGGATCGAACCGTCGCAGCGAAAGCGGCCGCTCGAACCGTACGGCCGCGATGCGGAGACGAAAACGCTGGATCTGCTGGATGCCTCACTCGCGGAGAGTGGCGGCCGGCTGCCCAACGAGGCGGCCCGCGCCCGGCTGCTCGCCACGGCGCCGCGCGACATCCAGGAGCTCTTGCCGCGGCTCGAGCCTCGCGCGGAGGAATGGGCGTCGATCGCGATCGAGCAGCTCCGCGTGCGAGGGGAGCGTGAGGCCCGTGATCTCAGAGAAACCCTCGAGCGCCAGCGTAACCGCGTTAGCGAGGAGCTGGCGAAGGTCGATCACAAGTCTCTGCACCAACTCTCGCTGGACCTGAACGTCGAAGAACTGCGACAGCTCGAGTCAGACGTTCGTTCGTGGCACAGTCGGCTCGAGCAATTCGAGCGCGACCTCGAGGCGGAGCCGGCACGCATCAGGGATTTCTATACGGTGAAGGCGACGCGTATCGAGCCGGTAGGGCTCGTGTATCTCTGGCCCGAGAGCAACTGAGCTGATGTCCAAGGCCGATCCGCAGATCCTCGCGCACCTGGAGTGGCTGGGGTTCGTTCGTCCCACGGGGCTCGTGGTGTCGGCGCCCGCGCTGGTACGGGCCGGAGCGATTCTCGACCAGCGCGATCTCGAAGGCCAGCGGCTGCTGCGCTCGTGTCTCGCGACCGACGGCGACGAGACTTTTTACATCCGGGACTTCCATGAGTTCGCCGCGAGTGTGCTGGGATGGAGCTTCTCGCCGAAGGGCTACGCTGGAACCGCTGGTATTCCGATTCCACCAGAACTCGAGGCGCCGCTCGGCGACACGGGCGAGATCCTGCGGCCTGACTTCGCTGTCCGCGAGCTGGAGCCGCAGGCCGGCGTGCCTGCGTGGCAACTCCTCGTCAGCGTCCTCTCGCGCGACGAGGACTTCGACCGCGAGGGGAGTGTATCGGCGCATCTCGATCTCTCGCCACAGTCGCGAATGGAGCGGTTGCTCCGCGCGACCGGAGTGACCGCTGGGTTGTTGGTAAACGGTAGTGCGCTGCGCCTCGTGTCCGCGCCGCGCGGCGAGTCGTCTGGCTGGCTGGACTTCTGTGTCGACGATATGGCGCAGACCGCCGGCCGGCCGATCTGTTCCGCCATGCGTCTGTTGCTGTCCGAACAACGCCTTCTTGCGTTGCCGCGCCATCAGCGCCTCGCTGCCCTGCTTAGCGACAGCCGTAAGTTTCAGATCGAGGTTTCGGAGAAGCTCGCAGAGCAGGTCCTGCACGCGCTGTACGAGTTGCTGCGTGGGTTTCAGGCGGCGCATGACGCAACGAAGGGCGAGCTGCTTCGCGAAGTGCTGGCCGAGCAGCCCGACGAGGTGTATCG
>JBEPWA010000057.1:0-28324 GCA_041690755.1 Gemmatimonadaceae bacterium | reverse complement strand
CCCCCCCCCCCCCCCCCCCCCCCCCCCCCCCCCCCCCCCCCCCCCCCCCCGGGTTGACTGCGGTTGCGGGTGTGAGGGTTCTGAGTGCAAGCACCCACCACCCTTCGACCCAAAACCGCAGTCAACCCGACCCCCCGTCGCTCCAAGCCTGCCCCGCCGCAAACGCCGTCCACGGCACCCGGTTCAGCTATTGTCATCCAAGCAAAACCCCCGCAGAATCATCACGGCGCGTACGCTCCCGCCGTTCGAGTCCCTCCCAGGAGTCAGTCCATGTCGATTCAAGCCCGATGGCTCACCCCCTTGCTGCTGGCTGTGCTGTCAGTTGCCACGGCAGCCCAGCAGCCTGAGCCCATCGATGCAGCAATGAACGCCAAGCTCCGCACCGAGGGCATCGACCACTCGAAGATCATGTGGATCGAGCACAACCTGGCCGACGTTTACGGACCGCGACCAATCGGCTCGCCCAACCACGTTGCCGCGGCCAACTGGGCGCTCAAGACCATGACCAGTTGGGGCATGAAGAACGCGCATCTCGAGCCGTTCACCTGGCGCGGTGTGGGGTGGCTGCCCGGCAAGGCGACAGGATTCATCACGTCGCCGGTCAAGGCGAACATCAAGTTCGAGGCGAACCCCTGGTCGCCGTCCACCAAGGGCACGGTGAGCGGACAGGTGGTCGCGATCGTTGCACCGGACACGCCCACCGAGCAGGAACTCACGGATTATCTCGCGCCGTTCGCCGCGAAAGTGAAGGGCGGCATCGTGATGGTGGGCCGGCCGGCCAACGTGCCGGTTGATTTCACCGAACGCGCCAAGCGGACGCCGGACGATCAGGTGCGCGCTCGCTACGGTCCGCCCGATCCAAACGCACCGGCCGGCGGCCGTGGTGGGCGCGGTGGCCGGGGCGCCCAGGCGCCGCCACCCGCCGGACATCTCTCGGCGCAGCAGGTCAATCAGCGCATCACCGCGTTCCTGCGCGACAACATGCCGGCGCTTCGCCTCATGGGGCAGGGTGCCGGGCGAATTCCCGGCGTCATCGTTGCGCAGAACGGTGCGGGCCAGATCTACGACAACGTCACGCCGCAGCCGCCGTCGGTCATTCTCCGCACGGATGATTACGGGCGCATCTTCCGTATTATCGAGGACGGAACGCCGGTGTCGGTGGAGTTCAACATGCAGAACCAGTATTTCCCCGAGGGAAAGACGTCGTACGTCACCGTCGCCGATATTCCCGGCACCGACAAGGCCGACGAAGTCGTGATGATGGGCGGCCACCTCGATTCGTGGACGAGCGCCACCGGAGCCACCGACAACGCCATCGGCTGCGCGATCATGATGGAAGCGGCGCGCATTCTCTTGGAGTCTGGTGCCAAACCGCGCCGCACGATCCGCGTCGCGCTGTGGAGCGGCGAGGAGGAGGGCTTGCTCGGATCATTCGCATACGTGAAACAGCATTTTGGTAGCGCCGAATCGCCGACGGCGGACTTTGGCAAGGTGGACGCGTACTGGAACATCGACGACGGCACTGGGCGCGTACGCGGTGCGTCGATCTTTGGACCGCCGGCTGCCGCGGCGATTCTCGCACAGTATCTCAAGCCGTTCGAGGACTGGGGCGTGTTTGGCGCCTCGGCGTCCACGGCGCGCGTGGAGGGCGGCAGCGACAACGGTGCGTTCGCCGTGGCGGGACTGCCGGGCATTGGCACGCAGCAGGACAACATCGAATACAACAGCACCACCTGGCACACCGACCTCGACACGTATGAGCGCATCGTGCCGGAAGACGTCATGCACAACGCGGTGCTTTCCGCGGCGGTGATGTTGGGGTTGGCCAACCGCGACGCCATGCTCCCGCGGTTCGCGCCGTCGGAAATGCCGGCGGTTCCCGAGGCTCGCGGCACCGGTGGCGCTTCTGCAGCGGGTGCCGCGCTCTCAGCCGAACCGCATATCTACTCGACGGCCAAGGCCAAGGCGGTGGTCGTGCGCGCGCCGGGTCTTGCCGTCGTCGGTGGGCGCGCCGGTGGAGCGCAAGTGAAAGCGGCGATCGCCACGCAGCCCCAGCACGGTAGGGTCGCCTTGAGTGCCGACGGCAGCTTCGTCTACACGCCGTCGGCGAGCTTTGTCGGCACGGATTCGTTCACGTACACAATCACCACCAGCGGTCAAACGAGCGAGGCCGCCAAGGTCACGATCGTAGTACAGTAGTTTTCGCCAACTACGGATTGCTCATGTAGAGGAGCACGGGAAGCACCGGAACCAACAGCACCGGCGCGTTGTGGTGACCGCCGGTTGCCGGAAGCAGCGTTCCGCGCACCGTTACCTCTTTGTCCACCATGGGCCGCACGGCCGCCAGCGTCGTTGAGTCGAGCACCATCTCGAACAGTGTTACGTCCGTATGCGCCACGTAGCTCCCCGCGGCCGTGGTGCAGGTCGGATGGGCGATCCGCAAATAGTAGCCGGGCTGCGTTCGTTCCTTCCCTTCGCGGTCCACGTAGGTGGGGTCGCCCGGAAAATCGACGCGCTCCAGATGGCCCACGAGCTCGATGGGAACCGGCTTGTAGTCCATGCACGGGCCCGTCTTCATCACTTCCTGCGCGCGGGCCGTCCGGTGAACAATGCACAACGCGGCGGCGGCGGCGAACAGCGAGATTTTGGTCATCGGGTCTACGGGTCCTGGGAACCGACTGGAGTGCCGACGTCGGCGACGTCGCGCACCGTAGTGGTAGAGCAACGCCCGTACCGCCGCGTTCAGTTGTGGGGCCGGTGAGTCGAACCTTGGTGGTGCGACCCCTGGCGCCAACGGCCACCGCATCAGCATCATAGTGTGCAGGTGCTATTTCCCCCCTGTCCCGCCCGCCGTTCCAATTCCCTGAAATGCCGCGCTTACTGACGATCCCGCACGAGCCTCTTGCGCGGTTCCGGCTGCTGTCGATGGGGTTCGCGGTGATTGTCGCGTTCCTCAATTGCGCAATGTTCGTCGGCGATTCCGCGCTCGGCCAACCGCTGCGCTGGGGAGCAACCGCAGCGGCTGGGCTGCTCGGCGTCTGGTGGATCTACGGCTACCGGCGCGGGGGTTTTCCGGATGCCGGCTGGCTCGTGGACATTGTGCTCGTGCCGGCGGTCGCCATCGTGTCGCCCATGCCGTTACGCGCCATCGGGCTGTTCTATGCCGGCATTCAGTTCCGGGCGTTGTACGTATCACGCCGCGCGCTGCCACTGCTCCCGTTGTCGTATGCGGTGGCGCGCATCGCTTCAATTGCGATTGCACCCAACGACCAGACCTTTTCCGCGCTCTCCGGAGCGTCGATCATTCAGATCCTTGGCCTGACGGTCATCGCGGTAACGCTGCACCTGTTCGTGGAAGCTACGGAACGGCAGGGCGCGATCGAGCGGGCGCTCAAGCACAGCGACGAACGGTATCGGCTCGTAGCCGGGGCCATGCACGATGTGGTGTACGACTGGGACGTGGCCACGAGCAAGATCGAATGGACCGAATCGATGTACCATGTCTTCGGGTTCACGCCGCAGACGGTGGGTACAGAGCTCATGTGGTGGCTGGCCCGCGTGCACCCCCGCGATCGCGAGATGCTGGAACGTTCCGTCGCCGCCGTGCTCGGCGATCGGTCCGTCGTCGTGGAATCGGTGCTGTACCGCGTTCGCCGAGCTGACGAAAGCTACGCCCATGTATCGTGGAGCATGATCGTGCAACGCGCGGCAAGCGGCGCGGCCGAGCGGGTGATCGGATCGATTCGCGACATCACGAGCGAGCAATTGCTCGAGCAACAGCTCCGCCAGTCGCAGAAGATGGAAGCCATTGGCCAGCTCGCCGGCGGCGTTGCGCACGACTTCAACAATCTGCTCACGGTGATCGGCGGCCACGTCTTCATGCTCGAGCGGAACGTGCCCGAAACCGCGGTCACCGCCAAGCATCTCGGCGGTATCACGCGCGCGGCGGATCGCGCTGCGGCGCTTACCAAGCAGCTTTTGGCATTCAGTCGTAAGCAAATCCTCACGCCGTCGGTGCTGAACCTGAACTCGGTGGTTGACGACGTGCTGCAGATGATGCGTCCCGTCATTCCCGAGCATATCGCCATTGTGGCGCAGCTGGATCCGTTACTGTCGCCAGTGTTCGCCGACGTCGGCCAGCTCGAGCAAGTGCTGGTCAACCTGGCGCTCAACGCACGAGATGCCATGCCGAATGGCGGCACCCTGACCATCGAAACGGCGAATGCGACGTTGCAACCGCGGTCGGATGACGCGGGCGCTACACCGCTGCCAGCCGGCGAGTACGTGAGTCTCATCATACGTGACGATGGTGCCGGAATGGATTCGGCCACGCTCGCCCGGGCATTTGAACCGTTCTTCACGACCAAATCACAGGGACAGGGATCCGGCCTCGGCCTCGCCACCGCATATGGAATCGTCAAACAGTCGTTCGGCGACATCCAGGTATCGACCACGCCTGGTGTCGGATCGAGCTTCACGGTCTTTCTTCCCGTTGCCACTCGCCCGGCCGAGACACCGGATCTAGCACGCGCCCCTGCGCTGGCGGCCAGCGAGCGGCCCCTCGCTCGTCAGCGGACGGTGTTGCTCGTCGAGGACGACGACGGCGTACGGGAGTTTGCGCAGGAAGTTCTTGCTCGCGCCGGCTATCTCGTGCAGTCGGCGCGCAACGGTATCGACGCGCTCGATCAGACGCGCGCGGACGAACTGTCGATTGACGTAGTGGTCACCGACGTCGTGATGCCGGAGATGGGCGGCCGCGAGCTCGCGCAGCACCTTCGCCGCCGCCGTCCGGATCTTCCCGTGCTCTACATCACGGGGTATACGGACGACTCGCGCATGGTCGGTGAACTGTATGCCACCGACGCCCGCTTGCTCGAGAAGCCGTTCACGGCCAGCGCGTTGGAGCACGCGGTGGCCGAAGTGAGCCACACTGCAGAGCGGTCAATCGCGCGGCGGTAGCGCGCGACGGCGATCATTCATCGCGCCCGAGCCGGTTGGCGCGCCATTCCTCCAGAATGGCAACGATCCGTTCTGCTGCCTGTGCTGCCGGAGCCTCGAACACCTCATCAAACAGATGTGAGCTGATCGATGCACTCGGATGCAGGTTGTTGAGGATCTTCCGCCCCGCAAAGCGCCGCGCGAACTCGTTGACGGGCAGCACATTGCCCTGCGTTCCAATCACCACGAGTGCGTCGCGTCTCGTCGCCCGCCGGAGGGCCGATCGAAGCAGAGCGTACGCCGGCGCCCGCTCACCGAACAAAACAACGTCGGAACGCAGACGAGAATTGCACTGTGGGCACCGGGCAGGTGCCGCGGCGCGAGCACCAGAGCCGAGCGGAAGCGCATGCGCGTGTCCGACGCATCGCATCTGGTCGAGCCGGCCGTGCAGGTGGATCACCGTCCGAGCGCCGGCGCGCTCGAGCAGCATGTCCACGTTCTGTGTAAAAATTGTCGTGTCGGGATAACGCGATTGGTACGCCGCAAGCGCCAAATGCGCCGCGTTCGGCTGGGCCGCCAGCGTCGTGACTCTTAGTTCGTCGAGCCACGCCTCCACGGCGTCCGGCGTGTGCGCATACTGCTCGGCCGAAAGAAACGTTTCGGCGGTCATGCTCTGATACAGCCCGCCGGCGCCGCGAAAAGTCGGGAGCCCGCTGTCGGCTGACAGGCCGCTACCAGTTAAAAAAACGGTAGTCAAATGGCTTCGCACCCCATTGCAGATGTCGAACGACTCAGCTGCGCCACATCCTATTTGCCACGTCGTTCCGCACTCACTATCGGTACGGCATCGGGGCGAACCTGCGAGTAAAGTATAGATTCGTTTCCAACGCCGAGTTGCAACGCGCCGGGTGGCGCAGCGGGAACGGCGGCGGTGTCGGCCGGGCCCGTCGCCTCTTCATGGCTCGGTGCCGCGATCTGCTCGCCGAGCGTGATCGCCGCCACCGTCCCGCAGGTCAGGATCAGGACCGTGCGCGCGAGAAAACCGGCGCCAGGATGCGCCACGGCACCTGGAATCCCTTCAACGAACGTGGCGTAGCCGTACGATTGAACCAGCGCCAGACCCACGGATAAGCGGCGGGTCCACCGCCGCAGCTTCCGCTGCCCGTCTTCATCTGCGCTCATCGAGCGAACCGCGGGGCTGAGCGATCGGGCAACGGCCATGAAGCCCAGCGCCGACAGATACGGCATTACGCCAAGTGCGAGCACCGCACCCCGTGAGAGCGCCCCGCCCACAAGCAGATCGTAGAGTCGGAGCAAGCCGCTGGGGTGCGCTGGAAGAAAGTCGTGAACTATCCGGCCATCCACTCCAGGCAGTCCGACGCGTGCACCGACCGCGCACAGCACGACACTCGCTGTACCAACAGCGACTGCCCGCCAGCGCGACGAAACGCTCCGAATCGAATCCAACAGGGCAATTGGTGACATGATCGGCCAATTCGTTGATCGAATGTTAGCCGGTAACTGCCGAATAACCGCTCCGGAAGCCGACGATAACCGGCCGTTTCCATTGTTACGGGACTTGGACGCGAACGATTCGCCTCCGTCTCCGGCTCCCCGAAACGATCTCCGATGCATAGCGACCGGCACTCCTCCAGAATCGTCCGGCCACTCTCCACGGCGCAGCGGGCATTCTGGGATAAACAACAGGTCGAGCCGGGCGCAGCGGCCGGTGTGATCGTCGGGCTCAGCATCGACATCTTCGCGCCCGTCGACCCCGACCTATTTCGCACCGCCGCGCAGGCCCTGATCGATCACTCGGACGCGCTCCGTACGTCCTTCGTCCTGGTTGACGGCGAGCTGTCGCAGGTCGTCACGCCGGACGTCGCCGTCGCGTTCCAAGCGCTCGACCTCTCGGGTCCGACCGAATCCGACGAGTCGCGAGCTCGCGCGGTTGACGCATGGAGTCAGCAGCCGTTCAACCTCTCAGCGGCGCCGCTGTTGGACCATCTGCTTGTTCGCGAGGCGCCGGATCACTGGACATGGCATTGCCGCGGGCATCACCTGATCCTCGACGCCGGCGCGGCGGCCATCGGTATCACCGCTATCCTCCAGGCCTACGCGACGCTCGCCGCCGGCGGTGCTCCGGACATGTCGTCCCTCGGCAGCTATCTCGGCTACGTAGACACCGAACGCGAATACATCGCGTCCGAACAGTATCGCGACGATCTCGCGTACTGGATCGAGCGCCACTCCGCTGAGCCCACTCCGCTCTTTCGTGCCGGTGAGGGCGAGGCGCGAAATGTCACGCCAAAACAACATGTAATCGATCGGCGCGGCTACGACGCCCTACTCGATGCCTGTCGCGCCGAGGACGTGCAGCCGTTCCACGCCTGCGTCGCATCGCTGGCTGCTGCCGCGGCCCGCCTGTTTGGAAATACCAGCGTCTCGCTCGGCCTGGCAACGCACAATCGCACCACCGAACTCGATCGCCGCACCCTCGGCTTGTTCGCCGGCACCATGGCGTTCCGGCTCGAGGTGGACCAGAACGAATCGCTCGGCGCGCTCGCCCGTCGCGCAGCGAAACAACTGCGTCGCGACTATCGCCACGCGCGCCTGCCCGTGAACCATCTCGCGGCGGTGCTCGGCCGACCGGACACGCCGCTGTTCGATATCGCACTCAGTTTCTATCCCGCCGGCCACGACATGGACGTGGGCGGAGCCCGCGTGAGTCTGCGCTCGGGAATCTTCGCCGGAATGGACACTGAGCGCGCGGCAATCCACGTCCGCGATCCGCAAGCCGATTCGCCGCTGGGCGTTGACCTCACTCACCGACCGGACCTCGTGCGGAGCGACGACGTCGTCGCCTTGTACGACGCGTTCGTGCGCCTGCTCGGCAACTGGCCGCAGGCACGCACCACCACGATTTCCGACCTCGTGCTATGACAGTCTCTCCCAAAACAATCGAGTGGGTTGCGTCCACCGACCTACCCACCGCGTTCGGCGTATTCCGCACGCACGTCTTTCACTCGGTGCGCGAGCGCGGAGAGCCGCCGCTCGAACATCTCGCGCTCGTCTATGGCGACGTGCGCGGCAGACAAGTCGTTCCAGTGCGCGTTCACTCCGAGTGCATGACCGGCGAGGTGTTCGGCTCTCTCAAGTGCGATTGCCGACAGCAGCTCGATATGGCCCTCGAGGAAATTGCGCGGCGTGGCGCCGGCGCGGTGATCTATTTGCGGCAAGAGGGACGCGGAATTGGGCTGACGAACAAGATCCGCGCCTACGAGTTGCAGTCCCGCGGTCACGACACGGTCGATGCCAACCGCATGCTCGGCTTGCCGGACGACGCGCGTTCCTACGAAATGGTTCCCACCATGCTCGCCGCGCTTGGAATTGAAAGCATCGCGCTGATGACGAACAATCCCGACAAGGTTGACAAGCTCGAAGAGCTCGGTGTCAGCGTCGTCGAGCGCATCAGCGTCGTTGTCGAGACGAACGCATACTCAGAGGGCTATCTCGACACGAAGCGCAAGCGCATGGGCCATTACTTGCCACCGCGTGCCGTCGATTCGAACGACGCTGACGCAGCGTCCGCATGACGGAAACCACGCTGTGCGCTCCGCCAGCGCTCGATGCACTCGGCGATCTCTGGGACGCGTTGCTGCGACTCCGGACAGAGGTGGCATGCCACGGGATAAATCCCGACGGCTTCTTCGAGACGCCGCTCGGCGCCCACCGGCTCGTAGTGATTACGAATGGAGCGACGGAACCGCGCCGCGCCGAGTGCGACACGGTCTTTTCGGCGACGCATGCGCTCGGTGTGGAGGTCGTTGGGCCCGGTCTGCTGTCCGACGACCAAGTTGCTCTTGCCGCGACGTATCTCGCACCTTGTCTCGCGCCCTTGTGGGCCGCGGCGGCGAAACGCGCGATCACGTTCGGTCACGTCGCACAGACGATCGACGGCAAGATCGCGACAAGCGGCGGCGACTCGAAGTGGATCGGCGGTATTGGTAACCAGACCCACGCGCACCGGATGCGTGCGCTCTGTGACGCAGTACTGATTGGCTCACGAACCCTCACCACCGACGTGCCAAAGCTGAACGTGCGCCACGTGCGAGGTCCAGATCCCGTTCGCGTCGTTGTGGGGAGCGACGTGGACGTCCGGTCGCTGCGCAATTCCGCGCCGGCGCCGGTGCTTGTCGTCGGCTCGGCTGCGGTGGGTCTGGAGGATGTGGATATTCTCGACGTGCCACGTCAGTGCACCGGGCGCTTCGAGATGCGTGCCGTGCTGGAGGCGCTCTTTCGGCGCGGCATCACGTCGGTCTACGTGGAGGGTGGCGCGCAGACTCTCGAGCGATTTCTCGAAGAAGGCATGCTCGACGCGCTCCAGATTCACATCGCACCAATCATTGTCGGAGACGGTCGCGCCGCATTTCCGCGTCCCAGTGTCGAACGGCTCGTGGACGCCCAGCGTCTGCACGGAGCCCGCTTCGTGCGCGTGGACGACGGCATCATGCTCGTGGCGCGCTGCTCCGATGGCGCAACCAATGGCAAGGCGTCGCGCGCTGTCCGATCAGCCCAGGCATTCTGGCACGAGGGGGCCGGACGCAGCGCACTGCGCACCACATCGCTGCACCGTCCGCCTGCCGACTGGTGCGAAGTGGAAACGCATTTCAGCGCCGTGAGTCCTGGCACCGAACGACTGGTTGCCGGCGGCGGCGTGCCGAGCGATCTGCACCAGGCCATGCGATGCGCGTACATGGAGGGTCAGTTCCCCTACCCGGTGAAGTACGGCTACTCACTTGTGGGCCGCGTGGTGGCTGGGCCAGACGATGTCGTGGGACGGGCGGTGCACGTGTTTCATCCGCATCAGGATCGCGCGACGGTGCGTGTGGCGGATCTACACGCCGTGCCAGATTCCGTCCCGATGTCACGCGCAACGCTCGCGCCAAACCTCGAGACGGCGCTAAACGCCGTATGGGACGCCGACGTCACGATTGGGCATCGTGCGCTGGTCGTCGGCTTCGGAACGGTTGGTTCGCTGATCGCGCGGCTGCTGTCGCGAATTTCCGGAGTGGAGGTTGACGTGCTCGACGTCGATCCGGCCAAGCGCGCGCTCGCTGCCAAGCTTGGGTTCAGCGCGACGGACGTCGTTCCCGCGCCCGACAGCTACGACGTCGCGTTTCACGCCAGCGCGACCGGGCCAGGATTGCAGGCAGCGGTAGACGCTGTCGGCTTCGAAGGGCGCGTCATCGACGTGAGCTGGTACGGCAGTAAGACTGTAAGTCTCGCGCTCGGCGGCTCGTTCCACAGCCAGCGCAAGCGGATCGAGTCGTCCCAGGTTGGTTCCGTTGCAACGCGCATGCGGCCGCGTTGGACGCACGCGCGCCGCATGGACCTCGTCATGCGCCTGCTCGCCGACGCCGTGTACGACGAACTCATCACGCGCACCGTGGATTTCACCGAATTGCCCGCATTGTTCGCCGAGGCCCCGTTGGGTCTCGCGCCGTCACTCTCCATTCTCGTTCGCTACTAGGAGCTGCATGTATACCGTCACCGTTCGTACTCACATGATGATCGCGCACTCACTTCCGGACCCGTTCTTTGGGCCCGCGGCTAATATGCACGGCGCAACGTATGTCGTGGATCTGGAGTTCAGCAGCAAAACGCTGAACCCGCAGAACGTGGTCATCGACATTGGCGCGGCGGACGAAGCAGCGCGGGGAGTGGTGGGCGCGCTCAGTTACCAGAATCTCGATGAATTAGAGATTTTTAGAGGCAAGCTGACGACTACGGAGTTCCTTGCCAGGCACATTCATGATGAAATGCGGGCCCGGTTGGCGGGCCACTTTGCTGGCGGCCTCAAGGTGACGCTGAACGAATCACACGTCGCGTCCGCGGGGTACGCGTCCGAGGCGTGAAGCAGCCGCTCGACCCGGCCATGCGGGAACCCCTTGAAGGTTTGCGAGGAACTTGACGAGACTGACCATGGCGCATAGGCTGCCGAAGATTTCAACGGCGTGCTTCGGCGAGCGAAAGAGCTCAAAAACCGCGGCCGCCGCCATGACGCCCAAGATAAGCCAGTATGTGCTAAGTGGCGCGTGCACGAACCACACGACCCACTCGGCGCCACGCTTAACCCGCGAATGTACCTTCCCGGCTGGAGTGCTCATTGGCGATTAGAGAGGTGAGGTCTGGTTTATCTGGCCGGCCGCAGTTCCAACGCGAAGCATCGCAAGGCCGAATGTGCCGCGCCCAACCGCCGCTGTAAAGTCCAGTTTGCCAATGCGCATTTGCGCATAGCAGTCTGCCAGTGTCGGCGCGCTGGCCCACTGCGTGGAACCCAGCACCGTAAGGTCCGGTACCATGCTCAGGAACGTGCAGCCGACAGCCAGCGCCACCAGCTGGCGCAAGGCGGCAAAGGTGGCACGGTTGCCGGCGTCAAGCGGACCCTGCTCCTGTGCAGAGAGCAAACCATTCGCCGCGTCGGCGTCCATGTTGAGAAAGGTGGTGAAGGCTGCGACGTCATAATACGGATGCGTCAGCCCGGCCGCCGCCCAGTCCACGAACCACGCCTGCGTGCCGTCCCAGAACACGTTGCCGGGATTCATGTCGTTGTGACTCACGACCTGACGCGGATCTCCAGCAAGCAGCGCCGCCGTCGAATCGAATGTGGCGCTCAGATCCGCGACCCACGCCGGGAATCCCGGGCGATCTTTCTGCGCCAGCCACACCGGCCGTGCATAGCCGACCGGATCCACCGCGTCCACGCCAGTGGGGTCAATGGTGTGGAGCGCGCGCAGCTGAGCCACTACTCCAGCGACCGCCCGTCCACCTTGTGCCGGGTCGGCGAGCGCGGCGCCCAGTAGCACGCCGCTGGCTCGCGCCGAGACAACGCTGTGTGCGGCCTCGTCAACGTACACCACGGCCGGCGCAATGCCACGCTCGGCGGCGCGGCGAAGGACTCGCAGCTGGCGCGCCCAGTCGCTCGGATTTGTGCTCGCCTCCTGCACGCGGAGCACGAACTCCCCACGTTCCGTCGAAACGGCGTAGACGCCGGCTCCCGAGAGACCCATGCTGAGCGGAGTGATGGCCGTCGCAACGCCTAATATCGATTCAGGCAGGAGGTGGCGGAACGCCGAAAGATCGAGCGGGGTGGTGCTCACAATGGTGTCCTTTAGAAATGCGTAGTACTCGCAACGACGAGTGGGCGTTGCGGGCGGACGAACGTCGGGAAAGATTACCGCTGCAACCCAGACGAGCGCAAACACTGCATGCCACTACCGTCATTGCCCTGCTACCCGTGCCCCTACAACGCATCGTGTTGCGCGTATGGCACGACCCTCTCAGCGCAGGAGGCGGCGTCGATCGAGGCCGACTACGGCCCCGGATTGGTCTACAAGACGCGCTGGGGTGAATGGCGAACACGCGTTCGTAACCAGCGCTGTGCCCTCTACAAAGATGGGGGCTGCACGATTCATGATCGAGCCTACTATCCGGCGGTGTGTCAGGGCTTTCCGTGGCGCGATGCCGAAACCGGTGGCCGGTATGAGTTTGACATCACAATCTGCGGCGAGTTCGTCGCCCGTCCGGAGTTGATTGAGATTCAACGCGCCATTCCGTCCGGCGGCCCGCCGAGCGAAAGGTCGTCGTAATACGCTATGCCTGCCACCGGCCTCACCCGCGTCCGCGCGATTGCGAAAAAACTTCCTGATGTGGAGGAAGGCACGACGTACGGATATCCGGCCTTCAAGGTGGGCGGAAAGCCCTTCGCCTGGTTTCCAAAAAAGAAGGAAGTCGAACCCGGCACACTCGGCGTTCGCATGAGCATTCTCGAACGCGAGCACCGGATTGCGGCGCACCCTGAGACTTTCTGCGTCACGCCGCACTACCAGGACTATCCGTCAATCCTCGCTCGCGTCGAGCTCATGTCCGACTCGGCACTGCGCGAGCTGCTCGAGTCGGGACACGAATTCATGGTTGCCGAAGCCAAACGGCTGAAAAAGAAGCGGTAGAGTGACGCGGCCGCTTAGGCGGCTGCGCCGGCGGCATTTGCTACCGTGGGATAGTCGGTGTAACCCTCGGCGAAACCGCCCGGCCCCGGCGAGAAAAACAACGCGGGCTGCGGGGCCGCCAACGGCGCGTCCGTCCGCAAGCGCTCCACGAGATCCGGATTCGAGACGAACGGCCTGCCGATCGACACGAGATCCGCGCGTCCACTCGCGAGCACGGCGTCAATTGCGCTCACCGAGTGGAAGTTGCCGTTGAGAATGAGCGTGTTCGTGAACACGCCGCGAATCGCCGTGGCGGTCCGCGCGTTGTTCTCCACGAGCGCAGGGTCGGCTTGGTTGATCAGATGCACATAGACCAAGCCAATCGCCTGCAGCTCCTTGGTCAGATAGACGTACGTCTCATCGATCTCGTCGTAGTGCGGCATGCCACCGTTCTTTCCCCATGGAGACAAGCGGATACCGGTGCGGTCCGCCCCGATCCGGTCGGCGACGGCGCGCGCCACCTCGATCACGAACCGCGCGCGATTGGCGACGGTGCCACCGTACGAATCGGTGCGCTGGTTGGCCCCAGGGCTGAGGAACTGCTCGAGCAGGTAGCCGTTGGCGGCGTGCAGCTCGACACCATCAAAGCCGGCCTCGATCGCCAACTCGGCGCTGCGAGCAAACTCGTCACGCACTCGCGTCAATTCCGCCGGAGCCAGCGCACGCGGCGACCCGTGCGGTTTCATCTGGGCCTGGTCGGTCCAGATCTCGCCCGGCGCCGCAATGGCGGACGGCGCTACACCCAGTGCGCCTTCGGGAAGATTGAGCTCGTGAAAAATGCGACCCGTGTGCATGAGTTGGACAAAGATGCGGCCGCCTTCCGCATGTACCGCGTTGGTGACAAGGCGCCACCCGGCCACCTGGGCCGGCGTGAACAATCCCGGAATTCTCGCGTAGCCAAGGCCTTCCGGTGCCGGCGACGTACCTTCGGTCACGATCAACCCCGCTCCGGCGCGCTGCCGATAGTACTCGGCCATCATCTCGTTTGGCACGCTGCCGAGCGCGCGGCTGCGGGTCATTGGCGCCATGACAATGTGGTTGACGAGCGTCAAAGGGCCGAGTGTCGCCGGTTCGAATGCTTGGTGTGTCATTAGGGATCGATGATGAGAGTAGTAAAGGGCGTCAGCGCGACGCCAAGGTGCCAACGGTCAGCGACTGCAGTTCGAGCGTGAGCGAGAACCTGGAGAATTTTGTTTTGAGCTGAACGGGTACGCGGCGCTCGTCGTTCGTGAACCAGACTTGCGCGTCGCCGTGATCGGAGAAGATGCCGTTTGTCTTGATGGAAGGCCGAACGACCGTGGTGGTGAACGTGCCCGCGCCGACCGTGACCGTATCGGTGCGCAATCCGATCAGCACCACGGGATTCTTGTCCCGCTTGAAGTAGCGCTCGTTGCGCACGGTGTCGCCAGGATGCAGTGCGGCAATTCGCACGGCGTAGATGAACGAGCCGTCATCGAGGGGCGCGCTTACGCTCGGCTGTATGGGCTCATCGTTCTTCTGGTACTCGGCGAGATCGGGGTACAGCTCGTAAGTGGTGGTGCGATGATACCGGCCTTCGGAGATGGATTGGGTATGGCGCAGCGACGACAAAGTCTCCACGTCGATCCAGCTCTCGTAGCGGTCGTGTACGCGGAAGAACGGAATTCCGCCGTCGATGGCGAACACTACGTGATAGGCCGGGCGGCCGCGCACTGTGTCGATTCCCTGAACGCGCATGCGTGCTGTGCCGGCCGGGAGGACGCCAAAGGTCGCGTGGTAAACGAGCTCTTCACCCACGGCGAACGGGACGTGCGCCATCGACACCGCCGCCGGTCGCGAGGCGGCGGTCTGGCTCAAATCGGGCATCTGCGCGGACACGCGAACTGCGAACGCGAGCAGGGCAGTCAGAATCGAGAGCGCCAAACCGGCGCGTTGTGCGGCGACATTCATCGTGAAGCGGCTCCGCCGGTATTCGTAGACCGGCCGTAAATCGTCGGGTTGTACAACTTCATCCATGGATGGTGAATCCCATCGACAGTGCAGCATATGAACTACAGGCATAAAAAAACTCACTCGTCCCGGAACGCGGAGAGAATACGCAGGAAATTGGCGCGGTCGGTCTTCGAGATCTTTGAAGTCAGCGATTCCTGCACGGCGCGAATCGCCTGACCTGCGGCCGCAAACCGCTCCTTACCGAGCGGTGTGATTACCGCGCGGACCCCGCGTCGATCGGTCGGATCGTCCGTGCGCTTCACCAGCCCATCCGCCGCAAGGCGGTCAACGAGCTGGGTGATGTTCGAACGGACACATTTCTGGCGATCGGCCAGCTGACCCAAAGGCACCGGCTCACCGCAACGGATGAGCTCCTCGAGCGCCTGGTACTTCGGAATCGATAGCTCAACGGATTCGATCGCGGCTTCGATGCGCGACTGCAGGATGCGCGCGACGTGAAGCAGCTCTAACATGCCGCTGTCCGCGTCCGCGCCCGTACAGGCGCCCTGGTCAATCGCCGAATCGTTCATGCTATGAATAATACAGCGGCTAAACGGGATGTCAAGCGCTCGATCAATACGGCTTATCGCCCTTCCGCATTCCGAACCTGCTGGCGACGGCAGCTCAGCCGGTGTTTGGCAACTCGCGAAGCTCAACGGTGCCACCGTTTTCGTAGACCGGATTTCCGGCGACGAGCGCCCGTGCCGCGTCCATGCTCTCGGCGCGGACGCGAAAATAGCCCACGATGTGCCGCGTGATGCCGGGTGCGCTGGACGCCATGGACATGCAGATCCCGTCGCCGATTGAGCTCCCGCCATCGAATGCTCCCGACGAGCGAAGCGTGGACAGATATGCTGTCCACGCCTCGTCGTTGTCGCTCGGCGTGCCGGGCACGTCATCGTGCATGAAGAGGATGTATTCGTTCATCGTGCCTGGTGCCGCTCCCTAATGACCACCGGCGGCCGTCACGTCCGGCCGCAGGTTCTTCTTGAAGAAGGCGTCCACGCGCTGCCACGCGTCGCGGACCACGAAGGCCCGATCGAAGTAATGGAATTCGCCGGGGTACACCATGTATGTCATCAGGTCACCCTTGCCCGCCTTCAGCACGTGATCCACCAGCAACACCGTGTGAATGAACGGCACGTTCACGTCGGCGGTGCCCTGGAGAATCAGTAGCGGATTTCTGATCTGGTCAACGTGTGACATGGGCGCCGCCTTGGCGTAGACCTCGGGATTCTCCGTGGGCGTACCGATGCGACTCGTCGTCCACCCGCCGTGGTACGGATCATCGTAGTAGAGCGCGAAGTCGGACACGCCGGCAACGTCCACCGCCGCGCGGTACCACGTGGGCTCCTGGGTGATGGTTTGCAGCGTGATGAACCCGCCGTAGCTCAGTCCCCAAATTCCCAGGCGCTTGGTGTCAACGTAGCCGAGTGTGCCGAGGTATTTCGCCGCCAGCCGCGCGTCCTTGGCATCGTTCCCGCCAACGTCCATGTAGACATCGTTGCGCCAGTCGCGGCCGTAGCCGATGCTGCCGCGATAATCCGGGGCAATGACGACGTAGCCCTGCTGCAGCAAGTATTGATGAAACTCATAATACACGGCTTCGTTGCGGTCCGGATGCCAGCCGTCGTAGCTCTGGTTCACGCCGTCCGGATGCACCCACACCACCGCCGGGTGCTGCTTGCTGCGATCCAGGTTCTTGGGCACGAAGAGCCACGCGGGCACCGGCTTGCCGTCTGGGCCGGGATAGTGAATGAGTTGCGGTGCAACGAGCTGCGACTTGTCGATGCTGGCCGGCATCGACGACGTCAGACGCGTCACCTTGGCATGCGCGGATGCGTCGGCTACATAGAGATCAGCCGAGTTCTGATAATCGGTGTGCTGAAAGAGCAGGCGCGTGTCGTCGGGCGACCACTGCGGCGCAGTGTTGGTGCCGCTACCCGACGTTACCTCGACGATCGTGGCCGCGGCAGGATTGTCGCCGATCGTCGCGATCTCGATCTGACGAGTGCCAGGCTTGGCCGCGGTGTTCGCGTCCCAGGCGATGCGCTTGCTGTCGTGCGACCAGACGGCGCGCCAATGTTCGGCTGGCGCTCTCGTGAGTTGCACGGCTGGGCCACCTGCGGTCGGCACGACGTAGATCTGATCCCAGCCCGTGACGTCGCTCGTGTAGAGCAACCAGCGCCGGTCGGGCGATATCGCGGACGTGGTGGTGTTCACGGAGCTGAAGAACTTTGCGGCGGTATCGACATAAAGCACCGTCGGCGCGCCGCCGTTGATGTTCACGGATTCGGTTGTGCGTGTCAGACCGCCGTTCGACATTTGCGCGGACAGCGTGTGCGTCGCGTCGAGCCAGTTGTCGCCGCCGCGGCCTCCGCGTCCACCAACGCCTGCAGCGAGTTGCTTGGGCATGCCGCCAGTTGCGGGCACAATGAACGTTGTTCCGCCGCCGCCGTTACCCCGGCCGAATTCGGTGGCGACGAAGATCAACTTCGCGCCAACTTCGGGTGGCGATGCGAGATGTTGAATGGGGCCACCGCCGCCGCCGCCGCCACCGACGCTGTACATGAGGCTTCCACCGTCCGGCGTCCACGATGGCGCGCCGAGTGCACCGTCCTCGTGCTGCACGACGGTCTGTGTGTTCGCACCCACGTTGGCCACTACCAGATCAGACGTGCCGTTCGTTGCCGACGAGGTGAATGCGAACTGCGCGCCGTTAGGCGACCAGCTCATACCGCCAATGTTGCCGTCGGAGTGCGCGATTTTCTGATCGGCGTTGGTCGCTATGGTATGGACGATCAAATCGATTCCATTTCCCGAAGGCGGCGTCGAGGTCGGAGTACCGCGCCCGCCACGCGCACCACCTCGACCGCCGCCGCCAATCGCCGCGCCACCGCGCCCTTGGCCCACGAGGAACGCGACACGCGTTCCGTCCGGCGAGAGCGAAAAGCCACGAGCATTCGCGGCCGAAGGCCACGCGGTGTGCGGCGTGCCACCGTTCACCGATACCGCGAGCAGACCGCCATTTTTCTGAAAGAAAAAGTTCTGACCGTCCTTGCTCCAGAACGCACCGTTCCCCGTTTGGCCCTCGGGGAGCTCGTCAATGCGACGGCAGGCCCGCTCCCGTCGGCGGGCGCGGCCCACACGTTGCTGACGCCGCCATCGTCGTAGACGAACCAGACATGGCGCCCGTCGGGCGTCCACTGGTGCCCCGACGGATGCTTGATCTGGATCAGCTGGTCGATGGTCAGCTTCGACGGGGGCTTCGGTTTCGCCGTCTGTGCCGCGGCAGTCCCTGCGAGCAGCGCCACCGCGGGGAGCGAGAGCAATCGGAGAGTGTGCATGCGGCAATGCTACTCCAAAGCAAGGGCGGCTTCAACCGCCCGCGCTGAACCCAGGCTCCCGATGCGGTCAGCCGCATCGACACCGGCACATCACTCACGAACATGGCGCGGCCCGCGAGAGCCCGCCGTCACCGCGCAATGATCTTCGGGCATTTCTTCTCCTGCGCCTACATCCGCGCCATCGGGATTGGCGTCGATGACAATTACAAACCGCACCGCCAAGTTCATCGCGTTGACGTGCCGCTTGACAGTGCGCGCACCATCGCGCCGACGTCGCAGGAGTTCGTGCGGTTGTACGGCAGCCGCGCGAGGAGCATCCCCATAGCGCACGTGTCGGTGAGACCCGCGAACACGAGCCCGCATCCGATCAACGCCGAGATGCTGGCGAACAGCGGATTGACGCTGAGCGCGAGAATGGCGCCGACGGCGACAATCGCGCCGGCGGTGATTCGCACCTGGCGCTCGAGCGACATACGCTTGACGCCGCGGTTCACCGTCATGCCCGCTGCCTGCCAGGCGATGATGCCGCCATCGAGCAGATGCAGATTGGACATGCCGAGCGAGCGCAGAGCAGAATCCGCCTGGCGGGCACGGCTACCGCTCTGGCAGACGAGAACGATCTGCGCGTCCACAATACTGCTGATCTCGCGGGCGTGCTCGGCCAGTGTAGCGAGCGGGACGTTGTAGGCGCCAGGAATGTGAGCCATCTCGAATTCGCCGGGCGTCCGGACGTCGAGGAGGCGAGTGGCTGGGGCGCTACGCACCATCTCGGCGGTGGCGCGCGGGTCGACGAGCGGAGAGGCGAGTGCGGTCATCGTGTTGACTGGAAAGAGTCGAGTCAGAGTGCAGATCGGAAATCAAAACTGTATAACCATACAGTTGCATAATTCAACGACCGCGATGACACAGGCTACAAGCGGCGCCGCTCGCCGAGGCAACACTACGACTCGACGACCAGCGGTTCTTTCTTGGCCCGCTTGCGAACCCAGTTCAACGCATGCAGTACGGTCTTGTGCCCCACGAACCACTCGAGCACGCGGCGCCGCCCCGGAAAATCGATCAATACCACGCCGGCCAGAATGGTCAGCACCCCCTGGCCCGGCAGCACGAGCATAAGCACACCCAACGCAACGAAGGCCACGCCCAACAGATTCTTGCCTACGAGCACCGCGATTCGTGCCGGTGGAGACAGATGGGCAAACGGTTTTTCGTGCACCGCGGTGGGACTGAAATAATTCACCGGCAGCCTGGCGACGAGCCATGGAACGCTCAAAGCGCTCACGAGGAACGTGAACGCTGAGAGGCCGACGAGCCACCAAAGGGCGGCATGATGATTTTGAAACCAGTCGGGCATACAGTGGCGACTCGCAATGGGTGGTATACCCCCGATATGCAGTAGTCGAGCCCAACTGGCAGCTCAGCCGCGCCTGGTATCCCCCACGTCGGCAGTCGTTGCGAACGTGGGTCCACGGCGCGCCGGTGCCGCCTGTTCGAATGCGTATGCCAGTTTGAGCAGCCCTACTTCGCTCCACGCCTTGCCGACAAACGAAATTCCCACCGGTAACCCGCGCACCAAGCCCATTGGCACGGTAACGTGCGGATACCCTGCCACTGCGGCGGGAGCCGTGAATGACCCGCCGCCGCCCGGGTCTCCATTCACCAGATCGATAAGTGCTGCGGGTCCCTGCGTGGGCGCCACGATCGCATCGAGGTTGTATTTCGCGATCGTCGCGTCGA
Source organism: Gemmatimonadaceae bacterium (assembly GCA_041690755.1). Taxonomy (GTDB): domain Bacteria; phylum Gemmatimonadota; class Gemmatimonadetes; order Gemmatimonadales; family Gemmatimonadaceae; genus JAQBQB01. Next base: position 8,280 of record JBEPWA010000057.1, on the reverse strand, counting down.
TGCCGAGCTCTCGCATCAATCGCCTGTTCTTCGCCAACTCGTCGCGATACTTCTGCTCCGTGAGCGGCCCCTTTGCTTGCGCCTGCTCCATAAGCTCCTGACCGAAGTATCGCAGTTCCCGCGACGCATTGTTCGTGTTGAACGCGATCACGTCGGCGAGCGACCGTACGGCGACGTTCGGCTTTAGCTGGCTGAGATACGCGGTGAGATCGGTCTTGAACTCGTACAACAGCAGATCGGTCTCGGATTCATCTGTCTGTCCGGCGGTCTCGATGTCCGCCGGGTCGACGATCGTTGCGCCGTGCTGCTTCATCAGCTCCAGAGCGCGCTCGAACGCCTTGTCGGTCTCGACGCTGTATCCGGTGTAATGCTTTCGGGCCACGCCAATCCGCGCGCCGCGCAATCCGTTCTTGTCGAGCGACGCAGTGTAGTCGGTGAGCGCGTGCCCCACGCTCGCACTAGTCTCCGCATCGCGCGCGTCCACGCCGGTGAGCGCGCCGAGCAGGATCGCGGCATCGCGCACGGTGCGCGCCATGGGACCGGCGGTGTCCTGGCTGTGGGCGATCGGAATGATGCCGGCACGGCTGATGAGTCCAAGCGTCGGCTTGATGCCGACAAGTCCCGCGGCCGCCGATGGGCTGGTCACCGATCCGTCGGTCTCGGTGCCCACTGCCACGGTGCAACAATTCGCCGCGGTGGCCGAGCCGGAACCCGAGCTCGAACCCGACGGCGTACGATCGAGCGCGTACGGATTGCGCGTCTGCCCGCCGCGCCCGCTCCATCCGCTCGACGAATGCGTTGACCGGAAGTTCGCCCACTCGCTCAGATTCGTTTTTCCCATGATCACCGCGCCGGCTGCGCGCAGCCGCTCGGCCACGAACGAATCCTGCGCGGCGATGTTGTTGGCCAGCGCCAGCGAACCGGCCGATGTGTGCATTCTGTCGGCGGTGTCGATGTTGTCCTTGATCAGTACGGGAATGCCGTGCAGCGGGCCGCGCACCTTACCGGCCTTTCGCTCGGCGTCCATCTGCGCGGCAATGGTCAGGGCGTCGGGGTTGAGCTCGAGCACGGAATTGATGGCCGGGCCGCGCTGATCGATCTCGTCGATGCGCGCCAGATACTGCCTAGTCAACGACTGCGAACTCTCGGCGCCGGATTTCATCTTCGTCTGCAATTCGTCGATCGTGGCCTCGTCGAGTGCGAACGCTCGCGACGCCGGCTCCCCTCGCCCTTCACCGAGCAACGCGCCGGCCGCGCGCCGGCCCGCTGAGTGTCCCAGGGTTCCGTCAAACGCAATCGCGCCAGCAACCGTCGTGGTGACGAATGCGCGGCGCGATATGCCGTGCTCAGTCTCGCTGTCCGGACGCTTCTCTTCGGTCATTGCCAATCCTCGTTCGGGTCTGGCATGAAGCTGCCGACGCGCGCGCAAGGACGAAAGGGGGACGACGCCGGCTACGGTCTGGCCGGCGTGTCGTCCACGTAGCTGCCGACGCCTCGTTCGTAGCCAATGCCCGGCTTGAGCACAATGAACAGCGCGTCCTGGCTCCCCACCACGGCCATGGAGTGATCGAAACAATCCTTATAGATCAGTTCCTGAATGTGTTCGGGCTGAATATCCGTGAGCACGGACACTGCGGCATAGGTGAAACGGGCTCGCGGCGGCAGCCCGACGCGCGCCCGCTGCGCGGCGATGGTGTTTGCCGGGAGCGGATAGATGATGCGCTTGCCGTTTACCCACACGTTCTGCACGCCGGTCTTGCAGCCGCCGCGACTCGTCAGCATGTCGGGGCGCATCTTCTTCACGATGTCGAAACCGTCGAGCAATGTCTGATTGGACTCGGCGATCTCGTCGGCGGTGATGTCGTAACTCGCCGTCTTCAGGTCACGCTGCGCCGTGATCTTCACTGCGCCGAGCGATGCGGCGTCCGAATGCGCCGCCACGAGCATCACCACCGACGTGTCGAATGGCGCACCTTCGAAAAAATGGTCCGTCCGCGCAAAGCCGATCTTGCGAAGTGTGACTTGAAGGTCGAGCGAGTCCTTGGCGTCGAACGATGCGAAGCCGAGCCCGTTGTCGTCGGTCGTACCGTGCGCAACCACATCGCGCAGACCGCGGGTCACCGTAAACTCGGCGCCGGGAATGGGCACATTGCTGGAGTCGCGAGCCGAGAGCCGCAGATATCCGCGTGCCGGTGTCTGGGCGCCGGCCGCGGAAAACGCAGCAGTGAGCGTGAACAGCGCGGCGAAACCAATCCAGCGGCGAACGGCGATCATTGCATTTCTCCCGAGGCGGCGACACTGGGTAGACACCTGACAGTAGTGTATACCCTCGCGCCGCCAAATGATCGCCGGAGTGCCTACGGGATGAGCAGTACCTTGCCTGTTGTCTCGCGTCCAGCCAGGGCGCGCTGGGCACCGGCCGCGTCCGTGAGCGGGAACTCGGCGCCGACTCGGACGTGCAGGCCCCCGTTGGCCACCCACCCCAGCAACTCATTGGATCGAGCCAAAAGCTCCTCGCGTGTTGCCACGTATGAATTGAGCGTGGGTCGAGTGAGGAACAATGAGCCTTTTTTGTTCAATATTTGTGGATCAAACGGCGGAACAACGCCGCTCGACTGGCCGAACAGCACCATCATGCCGCGCAGTGCCAGGCAATCGAGCGATTTATCGAACGTCGTCTTGCCGACGGAGTCGTAGACTACATGAACGCCGGCGCCGTCGGTGATGCGCCTGGTTTCGGCGGCGAAATCCTTCGTTGTGTAATCGATCACTTCGTCCGCGCCGGCTTCGCGGGCGAGCTGGCGCTTCTCGTCCGTAGACGCGGTACCGATCACGAACGCACCGCGCTTCTTGGCCATTTGACAGAGGAGCAATCCCACTCCGCCCGCTGCGGCGTGCACGAGCGCGCGGTTGCCCTTGGCGAGCGGAAATGTTGACGTCGATAGATAGTGCGCCGTCAGCCCTTGCAGGAACACGGCGGCCGCCTGCTTGCCGGTAACACCGTCCGGCACGTGGACGGCGCGATCGGCCGGCACAGTGGCACGCTGTGCATATGCGCCTTTGAATGCCGTGGACACCACGCGATCTCCAACCTTGAACTCGCCCACGCCGCTTCCGATGGCGCGCACCACACCGGCCGCTTCGGAGCCGAGGGTGAGGGGCAAGGGCAGCTGGTAGATGCCCTCGCGCTGGTAGATCTCGATGAAATTGACGCCGACGGCTTCGATTTCGACGAGCAGCTCGCCCGCGCCCGCTACCGGCTCAGGGACGTCGTCAACGCGGAGTACATCAACTCCGCCGGTTTCGTGAATTCGAATCGCTCTCATGGTACCTGGATTGTGTTGTCATCCCGAGGAGCGAAGTGACGAGAGATCTTCTGTAACTAACCGGTGAAAGAAGATTCCTCGCATTCGCTCGGAATGACAGGCTATTTCAACATCGTCTTCGCGATCGTCTGGAGCTGCATGTTCGACGTGCCTTCATAGATCGCGCCGATTTTGGCGTCGCGATAGAACTTCTCGGCGGGATAGTCCTTCGTGTAGCCGTATCCGCCAAACAGCTCGAGCGATATCGACGTCACACGCTCGGCTACCTGCGACGAGAAGAGCTTGGCCATGGCGCCTTCCATGGCGATGTCCTTGCCCGCGTCCTTGAGCCGCGCCGCGTTGTAGACCATGAGCCGCGCCGCCTCGAGTTCGGTGCGCGCCTGGGCAAGTTGGAACTGAATGCCCTGGAACTCCCCGAGCTTCTTGCCGAACTGCGTGCGCTCCTTCACGTACTCCGTTGCGGCGTGCAGCGCGCCGGCGGCGACACCAATCATCTGCGCGCCAATGCCAATGCGGCCTTCGTTGAGCGTTTCGATCGCCACCTTGTAGCCCTGGCCCACGGGGCCGAGCACGTTCTCGGCCGGCACTTCCACGTCGTCGAGAATCAACTCGGTGGTGCTCGACGCGCGAATGCCCATCTTGTCTTCCTTCTTGCCAACGCTGAACCCCTTGAACCCGCGCTCGACCACGAAGGCGGTGATGCCCTTGTAGCCGGCAGACGGATTTGCGTTGGCGAACACAACGTAGATCTCTGCTTCCGCGCCGTTGGTGATCCACAGCTTGCGGCCGTTCAAGATCCAGCGATCGCCTTTCTGCGTGGCGCGCGTCTGCAGGCCGAACGCGTCGGAGCCCGATGCGCCTTCGGACAGCGCGTACGACCCCACCTTGCCGCCAGTGAGCTGCGGAAGATAGGTGGACTTGATGTGATCGCTGCCGTAGGTGCGGATCGGAAAGTTCACGAGCGTGTTCTGCACATCGACGAGAATCGCCGCCGCCGGATCGATCTTGCTGATCTCCTCCACGGCAAGCGCGACCATGAACAGCGACCCGCCGGCGCCGCCGTACTGCTCGGCCACCTCGATGCCCATGAGGCCCATGTCAAAAAACTTCTTGATGAGCGGCGTGTCGAGCTTGGAGTTGCGCTCCATCTCCTGCACGAGCGGCCGAACGTCTTCGTTGGCGAATCCGGCCACCGCATCGCGAAACATCATCTCGTCGTCAGAGAGCAGCGTGAGCGGCGAGTGGATGAGAGAATCTACGTTTGACATAGTTCCGAATCGGGAGTGGGGTCCACCTAGTGCTTCGCGAGCGCGGGCGCCGCAGCCATCCTGGCGACGCATGCGGAACCACAGGCGCCCACCGTGCCGCCCGGCTCCCAGCAGTGGCACGCGTCGGCGCCGCTGATCGGCTTCTCAATGTTGACGCCGGCGCGGGTGGCGATCACTTCAGCCAACTTTTCATTCACGCCAAAGGCGTCGGTGACGCGATAGCTGACCTGCGGAAATGCCTGCGCCGCCTCCTGCACCAGGCGCGGGATGTCGCGAGTGACGTGCTTGCCGGGTGATAGCATGTACGGAAAGGCGATCACTTCCGTAGCGCCGTTCGACACGCACTCGGCAAATCCCTGCGCGATCGACGGCTCGGCCAGCTCCATGTGCGAGTGCCGCACGAGAACTGACTCGCCCACCATCTGCTGGAGCAGGTTGGCGACGCAGGACAACATATGGTTCGCCTCGGCACGGACTGAGCCGTGGTCGATCAGGAGAATGGCACGCATGGAATGAATATATCGGCTGGCCGGGGGCTGGCATAATCGCGGTCAGCCCTCAGACGCCCCCGAACACTTCCAGGGCCAACTCTACCTTACCAAAGGGAGCAGACACCTGCACCCCCTGCACCAACGGCCGCACGCGCTCCAGCATCTCTCGCGCGATCGCAATGCCTTCTGCCACCGCGTGCTCCTTCGACTTGTCGTTCGCCTTGCGCATGCGCTCAATGATTGCGTCCGGCACTTCGACGCCTGGCACTTCGTTGGCCAGAAACTCCGCGTTGCGCACCGACACCAGCGGCCAAATGCCGGCCACGATCGGAATGTGGTTCTCGCCAATGCGCCCGATGAACTTCTCCAGCTGGCTCGGGTCGAACACCGGCTGTGTAATGGCGTACTCGGCACCCGCGTCCACCTTCCACTCGAAGCGCCTGAGCTCCTGCGCGAGATCGAGCGCGACGGGATTCACTCCGACGCCAATCGCATAGCGCGTCGGCGCGCCAATGGCGTTGCCGCCTGGATCGAGGCCGCGATTGAGGTTGCTTACGAGATTCGTCAACCCGATGGCGTCGACGTCGAACACTGCCGTCGCATCGGGATACGGTCCCATCTTCGGTGGGTCGCCGGTGATCACGAGCAGATTGCGAAGCCCAACGGCTGATGCGCCGAGCAGGTCGCTGAGCATGCCGAGCAGGTTGCGGTCGCGGCAGGCGTAGTGCGTCACCGTCTCGATACCCACCTGCTGCTCGATCAACACGCTCGTCATGAGCGCGCCCATTCGGCTTTGGGCGCGCGGACCGTCGGGGACGTTCACCGCATCGACGCCGGCGGCCTTGAGCTTGGCTGTATCGGCGAGCATGCGCGACGCGTCTACACCGCGCGGCGGTACGATCTCCACGGACGACACGAACTCCCCGCGCGCCAGCTTGCCCGACCAGCGTGAGCGCTCGGCGAACGGCACGGGCTCTACGCCGGTTTTACCGCGGTTATCCGACGGTACTCGCGACGAGCCGCGCTCGGTGCGCGAAAACACCGCGGCAACATTTTCGAGACGCGGCGCCAACGGACGAATGCCTTCGACCATGGCGTGAATGTGGTCCGGCGTCGTGCCGCAGCAGCCGCCCACGATCTTGGCGCCTGCTTGGACCAGATGGCGCGCGTACGTCGCCATGTATTCGGGGCTCGCCATGTACATGCTGCGCCCACCGACGTCGCGCGGCATGCCGGCGTTCGGTTGCGCGCTGAGCTTGCGTTGCGTCTGCGGTGCCATCTTCTCGATGCAATCGAGAATCGTTTGCGGGCCTACGGAGCAGTTGAGGCCAATCACGTCGGCGCCCCACGCGTCGAGCTCGCGCACCACGTCTTCCGGACTTGCGCCGTAGGGTGTGTGGCCGTCAACGCCGATCGTCATCTGGGCGATGATCGGAATGTTGGGCGCGACTGAACGTGCGGCGCGAATGGCCTGCTCGATCTCTTCCAGATCGCCAAACGTCTCCAGGATGAAGCAGTCCACGCCGCCCTCAACGAGCCCTTCCATCTGCTCGCGAAACACCGCGCACGCTTCGTCCTTGCTCGTTGGGCCGTACGGCTCGAGGCGCACGCCCAACGGTCCCACGGCGCCGGCGACGAGCGCGCGGTCACCCGCCGCTTCGCGCGCAAGTGTGGCCGCGGAGCGATTCAATTCGCGCGTCTGATCCTGGAGGCCGTGCTGGGTGAGCTTGATGCGGTTGGCGCCGAAACTGTTCGTCTCAATGACGTCAGCGCCGGCATCGACGTACTGCTGGTGAATCTCGCGCACCATGTCCGGTGCGCGAAGATTCAGCTCGTCGTAGCACTGATTGATGAACACGCCCTTGCTGTACAACATGGTGCCCATCGCACCGTCGAACACCACGATGGCGTGTGGGTCGAGCAGGCGTTCCAATTTGGTGGTCATTTCATTTCGCCGCGCACGGCGTAGTACTTCGCCTGCGGGTGATGGACAATGATGGCCGCCGTGCTCTGCTCCGGCATTAGCTGGAACGAACTCGTCATCTGCATGCCGAGGTCGCGCTCGGCCGGTAGCAGCTGAAATACCTTTGCGTGATCTTCGAGGTCGGGGCAGGCGCCGTAGCCCCACGAGTACCGCTTGCCTTGGCCGGCGGGTACGCCAAGGTCGTGACGCATCTTGCGATGCATCCATTCGGCGAGCGCTTCGGCCGTTTCAACGCCGAGTCCGTGGACGTAGAACGCTTCGGTGTACTCGTTTGCCGCCTGGAGGCGCTCGAACCGCTCTGATGCTGCGTGGCCAACGGTGACGATCTGCAATCCCACCACATCAACGTCGCCCGTCTCAACCGAACGGAAGTAGTCGGCGATGCACAGGCGATCGCGATCCTCCTGCCGCGGAAAATGAAAGCGCGCGATCTCGGTGGTCGTGGCGTCAGCCTTGTACGCGTCAGGATCGTAGACGAGCAGGTCGTTCCCCTTGGCTTGAACGGGGAACAGTCCGAAGATCACCTGGGGCCGCAACCAGCCCTCCGTCTTGGCCGACTCCTTGAGTCGCGCCAACACCGGCTCGAATTCGGTTTTTACAGTTTTCTCATACTCCGGGCCCGAACCGCGCGCGCCCCACTGTAGCCGATAGAGTTCGTCGAGGTCGAGCAGGGCGAACACTTCGTCGAGCGGGATGTCCGTGAGCGTGCGTGTGCCGAAGAACGGCGCGCTCGGTACCGGGTTGTCGGCGCTTACATCGCTGCGCTTGCCGTCGTCCGTGCCCGACGACTTGTCCTTGCCCACGTTGGCGTGCAGGAACTTGTCGTTCTCGGCGTCGGTCAGCAGTTGCGCAATCGTGTCGGCGCGGCGATCGGCGTCCTGCAGCTTGTCCATCGTATCCAGGCCTTCGAACGCGTCCTTGCAGTAGAAGACGCCGGAGTCGTAGGCGCGATCCGGCTCAACGTACAACGCACGCCGGCCGAACCGGCGGTTGATCGCCGCGCCGCCGATCAGCACTGGGATCTTCATGCCGCGACGGTCGAGCTCCTGAACGCAGAGCGGCATTTGCTTCGACGTCGAGACAAGTAGCGCGGACAATCCGATCGCGTCGGCATTCACCTCGATCGCCTTTTCGATGATCGTGTTCACCGGCACCTGCTTGCCAAGGTCGAACACGGTGTAGCCGTTATTCGACAGAATCGTGTTGACGAG
>JBEPWA010000056.1:0-30013 GCA_041690755.1 Gemmatimonadaceae bacterium | reverse complement strand
TCCCTCCGATGAGTGTTATACCCCACTGGTGCACTCACCGGTTGATACCACCGATTCCTCGCGTGCGCTCGGAATGACAAACGGCGGCGCTCGGAATTACAAACGGCTGCGCTCGGAATGACAGGCGCGTTCTAACGCGGCGGAGCCCAGTGGGGCGCGGTGGACCATGTTGCCGGTACGAACAGCCCGGGCGCCAGATCGATGTTTGCCTTCCAGTCCCGGTATTCCTCAATCTGACGCGGGGCGCCGCCGATGAACATCGACACCTTGGACGCCAGCCATCCGCCGGCGAGCGGCACGTAGCCGCCGAGGTGAATGTCGATTGGTGGCGACGCGGCCTGCGTGGACGCCAGGATCATTCGCACCACGACGTTGCGCTCCGTGTCCACCCAGAACTGCGTTGACGCCGTGTCGGTTGCAGTAGCGGCGCCTACGATCCATACGGGGCGTCCCTCCCACTGCCCGCGCATCACACGGCTCATGTCAACGCCGAGCGCCTTCACCTGTTCGGCGGTACGCGACACGGGTTGCATGTACACACCTTCGATCATCGGCAGGAACTGGTTCCCCTGGGGCTGCGTTTGCGTTAGCGCGCCACCACGCATCACCCACGACGAATCAGTGGTGTACAACATTCCATTGCCGGCGCTTGGACTCCCGGTGTCGATGCGCAGTTCCGTGCCCCGCGGCTCGGTGTACCGGAGACTCTCATACCACGTGGAAACGGTGGGCGCGCCGTTACGATACGCTGTGGTGGTCTGCACGAAGGTGAGCGTTCGGTACCACTTGCCCGAATACGCGTCGTGCATGCGCTGCAGCACGGCGGCGCCTGTGGCAGGAACGGCCTGTGCCGCGGTAATGGCCGGCCATGCAGCAATCAGTATTGCAGCGAACACGGAGAGCGTGCGGTAGGGGCGAATCATCGAAGGTCCTCGGGTCGCGGTGTGTCCGAACGATGCGACCGTGCCGCCGCGGCGACAATGCTTCAAACGATTCTCATACAACTGCGCGCCGTAAATGGGCCCGCTAAAACTTGATCCGCAGCCCCGTCATGATCGTGCGGCCGGGCACTACAGTGATGTTGTCCGGTTCGTCGCGCTGATAGTTCAGCAGATTGTCGCCGCGCACGTCGATGGCGAATCGATCGCGGACGTCGCGCGACGCGGCAAAGTGCAGCCGGAGGCCGCCGTCGTACCGGCGCCAGTACTGACGCAGTTGCGCTCCTAGCAACTCGTGCGCCGGGTGCTTGCCGCTCATGAACGCCTGTGACAGTGCGATCTGGTCGTAGTTGATCCAGTCGAGCGCGCGCGCGCCGCCGAGCGATGCCGACCAGCGGTCCTCGAGCCACGACAGGTTCACGCTTCCGGTGCGCGCCGGCACCAGCAGCATGGGGCTGCCGGTCACCAGATCGCCGGTATAGCCGGGAGCCAGTTTCGTCACGCGGCTGTTGACGAACGACAGCGTACCGGACGCGGACAGCCGCCCAACACCGGTGGATGCCTCGAACTCCCAGCCGCGATTGGAAATCTGGCCCACGTTCTCCAGGAAATACGTGACGCGGCGCGATTCCGCGTTGGAGTCGGCCGGTACGGCAACCTGCTGAATGAGTCCCGACGCGAGCTGATCGAACCGCGTAACGTGCAGTGAAAGCGCGTGACGGACGAGCACGTCCACTCCCACCTCCGTGCCGGCCTGTTCCTCCGCGTCCAGCGCTCGCTGCGTGCCGGATCCGTAGCGCGTCTGCCAGAACTCGGAGTGGCCGAGTGTGGACGGAGGCCGAACACCTTTGCCGTACGACCCGTGCAGCTTGACGGTGAACGGACCGAAATCGCCCACCGACGCCAGTCCCAGCATGGGCAGCGTTGCAAACTGCTGCGAGGCGTTCAGGCGGCTGTCGTATTCCACCCGAAGGCCGGCCGTGAGAAAGAGCGTATTGCGCAACGACAGATTCGCCTGCGTGCCCAAGCCCGTGCTGCTCTGCCAGTCGATCGTTCGCGCGCGCGCGACGGCGGCCGAATTCTGGTTGTGCGGATCGGCAGGCGGTGTGGCGGCGGTTGACACCTCGCGCAACGAGGCTTGTTCAGCGGAGAAGGTGAAGGTGGCGCGGGCAGGGTCGGTGTCAACGAGATGTAACACGCTGTTGAACCGAACGGTGCCGCGTGTCGCCGATCCCTCTGCATCGCGCAGCGTGGCGTCGGCGACACTGGGAATGGGCGTCAAATTGGTCTGCACGTTGGACAGCGAGTAGCCATCGATACCGGCGATCACCGAGTGCGTCCACAGATCATTCGGTGCGAACGTGCCGGTGACGCCCACGGTGTACTGATCGACAGACTGCGGCAGCGCCGTCGCTGATGGCGCCACGGACGCGCTGTCCGGCGGCGGCGCCGGCGTAACGAGCAGCGGGCTCCGCGCGCTTCCGGCTTGCTCCATGAAATACCGCGCGGTGCCGCTTAGCGTGGTGCGCGCACCAACGCGCCGCGCGCTGGCGTTTGCGGTGAGGTCGCGGCTGTAGCCGTTCGGAATGAAGTCGCCAATACTCCCCGCCGTCACGTGCAGGTCCGCGGATTGGGTACTGGAGCCAGTGATCAGGGTAACAGCGTGCTCCTGACGCAGCACGCCGTGCGCGAACGCACTCTGCGTGACGCCGGCCGACGAACGAATCGACGCATTTTCTCCAGCCCCGTTCGCACCTTCGTGCCGGGTGACGATGTTGATCACGCCGCTGATTGCGTCGGTGCCGTACAACGACGAGCCCTGCGGACCGCGAATCACTTCGATGCGATCGACGGCGTCGGGCGCAAAGTGGCTGACGAGCAGCGGGTTGGCCACCTCGATGCCGTCGATGTACACCTTGGGATAGCTCAGCCCAAACGAACTCGCGCCGCGAATGCTGCCAAAAGAGCTGAGCAAGTTCGATGGCGACTGGGCCCACGCCCACACACCCGGCACGTAGGAATCGAGGGCGCTGGAGAGATTGTCGCTATTCTCGCGCTCGAGCTGCCGTCCGGAGATGACGTCGAGCCCCGTGGTGATTTCGCGCTCGGAAGCGCCCATTGCACTCCCGGTCACCACGACGCGATCCAGCATGCCGAGCGAGCTCGCCATTTCCGGAACACCGGGCACCGCTGGGTTGGTTTGCGGGGCAAGCACAACCTGATCTCCGCCGCCCGATCTAGGCGCGACATTCATTCCGGCGAGCAACTGGCTGAGCACGCGCCCCACCGCCGCGCTATCCGCGGCCAGGCACACGGCGCGGTCTAACGGAAGCAGGTCGGGACTGTAGGAGATGCGAATATGCGCCACGGCGCCAACGCGATCGATTGCGTCGCGCAGCGAGCTGTCGCGTGCGTGAATCGTGATCGGTCGGTTGAGCGGTGCGGTCCACTTGGCGTCGGTCGCCGCCGAGTCCGGACCGAGGGTCTCGCAGGCACGTGCTTGCGCAGCCGCGATACGCGCGCCGCAGATGAGCGCGGCGGCTCCGAGGATCGAGCGGCCTATGCCGGCCAGCGCGTCAGTCACCGCGGGGCAACTGGTCCACGGCTCGAATACACCATTGCACTATCCCCCTGCCGTTCGATACGTGCGCCAAGCGTGAGTCCCACAATCTTCAGCACCTGATCTACCGATTCGCCGTTGAACGACGCCGTCACGTGGCGGCCGGCCAGCGACGAATCGGCAATGTGCACGGTGACGCCGTACCACCGGTGAATCTCGGCCGCGACGCGCTCGAGCGATGCGTCGTGAAAGACGAGACGCCCGGTCGTCCAGGCGGCTTCGTCGGGCGGAACGGTGTGCGGGAAGACGTGCACCAATCCGTCCGCCGTGAGCGAGCCTCGGTCGCCGGCGGCAAGCACGGCGCCGGACTTGGGCGATGAATCCGCGACGCGCAGGCGAACACTACCCGAGATCACCGACACGCTCATGATGTCCGCGGCGTCGCTCTCGACGGTAAAGGTGGTGCCGATGTCCTCGATCACCGCGCGGTCCACTTGTACGGCGAACGGCTTGCGCGCGTCGTGGCGCACGTCGAAATAGGCGTCGCCGCCAAGCCGCACGATGCGGCTGGTCAAGCCGTAGTCGAGCGGCACCAGCAGATGACTGTCGGGACCGAGAATGACGCGCGATCCGTCGGCCAGCGTGATCGAGTCGCGCTGGCCAATGGCCGTGGCGTACACACGGGACGGTGCGTCGCTCGGCGCCGGCGCAATGCCCGGCCCGCGGCGCACGGTGACGAAGGCGACGATGACGGCGGCCGCGGCAACGAGCGCTACGCCGATGAGCCGTCTGTGTCGCGCCCATACACCGTTCATTCCGGTGATGCCGCTCGTGCCGTTGACGCCGCGATCGAGCGTCAACGACGGCGCCGCCGCCATAGGCGCCTGGGCCATTCGCGCATGCACGCTCCGAAGCGCAGCCTCGACATCGACATCGACGTCGGCGGGCTCCACGGCCGCGGCGGCGTTAAGGCGCGTCACCAGGTCGCTATCCTCGGGATGGGACTCCAACCACGCGCGCACAGCGGTTGCCTCCGCGTCGGGACTTTCCCCGGCGAGAAAGCGCGCAAGTGCATCCCAGTCTGGCGCGCTGGCGGAACCGTCCTGGCTCGAGCCGTGATTGGTCATACCCTATCGACACGCAAAGAAATTGATACCCTTATTCGGATCATGCGCTGCGCCGTGGAGTATACGGGAACGCCGCTCATGTGAACAGACCGCGCGACCGCGTTGACGACTACCACTCCGGCCGACACCTCATGGACGACCGAGCGCTCTTAGACCGCCTTCGATCGGGCGACCAGGAGGCATTTGATTCGATCTTCCGTACACACTACGCATACTTGGTGGCGTTTGCGCAGGGGGTGCTCCGCGATCGCGCCGCGGCCGAAGATAGCGCGCAGGAAGTGATGCTCGAGTTGTGGCGTCGCCGTTCGGAGATTGTGATTCAGGAGTCCTTGCGCGCCTACCTGCTGCGCGCCACGCGCAATCGTTCGTTGAATCAATTGCGCCACGCCAAGGTCGAGCGTAACGCCGAACCACAGCTGGTCGGCGAAGAATCCATCTCGGCCACGGGAACGGGCAAGTTGGTTGCCGGCGAGCTGCGCGACGCGCTCGCGGCGGCGGTAGCCGAGTTGCCGCCCGCCTGCCGCGAAGTCTTTCAGCTGAGCCGCGGTCAGGGCCTGCGCTACGCGGAGATCGCAGCCACGCTTGGTATTTCTGTAAAGACAGTGGAGTCGCAGATGGGAAAAGCGCTGCGACACTTACGAACGCGACTGTCCGATTGGTTGCCGGAGGGCGGCACGCTGTAGCCGCCGACGGCGCGGCGGTGAGGGTGCGGCACAGCTGCGGTGTCCTGCATGCGAACCCTCAACCGGATTCGCATTGTGAAAACTCGCATCGTTGGAACACTCGCCATTGCGTCATTGGGCATCGTCGCCTGCTCGCATGATGCCACGTCGCCCGCCAGCGAGATCGCCGTGAGCATGGCGTCGGCGTACTCGGTAGTACCGACCGGATTCAGCGAGCTGTCGAGCACGTTCGTGGCGGGCAGCACGCCCGATGCCTTTCATCCCGACTTCGGCCGCGGGCGCGGCGGCCCTGGCGGACACAATGGGTTCGGCCCGCCGGGAAGCGGGCCGGGGTTCGGACTCGGCTTGATGGGCGGAGGTCTCAACGGACCGTTCTTTGGGGACGGAATTGGCCGCGACTTCTTTCATCCGGATAACTCCTGCGCCTATTCGGCGAGCGCCGGCACGGTGACGTGCGGACCCGCAACGCATGACGGGCTCACCGTGACGCGCGTGTCCACGTACACCACGGCCGCCGGCGCCGCGCAACCGATGATCGACAGCACCACGAACACTGTGGCGTCCGCGGTCACGGTGACGGGCACCACGACGCGCAAGCGCCGCGACAGCGGTGGCACCGGCGTGGACAGCAGCACGAGCACGGTGAACGAGTCGAGCAATCAAACTGTGAGCGGGCTCGCGGCGGGCAGCACTGCGCGCACGATGACCGGCACCTCGTCGGGGAGCGAGTCTACTGCGGGCACGTCGAGCCAGGGCACCTTCACGGCCACCCGATTCGCCGGCGACACAATCAGCGGCTTGGTCGTGCCCGCGCAAAGCGCGGCGAATGGCCACCCGTATCCCACCGCGGGCACGATCACGCGTTCGATGTCGGCCACGGTCGCGATCACCGGCCAGGCCGCGGCGACGTCGAAGCGGCGTGAAGTGATCACCTACGACGGCTCGGCGACGGCCAAAGTGGTGATCACCGTGGACGGCACCACCCAGAACTGCACGCTGCCGCTGCCGCACGGCCGGCTGGCGTGCTCCTGATGCGCGCATGATTTTCGTGAATAAACAAATAATAATTCATTAACTGGTATTATCATGATGTCCCGTCTCGCGCGCGTGGCGCTGGCCGTGGCCGGCGGAGCACTCGCCGCCTGCAGCGATGCCCCCACGGCGGCCTTCCGCGATACCACGGCCGTGGCGACCGCCGCCGCAACGTGCGCGTCAACGCTCACACTTGCCGCCGGGCAGGTCTCGGCTGCGGTCAGCGGCACCGGGGTCTGCGTGTCGGGCGCCATCAGCGGCGCGGAATACGCGCTCGTCCCGTTCAACGGTGCGCCGGCGACCGACGCCACGTTCGACGTGGCCGTTACGGGAACCGCCGCGGCCAGCGCGCTCACGGCACTCATCGCCACATCCGGTCCGTCGCTCGATCTCACCGGCGCGGCACTCGGCAGCGTGCCGGCGAGCTATCCACGTGCGGGAGCGTTCGAGGCGCGGCTCAGGGCCACAGAGCGCACCGCGTTGCCGGGCTTGATGCCTGGTGCGCGAAGCTGGATGCGCACACGCACTACGACGCATGCAACGCTCGATGTCATCCCAGCCACAGTCTCCGTGGGGCAGATGTTGCGCCTCAATGCGAATGCCAATGTTGCCTGCGGGTCGCCTATCTACCACGCGGGCCGCGTAGTGGCGATCTCGAATCGCGCCATTGTCGTGGCCGACACTTCCAACCCGGCCGGTGGATATACCGACGCCGAGTACGCGTCGTTCGGTACGACGTTCGACACGCTCATCGATCCGCTCGACCGGCAGGCATTCGGCGACCCGTCGGATATCGATGGGAACGGCCGCGTGGTGGTGTTCTTCACCAAGATGGTGAACGATCTCACGCCGGCGAACAGCTCGTCGTACATCGGCGGATTCTTCTTCGCGCGCGACCTGTTTCCGGCGCAATCCACTTCGGAGTACGACGGATGCGTGGGCAGCAACGTGGGCGAGATGTTCTACGTGATGGTGCCCGATCCCACGCGCGGCGGCGCGTTCGCCAAGGCGGAGGTCGGCAGCGAGGTGTACGGGACGTTGGTGCACGAATACCAGCACTTGATCAACGCATCGCGGCGGATGTACGTGAACACGGCCGCCACCGACTTCGAGGAAACGTGGCTCGACGAAGGGCTCGCCCACGTCGCGGAAGAACTGCTCTTCTATCGCGTTTCCGGGCTACAGCCGCGGCAAAATATCGATGCCGTCGCGATCCGCGCGTCAGAGGCTGTTCGTTCGGCGTTCAACGACTATGCGTCCGCCAACTTTGGACGGTACGAGCAATACTTGCTCGCGCCATCGGCATACTCCCCGTACGCCGACAACGATTCGCTGGCGACGCGCGGCGCCACGTGGGCATTCCTGCGCTACGCCGCCGATCACAAGGCGTCGTCGGACGGCACCACATGGTTCGACTTGGTCAATTCGACGAACACGGGACTGGCCAACCTCCAAACCGTGTTCGGCAGCGGCGTGGTGGGCGAACTTCGGAACTGGGGCGTGTCGGTGCTCTCGGACGACCTTGCCGGCGTTGACGCGGCATACCAGCAGCCGAGCTGGAATTTTCGCGCGATGTTCACCGCGCTTGAAAACACCGGTGTTTTCCCGATTGCAGACGTGGCGCTGGTGCCTGGCACGCACCAGGTCACCCTCGTTCGCGGCGCAAATGCGTATCTCCGCTTCACGGTGCCAGCCGGCGGTTCAGCGTCGTTGCAATGGCCCACTGCACCATCGACGGTGCAGTTCTCGCTGGTCCGCACGAAGTAGGAGCTGCAATGGTCCGCTCGGAGGGAGAGTGCGCAGCAACCTGCGGCCGCCGCCAATTCATGCTGGGTGGCGCTGCCGCACTTGCCGCCGCGGCGTTGGCGGCGTGCTCCGCGGGAAGTGACATCACGTCGCCCGGTGCCCTGACCGCGACCACAGTGAACCTGTCCGACTTTCCGACGCTCGCCACTGTGGGCGGCATCACGACGACGACGATCGACCGCGTGCCGATCGCCGTCGTTCGAACCGGCGTCGCGAGTTTTGCGGCGTTCTCGCGAATCTGCCCGCATCAGGGTTCGACGATCAACGTGACGACATCAGGATTTCTTTGTCCCAACCATGGCGCCACGTTCAATGCATCCGGCGTCTGGATTGGCGGGAAACGCACGTCAAACCTCACCGCCTATCCGGTGACGTTCGACTCCGCTGCCGGCACGCTCACCATCGGATCCTGATCGGATCTTGATCGGATTTTTGATCGCGTCAGAATCGTAGGGGTGTTCCGCAGCACGCGTGTCTGTTGTGCAAGCTTCCGTGAATGTTGCGTCGCGCCCGGGTGGGGGCAGGCTCTTCATCTCCGAAAGCCGTGTTTCAGTGGGGTGGTGCCGAGGAACGCAATACGAGAGAGGCATTCACCCCGCTGTTACCCACCCTAGCGAACTGTTACCTGCTCGGCGCACACTACCGCCGTGGCCAAATCTCAGTCGCTCCTCAAAATCCTCGGCTTGTCGTTCGGACTCGCCGTTACCGTTGGCAACACCATCGGCGGCGGAATTCTCCGGACGCCCGGCGACATCGCGACGTTGCTGCCTAACCCGTGGCTGTTCGTCGGCATCTGGGTGGTGGGCGGACTGTACGCGTTGCTTGGCGCGAACGCCCTGGCGGAACTCGGCACCATGCTCCCGCGCAGTGGCGGACAGTATGTGTTTGCGCGGCACACGTTCGGCAACTACGCCGGGTTTCTCGTCGGCTGGATCGACTGGGTGTCTACCTGCGCGTCCACCGGTGCGATCGCGCTCGTCATTGGCGAATCAGCGGCGAGCGTTTTCGGCCAGACCGTTTCCTGGGCGAGTCCCATCGGCATGGCGGTGGTGGTCTTCTTCACCGCGTTGCTCCTGCGCGGCACGAAGCTCGGCGATTACGCGCAGCAGATCACCAGCCTGGCCAAGGCGCTGGCGTTGCTGGCCCTCGTGGCCGCGTGCTTTGTGTTTGCCGGCCGCGCCCACGTGTCGCCGTTGCCCGCGGCGGCTGCGACGGCTGCGACGCTTGGCACCACGACGATGTTCGCGGCGTTCATGCTCGCCGCGCAGGCGGTGATCTACGCATACGACGGCTGGTCGGGCCCGATCTATTTCTCCGAGGAGCTCGACGATCCGGCGCGCCAGATTCCGCGATCGATGTTCTACGGGCTGCTCAGCGTGGCGGTGATCTACCTGCTGATCAATATCGCGTTCATCACTGCCGTGCCGACGTCTGCGCTCGCCGGTTCGTCGCTCGCCGCGGCCACGGTGGCGCGCGCCCTGTTCGGCGATCGCGGCGAGCTGCTGGTACGCGTGATAGTAATTCTCTCATTGCCCAGCGCGGTCAATGCCTGTTTGCTGATGGCATCGCGGGTGCTGTATTCGGTGAGCCGTGACGGGCTGGGAGTGGCGCCGGCCACGCGCGTGAATCATGGCGGTACGCCGTTCGTGGCGCTGGTGCTCAGTGGTGCGGTGTCGGTGGCCTTTCTCGCCACCGGAACGTTCGAGACGATGATCGCCATTGCGGCGTTCTTTTTCGTGGCGAACTACGCGCTGTCCTTTCTCGCCGTGTTCGTGCTGCGCCGCCGCGAGCCGGAGGCGCTGCGCCCATATCGAGCGGTGGGGCACCCGTGGACCACCGGATTCGTACTGCTTGGCTCGCTCGCCTTTCTCGCCAGCGCCGTAGTGGCAGATGGGCGCAACAGCCGCTATGCGCTCGCCATCGTGCTCGTGAGCTATCCCGTGTACCTCCTCAGCGCGCGGCGGACGGTGCCGGTCCCTTCTGACGGATAATATCTTTCACTGAAGCGATCCAAGCACCTGACGGAATTGAGGACATCGAGAGGAACATGATCAAGGGAGACAAGGAGCTCATCGTCGTCGGCGACCGCGTGCTCGTGCGCGTGGAGGAAGGCGAGGAGCGGACGAACGTTGGGCTCTACCTGCCGCCCACAGCGATCGATAATCAGGCGGTGCAGGGCGGCACGATCATGGCTACCGGGCCGGGCCTTCCAATGCCGAGCCCCGACACGCTGTCCGATGAGCCATGGAGAACGCCGGAGCGCGCGACGAAGTTCGTTCCCATGCAGGCCAAAAAGGGCGACTACGCTCTGTTCTTTCGGAAGGCGGCGGTGGAGATCACCTTCGAGGGCGACCGATACCTCGTGGTGCCTCAGGCGGCCATTCTTGCACTGGTTCGAGACGAATAATCACGGGCGCCGAGTCCGACTCAGCGTCCAGTAGCACCTCCCCTAGCAGGCGTTATCCCTATGCGTATTCCACAACAGATGTACGACGAGCGAATGGTGACCCCAATGCGTCAGGAGCTGACGCGCCTTGGCGTGAAGGAATTGCGCACGCCCGAGGAGGTCGATCAGCAGCTCAAGGAGACGAAGGGCACCACGCTCGTCGTCGTGAATTCGGTGTGCGGCTGCTCGGCGCGCATGGCGCGTCCGGCGGTGAGCATTGCGCTGCAGAATCCGATCAAGCCGGACGAGGCCACGACGGTGTTCGCCGGCCAAGACGTGGAAGCCACGGAGCGCGCGCGCAGCTATTTCACCGGCTATCCGCCGTCATCGCCCCAGATTGGACTGCTCAAGGACGGACAGCTCGTCTTCATGCTCGAGCGCTGGCAGATCGAGAGCCGCAGCGCCGACGAGATTGCCCATGATCTGGTGAATGCGTTCAATAAGTACTGCGGCTGAAAGGCGGTGGTACGGTGGTACGAGAACGGCACACCAAAATGATCTGGTGTGCCGTTTTTTCATTCCGTCGATGGGACGGGCGAACTACATCTTGTGGGTCAGGGAGTACACGTAGGCGGCCACTTCGCGGATCTGATCGTCCGTGAGCGGGGCCGGCCGTTCGCCACCACGGGCCGGCATGGCTTTCAGGTGATCCGGATTCTTGATGGCAGCCTTGGGGACGCCGGTGGTGATGAGCTGAACGAGGCTCGCGTAACTGCCGTCGACGTGCCCGTAGTGCCCCGACGTTAGATCGGGACCGTTCTCGGCGCCCTTGGCATCCATGCCATGACAGGTTCTGCATGAGCGTGCATGGAAGATCGAATCGCCGGTGGCCACCATCGCCATGGTGACGCCTGCGGGCATGCCGCCCATCGCCGGCGTAGCCACAGTCGCGGTCGTCGTGGTAGTCGTGGTGCCCGGGGCGGGCGCCGGCGTTGCGGCCGGCTGAACGGTTGTCTTGGTGCAGGCCGCGAATGCCGCGATTGCGGCGATCGCGAGGGCGGGACGTGTGAGGCTTCTGTAATTCATACCGTGGAGGATTGAGAGAATGAGTGATCGTTCGTCCAACGACGAACCGTACGGCGCATACTGCTCTGCACTTTCTGAGAACTACCGCGACTCCGACTTGCCATCTGTACGTGCCGGGACGCCGTCGCCCTCGAGCGCGAATACTGGAAGCTGTAGCCCCCAGGCGATCGACGCCAGCCTCACCCCGACCACAATGATCATCCCGGCCCAGGTCGATGTGACGCGCGCTACCCCTGCCGCAACCAGCAGGAAGTATGCACCGGTTCCCAAAATCGCCGCGCTGGCGTAAAGATTTCCTCGACGCAGCACCAACGGGATCTCGGCGCTCAACACGTCCCGCACCATTCCGCCGGCGGAACCGGTCACCGTGCCCAGTACGATCCCGGCGATGGCCGGCAGTCCCGCACGCTCGGAAATCTGGGCCCCCGCCAGACTGAACGCTGCCAATCCCACCGCATCCGCGTACAGCAACGTACCAGCCGGCGCCGGTCGCCACCGCACATATGCCACGGTAAACAACGCCGAGACAACGATCACGATGAGATACGACGAGTCGGCAAGCCAGAAAATGGGATGCCGATCGAGCAGCAGATCGCGAATCGTGCCGCCACCTACCGCCGTCACCAGTCCGAGCACCACCACGCCAATCAGGTCCAGATGCTTGCGCCCCGCCGCCAACGCGCCGCTCACCGCGAACACCGCCACGCCAATCAAGTCGAGGTCGTGAAGCAGCATCGATCAGCCCGGACAGCGCACTCGGCGGCGCGGTGCCGCCGTCATGAATCCGGATCTTCGCACACGATTCCCGCTACCGGCAGCAGGTCGAACCGCGCCGAATGAGGGTCGGCGCGCCAGGCCTGCCGGATTTCCGTGAACCGCGTGGCGCCCGGCTGATTGACGACGATCGCGATGACGCGCGGATCGAGCCGTCCGGCAGCGTCGCACGATCCGATGAACAGTCGCTCGTCGTTCGCCAGCGGCGGCAACGGCAGCTCGGCCAGCACCAGCCGATTCGATGCGCCAATGGTGTCGAGCCAGATCATGTCGCCGCGTGGCGTGGTGACGTGATTGAACGCGTAATTGCCGCGTACGTCGCGCGGGCTCGAAAGCGTTGCGCCGCCAACGGACTTCACGCCTGTGGGCGGCGCGCTGTACGTGAGGCCTACATACGACGAACCAATTTGCACTTGTGGGCGAGGCAGATTCGCACCTTGGCCGGCCTCTGCAGCGGTCGTCGAGTCCTGTGTCGGTGTGGTGTGCGGAGCGTCCTTGGCGCAGGCCCACGCTGCGCCGAGCAGGGACGCTGCACCCAGCACCACCGATCGCTTTCTGATGTGCAGGCTCATGCAGCGCCGCTGGTCGTGGCGGTGATCTCGCGTATCTGCGCGGCGTGTCGTGTGGCGTGCGCCGCAACGAACGCAAACCAGGTGTACAGATCGATGGGTCCAAACACGGGATGCGGACGACTCACGTCGCCCAGTGCCAGGCCGTCGTTCTCAATGACCACGTGCTTGATCGAGTCTCGGGCACTCTCGTAGTCGCTCCAGCCAAGCTTGTCGCCCGTAGTTCGCGGATCGATCGGCGGGGGCGCCACGAGTTTTGTCCGTCGGTCGAGCACGGGCGCGATGTCGATCGTGGGGAGTACTGGCGACACGTCCGGTTCGGCGCGCAGGCCCTTGGCGCGCGCCTCCGTCAATGCCGCGCCGAGTACGGTGGCAACGCGCCGCTCGAGAATGACGAGATGGGCGATCACGTCGTCCGCCGACCACGCCGTGTCCGACGGCCGCCGCGATCGCTGCTCTGCGGGAACGGCGTCGAACGCCGTGCGCAGCTGTTCGTGCTGCGAATCCAGGTAGCCGAGCAGTTCAGTGGTGCGGGGATGCATAGAGGTGTCGTGTGGGGTCAATCTGCGCGTTGATCGTTTGACAGCGGCGGCTCAGCGGCCGGTTCCGCTGGCGCGGCCGGTGGTGCGGAAGGTAGTGACGAGGTGAGGGCGCCGAGCGCGTCCACCAAGTCGCGAAGCTTGATTGCCAGCTCGCGCGCTTCGGGTGGGACGTCGTCGCCCGCTGCGTCGGCGGTGGCAATCTGCGCTTCGATCTTGGCGAGCGAATCGGCAAACGTCGCGATGGCTGGTGGCTCGTGCGTGCTCATGCCGGTATGAAATCGAGGTCGGATGACGGCCGCAATCCCCGCAAAGCGTCGCAACTGTTCCGTTGTCGCGACACACTGTGTCTCGCGGGCTGGACAGTTCCGGGCCGGCGAAACCGATCCATTCAACGCAAGGCGTTTAAATGCAACGTGTTACGGCGAACGCCGCTACTGGCTCTCGACCTGCAATCGGGGGTGCAGCAACCATCTGGAGCCTCTCGTGTTTCGCCCCCTGCCAACTTCGCGCGCGCTTGCTGCCGCCACGCTGCTCGCCGCGACAATGCTCGCTCTGCCCGCCTCGGCATTCGCCCAGCAGTCCGATCTGTCGATCAGTCCGTTCATGTCGTTCCTGCCCAGCGCGGGGGCCAGTCCGCTGGCCGGCCTCGCGCTGACGTTGGCCGGGAGTGCCGGTTTTGGGCTGCGGGGCAGCGTCAACATGGCATTAGAAAACAATAATAATAATTATCTAATTACAGGCACCGGTCTGCGGCCGTGGGGTGCCGACGCCGACGCCGTGTTCTCGTTGGGCGGCCGGATGTTCGGCACCGGCGCGCGCGGTGGTGTGGCGCCATACGCCTTTGTGGGGGTTGGCACGGCGAGCGACGGGATCAACTCCAATGGCTTGCACTCGAACTGGAGTTACGGCGCAGGCCTCGCGATTCCCCTTGGCGCGGCGATCGATGCGTTCGGCGAGTCGCGGTGGCGGATGTCGCAGTTCGTGCTGCCCACGGCGTCACTGGCGCCGTCGCCGACTACGGAAATTCGCGTCGGTCTGTCGTTCCACGTTGGCGGAAAATCGGCCAACACCCGCGGAGGGGCCAGACGCCGGCGCGATCGGCGGAGCGAAGCCACGCCGTCCAGCCTTCCGGCCGGGCCACGATTCCCCGCGCCAGCCACGACATCGGCAAGCGCCGCAAGAACCCTTGGCCTCGCTGGGCAGTCCGTCGGAGTGCCGTACCGCTACGGAGGCACCTCACCGCAGTCGGGGTTTGATTGCTCGGGGTTCGTGCAATACGTGTTTGCCGAACAGGGTGTCGAGCTGCCGCGCACGTCGCGCGAACAGGCGCGTGTTGGCGAGGCGTTGTCGCCCGATTGGCGCGCCCTGTCGGCAGGCGATCTCGTGATGTTTGCCGAGAATGGGCAGATAAGTCATGTGGCGATCTACGCCGGACACAATCGCATCATTCACTCGAGCTCGAGCGGCGGCGGCGTGCGATACGACGACCTCTCGACGCAGCGCGGCGAATGGTTCGTCGATCACATGGTCGCGGCGCGGCGCGTGACGCCGGACGCCGGTGGTTTCGTGCTTGATCTGGCGCGCGGATTTGCCGGCGGCGCGACGGCTCCGCTCGATCAGCCAGACCACGCCCCCAAACCCACTCCTTGAGGGCGGCTAGATCTCGGGGGTTTGGCTGAAGCCGTTCCCGATCTGGGTGACGAGCAGAAAGTCCACGTCGGCCACAAGCAGCCAGCTGTCGTCCTTTTGCAGACGCGCCATGACGGAGTGCGGGTGTTCGCGGCCCCAGGCGTCGCGCATCAGGTCGATTTCGGGGGCCGTGCAGCCGGCGTCGCGCAGATCAGACAACGGCGGGAAGGGGCCGCGCGCTGTATCGTCGCGGCGATACACGACGTGGGCAATCCGCTGTCCGTCGGCCACATACCCCAGCGCCTTGAAGTTGAATGGCTTGAGGCCCTGAGCGAGAATCTCGTTCGCCATGGCTCGCGTCATCCGTTTGAGCTCCACGTCGCGGTCAATCTGCCGTCGCAGCGACTTGCCTTCGAGCCACGCCGCGAACACGCTGGGTGCGTCGAGCGATCGCAGTGCGTCGTGCGACTTGACGCTGGGAATTTGCTCCCGCATCCGATGCTCCGGATCGAGGCTTTTGCGAAAGCGGGTGACCTGATACTCCGCCACCGCCCGCGGCATGTTCGGAACGGCTTTCATCAGCTCCGTCGCCGTGAGCTTCTGACTCTGGGGACTCGGCGGCGCCAGATTGTCGATCAGGCCGCGCTTGAACGACGAGAGGCTAACCGGATCGCACAGACGCGCCACCGCGGGCCAGTCCTCGGTGTTGAGCATGTCCACCACGGCGGCGAACAGCGTCAAAGGGTCGGGATACGTGCTCAGCAAGGCTTTCTCATTCGTCTGGTTGGAACGTATGTCGGCGGCAGGAGCCGCGTGCAATCATGCACATCCGCCCGAAATTCGCCAGCCTAGCGCTCTTGCCGCGTGCGCGGCGATAGGCGAGAATCTGGAAACATGTCACCCGCGAGGAATTTGGTGCGTTCCACATCACTCATCACCACAGCGTGCGCAGCCGCTGCGGTAATCGCATTTCCGGCGTCCGGCTCAGCGCAGATCGTGGTGCGGCCCGAACCCCCCGACTCGTTCATTACAACGATGGTCTCGCGGCTCGAGCTGGCAAAATACAAAGCCACAATCAAAGGGCTGACCCAATTCGGCGATCGCCGGCAGGGAACCGACCGCAATCGGGCCGCTGTGGACTGGATCGAGGCGCAGCTCAAGAGCTATGGCTGTACGCCAACGGAACGGATCACGTATGACTACCAGCAGGCACCGCCGCGTGTGGCGGCCGCGGGAGGGCGAGGCGGAGCGGCGGGCGGACGCGGAGGCGCCGGTGCCGGCCGCGGTGCGAGCGATGCGGCGCAGGGCGGCGGCCGATTGCGCGGAATCCGCGCCCGCACCGGCGTGAACAACGACTCGCTCAGGCAGCCGGACGCCAAGCTTCGCGCGCTAGATACCCCGCAGTCGGTCAACGGCGAGCGTCAGGAGGTCTATTGCACCAAGGTGGGCGCCACGCACCCCGACGAGATGTACATCGTGGGCGGCCACATGGACGGCATTGGTTGGGGCGAAGCCGCCAATGATGACGGCTCGGGCACCGCGTTGGTCATGGAGTTGGCGCGCGTGTTCAGCAGCCCGGACGTGAAGACCGATCGGTCCATCCGGTTCATCCTGTGGAACAACGAAGAGACTGGAACGAACGGAGCGCGTGCCTACGTCGAGCAGCGCGCGGCGCTACAAGGCAAGGAATCGCCCGCCGGCTCGGGGAAATATCCGGAGCCGAAGTGGCTCGGCATGATTCAGCACGACATGATGATGTTCGATCATGGCATGCCGCGGGCTGATGGCACGTTGCCGCCTGATCAGCGCCCCGAAGCCGACGTGAACGTGGAGTTTGCTGCCACGTCCAAGTTTGCCGAAGGCGCGCAGAAGCTGGCTTGGGCCTTCCAGACGGCGAACGAGAAGTACGCCACGGACTACCCGGCGCAGGTTGGCCAGCACATGACGAACACCGATTCCGGTCCGTTCCAGGATCTCGTGCCGTCGATCAGTCTGCGTGAAAACGAGCGTGGCGAGCAGATTGGCGCCGGCTGGGATCCGAATTGGCACCAGCCCACCGATATGTTCTCCACCTACAGTGACAGCGATTTCCGCCTCGGATTGAACGCGGCGCAAACGACGCTCAGCGCGATTGCAACGTTGTCGGGCGCAAAGCCCAAGTAAGTCGGTTCACTCGAGTACTGCAGGCAAAAAGGCGGCGCGGGCTCCGGGAGAGATTGTCTCCGTAGAGCCCGCGCCGTTTTTTATACTTCTCGAATAATGACGGCTTCGCCGGCGATCAGCCTCCGAAGAACCCGCCGCGTCCGCCGCCGGCACGACCCGGCCGCAGCTGGCGAATGGCCTGGTTGTCGAGGAACAGCGCGATGAACGGCGGCAGCTTGCGAATCTGCTCCGGCGTCAACAGCTGCTTGGCGGCAGGTCCGAAGATGGCCATCTGGTCGAGCGACCTGTTCTCCGCCAGGCTCACGCGGTCGTACGCTTCGCTGAGGTCGTACTTGTCGGGCAGGCCTGCGAGATAGGTGGATACCGGCGTCCAGATCGAATCGATCTTTTTGCCGTACACCTTGTTCAAGGTGGCGATGCTGTCGGCCACTTCGTTCGACAGACCGAGTGAATCGCCCTGACGCAGCATTTGCTCGAACGGGTTCGGGTAGCTGCGCATGTACTGCTGCTTGATCTGATCCGCCGTCTGCTTGTTGCCCTTGCCGCCGCGACCCGTGCGCAGGCGAAGGAACAGATCCTGACGTTCGCGCTCCGGTCCTACGTCCAGGCGCACGTCGAGCGTGAGCTGCATGGGGGCGAGATTCAACGCGCTCGCTTGACGATTGGCGCCAAAGCGCGGGTTCACGTCGTAGATGTAGCTCTGCGTAGTGGGATTGAAGCCACGCACGTACAGCAGCGTGGGATCAGCAATGCTCGGCGCGCCCCAGCCATGCAGGTTGCTCGAGCCGTGTACGAGTGCATCAACGCCGGTGAGCGGATTCGCAATGCCCAGCGAGACCGTTGCGCGGTCCGGAATCTTGAGGGCCTGCGACACCAGCGACACGCGCAAGCTCAAGCTTGTGGACCACGGACCTTCGCAGGAGTTGCGGCCGGCGATGGTTCCGAGCTGGGTGTTCAGGCAGCTGCGGACCGAGCTCGGAGCGGTGGCGAGCAGGCTTTGCATCGCCGCGGAGAGCGTGGGGTTGGACGTGGCGATCGTGGCCGGGTTGTAGATGAACGCGCGGTCGTTGTTGTAGCCGTCGCCGTTGATGTCGCCAGACACGCTGGGCGTGAACGGGTTGCCCGACTGCACGCGACCGAACGCCGTGACGCTGACAGCCTGGTGGAACGTGTAGCCGATGTTGTAGGTGAACTGATGGCGCGCATCGCGAGCGCCGCGCGCCCACTCGACGAGATCCGGATTTCCGGCGGTGTTGCCACCGCTGAATCCGCGTTCCTGATCGGAGACCTTCTGCCACACGTACGTGGCGCTCCACTGGAATGCCGAGTTGAAAGCGACCGGTGAGAGACCAAACGAGAGCTGCGTGCTGTGCGACTTGAGGTCGGACAGGTAGTCGGAGACCTGGGCGAAATCCTGCGTGACGCGAGCGTCGCGAGAGATGATCGCGCCAGTTGACGGGAAGATGCTCGCCGGATTCACGTACACCGGACGGTTTCCTTCGCTCGGCAGCGTGAACAACGGTCGGCCGTTGAAGTTCAGGTCAACCTGGCTCTGCTGGTTGAGATTCAACGAGTAGGTGAAGCCCGACGACATGCGCAGGCGGTTGTTCAATACCGGCGCGTTCCAGTTCAGGTTGGCGCGCCAACTGCGAGTGGGCGTGTAGTTGGGCGTGAACAACGAGACGTTCGGCACGGTGCTGCTAAGCGTGGTCAGGTCGCCGACGCAGGCCGACGGAATGTTTCCCGTGCTCTGTTGGTACGCCGACCAATCGGTCACGGGCACCGCGCTGCCGATGCAGCTCAGCTGTTGTGCAGCGGATGCGAGGCCGGTCTGATCGACGGCCGCCGAGATGAGCTGCGAGTTCGGAAGGTTCTGGAACTCGCCGATGCCGCCGCTGATCTGTCCGCGCGATCCGCGGGCCGCTCCCTGGAAACCGCCGATCTGCGGGTTGGTGCCGTAGGTGTAACTGAATCCGAGACGCGGGCTCACATACACGCCGCGCGGCACAGCGTCGTTGCGCGTACCGAACACGGAGTCAACTACCGAGTTGTACGCCGGGTTGCCCTGAAAATGCGCGGCATCCACGCGAAGACCGTACGTCAACTGCAATTGCTGCACTGGGCGATAGGAGTCGCCCAGCCAGCTGGAGATATCGAAGTCATCGCCGAGGCGCCGGTTCACCTGCAGGCGGCGTGAGAAGCTTGCCGGAATGCCGTTCTGGAAATCGGAGAGCGAGTTGTACGTGAATGTGCCGTAGCGGTTCGTTGTGTTGTCCTGCGAGTAGCGGTGATACTGGAGATCCACGCCGAGCTTGAAGCGGTGCTTGTTGTCGAGACTGATCCACGACAACTGGTTCTGCAGTTCACTGGTGACCGTGCTCGAGTTGCGCGGCAGGCCGGTGTTGCCGCCGAACTGGAGGCTCGACACGCCGGCGGTCCCATCGTCGAACAGCGAGTTCACGCGCACCGTGGCCGACGGCAGATCGACGTACGGATCGCCGGACGAAATGTTGTCCTGGAACGAAACGCTGGTTTCGTCGAGGAAGTTGTCTTTGAAGTAGCTGGAGTGGCGCCCCTGGATCGTTCCGCCGTACGTGCGCGTCTCTCCGCCGTGAAGCGGAACGGCCGTCGTGGAAAGACTGGTCGCATCCTGGCCGCTCCAGCGGCCGTTCACTGTGAGGTTGTAGTTGTGCGTGCCCGACGGCGAAAAATCAAAGCTGGAAATGAACGAGCCGTTCTGATTCAGCTTGCTGTTCGGAATCGCCGTGGAGGTGAGCGGAATGCCCTCGGCGGCGAGCAGCTGGACGAGACGCTGCACAGAGTCCGCGGAAACGCCAACGCGCTCGAGCGCGAGCGGGTCTGTGTTCAGCAAATCCTGAAGATTGCTGCTGCGGCGGCCCAGCTGCCATGAGAACGAGTAGAACGCCTTGTCGTACGTGATCGGGCCTGATGCGCTACCGCTCAGCTGCAGGTTGGTGAACTGCTGCCCGAGCTGGCGGCCAATGGCGTCCGTGTATTGAAGTGATGGCGCGTCCACGGTCTGGTGCAGGGACCGTGTCACGTAGTTGTTGCCGCTGTTGGTGCGCAACGAAATCTGCGCGCCGGAGAAACCGCCGCGCGACGGATCGAAGCTCGACGTGGTCACGCGCGTTTGCGTGGTGGCGTCACGCGGCAGATCGGTGCCGCCAAAGTTCAAGCCGTTCAACGTGATGTTGTTCTGATCCGCGCCCAGGCCGAGCACGGAGAATCCCGACGCGCCGCCATCGGCGCCGGCAATCAGCGTGACGCCGGGCAGCGTTGCCGCCATGGCCGACAGATCACCCAATACGTCGATCGGCACGTTGTTGGTGTTGAGCGCCTGATCGCGCCCGCCAATGTCCTGGCCGTTGGCGTTCTGGTCTGGTCGCTGGCGGCCGGCCGTCACACGAACGGCGTCGAGGCTCACCGCGGTGCGGCTCAGCGTTGCGTTGCCAACGAGCACGTCCTCGTCCACTTCGCGCTTCACCTCGAACCGCATTGGTGCGAGCCCGATCGTCGTGAAGGACATCATGTAGTCACCGCCGCCGCCCGCGAAGATGATCGTGTACCGACCATCTTTGCCGGACTTCGTATTGCGCGACGTTTGATCGACGAGCGACGTCGCGGTGACCGTCACATTTTCGACTGGCTTTTTATCGGGCCCAATTACCTGGCCGCGAATGACGTCGGATGCTTGTGCATGGAGCGGCGCAACTCCGCCGATGAGCGCGAACAGCGCCAGCAATATCGTACGACGAGGTGACACGGGGATCCCCGATGGTGAAGTGCGAACATGATGTCTGACCCATGCACTACGCACGAGAAGCGAGAGGCGCTGGTGGTCGGCACAATTTTTTTTTCAAGGAAGGTCCACAAACACAACGCGCCCCCGTTTGTCGGGGGCGCATAGGTTTTACATTTGTGAATTTTTCTTTATCGATTGCCGCCGCGGCGCGCCGCGTGGCGCTTTATCCAATGCGCGGCCAGTGCGTTCACACGCGGTGATCCTTGCGCGCCTTGAATGCAGCAATGAAACGTTGTGCATCGGGTTCGGTGAATGTCGAGGTGTTGCTGCGCTCCTTCGACGAGCTCTCGAACACGTGCATCTTCGCCCCGCCGTTTCCATAGAACTGCAACGAACCGTCTGCGTATCTCACGTCGCTGATCTCAGCGATCGGAAACAGCACTTGATGGCTCAATGCGTCGGCGACGTTCTTCTTGACGAATTTTTCGAGGTCGGCTCCGAACCCACTGCCTTTGACAACGGCCGTGTCGGTTTCATTCCGTACTTTGTCGAGAACTTTTCGCCCGAGACCGGCCACCACCGTGTCGCCAAAGATTCCGAGCTCCACGGCGCTGTCCGTGCTCACGATCTGCACGTCGCCCGGACCAGGCACGCGATTGGAATCGCGCGCTACGAACCTGGCATCCCGCGCTGACGTTTTTTGCACTTCGTGATCCGAGGCGTCGCCGCTGCACGCCGACAGGACGAGCGATACGGCGACCGCGACTCCGAGTACGCGTAGGACTGCCGGCACGTTTACCTCCCGCTGGGATATTCCGCCTTTTTCAGCTCGAGGTACAAAGTGCCGAATGGCAGCTTGGACTTCAACCGCAGCAAGGTCCTGGTGCTGTCGTCGGAGAACCAGACTTCGGCGTTGCCGTCCTCCGAGAACAGGCCCTTCGACTGAATCGTCGGCTTCACGACGATCGCGTCGAACTCGCCGGCCGGCACCTTGATGTGCTCCTTCCGATCGACGCGAATGATCACGGGATTGCGGTCGGGATGGTAATACCGGTTGAACTTGTACGTCTTACCCACTTCCAGCGGGATGGAACGCATGAAGTAGATGAATGAGCCCTCGTCCAGCGGCTCGGATACGCTGGGAAACTCGACGCCGTTGCGCACGTACGTCTTCTTCTCGGGATAGAAGTCGTAGGTGAAGTCGGCCTGGTACCTCGATTCGTCCTGATGCTTGGTGTGGTGCAGCGATACGAGCGTCGTGGTGTCGAACCAGCTTTCGTAGTGGTCGTTCACATGGAAGAACAACACCTTGCCGCGCACGTCGAACACGGTGTGATACGTGGTGTGCCCACGAATTTCTTCCACATCCTCCACGCTCATGCTTGCCGAGCCGGCGTTCACGAAGTTCAACTTCGCCTGATAGGTCATTTTTTCTCCGACGTGGAACGGAACCTTGTGGGGAAACGGTTCCTGCGCGGAGGACGGAAGAGCGGCGGACTGCGGCGCAGCGTGCTTTGCTGCCGCACGGTCGCCGAGGCTGATCAGGCCGGTGAGGGCCACGAAGAAATACGCGATTCGCATAGCCCTCTTCCATTCATAAGGTATGCCGGACTCTGGGGGAGGCTCGGCGGGACAGCTTGAAACCTGGCGGCGCTGGGCCCGTATGATCAAAACGATCATAGCCCGGAGTCCCCAAGTGCCGCTCGAGCCCCGCCAGTTCCTACCCCTGCGACCCGTAGAGTTTCTTATCCTGCTCGCCCTCGTCGAGCAGGATCAGCACGGTTACGGCCTGGTCAAGGAGATTGCCGAACGCACCGACGGCGTCGTCCAGCTCGCGCCCGGCAACCTCTATCGCGTGATCAAGCGGCTCGTCGCCGACGGCCTTGTGGAGTTGTCGGATCGCCGTCCAGTGCCGGAGCTGGAAGACGAACGCCGCCGCTACTACACGCTCACGTGGCTTGGCGAACGGGTTGCGGCGCTCGAAGGACACCGGCTGCACGCGCTGTTGGAATCGCGCCCCGCCCGTGCGCTGCTGCGCACGCTCGGGGCAACGTGACACGCCGAGCCCGTACGTCCTTGAGCGAACGGCTGTACGCTGCGCTGTTGCTCGCTCATCCGGCGGCCTTTCGCGCCGAGTATGGCGATGAGATGCGCGAGCTGTTTCGCGATCAACTTCGACAGGCCAGGGCGAGCCACGGCGTGCGCGGCGTGCTTCAATTCTGGATGCGCGCCGCCGCCGATCTCTTTGGCGCAGCCATCGCCGAGCACGCGGCGGAATTTCGCGCCCGAAGCCACCCGCCGGTGAATGCGCGGCGGTCCACGTCCACCACGAGCCCTCTCATGTTGAACGCATTTCTGCAGGACGTGCGATTTGCCGCGCGCATGTTGCGCAAGAACCCGGGCTTCACTCTCGTGGCGCTCGCCGTGATCGCGCTCGGGACCGGCGCGGTGAGCACGATATTCAGCGTCGCCAACGCCATTGTGCTGCAGCCGTTGCCGGGCGTGACGAAACCGTCCGACGTGATGACCATCGATCGAACGCGCGGCGCGGGTGGCGAATCGCAGTCCGCGTCGTATGCCTACTACGAGCATTTGCAGGCCGGCTCGCATACCATGAGCGGAATTGCCGCGTGGGCCATGCTCGACATGACGATCAGCAGCGGCGGCGGCGACGCGGTGACCTCGCTCGGCAACCTCGTGTCGGGAAATTATTTCGACGTGCTAGGCGTGCGTCCAGCGCTCGGCCGGTTCTTTGCCGGCGATGAGTCGCGGGTCCGCGATACGTATCCGGTGGTGGTGTTGAGCCACGCGTTCTGGCAGCGTCGGTTTGCCGGCGACAGCGCCGTGGTCGGACGCGAGCTCCTGTTGAACGGCACCAAGTTCACGGTGATCGGCGTTGCGCCAGCGCGTTTCGCGGGCCTCTTTCCGGTATTGCGCACCGACGCCTGGGTGCCGCTCATGATGCAGCGTGAAGTGCGCGGGCAAAGCGATCTGCTCTCGAACCCGGGCTCGTCGTGGCTCGAGATGTTCGGACGCCTCGCTCCGGGCTCGTCGCGCGACGCGGCGCGCGTCGAGCTCTCCGCGCTGACCAAACAGCGAACACTGGGCACGGCATCGGGCGAGCCGCACCGGCTTACCGAGTTCAACGCGGCGCGCGTGCAGAAGCTATCGGGGCTGCCGTCCGATGCGGGTCCGGCGGTGACGGCGTTCTTCGTGGTGTTGCTCGCCGTTGCGGGCCTCGTGCTGCTCATTGCCAGCGTCAACGTGGCCAGCATGCTGCTGGCGCGCGCCGTTGCACGGCGCCGGGAAATTGGCGTCCGTATCGCCCTTGGCGCGGGCCGCGCACGGCTTATTAGACAATTGTTAACTGAGAGCGTGTTGCTGTTCGTGCTCGGGGGCGCGGGCGGAACGCTGCTCGCCGTGTACGGCACGCGCCTGCTGGA
Organism: Gemmatimonadaceae bacterium; assembly: GCA_041690755.1. Classification (GTDB taxonomy): domain Bacteria; phylum Gemmatimonadota; class Gemmatimonadetes; order Gemmatimonadales; family Gemmatimonadaceae; genus JAQBQB01. The sequence continues at coordinate 5,512 of JBEPWA010000056.1, read as the reverse complement.
GCGCATCGATCTGCCGGTGGAGGTGCCGCTGTCGCTTGACCTCTCGCCGGATCTGCGAGTGCTCGGCATCACGCTGCTCGTTGCGCTGGCCACCGGTGTGGTGTTCGGACTCGCCCCGGCGCTTCAGGGGTCGAATCTCGACATTGCAGTGAGCCTTCGCGGCGATACGGCCGGCTCAGGCCGTCGTCGCTCACGATTGCGCAACGGCCTGGTGATCGGGCAGGTGGCGATGTCGCTGTTGCTGCTGGCGATTTCCGGATTGTTCATCCGCGCACTCGATCGTGGCCACCGCGTCGATCCGGGATTCGATGTAGAACACGTGGCAACGGCGGCGCTCAACGTTGCAACGTCGGGCTACGATTCGACGCGCGGCCGAGCGCTCTATGTCGCGCTTGAAGAGCGAATCGCCGCGGCGCCCGGCGTCACTGCCGTGGGCACGGCGCGTCTGCTTCCACTGTCGATGAACACGTCGGGCACCGACATCTCCGTGCCGGGCTACACGCCTACCGGTCCGCACGAAGGCAGCAGCTTCTCCGTGCTCGACGACATCGTGGACGGCGGATACTTTGCGGCGACGCGAATTCCGCTGGTGAACGGGCGGCTGTTCGACGGCACCGACACGGAGCGATCGCAGCGTGTGGCCGTGGTGAATCGCACCTTTGCCGACCAGATCTGGCCGAAACAGAGTGCAGTAGGCCGAACGTTCCTGCTCGACTCGGCGACGGTCACCGTAGTGGGCGTGGTGCGCGACGCAAAGTACGGCAAGCTCGACGAGCGTCCCACACCGTTCATGTATCTGCCGGCCAGCCAGCATTGGTATTCCGAGACGACGATCCTCGTCCGCACGAGCGGCGACCCGGTGCAACTCGGCGCCGTAATTCGGCGCGAGCTTCGCGCGCTCGATCCAAACCTTCCGCCGCCCACGGTCACCACGTTGAAACAGGTGACGGCCGTGGTGTTGCTGCCGCAGCGCGTTGCCGTGGCGGTCACCGGCATTCTGGGCATCGCCGGATTGTTGCTGGCCGGCATTGGGCTCTATGGCGTGCTGTCGTTTTCCATGGCCCAGCGCACGCGGGAGATTGGCGTGCGAATCGCACTGGGCGCCTCGCGTCGCGATGTGCTCGGCTTGGTGGTGCGCGAAGGCATGACGCTCGTGGTGGTGGGCATGGGAGTTGGTCTGGCGCTCGCGCTGTTTGCGACGCGGGCGTTGACGCCGTTCCTATTCGGTGTGAGCCCGCTGGACGCACTCACCTTCGTGGGCATTGCTGCCACGCTCGGCGGTACGGCGTTCCTGGCGAGCTACCTGCCGGCGCGGCGGGCGGCGTCGGTGGATCCGATGTCTGCGCTACGGCAGGAGTGACGCGTGCGGCGTTCCGCGCTTTTTTCGCGTGGACGGTTGGAACAGGAATGGAACTGCAATTGACTGCAATGAACTGCCATTGACTCCGTGTGCAGGCAGACCGCCGTGCGCTCGGCTCGGGAGCATGTGTTGGTGGGCGGTAGCAACAACCACTACGGGTACGGACCCCTCGAATAGCTGTTCTCATGTTCGTTGGTCCCGCACCAAGAGTCTGTCGCATCGCGGACCCCAACCCACCCAGCCGCGGCGGCTCGGAGCCGCGATTCCGGTACGGAGTCAATGGCAGTTCATTGAGTCAATTGCAGTTCCAACATGTTCCAACCGTCCATGCGCGGCTCTAGAACGTCCCCCACAACATGCTCTTCGGCAGAAAGTATCCGGCCGCCTTGAGCGCCGCCCCATACAGCTTGAATTCCGGCAAGCTCTCGATGGTGCACACGGTGCCGTAGCGCGTCGTCGGCCTGCCGCCCATCGTCAACACTGTGGGTTGAAACAAGGTGAGCGGAAAGCCATCGCCATACTGTTCGCCGTCCTTCTTCGTGACCATGTCTGTTTCCGTGAGCGCGGCGAAGCGGCCACTGCGATGTGATTCGGCGTTGTGGTGCACGCGGCGTAGCGCGCCGGAAGCGCCGGATGCGCCCATCTGCGCGTTGAGCTCATTGATGCATCGCAGAATGCGCGGCGTCAGATTGCCCATGTCCCCGTGTTCGTCCCAATGGTCGGCCTGTGTGATCAGCTTGATCGAATCGGGACGCATCGCATGGCCGTCACGCATCGCTGCCTGATACTGCGATTTACGCTGGGCGAAGTCGTGCCAATTGGCGTTACCGGCCGTCTGCAGGCGCGCGTCGAGCACGTTGTCCATGCCCACGCCGGCGCGGAACGCCATCCCCTTTTTCAACGAGCCATTCTGCAGAGCGATGCCGGACTTCACGATGTCGCTGGCCGCGCGGCTTCCGTACTGACCGTACGATGGACACACTGCGAGCAGGTCGTAGTCACCCGTCATCGGCCGGTTGCCGGCGCCAACTTCGCTCGACGTCATCACCTCCAGCGGCACCGCCAGCGCACCGGTGGGGTCGCGGTCGAGGGCGGCGAGTGGGTTGAATAGTCGTGTCGCGATTGGATAGACGGAAATGTCGAACTGTCCTCCGCGAAAGAAGGCGCGAAACAGGATCTGCTTTGCGTCGCCGCTGCGGCGAGCGGAGAGCAAATAGTCCGGGGTGCCGGGCACAGCGACGCGCTGGAAGATGGCGTTCCGCTGCGGCGCGCCCTCGGGGCGATTCACCTGGTCTTCGAGCAAGTCGGGCGGCAGGCGCAACGCCGTGGTGCCCGCAAAGTTCGAGGCAATGCCGTCATTGTTGGCCTGCGTTCCCTTCGCCGCCTTTGCGGCATTGTAACCCACCTTGCTATATGTGCCGTCGTATGGCACTAGCCCGGCGTGCGGGCCCCAGTCTGAGCTCTTGCCCTTTACGTGAAAGTTCTTTGACGGAAAGCCGCGCTCGAGCCAGCGCTTGGACCACGGTCCCGTGGACCGAAAGATCACGACCTCATTGAGCCGCTCCGCGACACGCAGCGCCGCCTGCATGTCGGGCATCGTCATGCCGTTCTGGTTGTGCGTGTACGATGGTTCGAGTCCGACGATGACGGCCATGGCAGGCGACGTTAGGGTTCTGTAATGTCGAAAAAATGGACAGGCAACCCGGTATGAAAGACGGAACCGCCGGGAAACACACGAACCTCTAGCCTGTCCGAGCGGGCCCCTTACGCACGAGGTGCCAGCCGGAACCAGTATGCGCGAAGAAGAGATCCAAATCGTAACCGTTCAAACGGTGGACATCCGGAGCTGCATAGGTCCAAACGACTCCGGCGTGAACGCGCAATTCGCCTGTAGCCGGCATCAACTCCGCATCTGATATCGTCAGATAAATTCCGTCATTTGCAACTTGGCAGTCGTCGTGATGAGGCCGCGCGCATTGAATCGCAGCATTGTGATTGGCGGCGCGAAACGCACGCGGAATCGTCAACCCCGCTGGCAGTACCCCGAAGACCATCTTCTGCATAACGACCCATGCTTGGTCCTGGTCCACCAACAACATGCGACCGTTCGTCGGGCGCGCGCCAAGGTTCCCCTCGGCCGGAACCATTTCTTCGACGACAAGCGCTTCGACTGCCTGGACATCAGCGGGCGTGAGCGTCCGTTGTTGTGGAAGGCCAGCACCAGGCGACACCAGAAGCGCAATGAGAATACTTAGCATATCGCCCCCTTGCTTGGTTCAGCACTCTAAAGGGCCGTCGTTGCCACTTCAGATCTTTCCGGCGGCCTCCGCCGTCGCCGCCCGCGTAAAGTCTTCGCCCGGGTTGATGAACTTGTCGCGCTCCGCGCCGTACTGCTTCTCGTAGAGCTGACGATACCGGCCGCCGAGCGCAATCAATTCGCGGTGCGTGCCACGCTCCACGATCTGGCCATTTTCCAACACCAGAATCTGGTCGGCACTCTCGATCGTCGATAGACGGTGGGCAATGACGAACGTCGTCCGCCCGTGGCGCAGCGACCGCAGGCCGTCGCGGATCATCGCTTCGCTCTCGCTATCGAGGCTCGACGTCGCTTCGTCCAAAATGAGGATTCTTGGATCGGCCAGCACCGCCCGGGCAATCGCGACACGTTGCCGTTGGCCGCCGGACAGCTTCACGCCGCGCTCGCCAACCACCGTGTCGTACCCCAGCTCGAACCGGTCAACAAACTCGTCGCAGTGCGCAATCCGCGCTGCCTCGCGCACCTCGGCGTCCGTCGCGCCAGGCTTGCTGAAGGCAATGTTGTCGCGCACGGTTCCGTCGAACAGGAAATTGTCCTGCATCACAACGCCGACTCGCGAGCGATAGTCGCGCAGCCGCATGGTGGCGACGTCGCGGCCGTCCACGAGCACACGCCCTTCCTTGGGATGATTGAACGCCATCACCAGGCCGATCATTGTGCTCTTGCCGCCGCCACTCGATCCCACGAGCGCCGTCGTCGATCCGGCGGGCGCAACGAACGACACGTTCTTGAGCACCTCGACTCCGGGCACGTACTCGAACGTCACGTCGCGGAACTCCACCGCGCCCTCGACTTCGTGGATCGACTCCTTGGACGCATCGGACTCGTCCTCAGTGGCCATGCTGCGGATTTCGGAGATGCGATCGAGCCCCGCGAAGGCTTCGCTCACCTGCGTGCCAATGGACGCGATCTGCACGAGCGGCGCGGCCATGAGGCCAACCACGAACACGTATTCCACGAAATCGCCGAGCGTCATGGTGCCGGCGAGAATCGACCGGCCGCCAATGAGAATCATCAGCACGCCAATCAAGCCGGTGATCACCGCCGTACCGGCGCCCACTGCCGACGTACCCGTGATGGTCTTGGCGATGTTCCGCAGGAGTTTGTGGGTGCCGCGCGCGAACACCAGCCGCTCGCGTGGCTCGGCTGTGTAGACCTTGATGAGTCGAATGCCGCCCAGCGTCTCGGTGAGACGGCCGGTGACTTCGGCGTTGATCGCGCCGCGTTCGCGGAACAGCGGCCGCAGGCGCTTGAACGCTACGGTCATCATGCCGCCGAACCCGGCGAGCACGATCAGTGTCGCGGCCGTCAGCTTCCAATTCAGAAAGAGCAGCACCCCGAGCGCCAGAATCGCCGTCATGAAGCCGCCGAGCAGCTGAATGAGGCCCGTGCCGACCAGATTCCGCACGCCTTCCGCGTCCGTCATGATGCGCGAGATCAGCACGCCGGTCTTGGTGGAATCGAAGTACGACACCGGGAGCCGCAGCACGTGCGCCTGCACGCGCTTGCGCATCTCGGTGATGGCCCGCTGCGCGGCAATGCTCACCACCTGCGACAGCGCGAACGACGTCATGCCCTGAATGATCGTGGCGATCGCCGCGGCGGCCGCGAGTGGTATCAGCAGGTCGCTGCGGTGTTTGCCAACGACGTCGTCGATGAGGAATTTCGAGGTCAGCGGTAGTACGAAGCCAGAAAAGCGGTTGATCACCATCAACCCCAGGCCGATCGCCAGCGATCCCCGATGTTCGCGGATCAGCTCGCGAGCCTCTCCCCACGCGCGCTTCTTGTCGTACTTTGCCATCCACCAATCTACGACCTGTCTCATATACACATCT
>JBEPWA010000055.1:0-30211 GCA_041690755.1 Gemmatimonadaceae bacterium | reverse complement strand
CAGTTCGCCAATCTGCGCGTGGAACTCCCGCGGGATCTCGCCCTTTTGCTCGATCGTCAAATACGAAATGCACTTCGTGGAATCGAGCACATGCGGCTCAACGAGGGCGTTGGTAGGGCAGGCGTCGATGCACCGATGGCAGCTGCCGCAATGATCCGCCACGAACGGCCGGTCGGACGCGAGCGCGAGATCGACGAGCAGTGCACCGAGAAAAAAGAACGAACCGGCGCGCGGATTGATGAGCGTTGTGTTCTTGCCGAACCAACCGAGTCCAGCGCGCCGTGCCAGATCGCGCTCGAGCAATGGGCCCGTGTCAACGTATGGCTTGCCGGTAATTGCATGGCCGGTGTGCTGCTCGATCCAGCGATGGAGCTCGGTGAGCCGGTCGAGCATCACGTCATGATAGTCGTCGCCCCGGGCGTAGCGCGCCACGGGGCCGCTGGGTTCGCGGCCGCCATAGTTCATCGCCACCACAATCGCCCGCGTTGTGCCCTCGAACGGCAGTCGGGAGTCGCGGCGCTTTTCAGCGGTGCGCGGTATGTACGCCATCTCGCCGGCGAAGCCGCGTTCGAGCCAACTGTCGAATGCGCCGGCGGTCGTCGCCGGTCCAAGCGTCGTGATCCCGGCAAGGTCAAAGCCGAGTCCGTAGCACTGTGCCTTGATCAAGGCCTCGAGCGTGCCGGTGTCGGCAGTCGAGACCGGCGCTGGCGCGCTCACCGGTCGCGCACTGCCCAGCGGGCGTAGCGAATCACGTCGTCGGCAGGTGGAATGGCGTCGTCGCGGCCGTATGCCGTGTACATTCGCCAACGGACATATTCGCTGGCGGGAACGGGAAGGAACGGGAGTCGGCGGTTCCAGTCGCGGCGCCGAAAGCGCCACGCAACGCGCACGAGCGCGGTACCCGTGCGCGGATTGCGTGCACCGCGCCAGGCGAGGGTCAGCGACAACCGGAGCCAGGAAGACATTGGTGAAGTATCAGCGCTTCCCGGCACGCGTTCAACAGCTTTGAGGAGGAAACTTGTTCTACCAAATCATTTCCATGATCGGCGCGGCGCTGATCCTCGTCGCATTCGCTGGGTCGCAGGCCGGGCGAATGAATCGGGAGAGCTTCTGGTACAATCTGCTGAACCTCATCGGGTCCGGGCTGTTGGCGTGGGTAGCCATCGTGAATCGGCAAGCCGGGTTCATTGTGCTGGAGACTGTGTGGGCGCTGTTGTCGATCAAGCCGTTGTTCGCCAAGCGTGAGGTGTCATTCCGAGCGTAGCGAGGAATCTTCTTTCCTCGTTCGCGATAATTGGTGCGAGAGAAGATTCCTTCTCACTGCGTTCGTCGGAATGACAGCTAGAGAAACGACTGTCCGTCGAGGCCCGGCGGCACCGGCCTGCCGAGTGCGACGAGCGCGCTGGGCATGACGTCCACGGTGCGGCGCGGGGTGGAATGCACCGGGCGATTGACGAGCAACGGCACCAACATGTGCTCACGATGGAGCGCACCGTGCGAGCTGAGGTGCGGAATCGGCTCGTAGCGCGAGCGAAAGTCCCAGTCGCGCGCCGCCGACAGAACGATCTCGCCCGAACGGGGCGAGAGCGCGAGATGTACGATCTGAACGACGCTGTCCGGGTAATCGGTGGCGATGGTTGCGTCGTACGCCTCGTTCGCCGTGAGTCCGACCAGGTCCTGCCCCACGCCAAGCGGGTCGCCGGTGTCGCGACGATAGTGATAGCGGTCGCCCTCCATCCACGTCACTGCATTGCCCCGCGCCGCGGTGAGAATGGCGACGCGCTCGCCGCGTCGCACCAAGGCCAAATCCACCGACGGCCGCGCGAGGATCGTGTCGAATAACGGCCGCCAGCGTGCGTCGAGCGCGTTCGGCGCCGTTTGCGATTTCACGTCCAGATACAGGTGCGCCATGGCGTTGCCGCTCACCATCACCGCGACGTCCGGTGCGACGCCGAACACCCAGGGGTGTGACACCGAGCGATAGCCGGCGGCATCGACAATTCCGGCGAGGTCCTCGTGCTTGGTGACGCGCGAATGCCCGTGATCGCTCACGATCCAGAGCGACATGTCGTCCCACCGACCGGCGCGTTCGGCGTCGGCGCGGATCTCGGCCGCCGCGGTGTCAACGATGGCGAGCGCATCCATCGTCATGGCCGAATCCTGTCCGCGCGCGTGCGACACCTTGTCCACCCCGGTGAGCGCGGCGAAGACGAATTCCGGCTTCTCGTCGCGCACGCGGCGCGCCACGTGGGTCGCGACGTCGCGATCGATTTGGAGCCAACCGGCCACGTTGCCGCTAAAGTGCGTGCGCGCCGCGCGAAACGCTGACATTGCCGTGATCGAACCGATACGGTCGCGCTTCGGCAAGCCGCGTCCGATCACGTTGAGCGCGCCAAGGCTCGATCCGCTCAGCTCGAAAATGGTGGGCGCGTCGGCGGCGATGTCGGAGTCAACGGCACCGAGTTGATAGCCGACGTAGCTGCGGGTGTAGTCGGGAAACGTGCACGTCTCGCGCGCCCGGTCGAACCAGCGCAACCCCGGTAGCCCGATTGGTCCGGGGAACCGCCCCATGAGAAAAGGCGCATATGCCGGCCCGGTCACGGACGGAAAGCAGGACGTTACCGTGTGCAGCCCACCCTCGGCGCGCAGGCGCGCCAGCGCCGGAAGGGCGCCACTGCTCACGGCGGCGTCGAAAGTGTCAGGACGCGCGCCGTCGGCGAGGAGGATGACGACGGACAAAGTACGAAATGGCTCGATGTGGGAGTTCCGGAAGGTCGCCTCTGTGCGCTCGCGCCTCAACCCCATAAACTGCACGGATGGCCGCACAAAAAAAACGCACGAGCAAGTCGCCGGCGAAGGCGAAAGCGCCAAAAACGGCGAAAACCACAGAGCCTGGCGATTCGCAACAGGCGTCCGGGCTCACCCAGCCCAGCAAGTCGCCGCGGACGGCCGGCGGGAAGAGGGCGACTCCAAAGGTCCTGGCCCAGGCGGGAATTACGGCACAGGACGGCGTTCGCGAGCGAACGGAGGCTGGCCACCGTGCAGCGGGCCGCACGCCCCCGTCTCAAAAGGCAGCGGCCCGCACAGCTCGCGCGGCGAAAATCGTTGACGATTCGATTCGCAGCTGGACCGGCCCGGTCACGGAAGACGAAAAGCTCCTTCAGGCCGGTAGCGACCGTAACGACTTTACCCGGACGGATCCATGGCGCGTGATGCGCATCATGGCCGAGTTCATTGAAGGCTTCGACAACCTGGCGCACGTCGAGAAAGGCGTGTCGATCTTTGGATCGGCGCGGACGCATCCCGACGACCAACAGTACAAGAATGCCCAGGAAGTGGCGCGTTTACTCGCCGAAGCCGGCTTCGCGATCATCACCGGCGCCGGCCCGGGGATCATGGAAGCGGCGAACAAGGGTGCCAAGGAGGGCGGCGGACGATCGATCGGATGCAACATCGAGCTGCCGTTCGAGCAAGGCGCGAATCCGTATGTCGATACGCTGGTCAACTTCCGCTACTTCTTCGTGCGGAAGACGATGTTCATCAAATACTCGAATGCGTTCATCATCTTTCCGGGCGGCTTCGGCACGCTCGACGAAGCATTCGAGGCGCTGACGTTGATTCAGACCGGAAAAATTTATCAGTTTCCGGTAATCTTTTTCGGCCGCCACTATTGGGCCGGTCTCATTCGCTGGTTCTCCGCGCGGGTGCTCGGGGAAGGAAAAATTTCGTCCGGCGATCTGGACCTGATGTTGCTCACCGACGATCCACGCGAAGCGGCGCACGCCGTGATCGCGTCCTGGGAATCACAGCTGACCAGATAGAACGCTTCATGGCAAAGAAAAAGGCATCGGCATCGGGCCCCAAGGCGGAACAGAAGCGCGCCGCCGAAGAGCGGGAGCGCGAGGGCGTGAAGCACACGTCGCACGACAAGAGCAAATTCCTGCGCGGCGACAAGATCGATCCCAAGCCGATCGACGGCACGGAGAGCGTGGCCGATCTGATCGACAACGCGTTCCTCGCCTACAACGCGGCGCGGCTTCGCGAGGCGTGCGGACTGTTCACCAAGAAGATGCTCGAGCCGGATGTGACGATCGGCATGACGCTCACCGGCGCGCTCACACCGGCGGGGCTGGGCATGGCGGCGCTCATCCCGCTCATCGAAAGCGGTTACGTGGACTGGATCATCTCCACGGGCGCGAACCTCTATCACGACACGCACTTCGGGCTGGGGCTGGCGATGCATCGCGGCAACCCGCAGGAGTCCGATGTCGTGCTGCGCGAAGAAGGCGTCGTGCGTATCTACGACATCTTCTTCGACTACGATGTGCTGCTGTCCACAGACGCATTCTTTAGAAAAGTCATACAAGGCAAGGAGTTTCAGCGGCCGATGTCGAGCGCCGAGTTTCACAATCTCTGCGGCAAATACGTGCGCGAGCGCGAAAAGGCCCTGGGACTCGGCCAGAAGTCGCTGCTGTCCGCGGCGTATCAGGCTGGCGTGCCGATCTACACGTCGTCGCCCGGCGATTCGTCGATCGGCATGAACGTGGCGGCGCTGGCGCTGGAAGGGAACAAGTGCACGATCGACCCGAACATGGACGTGAACGAAACGGCATCGATCGTGTTGACGGCCAAGCGCGGCGGCGGCAAGTCCGGCGTGTTGATTCTGGGCGGCGGAAGTCCGAAGAACTTCATGCTGCAGACGGAGCCGCAGATTCAGGAGGTGCTCGGTATCGACGAGAAGGGCCACGACTTCTTTCTGCAGATCACCGACGCGCGGCCGGATACGGGCGGACTGTCGGGTGCGACGCCGGCCGAAGCGGTGAGCTGGGGCAAGATCGATCCGGATAGGTTGCCGGATGCCGTGGTCTGCTATCTCGATGCCACGGTGGCGCTGCCGCTGCTTACGTCGTACGCCCATGCGCGCCACGGCAAGCGGCCGCTCAAGCGCTTGTACGACCGGCGCGAGGAAATGATGAATCTCTTGCGAACCGAGTTCGAGACTGCCGGGCATGAGCCCGTTCAGGCCGAGAACGCGGATTCAAAGCTGCCGATGCATCGTTGATGTCATCCCGAGGAACGGAGTGACGAGGGATCTTCTGTACCGGCCGCAATAATTGGCAGGAGAGACGATCCCTCGCTTCGCTCGGGATGACAGGACTATTGGGACCGGGGCGACAGGGCTATTCGGCTCGGGATGACATTTTGCGCCGTACCGCTTTCACGAGATTCCCCCGCGAGTAATCCCCGAACGACACGATTGCCGCGAACTCTTCTCCGCCAAGTACCTCGTGAACAATGGCGTGATCGCTGTCGCCGGCGGTGAGGCGGCGCTCCACTGTCTGCAGCGTTTCGCCGAGCCACTCGATCTTTGCCGTGATCGCCTGCACCGGGCGCTCGACGAACCCGCGGTGCGCGTCGAACATCCGATCGGGAGCCAGGGCGCGGACGATTCGAAGACTCTCGACGATCTGATACGGATCCTCGCTGGCGTGCAGTGTACGCGCACGAACGCCGAGCCAGAGATCGCCGGAGAAGAGCGTGCCCGTCTCCTCGTCCAACACCACCTGATGGTCCAACGAGTGGCCGGGAGTGTAGATGGTGCGCAGTCTGCCTGTGTCGAACGCCACGAGCGGAGACGTGAGCGCCGGTTGATGACCCCAGATTGCGCGACGGTAGAGCCGGATGGGCGGACGCTCACGCAGGATCGCTTCGGTGTCCGGGCGGGCAAGAATTGGCAGACCACGACTGGCCAGCAGTCCCGCGTTGCCCGCGTGGTCCTCGTGCCAGTGTGTGACAATGGCGCCGCGCACGTGCAGCGAATCGACCGCGCCCACGAGCGCGCGGCGCGCTCGATGAAACCCGGTGTCGATCATCACGCCGCAAACGATGTAGGTGCTCACGTCGTAGCCCGTGGCGCGGCCGCCGGCGCTGGACATTCGCAAGCGTGTGACGTCGCCGTATTTTTGAACGTGTAAGGCCATGACGCTCGGCTCGCCGTTTGCCAGAGTGCGCGTGGGAGGATAGCTTGACAGAGTCGATCGCGCCCGGCCCTCTCGGCCGGGCGCGCCATTTTTATTCGTGGTCCGTGATTGAAAGTCTATGCTCGAAGAACTCAAGAAGAAGCTGGCGCGAGAAGCGGAGAAGCTGCAGTACGAGCTGAACGTCACGCTGCCAACTGAAATTCGAAAAGCCGTCGAGATGGGCGACCTGCGCGAGAACAGCGAGTACAAAGCTGCCCTCGAGCGGCAGCAGTTCGTGCAGGCACGGTTGGGCCAGCTTCATCAGCGTCTGAGCAAGATCGCGTCGATCGATCCGTCGCAAATCCCGAGCGATCGCGTGGGACTGGGATCAAAGGTCGTGGTGCAGGATCAGAAGACGCACGTGAAAGAGGCGTACGATCTCGTCTTCGGCGATGGACTCGAATTTCAGGAAGGCCAGGTCACGATGTCGTCGCCGATTGGGCGCGCATTGCTCGGCAAGGCGTTGGGGGAGATCGCTTTTCTCCGGCTTCCGGCGGGAATGCGGCAGCTCAAGCTCATCGAGCTGCAGACGATCCACGATCAGGGCGACGCTTAACCACCTAGCGCGCCCAACCCGTCGCTAGCTCGCGACGGCGATCTGTTCGGGTACCGGGTCGCCGCGGTACGGAATGGTATTCCGCATCACGCGCTCGAAGATCGGGAACAGCTCGGGGTCGAACATCTTCCCAGTGTCGTTGGCCATCATCGCCAGCGCCTGATCGCGCGAGAACGCGGCGCGATAGGGACGATCGGTGGTCAATGCATCGTAGACGTCGGCCACGCAGAGGATCCGAGCGCTGAACGCGATGTCGGTGCCGGCCAGCTGGTCGGGATAGCCGCGCCCGTCCCAACGTTCGTGGTGGCCGCGTACCATTGGAATGATGTCCCACGGGAACTCGATGTCGCGCAGCAGCACGGCGCCGGCGGCGGCGTGGCCTTCGATGATGATGCGCTCTTCGTCCGTAAGCCGGCCGGGCTTGTTCAGGATCTCGATCGGTACGTCGATCTTGCCGACGTCATGCAACAGCGCACCGATACGGAACCAGAACATGGTGATCTCGTCAAAGCCGATCTCGCGCGCCAACGCGCACGCGTAGTCGGACACGCGCTGGCAATGGCCCAGCGTGTAGGCGTCGGCGGATTCGATAGTTTGCGCCCAACGACTAACGACGTCAACGAAGCGCGTTTCGAGGCGGCCAATCCGCTTTTCGATATCGGCGAGATTGTGCCGCGCGCGCAACTTGGTGAACAGCTGGTGAGACTGTGAGAGCGCCTGCAGCATCTGAGTGTTCTTACCCATCATCTCGAACAACTCGGCTTGTTCGCGGGACGATTCGGCGGCGAGGAGCAGGTCTTCGCGGCCCATGGCGTTCGTCAGTGCGGCGTTGAGCTGGAGCTCAGCCTCAGGGAGGTCGCCGCGCGTGCGGGCGATGACGCCCATGTGCCGGAACGTCTCACCGAGCGATCGGAGGTCGCCGGCCGCGGTCGCCTCGGCCAACACGGATTCGCACAGCTCGGCGGCGCGGTCGATATCGCCATGGGCGAGCCACAGGTGCGCGGAGTTGATCAACGCCAAAAGCCGGTGCGTCACGTCACCGGTGGCGTCGCAATGCGTGACAGCTTCCTCGTACGCTGCCTGCGCCTCGTCGAGCCGATCGAGCTGCGTATAAACGAGGCCCATATTGTTCAGCACCGGCCCGAGATACTGGCGCAGGCCGAGCATGCGATACGTCACGAGGCTCGAAGCGTAGTGATCGAGCGCCGACACGAGATCGCCGCGCATGCTCGAGATGCTACCGCGATTCTGCGAGATCATCGCTTCGAGCGAGTCGTCTCGCCCCGCCATGGCATACGCAAGAGCGCGCACGTAGAGCTGATCAGCCCGATCCAGATCGCCGCGGGCGCTCTGGGCATTCGCCATCCAGTTCAACGCGTGTGCAATGCCGCCAATGTCGCCATGCAATTCAGAGATGGCCAATGCCGCGCTCAGACAGTCGAGCGCCGTGTCGAATTGTCCGTCTTCCATGTGCGAGCGAGCAATCCGCCGCACAATGCCCGCCGCTGTAGCCCCGTCGCCGCGGCGTACACCTCGCAGCGCCTTTTCATAGGCGTCGCGTGCCATCTCGCGCAGTCCCGCACGATCGCATCGCTGCCCTTCCTCGACCAGATCGGCGAGGGCGGACGCCGCCGCCACGGGAATCACGGCTGCGGTCATTCCGGCGCACCATCCGCGAAGACGCGCGCGGCCATCTTCTTGGCCAGGGTGGGGCGCGAAATTCCGAGTAACCGCGCGGCGGCCGCCTGGTTTCCACCGGTGATCTTGAGTGTCAACGCGACGGCTTCGCGCTCAATGTCCTCCATCAACTTTCCGGTGCGCGGAATGCAAATGTCGCCAAGGGCTGCCGTTTCGGGCGACACGGCGCGCACACCACGGCGTTGAATCATTAGATGTTCGGCACGAACGAATGTACCGTCGGCGCTGAGTATGGCGGCGCGCTCCACGACATTCTTCAACTCGCGAACGTTTCCCGGCCAGCGGTGGACGAGCAACGCGGCGATTGCGTCCTCCGAAAAGCGCTTGGGTTCCTGGTATTCGCGCGTCTCCTCGCCGAGAAAATGATTGGCGATGATCTGCACGTCCTCCAATCGATCGCGCAGCGGCGGCAGCGTAATGGCAAAGACGTTCAGGCGATAATAGAGATCCTCACGAAATTCGCCGGTCCCAACGACCTGCTCGAGCAACGGGCTGGCTGCCGCCACAATCCGGCATTCGATGGGGAACTCGTTCAACCCGCCAAGGCGGCGAACGCGGCGCGATTCCAGCGCGCGCAACAATTTCGGCTGAAGCTGACGCGGGAGGTGGTGGACCTCGTCGAGAAAGAGCGTGCCGTGACCAGCCAACTCGAGAAGCCCCTGCTTGCGCGACTGCGCTCCGGTGAACGCGCCGCGCTCGTGCCCGAACAGTTCCGACTCGAGGAGGTTTTCCGGAATCGCCGCGCAATTGATGGCGACAAATGGCTCGCTCGCACTGGCGCCGGCGTAATGGACGCCGCGAGCGAACAACTCCTTGCCCGTCCCGGTCTCACCGATGAGCAGCACAGTCGTGCGGCGCGTGCTCGCCACCCGCTCCGCCATCTTGATGGCGTCGCGCAGCAGCGGACTCTCGCCTACGATGTTCTGAAAGCCGAACGCGTTTCCGGCTACATCCGGTTCGGAAACGCCAGCATCGGCGATACCCACCTGGACCTCGGGGACTGAATGGACACTTGTGCCGGCGTCCTTGGAACGACGCCTTCTCTGCTACAAGTATCGACCCGAGCTTCCGCTGGCTAAACACGTACGTACGCGTCCGACCCACTGGCGCGCCGCGATACGCTCGAACGCGTCTAAAGCGCTGTTCCACGCGGTTCGGGCATGTGTTTCGTCGCCGGACGCGTCGAGCGCTAGTCCAAATTGATACAGTATTTCGGCGCCGAGAAGCGCGTCCTCACCTGCGGTGCTAAGCGTGAGGGCGTGGCGCAGAGTGTTCGTGGCATCCGCCGCACGGCCGGACAGCCGTTCGTACGCACCACGTAGTTTGAGCGCCGCCCCACGGCGCAGGTCGTCGCCACGTTGGTCGGCGATCGCCAGCGCGCGCTCGATCGACGTGAATGCGTCGTCGAGATCGCCCCGGGACAGAAAGCACTCGGCCAGGTTTTCGTGGACCACACCTTCCGTCATCAGGTCGCCTCGCGTCCGAGCGAGGCCGAGGGCGCGATTCAATACTGATTCAGCCTCGTCGAACCGCTCTTCCTTGACGTGATGATACCCCAGGTTTGTGAGCGACCAGGCTACGAGTTGCAGGTCGTTGGAGCTCTCGAAGGTGCGTAGACTCATGCGGAAGTGCGCCAGCGATGCGGCCGGATTGCCGCGCATGTCGGCGAGAATGCCGAGGTTCTGCTGGACCATGCCGATGAGCCGCGTTTCGTGACAGCGTTCGGCGAGCGCCAGCGCCTCGGTCATCATGTCGGCCGCACGGTTCACGTCGCCCCGGCGCGCCGCGAGCGAGCCGAGAAAGTTCAGCGCGTGCGCGTGTCCAGCGTCGTATCCGAGCTTGATCGACAGCTCGAGGCTGCGCGTGTACAGCGGCTCGGCGTCAGACGTGCGTCCGCGGTCGCGCAGCACGGTGGCTTGCCAGCGCAGCCGGGGGGCGACGAAGGGCGAGGTTGCGTCGGTTCCCACCAAGGGGCGCGGGTAACTATGAAACTGCTGGGCTTCGTCTGGCTAGGCCCCTTGGCGGGCGGCTCGCGCCAACTCGGCGAGCCGCCGCGATTCGGCAGTTCCGGCGTATTTACGTTTCGTGCTCGTTGATCCGGTCATTCACGCACGCTCTGCCGCGCGTTCCCTGGAAGCCATCGATTCTCGCACCGCGAGCCACGCTTTCATCAGCGCTCGCGGTCGGCGGTCATGCAGTTGCTCTCGGTTGCTTAGAACGGATTGCCGTTGTCGTCGCCACCCACAAAGATGTAGCCGGAGAAGTGCCAGATCGTGCTCGTCGCGCTCAGCCCGAGCAGGTCAACGTTCACGTTGAGTAGTTCCGTCACGGTGGTGACGTGGCTCGGATCTGGGAAGTAGCCGAGGTGCAAGCCGAGCAGTCCGCTGGGCGGGTTCTGCATGTTCTGCAGGCTCTGTGTGGCGACGAGCGGCACGAGGAAGTGAATCCCATGCGGTGCGAATTCGTAGGCTACGTTCGATCCAGCGAGCGCCGTCACGGTGATGTGCGTTCCCGGAGCAACCGCCAACGGCGGGATGATCATCGAAAACCCGGTGCCCGGAATGTTGATCGCACCGCCCAGCAGCCCAACGGTCACCGACTTGGAGATGTTCGACGCCAGCGGCGTCGTGCGCATCAGCGGGGTGATCGTTGTGGGCGAGCTGAGGACCAAGCCAAGCAGGGACTGCGACGAAGTAGTCTGCGGCGCACGCGGCGCGACGGGGGCGGTCGTCGTGTCACTACCACAGCCGGCGGCCAAGGTCGTTGCTGCAACTGCGAGGATAAACTTGCTTAGCGCGCGGAAACGCATAGGGGACTCCTGAAAGTGAACGGTGGCGTCGTTGCCGAGCCCGTCCTAAAGCAGGCGTCGTGCCAGTGGCGTAACTCGTTATTTAATAGACAGTTACGCGATTTTTACCACGCACTATCATGGCCATGTGGCAACTTTCTTTACCCAGAAATTTTCGCGGTGGTAAAGAATCTTTTCGCTTGACGGGGTGCGAGGGGACTGAATTAGAAAAATGTCATCCCGAGGAGCGCAGCGACGAGGGATCTACTGGAACGGTCGCGATAATTGCCGGGAGAGAAGATCCCTCGCCTCGCTCGGGACGACAGGTCAGCGAACGGCGCTGACGATCGTCGTGCGCCGCGGTGCCGGCAGCTGGTCCGCACGGTCGCGGAAATAGCGCGCAGCCGACTGCTCAGGCGTAAGAAACTCGATCGCCTGAAATCCGAGCGATAGCAACTTGCGCTCGAGATACTCGGGCTCGAAGTACGAGATCCACGGTTCGCCCACCGCAGCGGCCCGCTCGGCGAGCGACGGGCCAGCCCCGGGCGCCGGCGGTTCGCGCGGCGGAGAAAACGTGAACACTATCTCGCTGCCGGCGGGAAACGCCGCCACCGTCTGGAGCACGGCGTCAACGGCACTCTCGGTGAGGTACATCGTGACACCGAGCCAGGAGAAGAACGTTGGCTCGTGCAGCGAGATGCCGTGTCGAATCAGCCCGTCACGCAACGACTCGCGCTCGAAATCGACGCTGGCCAGCGTGACGTTGCTCGGCACCTCGATACGCATGACGGCGAGATGCGCCTGCTTTTGCGCCTGCGACGCCGGCTGGTCGATCTCGATGACGCGGATCGTGCCGGCCCAGTCGGGCTGGCGAAACGCGAACGTGTCATAGCCCGCACCGAGCACGACGTACTGCGTCACGCCGCGTTGCACGGCCGCGGCGAGCCGATCTTCGGCGAAGCGCGACCGAAGAACCACGTGCGCGCGCAATCCGCGCGCGTTGGGCGTTTGCACCTTCTCGGGTTCGTCGCGGATTCGTTGGAGCGCGGTCTCGCCGAGCAGCGACAGGATCACCGGATCCTCGAGAATCAGCGGCCGCGAATCGAGCAGCTGATGCACGGCGCGAAGGAATGCCACGCCCAGGGCAGTGCGGCTGGCCTCACCGTCAGCCATTCGCCGTAATCGTGAAAATGCGTTTTACGTCGGCCTCGTATGCGGCCAGCGCCGCGGGCCGCGCGATGGCGTCGAAGCCCAGCCGGCCGGCGACACGGTGAGCCGCGTCAACGCCGTGATCGCGCGTTTCAAACGCGAGGTGCGTGCGGCGAATGAACAGATCGGCGAACGTGTGCGCCATCTCGTGCGCCATGCAGTAACGCAACTCGCCGAGCGTGTACGGCAAGCCGTCAACGATACCGGCACGTCCGTCGCCGGTGCGCATCTCGGCCCACACGTTGGTCCACCTGCTTCCGTACGCCGACACGAGGTGTGTCGCGACACGAATGTCCTGCACCTCGAGCACCGCTTGGGCGATCAGTTCATTGATCGACGCAAAGTCCCCACCGAACAACGGCGTCGATTTCGCCACGTCGCGGCCGCGGCCGCGGTGCAAGCGATGGAGCACAGCCTTGATTACGTCCGCGGCCATGACGCGATACGTCGTGAGCTTTCCACCGGTGACCGAGATCAGTCCATGCGCGCTCGTCGTGATTGCATGTTCGCGCGACGCGGCGCCCGGTGTGGCACCGGCCGCCGGCAGCAGCGGCCGAATGCCTGCCCACGCGCTCACGACATCGTTGCCGGTGAGCCGCGCCGCCGGGAAGTACGCATTCGCCGACTCGAGCAAATAGCGAACATCCTCATTGCTGGCGCGGACGTCGGTGGGCGACGACGTGGTATAGCTGTCCGTGGTGCCAATGATCGCCTGCGAATCGGCGGGCAGCACGAAGAACACACGGCCGTCGCTGGGCGTTGTGAGCGTGACTGCGTAATTGTTGCCAACGCGCTCGCGAGGCACGGCGATGTGCGCGCCCTTGCTGCCGCGCACCGCGGGAACTGCGCCTTCGTCGAGACCGCGCACGTCGTCGCTCCATGGACCGGTGGCGTTGACGACGACCGCGGCCCGCACGTGCACCACGGTGCCATCCAGCGCGTTGCGCACCGTGGCGCCGGCCACGGCACCGGTATCGAACAACAGTTCGGTCACCGCCGCGTGATTGAGCAATACCGCACCGGACTCGCTCGCGCCGAGTGCGTTTGCCAATGTGAGGCGCGCATCGTTCGTCGCGGCGTCGTAGTACCGCGCACCGCCGAGCAGACCGTCAGCGCGAAGCTTGGGTTCATCCTCAAGCACGAAGGTGCGACTCAAACGTTTGTGCCTGTCAACGTTCTGGAACAGCGCCAGCGCGTCGTACAACGTGAGGCCGGCAGCGAGCTTCCACTGGGGAATGCGCGCCCCCTGGTACACAGGCCAAGTGAACTGGAGCGGACGCACCAGGTGCGGCGCCAATCGAAGCAGTCTGCGCCGTTCGGTGCTCGACTCGAACACGAGATGCAGCTGCCCGTGCTCCAGATAGCGAACGCCGCCGTGAACGAGCCGCGACGATCGGCTCGACGTGCCGCTGGCGAAATCGTCCTTCTCCACGAGCGCCACCGCGAGGCCGCGAAGTGCGGCGTCGCGGGCAATGCCGCAGCCGGTGATCCCGCCGCCAATGACGAGGAGATCGAACCGCTGGTTGGCCAACGCCGCGAAACGGGCGGCACGCGACGGCAACGAGGCAGGCATGGCTGGAATGTAAGGTCATCCCACCTTTCATCCCGCCACTGGGGCAACCAACTTCCAATCATGCCATCTCTTGGGACTCCGGGCCGCCGCGTCGCGATCGTTGACGGCGTCCGAACGCCGTTTGCGCGCGCAGGCACGGCACTGAAGGGCCTCTCGGCGATCGAGCTCGGCAAACGGTGTGTCGCCGAGTTGATCCAGCGGACCGATCTCGACGGCGAGCTCGTGGAGGCGATCATCTACGGCACCGTCGTGCAGTCGGTGATCGCGCCGAACATCGCGCGCGAAGTGTCGCTCATGCCAATGCTGTCGCGCGGCTGCGATGCCTACACGGTGAGCCGGGCCTGTGCGTCGGCCAACCAAGCCATTACCAACGCCAGCGACCAAATCGTGCTCGGCCATCACGACATCATCATTGCCGGCGGCGCGGAGTCGTTGTCCAACGTGCCGATCCTGCATTCACGGTCGATGTCGGACAAGCTCGTTGCACTTTCCAAGGCGAAGAGCGCCGCGGCACGCCTGAAAATTATTAGTTCAATTCGCCCCCGCGACCTGGTGCCGATCACGCCGGCGATTGCCGAACCGTCCACCGGTGAAACCATGGGGCAGTCGGCCGAGAAGATGGCAAAGATCAACCACGTAGCGCGCGAGGATCAGGATCAATTCGCGCTGCGGTCGCATCGTCTCGCCGCCGTAGGTACGGAAGACGGCCGGCTCACCGCGGAGATTGCGCCTGCGTATTTGCCGCCGCGATATGACACCGCGCTCACCCACGACAACGGCATTCGGACAGACACCACCATCGAGCAGTTGCGGGCGCTCAAGCCCGTGTTCGATCGGCAATACGGCAGCGTGACCGCCGGCAATTCCTCGCCGCTCACGGACGGTGGTAGCGCCGTGCTGCTGATGAGCGAGGAGCGCGCCGCGGCGCTTGGGTATACGCCGCTCGCGTTCATAAGGTCATACGCGTATGCGGCGCTCGACCCGGGCGAACAACTGCTCATGGGGCCCGTGCTCGCGGCGCCGGTGGCGCTCAAGCGCGCGGGCCTCACGCTGCGCGACATGGATCTGGTGGAGATGCACGAAGCATTTGCCGCGCAGGTGCTCAGCAACCTGCAGGGCTTCGAATCGAGAGCCTGGGCGGCCCGTGCGGGGTTTGCCGAGCCGGTGGGTGAGGTGGATCGTTCGCGGTTGAACGTCATGGGCGGGTCGATCTCGATTGGCCATCCCTTTGGCGCCACGGGCGGACGAATCATCACGACGCTGGCCAATGAGCTGACGCGGCGCGGCGGGCAATTCGGTCTCATGACGGTATGCGCTGCAGGAGGCCTGGGCCACGCCATGGTAATCGAACGCCGATGACGCACCCGACAATGCAACAAGCGCTCGCAATGGAAGTGGACGACGACGTGCTCGTCGTCACGATCGATCGTCCCGGCGAGGCCGTGAACACGCTCAGTCCGGCCCTCGTGGGCGAATTTGAGGGAATGTTCCTGCGAGTCGATCAGGATTCTCTAATCAAAGCCGTGGTGCTCATCTCCGGTAAGCCGGAATCGTTCATTGCTGGCGCGGACATCGAGCAGTTCCTGGAGATCACCACGGCGCCGCAGGCGGAAGCAATCAGCCGCATGGGTCAGGATCTACTCGGCCGGCTGGAAAAGCTGCGAGTGCCGGTGGTGGCGGCGATTCACGGCTCGTGTCTTGGCGGCGGGCTGGAGATGGCGTTGGCTTGTCGGTATCGGATCTGCACCGACCATCCGAAGACGACGCTGGCCGTGCCCGAAGTGCAGCTTGGACTCATTCCCGGCATGGGCGGCACGCAGCGGCTGCCGCGCCAGGTGGGCCTGCAGGCGGCGCTGGACATGATCCTCACCGGCCGCAGCATTCGCGCGAAGAAAGCGCTGCAGATGGGGCTCGTGAACGAGATGGTGCATCCCGCCATTCTGCGCGATGTCGCGCTCGACCGCGCCCGCGGCCTGGCCAACGGATCGCGGAAAGCGACGCGGCCGATGAATCTTGGCGCCACAAATCTGCTGCTCGAGCACAACCCGATCGGGCGCGGCGTGGTATTCAGGAAAGCGCGCGAAAGCGTAATGGAAAAGACTCACGGCCATTATCCCGCGCCGCTCGCCGCGCTGGAAGCGGTGCAGGCGGGCTACACACGAGGCTTTGAAGAGGGGTTGCGCGAAGAATCGCGGCTGTTCGGGCAGATGGCCGTGACGGACGTATCACGAGAACTGGTATTTCTGTTTTTTGCCAGCAATTCACTCAAGAAGGATCCCGGCGTTGACGCGCCGGCCCCGCCACCGCGCGACGTCCGCAAGCTTGCCGTGCTCGGAGCAGGCTTCATGGGCGCCGGCATTGCGTCGATTGCGGCGCAGCAGGGGACGTCGGTCCGGCTCAAGGACACCGACACGGCGCGCGTCGGCAAGGGACTCGCGGCCGTCGATGCTGTGCTCCGGGAACGGTTGACGCGGCGGCAGATCAGCCGCCACCAGTTCGACGACTTCATGAGCCTCGTGGGCGGCGCCACTAACTACTCGGGCTTTGGTTCGGCCGATCTGGTGATCGAGGCGGTGTTCGAGGACGTGGCGCTCAAGCATCGCGTGCTCGAAGAAGTGGAGCCGGCCATTGGATCTACGGCAATCTACGCGTCCAACACGAGCACCATTCCGATCACGCGGATCGCCGAGGTGGCGCATCATCCCGAGCGCGTGCTCGGCATGCATTTCTTCTCGCCGGTGCACAAGATGCCGCTGCTTGAGGTCATCGTGACGGAGATGACGTCGCCCGATGCGACCGTGACCGCGGTGGCGTACGGCAAGAAGCTCGGCAAGACGGTGATCGTGGTGAAGGACGGCCCGGGGTTTTACACGACGCGCACGCTGTCAGCGTATATGAATGAGGCGGGCCGCGTGCTCGATGAGGGTGCGTCGATCGAGTCGATCGACGCCGCGCTCGTAGACTTCGGATTCCCCGTTGGGCCCATGACCCTGCTCGACGAGGTTGGCATCGACGTTGGCGGTAAAGTGGCCCTGGTGCTCTCGGAAGCGTTCGGGCCGCGTATGATGCCGGCCGAGGCGATGCGACGTGTGGTGGGCGGCGGCCGAACCGGACGCAAGGGCGGCAGCGGGTTCTACCACTACGATCCAGCCGACGGTAAGAAGGGAAAAGTTGACGAATCGGTGTATCAACTCATCGGCGGCGAACGCCGGCCGATTTCCGCTGATGAGATCGTTCAGCGGTGTGTGCTCGCGATGGTGAATGAGGCCGCGCTCTGTCTCGAGGAGGGAATTCTGCGCTCCCCGCGGGACGGCGACATTGGGGCAGTGTTCGGGATTGGGTTTCCGCCCTTCCGTGGCGGCCCGTTTCGGTACGCCGACAGCGTTGGTGCGGGCCGAATCGTAGAACAACTGGAAGAGTTAAACGTTCGTTTCTCGCCGCGTTTTGCGCCGGCCGAGCTGTTGATCGAGATGGCGAGGGGGCGGAAGAAGTTTTATTGACGGTGGAACCGAACGGTGGAACGGTGGAACGGTGGAACGAAAACGGCCTTTGGGCTGTCATCCCGAGCAATCGCGAGGGATCTAGCCGGACGACACGAGATTCCTCGGTCGCGTCGCTCCCTCGGAATGACAGCGCACCACCGTTCCACCGTTCCACCGTTCCACCGTTCCACCGTTCCACCGTTCAGCCCCACCGCCCAGTTCCACCCCGATTGTGACCCGCACCTCTATCCCTAGGTCTGTGCTCTGTGGAAGGAAGCTCTGACGCAGTAATTGTCGCCCGCGTGTTGCGCGGAGATGTGGAGGCGTTCGGCGTGCTGGTCGCGCGGTATCGCGACCGATACGCGCGGTACGCCTACCACATGCTCGGCAACCGTGAGGACGCGGAAGAGGCGTTGCAGGATGCCTTTACCCGCGCCTACCGGTCGTTGGCGAGATGCGAGGATCCGGAGCGCTTCGGCGCGTGGCTGTTCCGGATCCTGCTCAATCGCTGCCGCACCATGGGCGCGCGTCGCGGCCGGCGAGCAAAAACGTTCGTCGTGGACGACGTGGCGCTGCTCGAGGCGGCGGAGCCGCATCCGGCCGAGCGCGCGGCGTGGCGAGAGGAGATCGATCGGGCACTCCTCAAGCTCCGCGCCGATCAGCGGGAAGCGTTTCTGTTGAAGTACGTGGAAGACCTGGGTTACGACGAGATGTCGCTGCTCACCGGAGTCGGCGTATCGGCGCTCAAGATGCGAGTGATGCGCGCCTGCGAGAGGCTTCGGGAGTTGCTGAGCGAGGTGCATAGTGCATGACGACGAGAGAATGAACCAGATTGCGCACGAGCTTCGCCGACCCGTTCCGGTCAGCGAATCGTTCGACGCGCGCGTGATGGCGAACGTTCGACGGCTGCCCAAACACTCGCGCTTCGGACTTTGGTCGCGCCTCACGACGCCCCGCACCGTGACAGTGACTCCGCTGTCGTGGGGCTTGCTCGCCGCGTCGCTGCTCGTTTTCGCCACGCTCGGTGCGGCGCACGCGTCGGTGGACCTGAGCCGCGTCACAGCGCCGCTGGCGCATGCGTTCTTTCCTACCGCCGCCAAGCCGGACCAGCGCGTCCAGTTCGTGCTCGTTGCGCCGGACGCCAAAAAGGTGTCGGTGGTCGGCGATTTCAACGGGTGGGATGCGTCGCACGCCGGCTTCCAGGCGCGGCATCGCGGCGGCGGCGTGTGGTCGGTTACCGCGCCGGTGCCGGTTGGACATCACCGGTATTCGTTCGTCGTTGACGACAGCGTCTGGGTGTCCGATCCGAACGCGCCGCGCGTGATGGACAACGACTACGGCGTGGCGAACTCCTCCATCGTCGTCGAAGAACAACAGTGAGTGGCCGAGTGGGTGCGCTGCGCGCCATGCTCGCGCTCACGCTCATTGCGTCGCCGTTGCTCGCGCAGGACGCGCGCCTGCAGGCGCGCCTCGACCGGCCGACCATGCTCGCCGTGAACGCGCTCGTGGACTCGGCCCGAATTGCCAAACTCCCTACGGCGCCGCTCGTTGACAAGGCGCTCGAGGGTGCAGCCAAGGGTTCGGACGGTCCCAAAATCGTGATCGCGGTCAAGCAGCTGTCGCTGCGGATGGGCTCGGCCAAGCGGGTGCTCGGATCGGGAAGCACCGCGGACGAGATCAAGGGGGCCGCCGGCGCGATGGACGCCGGCCTATCCGTTCGTGACCTCGCGCGGTTGCGCGCCGCGGCGGGCAAGCGGCCAGTGACCATGCCTTTGGCCGTCGTGACGGACCTCATCGGAGAGGCGGTTCCAGTGCCTGCTGCCACCGATCTGGTGCTGCAACTCGTCAAATCGCGCGTCAAGGACGGCGACCTATCGCTCTTTCAGCGGAATGTGCGCACTGACGTCGAGCGCGGCGCGGACCCCACCGTTGCCGCTACGACGCGCACGCGTGGGCTGGTTCTTCGCTCCAGCGGCAGAGAAGGCAAGCCCGCAGAGTAGCGGGCCCCCTGACCGATCGGGTACAATACCGGTCTACGGTCCACGGGGATTTCATGCGTCGAGTTGCGTTCGTTGCGGTTGCCTTGAGTTTCGCCACTGTCGGATACGCGCAGCAGGTCGATACGCGTTCCATACCGGCGCAGAGCAAGTACACGTTGCAGAGCTTTGCCGGAAAGCGCCCACTCACGCGCGCCGAGCGGACGAATTTCACCGAGACGTCGCACTATGACGATGTCGTCCTGTTCATTGACTCGCTGAAAACGCTCGGCGCAAAGATAGCGATAGGCTCCATTGGCAAGAGCGGACAGGGTCGCGAGCTGCCGTATGTGATCGCATCGCGGCCTTTGATTACGACGCCGGAGGAAGCCCGCCGGCTCGGCCGTCCGGTGGCGTACATCCAGGCGAACATCCACGCCGGCGAGGTCGAGGGCAAGGAAGCAATGCAGTCGTTGCTTCGCGACCTGTTGTTCGACAAAAAGAAAAACGTGCTCGACTCGGTCGTGCTGATCGTGCAGCCGATCTACAACGCCGACGGCAACGAGCAGTTTGGGCCGCAGGAAAAAAATCGCGGTTCGCAGCTTGGCCCTGAGCTCGTGGGCACGCGACAAACGGCCGCGAACATCAATCTCAACCGAGATTACGTGGCCGCTACCGCGCCGGAAACGCGCGCGTCTCTGGCGATGCTCAACAAGTGGAATCCCGATCTGTTCATGGATCTCCACACCACCGACGGCAGCATCCACGGCTACGCGCTCACCTACTCGCCGTCGCTGCTACCCACGTCGGTGAACGTGAATCCGTACACGACCAAAACCATGCTGCCGGAAATCCGGCGGCGCATGTTGTCGCGCGAAGGCTTCGAAGTAGAGGATTACGGCGATTTCAGCCGCACGCGTACGGGCACGCCAGGCGGCACTCCCGGTGGCACGTTGGGCGGCGGAGGATTTGGTGGCGGCCGAGCCGGTCGAGGCGGCCCGCGAGCGCCCGGACTCGAGGAGATCATCGCTGATTCCATCCCCACGAGCGGCTGGGTCTTTTCGACCTACGAGCCGTTTCCGCGCTACGGCTCGAACTACTACGGACTGCGCAATCGCATTTCGATTCTCAGCGAAGCGTTCTCGCACGATCCGTTCGACCGGCGCGTGGCGTCAACCTACGATTTCGTGACGGAGATTCTTTCGTACCTCGCCGAACACAAGACCGAAATCATTGCGCTGGGTAAGGCGGGCGACGCCAAGGTGGCGGCATGGGCCAAGAACCCCGGCTCGTCGCCGCCGCTATCGCTCAAGTCCCGCATGGACACCACGCGCATCGAAGACATTCGCGTTGAGGAAGTGCGCACGCTCACCGACAGCAGCAAGCGCGAGCCGGGCATGGGCATGCGCCAGCGAACCGGCATCATCAAGCTCGTCCGCATGCCGGTAATGGCGAGCTTCACGCCGACGCTCACGAGCACGCTGCCGTTCGCCTATGCTTTCGATGCCAAGACAGCGGCGGCAATTCTGCCTATTCTCAGGATTCACGGCGTGACCGTGGAGCAGATAGATGCCCCGGTGACCGTCACGGGCCAGGCGTTCGGCGTCGATACGGTGATGGACAAGGGCCGTTCGGAAACGCCGCGCATGATGAAGGACGTGGCCGGTCACTGGGGCGCCCCCACGGCGAGATCGTTGCCCGCCGGTTCCTATGTCGTTCGCGCCGGACAGCCGTTCGGCCTCGTAGCGTTCTTCCTCCTCGAGCCGTTGAGCGAGGACGGGTTGGCGCAATGGAGCTTCTATGACAACATCCTGGCAGCACACGCCGACTTTCCGGTTTTGCGCGTAGTCAAACCGGCCACCATTCGATCGCACGCCGTCCGCAACTGATGCTTCGTTCAACACTGCTCTACCTATCTGGACAACCGCGGGTCTTCCGGTTCGTTCGCAACAACAAGCTGGCCAAGAAATTCGCCTCACGCTTCGTGGCGGGCGAAACGCTCGACGAGGCGCTCACCGCAGTTCGCGCGCTCAACGCCAAAGGCATTACGGCGTCGCTCGACCTGCTCGGCGAGAGCGTGACCAACGAGCGCGAGGCGCGTGGCACGGCCAACGAGTATCTCGCCATTCTCGATCGCATTCGCCAGCAAAAGCTCGACGCGAACGTGTCGGTCAAGCTCACGGCCATGGGCATGGACATCTCCGAGGAGCTCTGCGTCTCGATCATGCACGAGGTGCTTGGACGCGCCCAGGCCTACGAAACATTCGTGCGGCTCGACATGGAGGCGAGCTCGTACACGGAGAAGACGCTCGAGCTGTTCTACGACCGTCTGTATCCGGCGTACAAGGAAAACGTCGGCATCGTGCTGCAGAGTTATCTGTATCGCACGTCGTCGGACGTTGACCGTGCCATCCAGGCCCGCTGTCGCGTGCGCATCTGCAAGGGCGCCTACAAGGAGCCGGCCGCGGTCGCCTTTCCCGACAAGAAGGAAGTCGATCAGAATTATATAAAGTGCATGCACGCGCTCATGGAACGCGCCAACTACCCAGGCATTGCCACGCACGATCCGGCGATCATTGCCGAGGCGAAGCGGTTTGCCACCGAGCGCGGCATCGATCGCTCGCGCTTCGAGTTCCAGATGCTGTACGGCGTCCGCCGCGACTTGCAGGAGCAACTCGTGCGCGACGGGTACCGGATCCGCGTGTACGTGCCGTTCGGCACGCAGTGGTATCCGTATCTCATGCGCCGATTGGCCGAGCGTCCGGCGAACGTCGCGTTCATCACCGGCAACGTGGTGAAGGAAATGATCGGAGGCAGGAGGTCTTGAAGTCGCACGCGCAGCATCGCCCGGCCGATCACTCGAAAGGCGACGAGTCTACGATCGGCGGCTATGCTGCGGTCCACGACCGGCCGGCAGCGTTCGAAGGCGCGGACGGCTATTCGTACAGCGTGGAGTTGATGGTTGAAGCCACAGGCGACGCTGATGCCGCGTGGGGCGGATTCATCTTGTTCGTCAAATGGTCGCGGCTCGGCGCGCAAAGTCCCGAAGGCCACGTCGAGAGTGAGTATCTCGTCCACGCCGACACGGAGGAGGATGCTCGCGCGCAGCTCGGCGAATTCTCCCTCGCCGCCGTGAAGACGCTGCTTGACCAGCTGATCGGCGAGCGTGCGGCGACGACGGAGCCGCCGCGCCCGTGGTGGGATGCGATGCGCAACGACCGGGACGCGTCGTGACCGACGACGAAGGCGCGCGCGGTGTAGTGGTGGGCGGGACCGGTGGCGTGTGGCGTGTTCGGACGGAGGCGGGCGAGTCGGTCGAAGCGTCGATGCGCGGGCGATTAAAGAAATCTAATAGCGGCAAGCGCGCCGACGGCTCGCTGCGCCGCGACACCATACTCGCCGCGGCAAAAACGCTCAAGCTCGCGGTGGGCGACGACGTAGTGCTGGAACGGGACGGGCCGGCGGATATGTGGGCGATCGCCGAGATTCTGCCGCGACGGTCGCAACTCGCGCGGCGCGCGCCCGGTGGGGCCCAGGGCGAACGGATCGTCGCGGCAAACGTAGACCAGGTGGTCGTGATGTTTGCCGCCGCCAAGCCGGAGCCGCATCCGCGCATGCTCGACCGGTTTCTGGTGATCGCCGAAGGAAACGACCTTCCGGCCCGCATCATCATCAACAAGGTGGAGCTGGTGGGCGAAGACGCGGCACGGGCGCGCTTCGATCCCTATGAACGCGCCGGCTATCCCGTGTACTACACGTCCGTGAAGGCCGGGATTGGTCTCGAGGCGGCGCGTGACATGCTCGCCGGTCGCCGATCCGTCGTGACCGGACCGTCCGGTGTGGGCAAGTCGTCGATCCTCAACGCGCTCTTTCCGGGCGCGAATTTGCGGGTGGGCGAAATCAGCGAGTCGGTGAACAAGGGCCAGCACACCACGGTGGGTGCGGCCATGCTACCGCTGCCCGGCGCCGACGGCGGCTACGTGATCGATACGCCTGGGCTGCGCGAAGTGGGCATGTGGGCGCTCTCCGCGGATCAGCTCGACCGCTGCTTTCCCGAGATTCGCTCCGTGCGCGACGACTGTCGTTTCGCCGACTGTAGCCACGTGGTGGAGCCCGACTGCGCCGTGCGCGCGGCCGTGCACAGCGGCGCAGTGAGCGTGGAGCGATACGACAGTTACATCAAGTTGCTCGAGGAATTGCAGGACGGACAGTAACGACGATGCTCCACCGATTGATTCTCTCCTCGATGCTGGTTGCCGTTGGAGCGAGCCGCGCGAACGCGCAGTGTTCCCCTTCCGTCCAACGCCTCGTCGCGGATCTCGCATACGACCAGGCGCGTGCCGCGGAGCAAGCGGCGCTGAAACAGAACTCCTCCAACGACGCTGCTCTCCATTGCCTGGGCGCGATCGACATGGCCATGGGCAAGCCGGGCGATGCGGCCGCGTGGTTTGAGAAGGCCATCAAGGCCAACGAGAAGGTTTCAGCGCATCATCTCTGGTTGGCGAACTCGCTTGGCGAGCAAGCGCCTACGATGAGTAAACTGAAACTGCCCTTTCTCGCCCGGCGCATCAAATCGGAGTTCGACAAGGCGGCGCAGCTCGATCCCGTGTCCATCGACGCGCGGCAGGGCTTGATTCAGTTCTACTCACGTGCGCCGTCCGTGATGGGTGGGAGCATGGTGAAGGCCAAGGAACAGGCGCACGAGATCGAGCGCCTCAATCCCGTGCGCGGCTACCTCGCCATGGCCTCACTGCTGCAACGCGAAAAGAACGTTGACGGGGCGGAGCGCGAACTGCTCGCCGCCGTTGCCGCGGTGCCGGACAGTATTGTCGCGTCGTACTCACTCGCGGCGTTCTATCAGACCGTGCGCCGCTGGCCCGATGCGTTTGCCGTGTACGACAGTATCATGACGGCGAGGCCCGGCGAGCTGATGGCCCATTTCCAATACGGGCGCGCCGCGGCGCTGTCGGCGATCAACACGGATCGCGGCGAGCACGAATTGAAACTGTTCATCGCCCAAGCCACGGACTCGGTGCCGAGTGTCACGCGCTCGGGAGCGCACACGCGCCTGGGAACGATCTACGCACTGCAGGGCAAGCGCGACGCCGCTCGGGCCGAATATCAGACCGCGCTGTCGATCAATCCCACGAACACCGAAGCAAAACGGGCGCTCGCGGCAATGAGCTAGGCGCCGGAGTTACCAGCTCCCGCGCTCGCCGGCCAGGGCAATCACCTTGCTCAGCCGATCGGCGGCGTGTCGCCAATTGACTTGCACTGCCAACTCGGCGTCGTCCGCGCGGCCTTCGTCGATGGCCGCAATAATGATGTCGTGCTCGTAGACCGAAGTTCGGATGTCGCTCGTGAGCATGCTGATGTACATCCGGATGTAGCGCTCTGCCTGCGGCTTTACGGCGTCGTGCAACGCCAGCAGCCGCGGGCCGCCGCTTGCTTCGACAATACGGCGGTGAAACCGCTGATCGGCGTCGTAGAACGTGCTGTGATTGATTGGCGAAACTTTGCCGGCGCGCTGAAACTCCTCGTTCAGTGCCTTGAGATCGCGAGCGAGCGCGCGTCGGTCGGCGGCGGGCGCAAGCGCGGCGCCGCGCGCACCCATGCCCTCGAGCGCGCCGACAATGTTGAGGAGTTCGTACACGTCGTCGCGCGTGAGCGGCGCTACGGTGAGCCGGGACTGCTGAGCGCCCGGCGAGCCCATGACGTAGCCCTCCTGCTGCAGCCGCTGCAGTGCCTCGCGAACCGGCGTGCGGCTCACGCCAAGACGCGACGCGATCTCCGTCTCGACGATGCGGCTGCCTGGCGCAACCAATCCCTGCACGATGAGATCACGCAGCCGCGCGTAGACCTGATCCGGACGCGATCCGTGTGGCGCGTCGGCCGCGCTGCCCATGGCCAACGCCGCAGTTCCGTTGCGGTCCGACGCACTGCGTGAGGCCGTCTTCTTGATAGCAGTCATAACCTGGACAATATACCCCCAGTTTGCCGTTCTCGCGGCACCGACGTGCTCCGGTTGCTGGACTCGGGCGGCGGCGCGACATTGATCCACCATGATGATCTCCCGCCGGCTGGCCGCACCATGAGTTGGGCACTCAACGAATTCTTCTCTGCTGTGGAAGAGGAGTTCGGCGTGCCGATCGGTGAAGCCGACGATCGGTTCCTCGAGACCCCCGGCTCCGTCATCGATTTCGTGGTCGAGAATTCGACAGCGTCCGATGGCATGGACGACGAGGAGTACCGGGACCACATCGCCGGCGTGGTCGGCGAGATCATGGCGCGCACACTGGGAGTGACCCGCTACACCGAGGACTCCCGCTTCTTTCAGGATCTGCACGTCCGGTGACCGCACGGCGCATTCTCCTCGCCGACGCCGACGCGTTCTTCGTCGCCGTGGCGCGGATGGTTGACCCAGAGGGCGCGGGGAAGGAGCCGCTCCTCATTGTGGGCGGCACCAGGGAGAGTCGCGGCGTCGTGTGCTCGGCGTCGTACGAAGCGCGAAAGTTCGGTGTTCGGTCAGCAATGCCCATCTCGCGCGCGCTGCGCCTCTGTCCCCGTGCCATGTGCGTGCCCGTGCCGCGAGGCGTGTGCGGCGAAAAGAGCCGTGAGATTCGCGCGGCGCTCGAGCGCATTGCGCCGGTGGTGGAAGGCGCGAGCATCGACGAGTGGTATCTGGACCTGGCCGGCACCGAGCGCTTGTACAATGGCGAGTCGCTCGCCGACACGGCCAAACGAATTCGCGACAGCGTTACCGAGGCAACGCAGCTGTCCGTCTCGATTGGTGGCGGCACATCCAAGCTTGTCGCCAAGCTCGCCGTCGAGCGGGCCAAGCCCAAGCCGGGCACCGGCGCCACAGGCGTGCACATCGTGGCCCCGGGCGACGAAGCGCGGTTTCTCGAGACATTCGAGCTCGCCGACATTC
Source organism: Gemmatimonadaceae bacterium (assembly GCA_041690755.1). Taxonomy (GTDB): domain Bacteria; phylum Gemmatimonadota; class Gemmatimonadetes; order Gemmatimonadales; family Gemmatimonadaceae; genus JAQBQB01. The sequence goes on along the minus strand of JBEPWA010000055.1, from coordinate 3,978 downwards.
CGCTTATCGGCCCCCGCTTTCAGGAGCGCCTGGCCAAGCTCGGCATGCACCGTGTGCCCGACGTGCTGCAGTACGACGTTGCCACGCTCAGTCAGTGGCTTGGCGCGCGCGAAGCGACGTGGCTGTACGACAGGGTACGCGGCGTGGACTATGGCGAGGTCGAAGCGCACGGCGACGCGAAGAGCATCAGCCGCGACGACACCTTTCCCGCCGACATCGATAGCGACGACGAGCTGGGTCGCGAGCTGCTCGCACTCGTGACGCGCGCAGCAATGGATCTGCGCGGCGACGGACTTACCGCACGCACGATCACCGTGCGCATTCGCGACTTCGATTTCAAAACGCGGCAAGCGAGCCGCACGCTGGACGTGCCCGTACTCTCCGACCGCGTCATTCTCGAGGTATCTCGCGCACTCCTGGCCAAGCTGCGCGTTGCGCGTGCGGTGCCGGCACGGTTGCTCGGCGTGGGGTTGTCGTCGCTGGCCGTTGACGCAACCGCCGACCAACTCACACTGTTCGAGCGCAAGGAAGCCATGACCGACGAAACTGACCGCGATCGGGTGCTGGCCAAGACGATCGATCAAGTGCGGGCGAGATTCGGCGACCGCGGCATCTTTCCGGCGCGACTCGCGAAGTGACGGCGGGCGCAGGTGATGCCTGCTGGTATCACGGACCGCGCGGCGCTTCCTCGTCTTCGCGGAGCCGCTCGGCCACGGCGGTCGTGGAATCGTGCGACGCGTTGAGGTAGCGCAGCGGATCGATTGGCGTGCCGCGCACCATGACTTCGAAGTGGACATGCGGACCCGTGGCCAACCCACTGGAGCCCACTGTGCCGATTGGATCGCCCGGCCGGACGTGATCCCCCACGTGAACGAGCGTGGTGCGGCAGTGGCCGTACAGCGTGGTCACGCCGCCGTTGTGCGCTAGCTCAATCGTGAGTCCGTCGCCCATTTTCCAGCCCACAAATGTCACGGTGCCGGGCGCCGGGGCAACGATGCGCGTGCCGGTGGGAGCAGACAGGTCGATGCCCTGGTGCGGGCGGAAAATCTGGAGCAGCGGATGCAGTCGCGAACGCGAGAAGCCGCTGGTGACGTGGCCGGGCACCGGCATGATCATTTCGGGCGCCGAATCGATTTGCGCGGCGTCGGCGAGCACTCGCGTACGCAAGACGTGCACGCTGTCGTGCAGCGAAAACATCACGCCCTGCGCGTAGGCAAGTTGCTCGGTGGTCACGACAACGCTGCGTGCGTTCTCCGTCGCCCAGATGGCGGATACGATGAGTGCTGCGGCGGCCAGTGTCGTCATGGTTTTCACCGTCCGCGCGTTGACCGACAGCTGATGCGTCCGTCCGCCCGGTTCAGGCGGAAGGAGGAGGACTGTCCATTTTCTGCGAGGGCGGCGCGTCCGCATTTAGCCGGGGAGCGCTTGAGCGGGACGCGTGCGGGCGATTTCCAGGCGGGGCGCTTCCTCGATCTGTTCCAGCTGGCCGGTGCGATGGTCCACAGCAATGTGCCCGTGCACCGTGGCGCCTTCATGAAGGAGCATCGCGCTGGCCGTAATGTCGCCGCGCACAGACGCCGACGCCTGCACCTCGATGCGACCGTCCACCACCACGTTCCCCTCGAGAATTCCGCCGATGATCACCTCACGCGCGTCGAGGTCTCCCACGACTACGCCCTTGGCGCCAATGATCATCGTGCCGGCGTGGTGCGTGCGGCCCTCGAGCCGTCCGTCTACGCGGATCGTGCCTTGGGTGCTGATCTCGCCGCGAATCACCATCTGCTCGTCGATCACCGAGTAGCCGGTTGCGTGGGGCACCGCGTTGCGGCGGGCGAAGAGTGCCATGGAAAGACCCTCGGAAAAACTGCGCGTGAAGTAACACCACCGGTCTACGACGATGTGGCAGGGGCCACCAAGATGCCAGACTTGCCGAAACGGTAGTTACTAAGTTTGACGCGTTGCCGGTGCCCGCACAAAAGCCGAAACAGTCACGGTCCTGTGCGGCGCGTCCGGGCTGGCGGCGCCTTTTTCTTCTTGGCCGCAATCTTCTTTGCGCCCGCCTTTTTTGCGGTGACCCTGGTCGCTGTTTTTTTCCGCGTCGCGTTTGCCCGCGAGGTCGCCGTCTTTCGTTTTACGGGCGCATCCGACCGATCGCTGTTCCACACGCGCCCGTTTCGCGCAGCGATCTGCTCCATGGTCCGCGCGCTGGCGACGGAGGTCAGGACGTCTGCGGTCACGTCGTATTTGGGGTCCGCGGTCTCGTCGCGGTGCTTGATGAGCAGCCACTGCGCGCGCTCGCCGTCGCGCCGCATACGCACAAGCACCCAGCCGCCCATCAGGCGCTTACCGTGCAGCACGATCTTGAGGTCGCCGCGTTCATAACCGTCGCGCAGCGCGTCTTCGCCGCCGCCGCCTTCGGGCTCATACGTACCGCGATCCCAGAGCATCACCGTTCCGCCGCCGTACTGACCCTTGGGGATTGTGCCTTCAAAGGTGTTGTACTCAATGGGGTGATCCTCTACCTCCATAGCCAAACGACGCACTGCGGGATCGTAACTGGGCCCTTTGGGAACCGCCCAACTCTTCATTACGCCATCCAGCTCGAGCCGAAAATCATAGTGCAGATGACTCGCGGCGTGCTTTTGAACGACAAAGCGGAACGCGCGTCGCGACGTCGCGCCAACCTTGCCCCCCAGCGGCTCGGCCGTCTGGGTGAAGTCTCGCTTCCGTTTGTACTCCGCCAGCGGTGCTGTCGTGCGCTTGGTGATGGTTGAGGAACGCTTGCGGGTCGCCATGCTAATGTCTCCGTTGCCGTCGCGGTCGCTAGTGTCCAGCATCGCAGAATCTTGGCAAACGCGGTGCCCGGGTACACACTTGTGCACCACTCTGCACGCTTCGACCGACCTCATGGAGGGCTCGTGCACTTTCGCACGGTATGCGCACTCATCGCCTCCGCCGCGGCAATCGCCGGCTGTGGCGGCTCGATGGTACCAGCAACCGGTGAAATGCCGGCGCAGCGCGCCAACGCGGCCAACGCGTTCGATATCGGCTATCGCATTGGTTGGAGCGATCCGGCCACGCACGAGTACGACATCGAGCTCGACCTCGGCAAGGTACGCGGCGACGTGGTCAAGCTGCAGTTGCCGGTGTGGTCGCCGGGCCGGTATGCACCCTTCTATTTCGCGCGCAACGTCACGGCGTTCACCGCCATGAGCGGCGGGACACCGCTGCGGTGGGATCGCGAGAACGGCTCGCTCTGGCGGATCTATCCCGCGGGCGCGAATAACGTCACGGTCCGCTACCGCGTCTACGCGAACACCCTTTCCGGAACGTTCAGCGTGCTCGATTCGGCGCATGCCAACTGGAACGGACCATCGCTGTTCATGTACGTGGCCGATCACAAGCCGGATCCGGTTCGGCTGCACGTGGCGCTCCCCGCCGGCTGGCACCTCGTGAACGGCGATGCGCGGATCGCCGATCAAACAGATTACTCATTTGTAAATTATGATCTACTTGTCGACACGCCCACTGAGGTGGCGCGCTCGCTCATGCTCGACACGCTGCGCATTGACAACCGGATCTATCGCGCCATGATCCACCACAACGGCCCGGTAGCGCCGGCGCTGCATCAGCGGTTCCTGGCCGACCTTGGCAAGATCGTGCGCTACGAGAACACTGTGTTCGACCCGCCGCCGCTCGAGATGTACACCTTCATGTTCAATCTTGGCTACGCGGGCAACGACGGCATGGAGCATCTCTATTCCACGCAGTGCATCGATCCGCGGCCCTGGTCCGATGCCGTGCCCGTGCTGCCGGGGCTCGAGGCCGCGGCGCACGAATATTTTCATGTGTGGAACATGAAGCGCGTGCGGGCCGTGGCGCTTGGCCCGTTCGACTACACGCGCGAGCAATACCAGCCCAGTCTGTGGGTGGGTGAAGGCTGGACGCAGTACTACGGCATGATGGCGTTGCCGCGTT
>JBEPWA010000054.1:0-30755 GCA_041690755.1 Gemmatimonadaceae bacterium | reverse complement strand
CGGAGAGCGTGCTGGTGATCTGGCTGGAGGATGCGCATTGGCTGGATGACATGTCGTTGCAGATGGCCCGTCAGTTGGCGGCGAGTCGCACAAATCGGCGGGTGTTGGTACTGTTGACGTCGCGAGACGAGCGAGAGGAAGCAACAACATGCGGCGGAAGTTCTACAACGATACTTGTAAAGCGGCTCCCCGATTCATCGTCGAGAACGCTCATCGACGGCGCGCTCGGGAATGGCGCGTCAAATTCAAACGACGCGCATCGGAAGTGGGTGGTGGAAACGGCGGCGGGGAATCCGTTCTTTCTCGCATGCATTATCAGCCACATTGAACGCACGGGTGAGCGATTTGCGATCCCATCAACGATCACCGATCTCCTGGACCAGCGCGTCGCAACGCTGTCGTCGGAAGCGATGTCCTCACTGGAAATTTGCGTATTCCTGGGCAAATACGCGACTATCGAACGAATCGTTGCAGCAATCGAACTCCCACACTTCCAGCTTCTCGGTGTGCTGAAAGAGCTTGAGAAACGCGGTATGATTGTTCAACGGGCTGATCGCATACAGCCTTCTCACTGGCTGGTCGCCGATTCAGTTCAGCGCAAGTGCGCGCCCATCGCCGCCCAATTTGCGCATAGGTGCATTGCTGAACTGTTCGAGAAGGAAGCGGGTGAACGGCAATCGCCCGCGATGCTTTGGGATTGCGGTGAACACTGGTTGGCTTCCGGCGACGTGTCGCGGGCCGTTCCTGTGCTTCGCGCGTGTTCAAAGCATTCCGTCGAAATCGGCAGGCCTAGAGAAGCCGCCGAACTCTTACAGCGTGCGGCACTAATCGCGGACGAAGAGTTGTGTATCGAGTTAGCGAAGGAGAGCGTTCGCTTAGCCGTAGCGCTTTCCGAGCGCGACTTGGTCAAACGAGGCATCGAAATTTTGCGCCACGCGGGCGTCGCACGCGCGCACGATGACATCGAGTGTGCCGAAATGATGGCCAATTCGGCAACAGGCACGGAGAGCGAGGCAATTCTGTCGATCTTCCGCCGCTGCCTCACCGACCCGGAGTCAACGCCTGAGCACCGCGCGCAAATGAGCATTCCGCTCATCGCCTACTGCGCCTACCAACAAGACGAAGAATTTGCGCAAGTAGCCTTTGACACACTTACACCGTTGTTGGCGAACGGCGGCTTCGCGATGTCGTATGACTCGCAGTGTTTTTTCTTGATCTACCACGCCACTTTCGGCGATCGGTCCGAATCGGTTCGCATCGCTCGCGAGCTAATGGCGCGCACCGATTTGCCCGCCGAGCAACGCGCCGATGCTTACAGAAAGGCCGGTCACGCATTTTGGCGCAGTGGTCATACGAGTGAGGCACTGGCGGCGATCGACGCGGGTTTCGTGCTATCCGATCGTTATGGCCTTCGCCGTCTCGCATTCCTGCTCGCCCTTACAAGCGCGAGCTTTCGCACTGACACTGGCGATGCGGAAGGTGCGCAAGAGTGGTTATCGACAGCTGAGGCAATCGCACATGAGTCTCCCGAACTTCGACGCAATCTCGCGTACCTCATTTTGCGTACGGACATTGCATCCGCGACCTGCAATATCGGCGAACTTCGCGAACTGTACGCCGCGGGGAAGCAGATTGGGATTCCAGACACGGACGGACGAGTTTGTCGCTGGGCCAATACGCTGCGAATCTTGATCGATCATCTCTCCGGCATCACGCTCAACCCCCTCGACGCGATCGCTGAGCTGACTCGGTACCATCGGCCGGAAGACAGCGGAGACGCCGCGGATTTTGAGATGGCCACTGCGCTGCGGATTTCGCGCGATTTCGAATCGAGATCCGTCACGCGTCGTCGGCTCAGGACCTACGTGAATCGTATTCGCCTGCAGGATCCGCCGATGTCCTCGATGCTGCAGCAGATTGCCGATCAGATCGAACCTGGGGTTGTCGCGATTTCCCGGAACTAGGCAATGCCACTCGTCTTGATGCGGTCTTTGATGCTACCGGACGTTTGCTTTCCAATGACTGTGAATTTCTGTCGACTCGAACGCTCGCCTGGCTCCGAAGTCGACTTGAACAACGACGTCCAGTGTGGACTCGACAGGAGTCGATCGGTGATTTGCGGATCGAACTGACTTCCTCGACAACGCACGACTTCATTCCTCACTTCGAGCTCGGTCAGTGGCTCGCGATACGGTCGCTCGGTTGTCATGGCATCAATCGTGTCGGCGAATCGAATGATTCGTGACGCCAGTGGAATGAGATCTCCGGCAAGGCGATGCGGATAGCCTGTCCCATCCCAATTTTCATGGTGATGGCGGATGGCTGGAACAACGTCGCGAAGTCGCGTCATCGTCGCGACTAATTTTGCGCCGTCCTCAGGATGGTCTTGAATAATCGCCCACTCCTCCGGAGTGAGTTTGTCCTGCTTGGCCAGCACCGAGGCGTACTTCTCGTAAATCTTTCCTACGTCGTGCAACAACGCCGCGCGGCCCACTTCCGCGACCTGCCTATCGGTGAGCCCCAGCGCGCGCGCAATCGTCATCGAGTAATTCTGAACTCGGCGAGAATGACCCGACGTATATGGGTCTCGCGCTTCAAGCGATTTGACCATCAGCTCAAGCAATTCTTCGTTCGTGCGTTCGAGTTCGAGATTAATACGATGTACTTGGCGCAAGCCGAGTATCGGGACCCACAGGGCTGCACCAGCGATTGGCCCGAACGCCGCATAGACCCAGGCAAAAACAAAAACCAAGGGAGTCGTAATAAGATCCAACACGACCGTCGATCGGCTGCCCTCGACAATCACCGTCCAAGGCGACCGGCCAGACGCGAGCGCGATCGCAATGAATATCACGAGGTTATTGGCGACAAACGCTAGCGTGAATGCTACGACCGCTGGCAGACCAAATTCTCGAGTGACGCGAGTTAGACTCCATGTCTGCGCGACCGTGACCAAGCTAGCTCCGCCGAGCGCGCGATAAATCAGGATCGCAAGGGCCTCCATCAACACATACGACGACGTATTGAGAGCCTGCTTGATCACCTGACGGCGGGACGTCGCCTCCATGACCAGACGCACCATGCCGACGCCCAAGACACTTGGCCATCCAGGCACCACGATCGCTGCGGCGAAGTAGGGGATATACCCGATTGTACCCACCGCCTTGTACGGCAGCACGAAACTCAGAACTTCTCCCGCAACCGCGAGCGTACACAGAAAAAGAGCGTCAAGTACGCCGTCAAGAGTAAACGTCGGCGCCGCCGCGAATACCGCTGCGCTCGCGACGGCCGAAAGTATTATGATTGCGATGACGTATATCTGAACGCGCCGTTGCATAAGCAGTGACCCCCAACCTCACTCACACCCAGAGAATCGTACCGGTCCCCCAGAACTTGCAGGAATGGTTCGTCATGTCGCGTCACCCCCTTGGTACTTCAAGTCACACGTCTCCGTGTGCTCCCAAAGTGAGCTCCGCTCAACTACTGGACGGAATTGTCCTCCGCTCGTCTTCGCTTGGCGAGGGAGGGGGTCTTATTTGTATTGTTGAATGATCAGGTAGGATGCTGCTGGTACGCGCACGTATCGGTCGGCGTCGTCGCAACCCGGTACGCACTCCACCACCTCTCGCCACGGACCGCGGCCTCGCGTCCGTCCGGCGAACCTGCCCAGCAGTGAACGAGCGCCTGCGCCCGTCCGCTCTCTCTCAGTCTATTATCGACACGCCGGCTCAAGGCCAGCGGAGTGTATCAGTGCTATAACGCCTCGCTCACGCGCCGCGATCCAACCACCGGTTCGTCGCGTCCAACACCGCCAGCACGCTCGCAGTTTCCGGACTCTCGCGAACCTCGGCGCTCCCGGTCATCAGCGAGCTGTCACGGCCATGCCGAGTTGTCACGCCCACAAACACGAACTCGTGGTCGAACGCTTCGATGACCTTGCAGCCCTCCAACGCCAGCACACGCTCTCCCCCCTCGGCTTGCTTGATTGCCGATAGGGTCGCGCGGGCTGCGAGCTCGACGCGAAGCCGCTCGTTCTCGATTCCCTCGGCCTCGCCGATAAACGACTGGTTACCCTTCCTCAGCGTAACACGGCAGGCGACTCCCTTGGTCCGCGATCGCCGTACTTCCACGTCTTCGAAATAGATTCTGCGCCGCCGGTCGCTCTGCGTCGATACCACGGCGTCAGGCCCTTCCGTGCCCGCGCTCGAGGCCGCACACACACCTGCTTGTGCCGCGGCGGGCGTCTCTGCTGCGAGTTTTGGAACCGGTAACTGCAATCCAGTATTAGAGATACGCTGCGGCCGCTGGGCTTCGTCCGAGGTCGCCACGGAAATCTTTTTGTGGCTCACCCGCATCCCCAAGTGCGCGATCAATGCACTCTCGACGTTCCGCACGGTCTGCTTCGCCGTCACCGCGGTGGTCGTCAGAATGTGGATCTCGTCCACTGCGCCAGTCGGTCCGGCAATGATGCGGGCCGACATCACCCCGGGCAGGGTGCTCAGCAACTCTTCGGCGCGCTGGATGGGGAGAACGGTCCCCGCGATCAAGGACGAGTCGGGGGCGGACGTAGAGCTGTTGGCCGGCAACGACAACGCAAACTCCAGCGTCGGGGAGAATATCCCGGTTGCTACAACGCGCCAACTCCCGCGTCACGATCGGCTTCGATCGGCCTCAATAGGTTCGGTCAATATCGCGCGGGGCCACCAGCTAATCAAGTGAATCGGCGGTGTAGAGCTCCTCGGGCACCCGATACTCCTTGATCTTTCGGTACAGCGTCCGCTCACCAATGCCCAGCATCTCCGCCGCACGGCGCCGGTTGCCGCGGGTCTCCTTGAGCGCCATCTCGATTGCCGCGCGCTCGATGTCCGCCATCTTCGTTCCGGCCGCAAAGGTCACGACGTTCGGCTCCGGGGCTTGATTCCGCGGCTCCAATGCGGGGACTGCAGGCACCGCGGGCACGACGATTGGGGGGCCCGGACGCACGTCGCCGAGCCATCCGTCCGCGTCCGGCGCACGATCGGTGTCCATGCGCCGCCGCAACTCCTCCACCTGCAGCTTGAGCTCGAGCAGGCTCCGCACAATGAACTCGATCTCGCGGCCCGACGCAGCCTCCTGCCCCCGGACGATCGGGCCCACGTGCACAGGAAGAAACCTCGACGAACCGCCATCCCGAATCTGTCGCGGCAGGTCGCCGGGCTGGATCTCGTGCCCCGGCGACAGCACCACCATGCTCTCGATGAGATTCCGCAGCTCGCGCACATTGCCCGGCCACGAATACTCGATGAGCATTTGCATGGCTTCGGCGGAAATGCCGTGAAACGGGCGGTCGTGCTGCTTGGAATAATCCTGGATGAACCGCCGCACGAGCAGAGGGACGTCATCCGGACGCTCGCGCAGGGGCGGCAGGTAGATCCGCAGCACATTGAGCCGATAAAAAAGATCGGCGCGAAACCGACCCGACTCAACGAGCTCACGTAACGGCTCGTTCGTGGCCGCGACCACGCGCACGTCCACGTGAATGGGTTGCGCGCCGCCCACACGCATGAACTCCCGCTCCTCGAGCACGCGCAACAGTTTGACCTGGGTGGCGGACGGGATCTCGCCGATCTCGTCGAGAAACAATGTCCCGGTGTCGGCCAGCTCGAACCGTCCCAGCCTCCGCTCGGCGGCGCCGGTGAACGCGCCCTTCTCGTGGCCAAATAGCTCGCTCTCCAGCAGGCTCTCCGGCAGCGCGCCAACGTTCACTGCAATGAACGGCTTGTTGCGACGATTGCTCAGCATGCGGATGCCGCGCGCCACGAGCTCCTTGCCGGTGCCGCTCTCGCCTTCGATGAGCACCGTGCTGGACACCGGCGCCATCTGCTCCACCTGCACCATCACTTCGCGAATCGCGTCGCTCTCGCCGATCAATCCGGTGAGCTGCTGCAGCCGCCGCCGGTCCAATATGCGACGCAGGCCGCCGAGCACGTCGTCAACGTTCACCGGCTTGGGGAACACCTCGACGAACCCGATGTTGCGCAACCGCTCGATGTGCGACGCGTCAACCTTGTCGGTGAGCCCCACTGCCGCGGCGCCGTCCCACATCTGCTCCTTCACGATCGACACGGTTGACGGATCGGCCAACTCGCCGGTGAAGACGATGATGTCCGGCTTCTGCCGCTTGATCACGGCGCGAATGTCGTCGAGCGGCGACACCACTTCGGTATCGACACCGTCGCGCTCCAGCAGCGCGTTGATGCGCACCGCGGGTTCGACGTCGTTGAGTGTCAGGAGAACTTTCATACGGCTAGCGGTCTGCCGTCGGCGGGCCGCGGTCAGCGTCGTGCTCGACGTGCTCGACGTGCTCGACGTGCTCGACGTGCTCGCTGCGCAATACCGTGATGGCGTGGTCGATGATCGGATCGAGAGCGGCCAGGCCATCTTTGACGCCGCCGTTCGAACCTGGGAGATTTATAATGAGCGTTTTATTACGGACGCCACTCATGCCGCGCGACAGCGCGGCGCGCGGAAAGTTGGCGAGCGACAGCAGGCGGATGCGTTCGGCAATACCGGGCGCGTCGCGCTCGATCACCGCGCGCATTGCCTCTGGCGTGACGTCCCGCGCGCTCAAGCCTGTGCCACCGGTGGTCAACACCAGGTCGGCGGCGTCGCGGTCGCACCAGTCGCACAGCGCGGACACAATGCGGCCCGATTCGTCGGGCACCAGCGCGCGCTCCGCCAGCGCGTAGCCGCGGGAGCTGGTCCACGCGGCAATGGCATCACCCGACGTGTCGGCGCGTTCCCCGCGAGACCCGGCGTCGGAGATCGTCAGGATTCCGACGCGAATGGTCACAGGTGCGACGCGTCCTTATAGAACGGCGGCTTGACGACGGTGGCGGCGATGCGCTTGCCGCGGATCTCCACGTCGAAGGTGCTGCCCTCTTTGGCATGGTCCGGCGGCACATACGCCGTACCAATCGGCGTGCCGAGCGTGGGGCTCAAGGTGCCGCTGCACACCGTTCCGCTGGGTACGCCGTCAACAAAAACGGGATAGCCGTGGCGCGCGATGTTGCGATCCGGCAGCGTGAAGCCGACGAGCTTCTTCGTCACGCCGTTCGTTTTCTGCGCGTTGAGCACCGGACTTCCCACGAACTCGCCCTTCTTCAACTTGACGAGCCAGCCGAGGTTGGCCTCGAGCGGAGTGACGGTGTCATCGATGTCGTTCCCGTAGAGCGCCATGCCCATTTCCAAGCGCAAAGTGTCGCGCGCGCCGAGTCCGGCGGGAACCACGGGGCCGGCGGCCATGAGGGCGTCCCACAGTTTCGACGAGTACTTCACGTCGTGATAGAGCTCGAAGCCGTCTTCGCCGGTGTAGCCGGTGCGGGCAATGATCATTGGCATACCGGCCACTTCGCCTTCAGTAAAGTGGTAATACTTGATCGGCGACAGATCGGTGGCGGTGAGCGTCTGCAGAATCTTCGCCGCTTCGGGGCCCTGGAGCGCGAGAAGCGCCAGGTTGTCGCTGGCGTTCTCCAACCGCACGCCGAACTTGCCTGCGTGCCGCGCGATGTGGGCGAAGTCCTTGTCGACGTTCGACGCGTTCACAACCATCATGATCTTGTCGGCAAAGCGATAGACAAGACAGTCGTCTTCGATCGTGCCGCGGTCGTTCAGAATCGTGGAGTATTGCACCTGGCCCACGGCCAGGGCGGCGACGTCGTTCGTCGTGACATAGTTGACAAAGTCAACTGCTTTGTCGCCGGAGATGAAAAACTCACCCATGTGCGACACGTCGAACAGCCCGCACCCCTCGCGCACGGCCTTGTGTTCGGCCATGAGCCCGATGGGGTAGGTGACCGGCATTTCGTAGCCGGCGAACGGGACGATCTTGGCGCCGAGCGCGACGTGCTTATCGTAGAACGGGGTGCGCCGGAGCGGGCCCGCATCGGTGGCGGTAGTCATCCGCAAAATATGCGGTGGAACAGTGGAACGGTGGAAGGGTGGAACGTGAATAACCGTTCCACCCTGTCACCAGCGCGCGCGTTCAGGGTGCGCGGAGTTCCGCTCGGCCGATCTCTCGGACGTCGGCGACCTTTGGCGGCTCGCCGGTAATCCTGGCCTTGGCCAAGGCGAACAGGATCATGGGCGTGGGCCGGTCTTTCTTGGAGTAGTGGACCGTGTCCGCTTCAACCAGGATGAGGCCAATGCGCGGGTCGTGGTGCCCGCCGTCGTGTTTGCCGTCGCCTTCGTCGCCGAGCCAGATCTTCCAGTCGGGCTGGTAGAGGGCGTCGATGAGATCGCGATCGCGCGAGAGAATTGCCGTGCCGCTCACACTCACCCACTCTCGCGTGCGATCCTTGTAATACGACACGTTGACGTGCGGGTCGCGCGCTATCTCTTCGAACTTCTCGCTTTCGACGTTCGTCATGAACCAGAGGTCCGTGCCGGACGTGCGTCGCTGGGTCTGCATGGCGCGCGACACGAGGTGTCCATCGTTGCGTCGCGTGGTCACCATGGCCGTCTCGATGCCGTCGATCAGCGAGTAGAGATCGTCGAGCTTCTTCTCGAGCGGTACATCGTTATCGCGGTTCTTTTCAAGGGCGTCATGTGTCATACGCCCTCAAGAAGCAGAAAGGATGCCGTTAGGCCAGTGCTGCGACCGCTTCTGCGACCTCAGCCGCATGGCCTTCGGGCTTCACCTGCTCGAAGATTTTAGCGATGCGCCCCTTGGCGTCGATGACGAACGTGGTGCGCGCCACGCCCCAGTACTTTTTGCCCCAAAACAGCTTCTCCACCCACAGCCCCCACGCCTCGGTCACTTTGTGATCCGTGTCGGAGAGGAGCGCATACGGCAGGTCGTACTTCTTTTTGAAGTTGCGATGTTTGCGCGGCGAATCGGGGCTGATGCCGAGGATGACCGCGTCCAGCTCGCCGAATCGGGGAACGGCGTCGCGAAACGAGCAGGCTTCGACGGTGCAGCCAGTGGTGTCGTCCTTGGGGTAGAAGAACAACACCACGACGCGGCCGACGAAGTCCGAGAGAGACACTTCCGTGTCGCTGTCGTCGAGGACCGTAAAATCTGGCGCCTTGTTGCCCAGCGCGATCGCACTTTTCACACTATTCACATTCGCTCCCGTCGTGATGCCGCGGACTCACTTCTTTTTCTTGACGGCGCGTTTGGTACGAGCACCAAGATTGGCTTCCACGGCGGACTGAATGAGCTGCGTGAACGCCGCCTTGTCGAGTTCCTCACCCTCGCGAATGTCGATCGCGCGGCGCGTGTTTCCTTCGAGGCTGGAATTGAACAGCTTCTTCGGATCCTTGAGCGAGGCGCCGCGAAAGAAGGTGAGCTTGACGACCGCCTTGTACGTCTCCCCCGTGCACACGCCGCCGTGATGCGCCCAAACGGGTGTGCCCATCCACTTCCACTCCTCCTGGATGCCGGCGTCGGCTTCGTGAATGAGCGCGCGAACGTGGGCGAGGGTCTTCCCTCTCCAATCGGCCAGCTCTTCGATCCGCTGCGTAATGTTCGCTGATGCGGTGGCGCCGTCAGCGCGGCTCTCCGCCGCCACGCCAGGTTCCTTGGGCGTCATAGCGCTTCTCCGCCCATCAGCGCGGCCATGATCGCCTTCTGGATGTGCAAACGATTCTCGGCTTCGTCCCACACGCGGCTCTGCGCGCCGTCGATCACGTCGGCGGCAACTTCTTCGCCGCGATGCGCCGGCAGGCAGTGGAGGAAGATGGCCTTCGCGTCGGCCTGCTTCATCAACTCCGGCGTGACGCAATAGCCGGCGAACGCGCGCTCGCGGTCCTTCTGTTCCTCCTCCTGCCCCATCGACGCCCAGACGTCGGTGTTGACGACGTGGGCGCCTTTCGCCGCGTCCATCGGATCGCGCACGACGCGGACCTTGGCGACGGTTTGCGCACGGGCCAGCAGGTCGCTCGCGGGCTCATACCCAGCGGGACAGGCGAGATCGAGGTCGAAGCCGAAGCGGTACGCGGCGTTGATCCAGGAGTTCGCCATGTTGTTGCCGTCGCCAATCCACGCGTACTTCTTATCCGCAACCGATCCGAACTCCGCTTTCACGGTGAGCAGGTCGGCGAGAATCTGACAGGGATGCAGGAGATCGGTGAGGCCGTTGATCACAGGAACGCTGGAGTACTGCGCGAGCTCCTCGATGTCCTGGTGCGCAAACGTGCGGATCATGATGCCGTTCACGTAGCGCGACAGCACGCGCGCCGTATCGGCGATCGGCTCGCCGCGTCCGAGTTGGACATCGCGCGGCGACAGAAACAGCGCGTGCCCGCCCAACTGATACATGCCGGCCTCGAACGACACGCGCGTGCGCGTGCTCGACTTCATGAAGATCATGGCGAGCGTTTTTCCGGCGAGCGGCTTCTTGTCGTACGCGCCGCTCTTCATGCGTTCGGCGAGGCCGAACAGTGACACGAGCTCGTCGCGTGAGAAATCGGGTATGGCGAGAAAATCGGTCGGTGGCATCGTAGCGGGGGGAGGCGCGAAAGGGGCGAAGGAATTACAAAATGTATTTGCGCAGATCTTCGTCTTCCATGATCTCTTTCAATCGATCGCGGACTACGTCGGCATCGACCTTGATCGTGTCGGTGCCGCGATCGGGTAACTCGAACATCACGTCCTCGAGCAGCGTAGTCATGACGGTGTGCAGTCGCCGCGCGCCGATGTTCTCCATGCGCTCGTTGACCACGGCGGCGACACGCGCGATCTCGGCGATGCCATCTTCCGAGAACTCGAGCTTGGCGCCCTCGGATTCGATCAGCGCCGCGTACTGCTTCGTCAACGCGTTCTCCGGTTCCGTCATGATCCGAATGAAATCGGCCTCGGTGAGCGCCTTGAGCTCGACGCGAATCGGGAAGCGGCCCTGCAACTCCGGAATCAAATCGCTGGGCTTGGAGACATGAAAGGCACCGGCGGCAATGAACAGCACGTGGTCCGTCTTCACCATGCCGTACTTCGTCTGCACGTTTGATCCTTCGACGATCGGCAACAGATCGCGCTGCACGCCTTCGCGCGACACGTCGGGCCCACCGTGCTGCGAACGCTCGCCGGCGATCTTGTCGATCTCGTCGAGGAAGATGATGCCCATTTTCTCGACGCGCTCGAGCGCGTCGGCGGTGACGTCATCCAAGTCGATCAACTTCTCCAGCTCCTGCTCGAACAACAGCCGACGCGCCTCGGCCACCTTCACCGTGCGCTTTTTCTTGCGCTTGGGCATCATCTCCTTGAGCATGTCGGAAATGTTGTCCATGCCTTCGGGCGCGCCCTGCGACGCCATCATGTCGAACATCGGCGTGTTCTGCGGCACTTCAACTTCCACCTCGCGCTCTTCGAGCTTTCCGTCGAGCAACAATTGACGAAGCTTGTCACGGGTGCGCTTGTACCGCTCGGCGTTGGGATCGACGGTCTCCTTGCTCACGGAACCGGTGCCGGACACGAGAAACACGCCGAGCGCATCGTCGGTAGCCGTCGTGGCTGCAGCGGGGGCACCGTCGGTACCAGGCGACGGCGTGGCGGGCTTCTCGGCGGCGGGAGGCGGCAGGAGCAGGTCGAGCAGACGCTCGACGACGCGCTCGTGCGCGAGGTCCTCCACCTCCGACTCACGCTCACTACGCACCATGTCGATGGCGCTCTCGACGAGATCGCGGACCATGGATTCAACATCGCGGCCCACGTAACCCACTTCCGTAAACTTGGACGCCTCAACCTTGATGAACGGCGCACCGGCGAGCTTTGCCAGCCGCCGCGCAATCTCGGTCTTGCCCACGCCGGTGGGCCCAATGAGGATGATGTTGTTCGGCGAGATCTCTTCGCGAATCGACTCGGGCGCGCGTTGTCTGCGCCAACGGTTTCGAAGCGCGATGGCTACCGCCTTCTTGGCCTCGGCCTGTCCGACGATATAGCGGTCGAGCTCCGCCGCGATCTGTTTGGGCGTCAGATCCGCGAGTTTGGCGAGGGCCTGCTGGGTGCGATTTGAGGGCATGGTTTGGGGCAGGGTCTAGGGGCTAGGGTCTAGGGTCTAGAAGCTGACAGCTACCAGACCCTAGACCCCAGACCCTAGACCCTAGTTATCAGGTTGTTTCCAGAACCGTAATATTAGTATTTGTATAAATACAGATCTCGCCCGCGATGTGCATTGCGCGCTTGACTATCTCTTTCGCGTCGAGCTGGGTGTTGTCGATCAGGGCACGGGCGGCGGAAAGGGCGTAGGAGCCGCCCGAGCCGATCGCCAGCACGCCGTCATCCGGCTCGATCAGCTCGCCGGTGCCGGAGATGATGAAGCCGTTCTGCTTGTCGGCCACGATGAGCAGCGCTTCGAGCCGGCGCAGCACGCGGTCGCTCCGCCAGTCCTTGGCCAGCTCGACCGAGGCGCGCGGCATGTTGCCGGGAAAGCGCTCGAGCTTCTCCTCGAACTTTTCGAACAGCGTCATGGCGTCGGCGGCGGCTCCGGCGAACCCGGCGACAATTTTGCCGCCGTGGATGACGCGGACCTTTTGGGCGTGAGACTTCATGACTGTCTCGCCGACGGTCACTTGACCGTCGCCGCCAATGGCGACCCTACCTTCGCGGCGCACCGCCAGGATGGTCGTAGCCCGCATTCGCGGGAGGGGGGAAGAATCTGACATGGTCGTGTTCATGCCGGAAGATAGTCGCCCTTTCGGGAACCGCGGCCGGGCTCCGCAGCGCTACTTGCGAGGACGAGAACCTGGGGCGGGGTCTTTGCCCGGCAGCGGCTGGTCCGCATCTGGCCGCCGCCGGAGGGCGCCCCGGTTGGTGATGGCCTGGCCGAGGTAGCTGAGATTGGCGATGACGCCGAGTAGCAGCAGCAGCGATCCGGCAATGACGGCGACAACTGAATACTTCCAGGTATCGCGGCCGATGAACGCCGCGGCCATACAGAGCACGCCAAAGCCGATGGCCGCTTCCCCGCCGCGCTGCCTCTCGACGCGCGGCCGACGGCGGCGCTCGTGTTTGACGAGGACTTCGTCGGGAGTCCAGGCGTCGAAAATCAGCCCGATGCCGAGCAGGGCCAGCAATCCGCCGACGATGAGTGGTACGATTTCAATCCGCATGGGCGAGGCCGAGTCCGGTCATGGGCGCTCACAGAGGCACATTTCGGACCCTCAAGCTCGCGGGTGCGCGCTCTGGTAGACCTGTTTGAGGCGTTCGACGCTGGTGTGGGTGTAGATCTGCGTCGTGGAGATCGACGCGTGCCCCAGGAGTTCCTGGACGGCCCGGAGGTCGGCACCCGCGTCGAGCATATGCGTGGCGAAGGTGTGGCGCAGCGAGTGCACGCTCAGTCCAGCGTCTTCGTCGATCTGATCGAGAAAGTTCGACACCGCCTTCTGGACAGCGCGCACGCCAATGCGCTTGCCTGTGCGGGTGAGGAAGACCGCTGTTCTATCGCCCTTGGTTGCTGCGGCGCGCAACATGTCGTCGCGAATGCTTTCGTACTTCCTCAATGCACGAATGGCGTGGTCGCCCACCGGAACAATGCGCTCCTTGCGGCCCTTGCCGCGCACCTTGGCTTGCTGCGACAGCATGTCGAGGTCGGCGCGGTTCAGTCCCTGGAGCTCCGACAAGCGTATGCCGGTGGAGTAGAAAAGCTCGAGGATCGCAAGGTTGCGCACGTCCACGAATTTGCCGTCCGACGCGCGGAGCTCGGCGGCCTGAAAGAGCAGATCGATCTGCGCGCGATCGAGATAGCCGGGCAGATACTTGTCGAGGCGCGGAGCGCCGACCGTGCGCGCCGGATTCGCGTCCACCAGCTCGTTACGATGCAGGTATTTGTAGAAGCTGCGGACGGCCGACAGCGTACGGGCCATGGAACGCTTTCCAAGCCCGCGCTTGGCGAGGTGCCCAAGAAAGCCGCGCATGGCAATGCGATCGACGCCCTGCCATCCCCACGCCGTGCCGCCGTAGTAACGCGCGAGGTACCCAGTGAACTCACGCAGGTCGCGGTCGTACGCCTTGATCGTGTTCGGCGAGACGTCTCGCTCTTTCGCGAGATGTTCGAGATACTCGGCGATGTTGTCGTCCTGGGGGAGCGGAGCGACCGAAGGATCGCTGTCCATGGTCAGCGACCCTTCGCGTCGTTCAGGATGACATTGGAATCCCGCCACGCCGCCATGTCGGCGAGCGCGCGCTCGGCGATCTTCTCGCGCTTGAGGCGCTTGTCCTTGATCCGTGCCGGGAGATCGTCAACGAGACCAAAGTTGGCATTCATCGGCTGGAAGTGCGCTGGATCCGCTTCGCGGAGGTAGCGATACAGCGCGCCGAGCATGGTCGTGGTGGGGGGTAGCACCGCCTCACCACCGGACAGGATGCGCGAGAGGTTGATGCCGGCGAGCAGACCCGTGGCCGTGCTCTCGGTGTAGCCTTCCACGCCGGTGAGCTGGCCGGCGAACAGCACCGCCGGGTCGTTTTGCAACGACAGGTGCGGTGTCAGCGACGCCGGAGAGTTCACGTACGAGTTGCGATGGATCGACCCGTATCGGAGAAAATCAGCATTCTCTAAACCAGGGATCAGCCGGAACACGCGTTGCTGCTCGGGAATCCGCAGGCGAGTCTGGAAGCCGACGATGTTCCACATGCGCCCCGCACGATCCTCCTGGCGAAGCTGAATGATCGCATGCGCGTCGTGTCCGGTGCGCGGGTCGCGCAGGCCCACCGGCTTCATGGGCCCAAAGCGCAGCGTCTCGCGGCCGCGCTTGGCCATTTCCTCGGCCGGCATGCAGCCCTCGAAGTACGGCACCTCGTCAAACTCGTGGCCGTGGTGCTGATCGGCCTCGGTGAGCGCGTCGATGAATGCTTCGTACTGTTCGCGGGTGAACGGACAGTTGAGGTACGCGCCGTCGTCGCCCGCACCGTCCATCGTCTCCTTGCCATATCGCGAGGCGCGGAAGACGACAGCGTCATCGATCGATTCACGCGCCACGATTGGCGCGATGGCGTCATAGAATGCGAGTGACGACACGCCAAGCCGCTCGCGGATGGCGCTGGCCAACGCGTCCGACGTGAGCGGCCCAGTGGCAATGATGCCGGGCGACGGAAGCTCTACGACCTCTTCGCGAACCACGGTGATTCGCGAGTGCGACGTTACACGATCATGCACGCCGGCCGAGAAGACGTCGCGATCAACCGTGAGCGCGCTGCCACCGGGGACGCGCGCCTCGTCGGCGGCCGTGAGCACAACGGAACCGAGCAGGCGCATTTCCGCCTTGAGCAGCCCGTGCGCGTTGGACGTTTCGGTGCTCTTGAAGGTGTTCGAGCACACGAGCTCCGCGAGCTTGTCGGTCTTGTGCGCCTCGGTACCGCGAACGCCGCGCATCTCGTGGAGCACCACATCGTGGCCGCGCTCGCCGAGCTGCCAGGCAGCTTCGCTGCCGGCCAGGCCGCCGCCGACGATGTGGATGGGGAGAGTTGGCATCTTGGGAGAGGAAGCTAACGGTGGTGCGGTGGTGCGGTGGTGCGACACACCCTGTCATTCGGAGGGCGCGCAGCAACCGAGGAATCTCGTGTCGGCCGGCTAGATCCCTCGACTTCTCTCGGGATGACAGTCAGAGAGCGGTAAGCGCACCACCGCACCACCGCACCACCGCACCACCGTCAGTTAAACAGCCAACGCCTCCGTCTCCGCGTCAGTCTCGTCCGGCTGATTCGGTGCGTCCCACTCGTTGCCGCACTTCAGGCATTTGCGGAAATCGCCCCGCGCCTTGGTGAACTTCATTTCAGCGCCAACGTAGCCGCACTCCGGGCAGGTTTCGGACACCGGCTTGTTCCAGGCGACGAAATCGCACGTCTCATTGGAGCAGGCATAGAACGCGGTGCCGCGCTTCTTCGAGCGGCGCTCCACCAGCTCGCCGCCATCCTTGGGACAGAAAACTCCGGTGGGCATGGAGCGCGTGCCGCGACACTTCGGGAACGTGCTGCAGCCAAGGAACTGACCGCTGCGACCCTGTCGAACCACCATGGGCGCTCCGCACACGTGACACATGTGGTCCGTGAGCACCGGCTTGGCTTTTTCGCCCTTGATCGGACGTGTGTACTTGCAGTCCTTGGGATGGTTCTCGCAAGCGAGGAACGGTCCGAAGAAGCCACCACGCGCTTCGAGCTTGCCACCGCAATCGGGACAGCGCAGGGCGCTGACGCCGGACAGATCGTACGCCTCGGCGATCAGTGCCGGCGCGTCCACCTTGGACAGACTGATCGCGAAGGGTGCGTAGAAATCGCCGAGCACTTTCTGCCAAGCGAGCTCGCCCTCTTCCACCTTGTCGAGCTCCCCTTCCATGGCCGACGTGAAGTCAACGTTGAAGACGTCGGGGAATTGCTTGACCATCACCTTCTCGACGCTTTCGCCAATTTCGGTCGGGAAAAATCGGCGCTGCACGAGCTCCACGTACCGCCGGTCGGCGAGCACGGAGATGATCGTTGCATAGGTAGACGGGCGGCCGATACCGAGCCGCTCGAGCTCCTTCACGAGGCTTGCTTCGGAGAAACGCGGCGGCGGTTCGGTGAAATGCTGGCTCGGCGTGACCGACTCGACCGGAACCTTTTCGCCGACTTCGACCACCGGAAGCGCCTGCTCGTCCTCGAGCGTTTTGTGCTCGCCCTCCTCACGCGCTTCGCGATACAGGGCCATGAAGCCCTGGAATTTCATGATCGAGCCGGTGGAGCGAAACAGATAGCTGCGACGACCGATGTCGGGCTGCGAAGTGGACGGAATGTCAAAGTCCACCGTGGTGGTATCGAACACGGCCGGTGTCATCTGCGACGCCATGAAGCGCTGCCAGATGAGTTGGTAGAGCTTGAGCTGGTCCACACTGAGATACTTTCGCATCTCGTCGGGCCGGCGTGTTGGGTCAGTGGGACGAATGGCTTCGTGTGCTTCTTGAGCGTTCTTTGATTTTCCGTCGCCGTAGAGCTGGGGCGTCTTGCAGACGAACGGCTCGCCGAACAAGGTGTGCAGATACTCTCGGGCCTGCAGCGCTGCGCTCTCGGCAACACGCGTGGAGTCGCTTCGCATGTAGGTGATGAGACCCACCGCGCCTTCGCTGCCCACGTCAATGCCTTCGTACAGATCCTGCGCCACACGCATGGTGCGCTTCGATCCGAACGAGAGTTTTTTCGCCGCTTCCTGCTGCAGCGTGGACGTGGTGAACGGCGCCGACGGATTCTTTCGGCGCTCGCGCCGCTTGACCTCGGTGGCGTCGAACGTCTTGCGCGCCGCGACGTCGCTGATGATCCGGTCGGCTTCGGCCTGGTTGTGGATCTCGGCTTTCTTGCCGTCGATGTGATGCAGCCGGGCGGTGAACGGCTGCTCGTCCTTCTTCAGCAGCGCTTCAATCGTCCAATACTCCACCGGTTTGAAGGCGCGAATCTCCCGCTCGCGCTCAACGATCAGTCGCAGGGCCACCGTTTGCACGCGTCCCGCCGAGAGGCCCTTCTTCACAGTCTTCCACAGCACGGGGCTCGCCTTGTAGCCCACGAGTCGATCGAGCGCGCGACGTGCCTGCTGCGCTTCAACCTTCTTCGTGTCGATGACGCCGGCGTTCTCAATGGCCTTCTTGACGGCCTCCTTCGTGATCTCGTGAAAGAGCACGCGCCGAATGGGGATTTGCGCCCCGCCGCGCTTGGGCGTGATCTGCGACGCCACATGCTGGGCGATTGCTTCCCCTTCACGATCAGGATCGGTGGCGATCAGGACTTCGCGGCTGTCCTTGGCGTAGCTCTTCAACTCGGCTATCGTCTTTTCCTTGCCGGGAATGGCGACAAGGTCCGAGGTGAATCCGTTCTCGACGTCGATTCCGAGCTTCTTCTCGGGCAAGTCCATGATGTGCCCCACCGTAGCCCGAACGCGGTAGCCGCGTCCGAGATATTTGCCAATGGTTTTGGCTTTGGTCGGGGACTCGACGATGACGAGCGTGCTCGAGCCGGGCGACGCGGCGAGCACCGCGTCCTCCTCCTTCATTAGAGCAGCCGCAGCGGCGGCCTTGCCGCCCGGTGCCCGCTTGGCCGTTGCTTTGGTGACAGCCTTTTTCTTCGCGGCGGCCTTCTTGGTCGCCGGCCGCTTTTTCGTCGCGGCCTTTGCCACTCGCTTCGTTGCCATGCTCAGTGCACCGTCTGGTTTTGGTCCCCTTCGCCCTGATCGACGAACCCGGCGCCCTCCATCAGGGAGCGCAGGTCGTCCAGCGCGATCCGGCCGTCAATCTGTAACAGAGCTCGTTCAATGATGTGCTCCAGCTCCGCGACGTTGAGCGCGCCGGAGCCATTTAGTCCCAGCAAATGCCCCCAAGCCTCGGGGGCGAAACGACCCCGTTCGTGTGGGCCCAAAACTCGAATAGTCATAGCCTGAATTCCTGATGACGCTATTACGACGCGCAACAGCCGGAAAAGAAAGAAGGGGAGGATGTGCCGGTGTGCGGCAGCGAATCCTCTCCCTGGCGGCGAAAAAAAAGGGTCTAGGGTGTAGGGTCTGGGGTCTAGAACAACCCAGCAATCCCGCCATCTAGACCCTATACCCTAGACCCTAGACCCTGCAAGCGCAACTACCATTTCTATAACACGTTGCAAACTATAGAGTTCCGTGCTTACCACGTGATCGGCCGATTCATAGGCAGCCTTTCGCGCCGCCAACAAACGCTTGAGTTCGCCGAGCGGGTCAGGACGGGAGAGGAGTGGGCGCATCGCTCGCATGGGGCCAAGGCGCTTGAGTGCCGACTCCGGAGTCACTCTAAGGTATACGAGCTGGCTAGGGGGTCGCACCAGCGCGATGTTCTCCGCGTCGGCCGCCCAGCCGCCGCCCGGGGCGACGATCATGTTCCCGACGTAGGTCAGTTCCTCGGTGAGCTCCCGCTCTTTCTTCCGAAAAAAGGCTTCACCTTTTTCGCCGAAAATCTGTCCGATTGACCGCCCTTCTCTCCGTTCGATCTCCAAGTCCAGGTCGAGAAACGTTCTGCCGAGCTGATCAGCCACTGCCTGGCCAACCGTGGTCTTTCCCGATCCCGGGAGGCCAACGAGGATCAAATGGGGCAGCGACGGATCAGCCGCCGAGCCGGGTCGCGAGGTGCGAAAGGTAGGCATCATAATTTCGTTTCGTCTCTCCAATCGAATCGCCGCCAAACTTCTCGAGAAACGCATCGGCGATCACGAGTGCGAGCATTCCCTCAGCAATGACTCCCATAGCAGGTACCGCCGTCACGTCGCTCCGTTCCGCAACCGCGGCAGCCGCTTCGCCGGTAGCGACGTCAACCGTCCCCAGCGGCCGCATGAGCGTGCTGATCGGCTTCATGGCAACGCGCACCACCAGCGGCTCACCTGTAGTCATGCCGCCTTCGAGGCCACCGGCGCGGTTCGATTTGCGGCGCACGTTGCCCGTTCGCACAGATCCGGGAGCCATCTCGATCTCATCGTGTACCTCGGCGCCGGTTACACGAGCAGTGCCGAAGCCCATGCCAATTTCCACGCCCTTTACGGCGGGAATCGACATGATGGCCGCGCCGATGCGGCCGTCGAGCTTTCGGTCCCACGACACGTGCGATCCGAGCCCCACCGGCAAACCGTCAACGACCACTTCGCAGATGCCGCCGAGGGTGTTGCCCGCGCGCTTGATCTCGTCGATGTAGGCGATCATACGCTGCTCCGCGTCCGGGTCGAGCGTGCGCAACTGCGACGCGTCGGCGGCGGCGTTGATGTCGGCCGGCATGTTCGCAGGTCGCACGGAATCGATGCCGCCGAGATGCACCAGGTGGCTGCCAATGCGCACGTCGAACTCGGCGAGAAATCGGCGACAGATCGCCGACGCGGCAACGCGCGCCGTGGTTTCCCGGGCCGACGCGCGCTCGAGGATGTCGCGCGCGTCGTCGCGATCGTACTTGAGTATTCCTGTAAGATCGGCATGACCAGGACGAACGCGGGTCACGGCGCGTTTGCGCGGCGACGGGTCGTCGTCGCGCGGCGCCGGATCCATGATCTCCTGCCAGTTCTTCCAATCGCGGTTGTGGATCAACATCGCGATCGGTGACCCGAGCGTCTCGCCGGCGCGCACGCCGGAGAGAAATTCAATGCTGTCCTTTTCGATCTGCATGCGGCGCCCGCGACCGTAGCCTTGCTGGCGGCGCGCGAGCTCGAGGTTCACATCGTTGGCGAGCAGCGGCAGGCCCGCCGGCATTCCCTCGAGAATGCTGACGAGTGCCGGGCCATGCGATTCACCTGCAGTTGTAAAACGGAGAGGCATGCGCGAAGGCTAGTCGATTGTCCCGCCTCTCAGGGAGGTCCTGGCTTGATGTCGTTGGCTGTCAAGTCGATTACCACCAGACCTTGCGTGCTCACCGCATACAGCTTCATGACCACGCTCGGCGGATCACCGGGCATTGGCAGGCTCGCGCGGAGCGGGCCGTAGATCGGGTTCTTGAGCTGCAGCTTGCCGCGCGCGATGTAGTACGCAATGTCCACGATCTCAATCTGGCCGCTGGACGAGGCGACGAACGCCAACCGGTGTTGCTGTGGCGTGAGCGTGCCGTCGGCCTGCGGATCGAAGGTGATGCCTGCGCCATTGTCCGCGCTGTCGAATTTGCCCTGCAAGCGTAGATGGAACGGATCACTGACCGCGGAGAAGAACGCCTCCGAGCCGTGCGCCGCGACAGTGCCGCCGCTGAGATCGAGTGCGACGCCGAACACCTGCTCGGAGGCGTTGTCCGTGAGGTCAGAGATCGTGACGACCGGCGAGAAATAGTTCGGCACGACACCGGCCGAATCCTTCACCATGATTACCCGTCCGGCGCCAGTCTTGTTGCCCTCGCCGAATGCGATCCAGTTCCGGTTACCACTCGCCGCCGCGTAGGTAGTATCGGTGAGCGGCAGTGTTGAAACATCGAGACGGTACACCGCCTCGGCGTCGCTCTCATTCTTGCCGGGAACCGGCTGGCACTGGATGCCCGCCGACGACTGCACACGATCGGGGCAAAGCTGCGCCATCACGCTGTCGATCGTGCTCGCCACTGCCAGGCGAACGCCGCTGGCCGCGCCGTACGGGTGATCCCAGACGAACAACGTGTCCGACGACGTTGACGACGGCAGCGTGGCGCCAATGGCGATGGAATCCACGTTGAACAACGCGTAGATCTGCTCGGTGGTCTTGAGCGGCAGCGCGTATTCCCAAATCTGGCGGGGATCCGGCACGGCCAGCTTGGGATCGAGCCAGCGAATCGTTCCCGCCGGCGCGGTTGTGGTGGGTCGCGTGGAGTAGAAGATGCGACCGCCCCTGGACTGCGCGATGTACTGCGGCCGGTCCGAGTAGCTGAACGGGCCTTCCGCGGTGAGGCGCACCTTGCCGGTGTTTTCGTCCGTCTGGATGGTGATCGTGTAGACGTACGTGTTGCGGGTCAGGATCCGGTTGGGAAGATCTTCCCTGATCGCCGCGGCGTTGCTCGATCCAATGAACACACGGCTGATGTTCGTGCCGCCGGAATTGGCGACGAGCAGCGTGTCCGGATTGTTGGAGACGAACAAGCCCCACGGAAGTGATCCGACGGGAACGCTGTTCGGCGCAAAACCCCTGTTGGCGGCGCTGCTCTGCCAGATCTCCAGCAAGTTGAACGCGGTGTTCGACAGGAAGACGTTTCCGCGCGGCGCGTCAACGGCAATATCACCCACCACGCCCTGATGCGGCAGCGCGTACGTACGACCGTACACGACGAGAGTAGAGTCAATCAATCCGAGACTGACATTGCCTTCGCCCGTGCCCTTGGTGGTAGGCACCGCGTATCCGATGCGGCCGGACTGATCTACGGCAAATGCAGTAATACCAAGCTTTCTGCCTTGCTGCGTGGGCGGCAGGTTCAACGCAATGCTCGCCTGTACGTTGGCGTTGTACGGCGGCGGCAGCGTGAGCGAATCAACTTGAATGATGGTGTTGGCGCTGTCGCGAATAATGAGCCCGACGAGCGCAATGCCTTCGCCCGTCGCCTTCACGGAGACGGAGTCCGAGAACTCGCTGCGCGGAGAAACCGTTTGCGTCACGCGCGGCTGTGCAGCGCTGGCCGAGCGTACGAATACGGCGATTGGAGCGGACGATCCCGGCTGGCGATCGACGTCAACGGCGGTGGCAGTGATAGTGACCCTGCCGCGCAACGGCGCGTTGATCGGAATGCGCGCGACCGCCGAGAAGGTGATGTCGCGCGGGCTGGTCGTGTACACCTGCGTGAACGTCGTATCGAACTTGGTGGGCCAGTTCGCCTCGCCCTGCACACGAATGTCGATGCGACCCACACCATCGGGGTGGGTGGCACGAGCCGCAACATTGAGCCCGACGCCCGCCGGAATACTGTCGCCGTTGGTGGGCGAGGAAATGGAAACCTTTGGGCCGGCGACAATGTTGATGCGCGTCTGCGATGTGTCGGCGATGGCGGCGCTATCGGTGACGATGGCGACCACAATGAGACTATCGAGCGTGGTGTCCGACGCGCTGATCGGCTGGAGGTACCGCCGAACGACGGTGTCCTTGAGCCCCTGCCGGAACGCGCCGGCCGCCGGCACGGTGACTTGCTGGTAGCGCTGCGACTGCGTGAAGGTGCCGAGATCGACGCTTCCCTTCTGCGTAAATCCGGCAATCGTCACGTTCGTGAGCGGATACTTCGCATCATGCAGGTGCAGCGTGACGAGCACGGAGTCGCCGATATTAATCAGCGTTGCCGTGAGCGGTGAATCGATCACCACCGTTGGCTTGTTTGTGTTCGGCGCCTTCGTGGTCGTGCCCCCCGTCGATCCGGAAGTCACGGCCGTGGGCAGCCGGGTGTCGCAACCGGCGACCACTGCGATTGCCACTGCCAGTGCAGCGAGACGAACGAGTACGGATCGCATCATATGCTCCGGAGCCGCCGTTACGGGCGGCCCGCCTGTGGCAAGGGCTGTTGGCCTTCGTCGATGATGTGCGGTGTGATGAGGATCAGCAGATCCCGCTTCGTCTCCTGGCGATTCGTCACGCCGAACAGGCGGCCGATGATTGGCAGGTCAACGAGGATTGGAATGCCGGACCGGGAAAGGCTGACCGTAGTCTGGGTCAAGCCACCCATCACCGCCGTCTCGCCGTCAGCGACGAGGACTTCGTTGTCAACGCTCTGCTTGGGGAACACTGCGCCAACGTCGTTCGACTGGAACTGCACGTCGGAGTTCTCAACGTGCACCTTCATTTGCACCTGACGATTGTTCGTGATCTGTGGCGTCACGGTGAGAATGATGCCGGTCTGCTGGAACGCGACGTTGGCGCGTGGCGCGTTGCTGGTGTTGCCGGCCGACGATCCGGCGTCGATGACGCGAATCGGCACCTGGGTTCCGGCCGTGAGATTCGCCGTCCGGTTATTCAGCACACTCGCACTCGGCTCGGCTTGCACGTCGAGCAGCGTGTTGGTTTGGAGCGCTTCGAGGAACGTGGTGAAGTCGAAGTTGCCCATGGCCGACGAGAATACAAGCTGCAGCGCCGCGCTGGGCACGCGAGCCGTGGCGTTGGCGATTGCAGAAATGGTATTGCCGCCGAGCAGGATCTGGCCGGCGCTGGTGAGCGGTTTACCGAGCGAATCGAGGCGCGGCACCACATCATTAAAGAACTGTTGTTGCGATCCGAGATCGTAGCGCAGCCCCAGGCCCTCAAGCGTTGTGCGATCGACGAGAATGATCTTGGCGCGGATGTTCACCTGCGGTTGGCGCAGGTCCAGGCTCTTGGCGTAGTTCTCGAGGTCGACGAGCGCCGTGGGAACGTCGGTGATACTGATGCTGTTCGTGAGCGTGTCGGCCGTGACTGCGCCGCGTTGCGGGCAGGTGAGGCTTTGCACTTCCGGGGCCGACTGCGTGGGCACAGCTGTGGACTGCCCGGCCACCGGTTGCGAGACGACCGACGCGGACGAGTTGCCAGGGCCGGTGCAGGTACGGCTGAGGCGCTCCTTCACCATTGGCATCACGGACGCGGCGCGCGCGTAATTGAGGCGCACGTTGTGGGTGAGCAACGGAATGGTTGACTGGCGCGCCGCGATGGCTTCGAAGGTATCGACGACAATGATGCCGTCCGGGTTGACGGTCACGTCATACCCGTTGGCGTTCATGATCTCCTTGAGCGCCACGTCCCACGGCTGATTGACGATGTTGGCGGTCACGGTGCCGGTGACGTTACGCGACGGCAGGATGGTGCGGCCCGTGAACGCCGAGAACACGCCGAGCACATCGTTGATCGATGCGTTCTCCCAGTTCACCGTGATGCGCGGCTCCTGCGATTGCGGGCGCGTTGACTTGGCAGCGAGAGCGGAGACGTAGGTATTGAGGTTGGTCGCCGGCGCCGTGGCGCGATCCGCAGCGTCTGTGGAGTCTACGAGATCGGCGGCGGGGCGGACCCGTTCCACGGGCGCCACGCGCGCGAGCGGTGCGTCGGCGGCGCTGTCGATGTCGCCCACGTGCCAGGGCGAGAACCTTGGCGCGTCGGTGGCAACGCTGATGCGGACTTCACCATCTTTCTGGGTGACGTCGTAGCTGCGCATCGCATCGAGCGTGAGCACCACGCGCACCACGGATCTGGTGAACTGCGAGTAGCGAATACGCGTGATGCCGCCGCGAGCCACACCGTCGTAGGCGTCGCCGGCCGGCAGGCCAAGCGTGGCGCCGCTCATATCCACGACGATCTTGTCCGGCTTCGTGAGCGTGAAATGCTTGAACGTCACGGCGCCTTCGACATGAATCACGACGTCGGCTCGGCCGGCGAGGGGAACCACACGCAGGGAAGTGACGGTGGCGTCGGTGGGGATCGGATGCGCCGTACCGGCCGCGGGAACTGCCCCGATCGCGCCGAACGCAGCGAGCATCACCGATGCAAGCGTCCGGGTGAAAATCATTTGCCCCTCACTTTGGTGGAGTCGCCGATGACGAGCGAGTCGCGGCGCGTCGTACCGAATTCATCGATCGTGAACACCACGGTCTTCACCCGGATGGCGCTGACGCGCATGCGTCCGAGTGTCGAGCCTTCGGTGACCCGATATTGAGCGTTCGTGCCAATGTCGCGGAGAATGGCGAGCGAGTGCTGGCCGGTGTGGTCGTACAGAATGCTCGTGAGCCGCAAGTCGCTCATGGCCGGCCGGAGCTCATTGGTGGTGAGCAACGACACGAATGGATCGCGACGGCCATCGCGCGAGTATGTGAAGACTTCTCGCATGATCGTAGGCGGCGGGGCGGCAGTGTCCGAGGCCGGCGGTGCGATATCGAGCTTACTGCCTGGACGTGCCGTTGCAGCCGGCGTTTGTGTCTTTGCTTTCGCGCCCTTTGCTGGAGCGCTCTGGGCGCCGGCGACATGGGCGACGAACACGACGGCGAGGCCGGAGAGTAGCGCGCGCATCATGGCGCACCCGCCGTTGCCGACGCGGGTTTCACCGATCCGTGCGCCACGTAGGTCTGAATCTGGAATCGCGCGTCGAGAAACTGCTCGTCCTTTTTCGGCTTGTGCTCGCCAGTTCGCGTCGTGGGCACGAGCGCCAGATTGATCGGCGCAACGATGCGCGGCAGCGACCCGACGTTGGCGAGGAATTCCGCCACCTGATGGTACGTGCCCGTGACGCCCAGCTTGTAGCGATACGTGTCGAACTGGTCACCATTGACGACACCGTCCGGCTGCACGTCGGCCAGTTCCAGACCGGCGCGGCGCGCGGCGCTGGATACCGACTCGAGCAGGGCCGGCACCTCATTTTCCGTCGGCACGAGATGGCGCAACACTCCCAGCTCTCGCGAGTAGGCCACGGCTTCGACTTTCATCTTGGCGGCAGTTCCCTTCGCCACCTCCAACTTGGCCAGCTTGTTGAGCGAGTCGAGCGTGTCGAGGCGTGCTTCGATCTTTGTCAGCTCGGCATTCTTCGGCGTCCAGACGAGTTGCTGATAGACCACGGCAAGCCCAATGGCCAGCATCGCGACGATGACGAGTTTCTGATCGCGCGGGTTCTGCGGCAGGAGTGCCATGCTAGCGCACCGACAGGGTGAGCGGCACGCGAGTGATCATCGACGTGTCCGGCCGGGAGTAGCCCATGGTGAGCTGGAACTGCGTCACTTCCTTGCCCTGATCCACGGCCAGCTCGGATTTGTCGAGTTGAACGTTCGAGAAGTACGGCGACGCTTCGAGATCGGTCATGAAACGAGTCAGCGCCTGAATGTCCACGGTCCGGCCCATGAGGCGAATCGAGATGGCATCCGGCGGAATGTCGGTGTCGAGCCGTTTGGGCGGCCGATTCTTCTTCTTGGCGGCCGCCGAGGTGTCCTGGGCGGTGTGCGGCGTGATGACGACGTTGCTGCCACCCTGCGGGGTGCCCGTGAAGGTGACGGACGTGAGCCACGTGAATTGCGGAAGCGCGCGGCTAATCTCGTCGAGCACGTGCGGCCACACGAACCGGTCGGCGTCGATGCTGCGAATGATGTTGACTTGGCGCAGCAGCGTGTCGCGCACCGCCTCGGACCGATAGCGGTCCTTGAGGAAATTGGCATAACGCGTCGAGTCGATCACGGCTTTGGCGTGCCGGGTCTCGAGCGACCCTTCACGACGGCCCTGGAGGGTGTACAACACACCGACTGCGCCGACGCCGACCACGACGCCGACCACCGCGGCAATCATGAACTTGTCGCGCATGCGGCCGGAGATACCCGACACGAGGCCGCCAAAATCGACCGCTTGGCGGCCGCCGCCTCTCTTTCGTCCTGCGCCTGGCAGGAGGTTAATCTCGATCATGCGACCTGACGCAGCGCGAGACCGATCGGCAGCATGAGCAGCGGCGCGATCTCGTCGGTGACGAGGGACTCGAGCGCTCCGTCGCGCACCTTGAGGTTGGCTAGCGGGTTGGCCTGCTTCACCGTGATGCGCATCCGATTGGCGAGCAGATCGTTGAGGCCCGGAATCCGCGCCCCGCCGCCGCACGTGTAGATCGCCCGCATTTGCCCGGCGCGGGAATTCTGCGCGAGAAAGGCCGAGGCGCGTTCGATGCCCACGGCAATCTCTTCTCCGCGCGTCTCAGTGACAGACTCGAGATGCGCCGATCGATCGTATCCTTGAATGAGCTGCTGCGCTTCGTCGGCCGACAGCCCGCGCTCGCGTTGCAAATCTTCGCGAAACCGGCGCGTGCCCACGGTGAGATCGCGCGTGAGCAACGGCACGCCGTCGTCGAGAATGTTGATGTTGGTGACGTCGTGGCCGATGTTGAGCAACCCCACCACGCCATTCATCGCGTCGGGGTGATTGAGCTCGAAGGCGTTGTGGAGGGCGAACGCCTCCACGTCCACAATTGCCGGTTCGAGCCCGGCATCGGTCAACACACGAATCTTGGACTCGATCAACTCGCGCTTGGCGGCGACGAGCAACACGCTCATCTCCAGGCCTTCGCCGTGCGGATCGAGAATCTGGAAGTCGAGCTCCACGGACTCCATGTCGAACGGCACGTGCTGTTCGGCTTCCCATCGCATGAGCTCGCGCGCCTGTGATTCCTTGACGCGTTCGATCTGAATTTTCTTGATGATCACGTCGCGGCCGCCCACGGCGGTGACGACGCTTTTCGTCTTCACGCCGGCGCTCAACAGCGCGCTCTGAATGGCCTCGGCCACGATGCCAGGATCCATGACCTCGCCCTCGACGATTGCGTCGGCGAGCAACGGGGTAACCGTGACCCGAACGAGCTCCGGCTCACGCTTGGAATGGTCGATCACTGCGACCTTGATCAAGCCCGATCCAATGTCGAGACCGACTGTCGTCTTGTTGCGACCGAACAGCGCCATGGTACTCCGGTGAGGCGGTGGAACGGTGGAACGGTGGAACGATGAGACGGTGGAGCGCCCGACGCGGGGAGCCAACTTCGCGGCGGGGCCTTTCGTCCGTTTCCAATCAGCGCTCTTGGCGCTCACACCGAACACGACCAACGCGCGATCAGGTAACAGTCGGCGTCACAAGTGACGGGCGTCACACAGTTTAGAAGAGTTCGGCCCAGCTGCGTCCGCGCACGGGACGCGGCGGAAATGCCACGCGAAAGGCGCGGGAAATGGCGCAGCCGCCGTAGCGCATCGAAGCGCCGGCCAGCGCAACGGCCACCGAGTCGCCGTTGGGGGCGGCAAAGGACATCAGCGCCCCGTTCATGGCCAGGCCACCGGCCGTTGCATCGACAGGCCCCAGCGCAACGAGAAGGCCGCTCGCGGAGAACGGGCCGGAAATGCTGAGTCTCCCGTCAACGATCAGAATGCCGGTAAACGAACCGCCTGCGATCACAGTGTCGCCGTGGACATGGACGACAGCGCTTGCGTTGGCCAAAGTGGCGAGCTGTCCGGCGGCAATGAAATAGGCAGTCGAATCGGTTGCGCTCTCCAAGTGGACAACGCGGGCGAGGCCTGGTCCGCTCACGCTCGCACTCGGCGCAACGACGATATCCGCGGTGGTCGGTCCGCCACAGTCGGGATCTGGGGACGTGTCCGACGGGAACGACACGTCGGCCGCGATCGAGACCCCGCCGCGAGAAACGATCGCGGCGCCGGGCAGCGCTCCAACCGACGGGAAACGCGCAATGAAATTAATTCGGCGTTCGCCCTGATCCAGACCGGTGAGCGTAGACTTGGCAACGAGCCAGAGAACGCCGGCGCCAAGGCGCGTGACGTTCACCGTGGTCGTTATCGATTCTGGCCCTGGCGATGCGAACGTGAAGGCCTGCGATTGGCCGAATGGCAAGTCGGCCAGTGCATAGCGGGTGGCGTCGCCCAAAATCGAATTGAGCGCGTAGTCGGCGGCGGCGGTGAGCAATGCGTCGGTATGCGCCAGACGCGACGACCGTTGCGCCAACACGGTGGTGGCTACGCTACCGACAACCAGCAGCGCAATGAGCCCCAGCACTGCAAGCGCGGCGAGCAACGCCACGCCGTCCCGCTGCGCTCCACGCCTCGGCGATCCTCGGCGATTTAGCGCGCTCACCGCCGGTTGCGAACGAAGATGGAGATGAACGCCGAGTCGGGCCGCTTGCCGGTGGCGGACGCTGCGCCAAGTGCGCGCGTGGACGCGCGCGTTTGACCCTTGAGAGCAACCTGGATTAAGGCAATCGATCGGGTGACGGCCACCGGCGATGGAAGTGCGACGCCTGCGCTGTCTTGGTATCGAAACACCAACCCGCCCTGCGCCGCGGAAAGAAATGGTCCGCTCACCGGTTGAATAGTATTGAATCGCTGATTGGTGGCGCTCCAATCCCGCTCGCCCAGATACCATCCGCCGTCTGACGCGCGGTAGAGACTGAACCGAAGCGGCCTCGTGATCCGAAGCGGCCTCCCGATCAGTGACGCCAACGGCGGTGGCGTGTCGAGAACGATTGCGATTCTCGGCGCGTGTTGATCGGCTTCGGAAAGCCGAGGACCCGCGGTGGCGCACTGGCCTGGCGCCGTTGTCGCTGCCGACGCGACACGGAATGGCCGCCAGCCGTCGCCGGAATCGGCGGGCGTGAACACCCACGCGGTGTCGCCGACATCGATTGACGATGTGGCCGCGCTGAACGACTGCGCCCCCGCGACGGCCGGTGAAAGGACGAGTGAATGCGTGCCGGTGTCGCACACCACGGCGCTGGCAATCGTGCCGCGGAATTCGATTGACGTGTCGCGTGCTTCGCGCACATCGCCCGAGCCGGTGGCAGCGGCGCGCAGGTCGATGGGCAGAATCGCCGCTGCGTCGCGAAGTTGGCCCGAGAGCATGGCGCCGTCGGCGAGATCGCCAAAGATGCGTTGTTCGCGCACGCTGATCGAGGCGACGAGTCCCAGCGTTATTCCGCCTACGGTCATCGCGACGATCAGCTCGATGAGCGTAACGCCGCGGCGAGTGCTGGCAGTCAACATGGGAACTGAGTACGCAACGCCACGGAGCCCGGTACGCCGGCCACGGAAAAGGTGACGCTGTCGCTGACCTCGCGCACGTGACTTGGGTACACGACCACGGCCCACGTCTCGTATACGTCGCCGTTGGGCGACGCGCCCGCGGTTTGCGTGCACGGGCCCGCGCCGAGCACTTGGATGCGATTCGCTGCGGCGCGCAATGCGTTGGAGCGAGCGCGCACCTCGCCGGCGCGACGCACTAGCACTGCGCTGCCGGCGACCAGCGCGAGCAGCCCGACGTCGATGAGCATGACGGCGATGAGAACTTCAATCAGGGTGAAACCCGTTCGGCGTGTTTGCATGATGGCAAACGTATGCGGGATCCGTTAGCCGGCTGGCACCACGCGAATGCCAAAACAATCATTTCATTTCTACAAACCGATCCGCCGGGGAATACAGCAACGCGGGCCTCGGCAATTTGCCGAGGCCCGCGCTGGACTGAGAGCTGGCGACGTCAGA
Source organism: Gemmatimonadaceae bacterium (assembly GCA_041690755.1). Lineage (GTDB taxonomy): Bacteria > Gemmatimonadota > Gemmatimonadetes > Gemmatimonadales > Gemmatimonadaceae > JAQBQB01. The sequence goes on along the minus strand of JBEPWA010000054.1, from coordinate 382 downwards.
CTGCGACGTCAGCCGTCGATCACGGAGGGCTCTGGCAAGCCGGCTCGCCTTCGGCGGCAGCAATGGCCGGCGAGAGCGGGTTGGTGGTGTTGATGCCAATGGCGCACGTCTCGCCCGGGAGCTGCGTGTGGGCGTTCGTGGCCGACCAGAAGCCGGCGCCGGTGGTGATGGTCGGTGCGACCGTTCCGGTGGAGTTCTGGTACTTGAGCAGCGAGATCTGGTTCGTGTACTTCGAGCTGTCGGAGAAGAAGGCTTCTTCCGCCGTGACGAGATTACGAAGGTCGGACTTCATGGCGGTGACATACGCCTTCGACTTCGTATTCGCGAACTTGGGGATCGCGATCGCGGCGAGAATGCCGATGATCACGACCACGATGAGCAG
>JBEPWA010000053.1:0-30795 GCA_041690755.1 Gemmatimonadaceae bacterium | reverse complement strand
ACGGTGGCGCTCCTCACGGTGACAACGGTGGCGCTCCTCACGGTGACAACGGTGGCGCTCCTCACGGTGACAACGGTGGTGCTGCTCGCGGTGGCTGTATTAGCGCTCGAGTAATGCGGCCACGGCGTCGGCGACCTGGCGCGGCGCTTCCTCGGGCGCGAAGTGGCCGGTGTCCGGTATCACGTCGAGCGTGGCACCAGGAATGGTCCGCTGCAGTTTCCGTCCGACTGACACCGGCACGACGTTGTCCTGCTTTCCCCAGACGATTGCCGTGGGTGCGCGCACCGCTCCGAGGCTGGCCGCGAGCATCGTGGTCTCGGTGCTCGCGAGAGCTCGAACGTGGGCGACAAGTGCGTCGCGGCCTTCAGGACCGGTAAAGGGGCGCAGGTACAGATCGAGCGAGTGTGTGGCGCGCACGGGATCGGAGTGGCCGCGGCAGAGGTTGCGCCGCAACACGCCGAGGATGACGTCGGGCGGCAGAAAGCGCGTCAGCAGCAGCGATGTGCGGGCGATGCGCGCGGCGAGTGTGGGCCAGGCGTCGAAGGCGACGCTGTCAACCAGGCCGAGGCGCGAAATGCGATGGGGATGGCGCACGGCGACCGACTGCGCAACGCCGCCGCCGATGCCGTGTCCCACGATGCACACACGTTCGATGCGGAGCGCGTCGAGTACCTGTACGACGCGCGCTGCGTGCGCCACGATGTCAACTGGGTGGCCGAGCGGCCGATCGCTGCGTCCATATCCGAGCTGGTCGAGCACTACGATACGGTGACCCGACGGCATGAGTGGAACGACATCGCTCCAGAGGCGGCTCGACGTGGGGAAGCCGTGCAGAAAAAGCACAGGTTCACCCGCGCCGCGATTGCCGGCGGCGTAGTAATAGAGGCGAGTGCCCTGGAGGTCGAGGAACTCACCGCGCATGAGCAATCCGATTCGTTTGCATTGGCGCAAAAAATTGAGCGGATGGCGGCGACAATGCAAATGCAACGCGGGCCGTCACATGGTGACGGCCCGCGTTGGTGCTACAGGAAAGTTTGTGCGGTGTAACGCGTCAGTGCTTAGATGCTGACGGGCGGACGACCACCGCGCACCGGCATGGCGGCGACGTTGGCATCGAACACCTTCTTCTGTTCGTCGGTCAACACGGCCTTCCACGCATCGTTACGGAGCTTCGTGTTCTCGGTCATTTTTGGCATGACGGAAGCCATGTCGCCGTTGGCCGAGGCGCGGATCTCGGTCGACTTCTCCTGATAGAACGCGCTGATCGAATCCACCTTTGCCTTCTGCGTGTCCGTCAACGTGATGTCCTTGAACATGGCGGCCATCTGGCCCGCGCCACCACGACCACCGCGAGCACCACCGCCGCCGCCGCCCTGGGCCTTGGCAACCGTGGCAACCATCATGAACATCGCGGCCGTCATCAGTGCCATCTTGATCATCTTCTTCATTTGCATTTGCTCCCAAGGAGTGTGAATTTCTTGCAGGCCGCGCCCAGACCCGCGCTACGACAAGCTTTTTGAACGCAACGTCTTAGTTGTCGCCCTCTAGCGCAACGATTCAAAACTGCTATCCTTACCCGCCCTTCAGCAGGACGCCCCGACAAGCGGCGGCCTTCCGGTACTTCAGGCCCGCATAGAGCGACTTCGTGACCCTGCCGCCCCTGCCTTCCTCGAGTCCCAGTCCATCCGCTCAGCCACTGACCCCGGCTGCGCCGATCCCGTCACCGACAATTGTGTTTCCGTTGTCATGGTTGATGGATCACGCGGCGGGACCGATTCAGTATCGCGCGATTACAGAAGTGGCAAAGCTTCCCGCATCGACCGTCGAGCGCGTCGCTTCCCTTCCGTTTACGCATCGACCTGCGCTGACGTTGGCGATGACGCAACATCCGGATGGAACGTGGAATCATTCCATGTTGTCCCTTCCATCTGCGCGCGCGGAACATTTCGAAGGCGTGGGAACAATCAACGCCGCGCGACGCTTGCTCGAGTACGGCTGGAACAAAGACACGCCGCCGCTCACACAAACGCGACGCGTCTTGTTCCGCCTCCTCGCAGAGGATCAGGATCCCGACTACCTGTTCGAGATGGGCGGCAAGCACGCGCCGGACGACGACATGGCGCGGCGCGCCCGCGCAATTCTGCGAGAAGCCGCGGCCGCCACGCTCGCACAGGCGGGCTACGAAGGCGATCCGCGCTTGCGTGGCGCGGCGCGCCGGATCACCGAGCGCATTGCGACATATCTCCGCTCGCCGCTGGCACAAAAACCGTTCGTGCGCATTGGCAATCAGCACGTGTTGCCGCCGGAGTCGGCGCCGCCATCCGTGTACGCGCTGCTCATGCTCGCGCACATGCCGCTGTTCCGCAACGAATATCACGATGCCATGGCGTTGCTGTACAACCACCTGGCGCAGCCCATGCCGCGCCAGGAAGCGATGCAGCTCTGCGGCAAAAAAGTGGTGGCGCAGCCGCATCTCGTGCTCGGCGACATGCTGCCGCACCGGAACGCCGCCGACAACGACGTGGTGCTCTCGATCACCTGGCTCGAGTTAATGGCTCGGCTCGGATATTTGCGCCGCAATGAGAACTGGTTAAAGATCTACGAGCGCTTTCTCGACGATCGGGACAACGCCGGCGTGTGGCATCCACACAAGGGCATGATCGTACCGCGCAGCACGAACCCATTCCTCTGGCCCATGTATCCGCTGGAAGACCATCTCCTGGGCGAGGAGCGCTGGGCCGACATCACGTTCCGGCTCGGATTGATTGGACGGCTGAGCGGCCGGACCATCGACGTGCGGTGAAGGTGCGAGCGGTGGACGGGATTACTTTTCCTCCACCGCCGCACTGCCGTATTCTCTCGCCCGGCCATCGTTGACGCACCGCGCGTTGTCGCCATCGGAGATCTATCCCGCCGGTGTGGCGGACGTTGACACGCGGTTTCTGCAGCTGCCGACCGGGATAGGCGTGCGGGTCGCCGAGCGCGGGCCTGAACACGGCGAGCCGGTAATCATGCTCCACGGCTGGGGTGCGTCGGTGTACATGTGGCGGCATGCCTTTGCCTTGCTGCCGGCGTACGGCATTCGCGCCATTGGCGTGGACCTGCGCGGCTATGGCCTGTCCGACAAGCCGCGGCACCGCGGTGCCTACTCGCTCGATCAATACATCGCGGATCTCGAGGCGTTGTACGCTGCGCTCGGCCTGCAGCGGGCCACGCTGGTGGGCCATTCGATGGGCGGTGCGCTGGCGTTGCGCTTTGCGTTGCGCCATCCGGAGCGCGTGCGGCGTTTGGTGTTGATCAACCCGGCGGGCCTCGTGCCGCTGGTCTATCCGTTGCTGCTGCGGGCCATGCCGCGGGTGTTTACGCAACTGGTACGTGAAAGCTTTGTTCCGAGATCTCTCATCGCCGTCATCTTGCGCCGACTCGCCTACGGCAATGCGTCGCTGGTGACCGAACGCGACATCGACGAATACTGGGCGCCGACCCAGCTGCCGGGATTCGTCCATGCGGCCGCCGCGGCGCTGCACGAGTTCAACTGGCGGCCCGTATCCGCCGAACAGGCCGCGTCGCTCGCGCCGCCCGCGATGGTGATCCTGGGCCAGAACGACCGGCTCATCCGCAAGGCGGGGCCACGCGCCGAGCGGCTGCATGGCGCACAGGTGCTGCGGTTCGATGGTGGCCACAGCGTGCACGAAGAGCGTCCCGCCGAGGTGTACGGGCGACTTGGTCCGTTCATTCGGTAGCCATAAGTCACACAAAGCACTAAATTCACATGCTGTAAGCCGCGGCAGGGGACGTCAGTTGGCCGTCCGCCGGTATCGTCGCGGTCACGAAGGACGACGCGCAAGAAAAGATGTCGTGCGCGGGCCGCAACGCCCTTCGTGCAACGAAGCCGGGAACGACCGGATTCGCGAGATCGCTCGGCGCGCCCTCTGCTCGCCGGCACATTTCGAAGGCATCGGTCCTGGGATGGTCCCGGGTGCGCGGCCCCGATGCGCAGCGACGGGACACATGGTAACTGACACGATCGATAGGGAGCCGCGCGCCGAGGCGACGGACGAGCAGGACCTCGGCACGTTTGCCGACATGGGATTGCACGAGACGGTGCTCCAGGCGGTCCGCGACGCCGGATATGAACGACCGACTCCCATTCAGGCGCAGTCTATTCCGCTGGTCATGAAGGGCCGCGACGTGATGGGTCTCGCGCAGACCGGCACCGGCAAGACGGCGGCGTTCACGCTGCCCATTGTGGACCGGCTGATCGATGGTCCACGACGCACGCGTGTGCTCGTGCTCACGCCCACGCGCGAACTGTGTGTGCAGGTGGAAGAGAGCGTGCAGAAGTACGCGCGACATGCTGACCTCAGCGTGGTGTCGGTATACGGCGGCGTGCCGCTCGATCCGCAAGAGAAAAAGCTGCGGTCTGGTGTAGACATCGTCGTGGCCACGCCGGGACGGTTGATCGACCACCTCGAGCGACAGAACGTGGTGTTCGACGATCTCGAAGTGCTCGTGCTCGACGAAGCCGATCGCATGCTCGACATGGGTTTTGCGCCGCAGATCAACCGCATCGTGTCCGACGTGCCGAGCTACCGGCAGACACTGTTGTTCAGCGCGACAATGCCGCCCGAGGTCGAGGCGCTTGCTCGTAAGTATTTGCGTAAGCCGGTGGTGGTGCAGGTGGGCCGGCGCTCATCGGCCGCGAGCACCGTTACCCACGCGGTGTACCCGGTGCCGCGCGATCGAAAGAGCGCGCTGCTCGCGCAACTGCTCAAGGAAGTGGCGCTCGACTCAGTGCTCGTGTTCACGCGCACCAAGCACGGCGCGGACCGAGTGGTGCGACACTTGGAGAAGGAGAACGTCGAGGCCACGGCCATGCACGCCGACAAGACGCAACCGCAGCGGACCAAGGCGCTGGAGGACTTCAAGTCCGGCAAGGTGCGCGTGCTCGTCGCCACGGACATCGCCCAGCGCGGGCTCGACATTTCCGGCATCACGCACGTGGTGAACTACGATGTGCCGCAGCAGGCCGAGGACTACGTGCACCGCATTGGCCGCACGGGCCGCGCGGCCAAGGAGGGCGACGCATACACCTTCATGGCGCCCGACGAGATCGCGATGGTCCGACAGATTGAGCGGGTAATTGGCCAGCCCATTCCGCGAATCTCGGTGCCCGGCTACGACTTCGGGACGTTCGCCGCGGACTGACTGAGGCGCGTTACCGCGGTACTTTGTCGGCAGCAACCACGATGAGGCCTACGTCGCCGCCGTAGCTGTCGTGGGCGGTGGGCGTTCCGGGTGGCGCCATCCAGGCGCCGCCGTCAACCCGCACGTTGATCTGATGCATTCCGGGCGCGAGCGGCACGGACAGCTCCCACAGGTCGCGGCCGCGGCGGACCAGCGTAAGCGGGCTCCAATCGCTGAAGTCGCCCATGACGTCAACGGTCTCGACGCCGCCCACGTGGATGATGATCTTCTGCATTCCGCTCGGCAGCGAATGCATCTCGAACGTCTTGACGAGCGCGGCACGCGGAAGCGACACCGGCACACCGCCACGGTTCATTGGCCAGTATGCCAGCTCCAAACCGGCCATGCCGAAGCTGCGCGCCGGCAGGCCGCGAAGCGGCAGTGCCGGTTGCCGGCCGCCGCCGCCCACGATGGCGATGCGGTCGTTGAGCCAGACCGTTGCCGTGCCCGTGCTCCAGCGCTTGGAGTCTGGCGTGACGTCGTACGAGTCGCCGAAGCGGTAGCCGGTAGACGCAGCAAGCTCGATCGAGCCCACTTCCCAGTGCATGCTGCCTTCGAGATCGCTAAACCTGGACTGCCGTTCGCACGCGCCTGCGCCAGGCGCAACGGAGAACGCGGCATGCACTGCGACATTGCCCGACGGCGTGGCGGCTGCGATGCACGAGAGCGATGGGCTATTGATGTCATCCACCGCGGCGATCTTGGTGAATGAGAAATTCGTGAATGTGGCGGTAAACGTTGCCGTGCCGAATTTGGCGAGTCCGTCACCGATCTTGGTCCAGGCTCCGGCGTCCGTGACATTCGCCGACGAGGCCACGGCCACGCGCCACGGGCGCGCCACACCGCCGCCGAGCCAGATGCCGCCGTGCTGGTGGAAGAGCACGTGCACACGGGTCTGGACGTCCACCTGATCGGTGCCCAGCGAGCGATCGTCAACCGCGCGGCTTGCATTGCCGATCATCTCGGCGCGAACGCCGTAGACGGTGGGCGAAGTGAAGGTGCCGGTGACGATGCCGTCGGCGACCTGCAGATTCTGCTCGGTGACGAACGCCGACGCGCGTGCCGTGATCGTGGCGTGCGGCAACTCGAATTGAACGGTGGGCGCCAGCCGCATGGCACTCACGGGAAGCACGCCATCGGACACGGTGTATTGCCCCGCCTCGAGCTTGGAGACGACTTGCGCTGCAAGTACCCGTGGTAACGGTACCAGCAGCGCGACGGCAAACGTGAGGATGGCGACCTTCGGCTCGTTCATGTCATCTCGAGCTTTGGTTCTCCTAATGACCGTCTGGCGGCGTCACCTTGGTGGAGGTTGGCCGACCTGGGGTCTCTCTGATCCGGCTCTGAAGGGCGGCGCCGGGATTTAACCCTTTGAGTATGTCCGATTGGACGCTATTCCACAAGCCATTGAAGGTCGCGTCGTTCGCTCCGTCCTGCCATAATTTCGTGATGGCAGAGGACGCTTCCTCGCTTGGAACTCCGCGAGTGATCAAGTCGGCCCACACGACAAACGCGTCGAGGTCGTAGCGATCTTTTTGGCGAGTCTTGAACGGCGCGAGCTGCGCGGGCTTGGCGCCGGCGTACAGCACTGACGCGGCGGCCTTGAGTTCCTCGCCGCCCACCGGCCCAAGCGTGGCGTACGCGGTCTTGAGCAGCGTGAATTTTTTGTGGACGGCGTCTACGATTCGCTTGCCGTCCGCTTTGAGGGCAACGCCCTGGAGTGCTGTGGATCGGAGATAGTCTGCCGGCAGGCCCAGGGTGGTGGCCGAGTCGATGAGCAACTCCACCGCAAACTTGCTGTTTGGGTCAAGCCGGGAGAGCGGGTCGGGATCCTGCGCCGCCGCCGGCAGCGCGCCGAGGAGGGCGAGCGCTGCGGCTACCAGTGCGACGGGGAAGCGGCGGCGGTACGGAATCGAAGGACGCGAACTGTTGTTCACAGCGCGGAACCCTCACTGACGACTTTGACGGAATTGGCGTGTCCGAACCCTTCGTCGGGTGCGAGCGGTGCGCTGGGATCAGCGCTCCATGACCCATCGACGACGAACGAATACAGGTGGCGTCCTGCAGACAGCGGCAATTCCACTGACCACACCCCGCCATGGGGTGCGCGCACCATTGGAGTCTTGGTCGAGTCCCATCCGTTGAAGTCGCCCACGACGGACACGCGTCCGGCCTGCGGCGCCACGAATACGAACTTGACAGCAGAATCAGAAACCGGGAGCTGCGATTGCGGCACAACAGCCATCTGCGATGGCCCGTCCTGCGAGCGGACGTCCCGGTTATGTGCAAATGTACCGGCAATGACGCCGATACCGACCAGGCCGGCAGCGATCAACGCGCTACCAGCGGGGGAAAGACGGAATGATCGTGGCTGGAAGGCGCGAGCCCAGATGTGCGGGGCGTGGCGCTCAGGGAGCGGCTCGGCGCGAACGGCTGCCATGATGCGATCTCGCGCCGCCTGGTCTGTCTGTACCGGGCGGCGTGCTTCGCGGACAATCGATTCGACGTATGGGTGCTGCTCCGAGTCAATCATTCTTGATTCGCTCCCACCGATCGCGCAGCCGGTCACAGGCGCGCTTGACACGCATTTTCAATGCTGAGACGCCAACGCCAGTCAGTGCCGACATCTCTTCGTAGCTCATTTCTTCGATGTGCTTCAGGAGGAAGGCTTCCCGCAACAACGGGTCCAATTCACTCAATACGCGTTGAACGAACTCCTCGTCATCACCCGACCAGTTGGGTGTGCGATCTGGTGCATTGAGCAACAACGCTTCTTCCCGGACAAAAATCCGCTCGCGGTGCGAACGCCGAGCCGCCACGCTCCGGCATTGATTCACCAGAATGCGGTACAGCCAGGCGCTGAAACGATCGCGTTCCTGATACCGATTGAGCGCGCGATACGCCCGAAGAAACGTCGTTTGTAACGCGTCCTCCGCGTCGTCGCGGTTACCCAGCATCCGAACCGCAAACCGCGCACAGCGATCGTAGTACCGATCCACCAGCGCGGCATACGCATCAACGTCGCCGGCCAGCACGCGTTGAACGTCGGCGGCATCGTCGCTCATGTCCTTAGCTATAACCCACCCCTGTCGATCGAGCGTCACATTGGCGTGTGATCGGCATCACTCTCGATAAGGTATTTGTCGAACGGCCACCGTGCTAGCGTCCGTGCAACCGAAGGGCCACGAACGGCTTATGCAGCCACCAACCACAATTCCACCGCACTATCGGCCTACCCACGCGCTACCATCTGACGCGGCCCAGCCTGGACATCGTTAGCGTATCGACCATCGCTCCGCGGCGCACCGTCACCGACAGATTGGACACGCCGTAGCCCAACCCCCGCGCGTCGTACACCGCCGAGTCGCGATTGGCTCCCACGCGCACGCCGTACGTCACGCCGAGCGACCGGCGAGATACCTGTTGTCCGCGCGACCGAAGCTCGATTGCCCCGCTCGCCGTGTCCAGCACCACCGCCACCGTCGTGGCGCGCGCGATCGCCATTTGCCGCGCCTCCGAAAACGCCGCGCCAATCTCGTTTGATGCGCCGCGCACCGACGCACCGTCGCGTAACGTGGCGAATCGCGGCGCGGCTAGCCCAAGGCACAGGGCGGCAATCATCATGGTGATAGTGAGTTCGAGCAGCGTGAAGGCAGGGCGTCGCATATCGTAATTCAAGCTCGACGCGGCCCCTTCGTGTCATCATTTTGCTACCGACGCCACCTTCCTCTTCCCCCCCCCACTCATGCCACCGGCAATGCGGACACTCCCCCTCGTCACCGTGCTATGCGCCGCCGTCCTTGCCGCGGGCTGCACCAACCCGCGCGATCAGGCCAACCTGATTACGGCGCTCAACGACGCCGCCAACGAGGTCAACGGGCTCAAAGGCGATTTCACGGCGCTCCAGGCCCAGGTGGACTCATTGCAGGAAGTCATCGCAAAACAGGACACCACGATCACTAAGATGGCGGCATTCGTGAACATGCCACTCGCGAGATAATGCGACCCCTGCCACTATGTTTTCTGAACGAGCCCACACCAACGCGAACGACCATGCAGATCACGATCGAATATTGCACGATGTGAAACTACGAACCTCGAGCTGCCAGGCTGGCGGCTGAGCTTCGTGAAACGTTCCCCGCGGCAACCGTGTCCATGATTCCGTCGCGCGGCGGACGATTCGAAGTGGTCGTGGACGGTGTGCCGGTATTCGAGAAGTCTAAACTCGGCCGCCACGCCAAGGCCGGCGAGATCATCCGGCTGCTCGGACGGTGATTCGGCGCGTGCGGCCTGCTGCTCCTCACTCGAACCTCGGACCGTATGCGAATTGCGATCTCCACCGGCGGCGGCGACGCGCCGGGCCTCAATGCGGTCATCCGCGCCGCCGTGCTCTCGGCGATCAATCGCGGCTGGGAGGTCCTCGGCATCAAGCGGGGATTCGCCGGGCTGATGGGTGAAGACGAGGTCGTTCCGCTCACCAAAACGTCGGTGCGCGGCATTGGCCATTTGGGCGGCACCATCCTCCGCACCACGAGCCGCGGCAATCCGTTTCATTATCCGCGCAAGCTCGCCGACGGTACGATCGTGGAGGAGGACCGCTCCGACGAGTTGATCGCCAACGCTCGGGAGCTCGGGATCGACGCGCTCATCTCGATTGGCGGCGATGGATCGCTGACCATCGCCAAGCTGCTCTGCGACAAGGGCATGCGGATTGTGGGTGTGCCCAAGACAATCGACAACGACGTGAGTGGCACCATCACGACGTTCGGCTTCGATACCGCTGTCAACACGGCGCTCGAGGCGATCGACAAGCTCCACACCACCGCCGAGTCGCACGATCGCGTGATCGTGTTGGAAGTGATGGGCCGTGACGCCGGATTCATCGCGCTGCACTCGGGGCTCGCGGGCAGCGCCGACGTCATTCTCATTCCGGAAATTCCCTACGACATCAATCGGGTTTGCGAAAAGATCGTGTCGCGCGACCGGAACGGCAGACACTTCTCCATTGTCGTGGTGGCCGAGGGGGCGTTCCCGGCCGGCGGCAAAGTCTCGCTGATCGGCGAATCGCTGCCCGGAGAATCGCGTCGCCTCGGCGGGCTGTGCGAACCGATCGCGCGCGAAATCCAACTCATGACGGGGAAGGAGACTCGCTCGCTGGTGCTGGGGCACTTGCAGCGCGGCGGTCAGCCCACAGGCTACGACAGGCTGTTGGCGACACGCTTTGGCAGCGCCGCCGTGCGCACCATTGCCGAAGAGAAGTGGGGACATATGGTGGCGCTGCAATCGCCGCACATCGTCGCCATACCGATCGAACAAGCGCTGCGCGAACCAAAGCGAGTCGATCCAATGAACGACGTGGTGCTCTCCGCCCGCGCGGTGGGTATCAGCTTCGGAGACTGACAGCCAGCTGTCTCAAACCACGGACACCCCATTCCGCCCTGACGGACACCACCGGCGCGGAAATGTATACAGTGTTTCCCGTAAGTGGTTGAAATCGTTAGTCTTCCAACTGCGGAGCCAGCTATCAACTAGTGGCATCGGCCCTGCCTTGTATGCTCGTGCCGCCCGATGGTCGGGACGTCGATGGAGGTTAGATGAAGAAGATTTCCAAGTTGCTCCTGACGGTTGGATGTGTTGCCGCGCTGGCTACGCCTGCGAGTGCACAGCGGCCTCAGGGGGAGCAGAGAGATAGCGTGAAGCGGGCGAACGCTGCGGTTCCAGCCGACGCCCGCCCGCCAAAGGGCATGTGCCGCATCTGGATCGACGACGTTCCGGCCGCGCAACAGCCGGCCGCAACGGACTGTGCCACGGCGGTGAAGAACCGCCCGTCGAACGGCCGCGTGGTATTTGGCGACGAGTTCTCCGATTCCGCCAAGGCGCGTCCTGGCCAAAAGACGAAGCTGCCGCGCGACGTGAAAGGTTTTACCGGGGTCGTATCGCCACCACCGCTGCTGCCAAAGCGTCCACCGGAATAGTGCGCTATTCTCCTCGTGAGCGATATCAAAGGATCTTTTTCTGCAAAGAAAGAGATCCTTATTCGTTTTGCCGGCTTCGTTGCATCCATCACAGCGGCGGGAACCAAACTTTGCTTCCATACCAAGCGTGACACGCACCGTTCGCGATCCATATCTCCCCGACCACGCCGCCGTCGCTCAGGCCGAACCGCTTGCAGGCCGCGTGATCGTGATTGCGCCGACGCGCGCCGCCTGCGAGACGATCGAGTTGGCCGTCCAGCTCCACATCGAGACCTACCTGGAGTTGCATCATGGCGCCCGCGTTCGCGAACTGGCGCGCTCGGGGCGCGGGTTCGGGATCGTGGCCGGCACGGGCACGGGAAAAACGCTCGCCATTCGCGCGATCGCCGAAGAGATTCTCGGCACCACTGACCTCAAGGTTGGCGTGGTGAATCGCGAACGCGAAGCGACGCCGGAAACGCCGACGTGGAACGTCATCGTCGTCACCACCGGCATTGCGCGCCGCTGGTTCGAGGACGGCGACATTCTGCCCACCGACACGATCGTCGTCGATGAAATCCATCAGACGTCGGCCGAGCTGGAGTTGTGTCTCGCGCTGGGGAAGCGCGTGGGCTCGCGGTACGTCTGGCTGTCGGCCACGGTGAATCCCGCCTTCTACGCCAAGTATCTCGACTCGGCAGACGTGCTCGAAGTATTCGACTTTGATCCGGACAAGGCGGCAGACGTCCGCGTCATTCGCAAGCAGCCACCGCAATTTCTCGACGAACCATTCCTGCGCGACCTCGTCAAGCAGAAGCGCGGCGTGGCGTTGTTCGTCCCCACCCGCCGCGGAGTGGAAGACGCTGCCGAACACGTGCGACACCTGGCGCCGCGCGTGAATACGGCGTTCTACCACGGCGGCGAACCGATCCGCATTCTGCGGCCCTTTCTCGACGGCGGCGAAAAGAAGCCGTACTTCCTGGCAATGACCGCGGCCGGCCAAAGCGCGCTGAACGTGCGCGGGCTCGACACGGTGGTGATCGACGACAAGAAGTTCTTCAACGCCATTGATCGCGGGCGCAACGTGCTGTCGCAGGAGCATCTGGGCGCGAACGAGATTCTGCAGATGGCCGGCCGCGTGCACGGACGTGTGGCCGGCGGCCGCGTGTTCATTCTATCGGACCGCGACATCGAGTTCAGCGCGCTCACGCCCACCGAGCCGGAGTTCCAGCTCGCCGGTGACTCCGAGCGTGTGGCCATGACGTGCGCCGCGCTGGGCGTGCGGGCCGACGAGCTCGAACTGCCCGTGCCGCTCGACCGGCTGTCGTATCGCAAGGCGGTGGGGCTGCTCGAAGAGCGCGGCATCGTGGAGAACGGACGGCTCACGGGCTACGGTCGCGCCGTGGAAGCCATGCCCGTGGAGCGCGCCTGGGCCGAGCTATTAGTAAATGCTGATGACGACCTGATGGCGTACCTGGCCGTCATGAGTTCTGTAGAATCGCTGCATCGCATGACCCGCGAGGAGCGCGACCTGGACGGACTCGTGATTCCCGGCAGCGATCATCTCACGGCGTACAATCTGTACGCGGAAGCGTACGCGATGTCCGGCAGTATGAGCGCCGTGTACGGACTGCCGCGACACATGTTCGACGAAGAGAAGATCGAGCGGTGGGCGGAAAAGCGCGGCGCGCTCGTAAAATCCATTGAGGACGCGGCGTTGGGCATGGCGAGCATCTACCGATCCGTCGGACTCGCGCTGCCAACGCGGATGCCGATTGCCCGCGAGGACACGCTGCGGCGATTCCAGCAACTGCTCGCCCAATACATGCCGTTCGCGCTGGTGATCGACGAGCAGATGGCGAACCACGATGAAGCGCGCGTGTCAAAGACGAGCGTGTGCGGCAGTTGGGGGCCGATCACCGGCACCATCCGTTACTTCGCCGACAAGTTCGGCAATCCGCGCGCGTCGATCGAAGGCACGCAGGTTCCGTATGATCTCTTGCGACCGTATGCGTCGGTGTCGGAAGGGGAGTTGGTGTACAACCCGGAGAGCAAGCGGTCGCCGCTGGTGTTGCGACGTCGCGTGGAGTACCACGGCTTTGAGCTCGAGCGCGAGATTGAGCCGATCGACGAATTTCCGACGGAGCTGGCCGACCGGGCGCGCCACGCGCTCGCCGAGTCGCTGGCCCGCGGCGACGCGCGGCATCCGGGTGCCAAGAAGAATCAGGATGCGATCGATTCAATTCGCGAGACCTACCGGCGCTCGGGCGGACAGACGCCGCGCTTCGGCTTTCCCGAGCTCACCGCGCTCTATGAGCAGCAGCTCGCCGGCGTCAACTCGGCGACCGAGTTTCGGACGGCGCATGTGTACGTCAACGCGGACGACATCGTACCGCGCGCCACGCGCGAGCAATACGCGGCGCTGCCGTCGAACGTCGAGGTGCGCGGCAGGGACGTGGAGATCCACTACGACGTAGAGGAGTCGCCGACGGGGAATATCGGTGTGGCGCAGCTGCGTCTGCCGGAAAAGTTGGCGCGTACGCTCGTGGACGAGGAGCTGCCGAAGCTCGATCGCCCGTTGCGATTCGTCGTGACGCGCGGGGCGCGTGGGGCGGCACGCGGGTCAACGCTCGCCGAGTTGCAGACGGAGCTCGACCGGCCGTTCACCCAGCACGAGCTCGCGGAGCTCGATCGTGGGCAGGACGAGCGGCGTCGCGAGCGGCATGATCGGAAGCGGCAGGGGAGCGCTCGTAAGGCGGGTGGGGAGCTACGCGAGCATCATCAGCGCGGAAAGCCGGCGGGGGATCAGCGGGGCAAACCGAGTGGCAAGCCGAGTGGCGATGGGCGGAGCAAGTTCCATGGGCCGGGGGCGAAGAAGCGCGGGCGGAAGCGGCGCTAGTTGATTGTCATCCCGAGGGAGCCGGGCACTCGTTGTCATCCCGAGGGAGCAAAGCGACAGAGGGATCTTGTATACCGTTCTTTTTGCGTGATGTGCAAACTATAATCACGTTTGAGAAGATCCCTCGCGTTCGCTCGGGATGACAACCGCGCTCGGGGTGACGTTCACCTGATACACGTACGTCTCCGTGCGCACTTCCTCGAACCCGCGCGCCTTGTAGTTGGGCAGGGCGTGCGGTGAGTCGAGCGTGCAGGTGTGCAGCCACACAAGCTTGGCGTCCAGCGACCAGGCAATTTCCGCCGCGCGCGTGAGCATCGCCTTGCCGAGTCCGCGCCCAATGAACGCGCTGGCGAGCCCGAAGTAGACGATCTCGACGCCGCCGTCGTCGTGGCGCTCCATCTCGAAGTAGCCTGCCGTCTCGTTGCCGGCGAGCGCTTCCCATACGTACACGGTGGGTGACGCCAGGTACGCTTCCATGCGCTCGTCGGACCAAGCGTTGCGGTCGTGCCAGTGCCAGTTGTCGCCCACGGCTTTGTACAAGCGGCGATAGTGCGCCACGCCGATCGTGTCGCGGCGTACGAACGTCACGGTCGGATCGTTCAGCGGCACGGCGCGCAACTGCTCCGGCGTCCGCAGCTGCAGATATGTACGAACGACTTCGATGACCGGGCTCAATGCGATTTGAGCTTTTCCCGGTGGCGCGCGGCCTTGGCGCGATTGCCGCATGTCGCCATGTCACACCAGCGGCGGCGGCCGTTTTTAGTATTGTCGAAGAACATCCGCTGGCAGCGCGGGTCGGCGCAACGGCGCACGCGCGGCAGTTCGCCGAGGATCAGCGCGTCGGCCGCGGATTCCACGATGGGAATGACGAGACCGGCGAACGCGTCGCCCACCGGAACGAACGAGCGAATGAACGTGCCGTCGGCGCGCAGGTCTACCCGCCGCGTGCCGGCGCTGCGGCCGAGCACGCGATTGATTTCGGCCAGGCCTTCCGTGCGAACGCGCTCACTCATGGGGCCACGCTCGGCCAGCCCGCGCAGAGCACTGCGCACGCGACGCGCGTCAACGAGCGCCGCCGCCGCACCGGCCGGCTGCTGTTGCGCGCGGCGGCGAATGCCGCTGCCGCGTTCGGCGTCGAGCACTGCGGCAGCTTCGAGCCACCGCACCATCGCTTCGAAGTCGCGAAGCGAATCGAAGCGGCGCATGCCGTGCTCGCAATTGACGAAGTCCAGCCAGAGCCGTTCGCCGACGAAGATCAGCGGCGACCGTTCGGTGAACGTTGCGCGAGCCGGCGCGAAGGCGCTGACCGCGGCAGAGTCGGATGACGGAGTGAGTGTGAGCATCGGTGGCGTCGAGGGACGACAAGCATATCCCGCCGCGCAGCGCGCAGCAAGCGAACGGCGTTGCGGAATCGAGGTCTAACGACGGCGGCAATCGCCTAGTACATTTGCCGCGCCGTACGAGCGAATTGTGAACGAATCGATACTTATTCAACCGCTCGGGAGGTCATAACGGTTGGAAATGGAAAGCGGCACGGATTGAACGGACAACAAAATGGAAACGGCAACAGCAAAAAAACCGGATGATGGGGCTGCGCCAGTCCGCAGTGGTTCGCGCTCCTCAGGCTGGGTGTTTTCCGTGCCTTTTTTCCATTTAATCCGTGCCGTCTTCCGTGTCCCAATCGTTACGGCGTCCTGAGCGGCTCTTCCGGAATGGAACCGCGTGATTACTGACCAACCGCCGACGTATTTCTCAGCGATCCGGTCGATTGCCGTCGGTTCGTCGAACCCGGTGAAGATCGGCGCCGTGCGCGCGGTGCTTGGGCGTCTCGTTCCGGGGGCGCGCATCGACAGCATCGCGATTGCGTCCACCGTTCCCGATCAGCCGTTCGGCGACGAGGAGACGATTCGCGGCGCGTTGGCGCGCGCGTCGGGCGCTCGCGACGCACTCGGCGCCAACGTTGGCGTGGGCATAGAGGGCGGCGTGGTGGAGGAGCCGGACGGCTCGATGCGAACGTGCGCGTGGGCCGTGATCGTGGACGAGAGCGGGCGCATGGGTACCGGCGGCTCACTCGCCATGCCGCTGCCCGACAGTGTCGCGGCGATGATCCGCGGTGGCATGGAGTTGGGCCATGCGATGGATCGCGTCGTGGGCGAGAGCAACACCAAGCACGGCAAAGGCGCCGTGGGCATTCTCACCGGCGGTCTCGTTGACCGGCAGGCGGCGTACGAAGTGCTCGTGACCTACGCGCTGGCGCCCTTTCTCAACCCAGAGCTATTCGGCTGACGCTGGCTCCCGCTCCGGCGCGGCGATGAGTGCGTCTTCACGATAGGCGAGCCAGCCACGCGTCTCTTCCACCACGAGTTCTACTTCGGTGCCGAAGGGGAGCGTGAGGTTTGGGTTCTCGTGGCCGGCGGGAAAATCCATCAGTACCGGCACGCGGAGATCGGAGATGAGGTCGAGTAAAAAATCCTCGAACTCGTCCTCTTCCGTTCGATCGAGCGACAATCCGCCGAACACAATGCCGGCCACGCCCTCGAGCAAACCGGCGGCTCGTAGATGCACGAGATGCTCGTCGACTACGGACATGGGATCGCGCGTCTCTTCGATGAAGAGAATTGCGTCCTGCATGTCGATCTGATAGTTGGTGCCGATGGTCTGCTGCACGAGCGACAGATTCCCGCCCACGAGCCGGCCGCTAGCCCGCCCGGGGACCACGGCGCGCGCGAAGTCGCGACCGATTGGCTTAGGCGGACAGGGAACGGTGAGCGCGGTAATGAGCGACGCCATGGTGGGATCGCGCACGCTGGGCACGAGGTCGTCTACCGTAGGCCCGTGAAAGCTGCGAAGCCCGGCTTGGCGCATGAGCCAGAGATGGAGCGCGGTGATGTCGGAGTAGCCGACGAGCGCTTTTGGATTGTTGCTGAACACCGACGGCTCCAGATGCGGTAACAACCGCACAGCCCCATAGCCGCCGGTGCTGGCGATGATCGCCTTTACTGCCGGGTTGAGCCACATGCCCATGAGATTTTCGGCGCGGCGTTCGTCTTCGACGCGAATGAAGTGGGGCAGCTTCTCGACTTCCGGATCGAGCAAGACATTAAAGCCCGCGCGCTCCAGGGCGTGCACGCCGCGTTGCAGCCAGGCGCTCTTGGGCGCGTACGACGGCGACACCACGCCAATGGTGTCGCCCTTCACGATCGCCGGCGGCCGCAACAAGGGCGGGCGTTGGGCGCGGGGCTGGGCGCGGGGTTGCGTGTGGGGCGGGGTCGTCTCGGGCATCGTCACCTGCGCTATCCTACGAGGCCGTTGCTAGATTTACAACCATGACGTCGCCGAGTGATGCATCGACTTATTTCCGAAAGGGTTTCGGGCTCAAGTCCGAAGTCCAGGAAGAGCTCGCGGCGGCGTACGACGGCCGGATAGTGGACTACCTGCGGTCGCACGATTACACGCTCACGGTGGGCGACGTCACTATCTATCTGGCGCGGGAATTTGGCTTTTGCTACGGCGTGGAGCGCGCGGTCGAGTACGCTTACCAGGCGCGCCGCAAGTTTCCCGACCGGCGAATTTTTCTTGTTGGCGAGATCATCCACAACCCACACGTCAACGAGCGGCTCACCGAGATGGGGATCGACATCCTCATGCGGCCCGAGCCCACCGGCGCGTTCGATTTTTCCGGCATTCGTGCCGACGACGTGGTGATCATGCCGGCGTTCGGCGTGACGATCGACGACTTCGCGTTGTTGCGCGCCATTGGTTGCATTCTCGTTGACACCACCTGCGGCTCGGTGCTCAACGTGTGGAAGCGCGTCGATGCGTACGCCCGCGACGGCTTCACGGCGCTGATCCATGGCAAGTACTACCACGAGGAGACGCGCGCTACGGCGTCGCAGGCGCGCAAGTACGACGGGCATTACCTCGTGGTGCGCAACATGGACGAAGCGCGCATCGTGTGCTCCTACATTGAAGGGCGCGTGTCGGCCGAAGAGTTGATGTCAACGTTCGCGGCGGCCGTGTCGCCCGGCTTTGATCCGGCGCTCCACCTCGAGCGGATTGGCGTGGCCAATCAGACAACGATGTTGGCGCGCGAGTCGCTGGCGATTGGCGAAGAGGTGAGCGCGGCAATCGCCCGGGCGCGCGGCGACGACGCGCGCGCGACGAGCTTTCGCAGCTTCGACACTATCTGCAGCGCCACCCAGGAGCGCCAGGACGCCGTGCAGGAACTGCTCGCGCTGGGCGTGGACGTGATGGTGGTGATCGGCGGCTTCAACTCGAGTAATACGATCTCGCTGGCGGCGATGTGCGCGGACACCGTTCCGAGCTACCACATCGAGACATCGGACGGCATCGACCCCGAGGCCCGCAGCATTCACTATCGTGCCGCCACGGTTCATCACGACGAATTGGACCGCGCCCACTGGCTGCCGGCTGGTCCGGTGCGCGTGGGCATCACTGCCGGCGCGAGCACGCCCAACAACAAGATTGGCGACGTCGTGACGCGAATTCTCGCGACGCGCGGCCTGCGGGCCGATATCTGAACACAGTTCCGAACCAGGCTGCCGACGTGAACGATTTCGTGCGGTACGTCGCCCTGGGCGACTCGATGTCCATCGACCTCTATCCGGCGCTCGATGCCGGTGAAATCGACGTGGCGGTGGCGCTGGAGCGCGTTCCGTCGGCCGGCCGCGTGGCGCCGCTCGGTGCGGCGGCGTTGTTGTATGAGAACTCGAATGAGCACTGGCCCGAGTGCGACGGCAAGGATCTCGTGTCGCGCTATCCGGGCATTGCGTTCGAGCAACACGCGTCCGACGGTGCAACGATCGGCGAGGTGTTCGGCGAGCAGTTGGCCGGCGTGGAGGAGAGCGACGAGCCAGTGCTCGTGACCCTGACGATTGGCGCGAGCGATCTCTTGAGCGCCCTTGGCAACCGTCCGAAGCGTGACCTGCTCGCGCGGATCGTTGGCGACATCACTGAGGCCTACGACTTTCTGATCGACACCGTGCGCGGGCGATTCCCGTACGGGACGATCATTGCCACCACGGTGTTCGATCCGTCGGACAAAACGGGGAAGATTCCCGGCGTCTACGACGACCGCGGCCCGCTGCCGCTCGAGGCGCTGGAGAGTTTGAACGCCCACATTCGAACTATCGCCGGCGGAACGCCGCGGGTGTTGCTCGCCGATGCCTACGAGCATTTCATGGGACATGGTGTGACGTCAGCCGAAGACGAGCGATGGTACTGGCGACGCTCGCTCATCGAGCCCAACATCAAGGGCGCGAACGAGCTGCGGCAACTCTGGTGGCGGGCGCTGAGCGCCGCGACGAAGGCGTAGTCCTGAACACATCGGTGTTCCCATGTCAAATCACGGATTGATCGATCCACTCGATCCGCAGCTCGCCGGAGAGCAGGCGGTGGCGCTCGCGACGCTGATCTCGGCTACCGGCAGCACGTCGAAAAAAATCGGCGCGAAAATGGTCGTAGGCCAGAGTGGGCGACTGGTCGGCGGCGTGACGATTGGCGGCTGCGTTGACGCGCAGGTGATCGAGGCGGCCGACGCGCTCGTGTCGCAGGGCGGACGCCGCACGCTGTCGATCTCACTCGACGATGACGAGGCGTGGGAGATCGGGCTCACCTGCGGTGGCACCGTGGAAGTGTTGCTCGAACGCGTGGAGCCACAGCGGAGCGATGACGTGATGACACGCGCGCATGCATTGGCGTCGGCGGCGCTCGAGCGCGGCGAAGCGGTGGTCGTGGTGTCTCCGGTAGAAGGTCCGTCGCACGCGCTGGTGGTGGGCGAGGCGGGTGCCCAATGGGGATCGCTCGGCGCGGCAACGCTCGACGATGCGGCAGTTGCCGTTGCCGGCCAGGCCATGAGCGGCGGGTCGCGTCTCGAATCGATTGGCGACGCGCGCTATTTCTTCGATCGTCACGCCCCGCCTACCACCCTCGTGATCGTAGGGGCCGGACAGATCGCCATCTCACTGACGCGTTTCGCCCGCGAGCTGGAGATGCGGACGATCGTGATCGACGGCCGCGAACGGTACGCTACGCGCGAGCGGTTCCCACAGGCTGACGATGTGCTCGTGGGAATGCCGTCCGAGATCGTCGCGACAATTTCGCCGACGCCGCGCGTGGCGATCATTCTCGTGGCGCACGACTACAAATACGAACTGCCGATCCTTCGCCAGTGGCTGCGCCAGCCGGTGGGTTATCTGGGAATGCTCGGCAGCAAGAAACGCGGCGCGGCCGTGCGGGACATCCTTCGCGACGAAGGCTTCTCTCCCGACGAGTTGGCGCGCCTGCACACGCCCATTGGACTCGACCTGGGTGGAAAGAGCTCGGCGGAAGTCGCGTTATCGATTGTCGCCGAGGTGGTTGCCGTGCGCAGCGGAAAACGTGCGTGACGGCGTTTCGCGCCGCGGTGCTTGAGCATTTCCGCCATCCGAAGAATCGCCGGCGCATTGACGGCGCGACGGCGTCCGTGGAAGGCGCCAATCCGCTGTGCGGCGATCGCATTCGCGTGGAGCTAAAGGTCGAGAGCGGCTCGATTGCCGACGCGGCGTTCACCGCCGACGCATGCGCGGTGTGCATTGCCGCGGCGTCGGTGCTCACGGAACGGTTGCGTGGTGCGACGCTGCTCGACGCAGAAGCCATTGACGTCGCATGGGTACATGCCGCGCTCGGAGGCGAGCCACCGCGCGGCCGCGAACGGTGTGCGCAGCTACCGCTCGGGACCTTGCAGCGCGCGATTGTCGAGTCGCGCGCCATCGTGGCGGACGCGTGATCGCCGGCTTGCTGCTGGCCGCCGGCGGCGCGCGGCGATTCGGGTCGCAGAAGCTGGTAGCGTTGCTCGGCGGCGAGCCGCTGGTGCGACGCGCGGCGCAAGTGCTTGCCGCGACCACGGACGCGGTGACCGTGGTGGCCGGCAATGAAGCGGCGGTCGTTCAGTCTGCGTTGAACGGACTCGCTGTGCAGTTCGTCGAGAACAGCAACTGGTCAAGTGGCCTCGCGAGCTCATTGGTGTGCGGCATTCAGTCACTCCCGGCCGACGCCGAGGCAGTGGTGATCGCGTTGGGCGACCAGCCGCACATCGACCCAACCGTCGTTCGCGCAGTGGTGGCCCGGTGGCGCGCCGGCGGGTGCGCGGTGGTGGCCACGCGTTACGACGGCGTGCAGGGACATCCGGTACTGTTTAGCCGAGAGTTGTTTGGAGACTTGATCGCGCTAACGGGCGACAGCGGCGCCAAGCGGATCATCGAGCAGCAGTCCGAGCGCACGGCGTATGTTGACGTTGCAGCGCCGGCGCCGGTGGATGTCGATACGGTGGGGGATTTGGAGGGGCTGGGGGGATGACGGTGATGCGGTGATGCGGTGATACGGTAGCAGCCCCGGGTTGTCATCCCGAGCGAAGTCGAGGGATCTCGCCGGCCGACACCAGATTCCTAGGTCGCGCCGCTCCCTCAGAATGACAGGTTGTTAGCGCACCACCGCACCACCGCACCACCGCACCACCGCACCACCGCACCACCGCACCACCGCCTCTCTCCCCCCGAACCCAATGCACACCTCAATGATGGACTTTCAGCTCACGATCCCGGCGATGGCCCGCCGCGCGGCGAGCATGCATCCATTCAAACCAATCGTGAGCAGGTTGCCCGACCGCTCGGTGCATCGGACCTATTACGCCGAATGCCTGTCGCGCGCTCGGCGGTTGTCCGGCGCGCTGCACGCGCTGAGCATTCGGGCCGGCGACCGGGTGGCGACGCTGTGCTGGAATCATCATCAGCACTTCGAGGCATACGTCGCCATTCCGTGCATGGGCGCGGTGCTGCATACACTCAACATTCGGTTGCACACTGCCGAGCTGGAATACATCGTCAATCACGCCGGCGACCGGGTGGTGATCGTTGACCGCTCGCTGTTGCCAGTGCTCGAGCAGTTTCGCGCTCGCACATGCGTGGAGCACGTGATTGTTGTGGGTGGCGGCAATGACACGCCTGCCGGAATGGTTGATTATGAAACACTCATTGCCAACTCGCCCGAACTGCCGTTCGACGAGACCCTCGACGAGCACAGCGCGTCGGCGATGTGCTATACGTCGGGCACCACCGGGCGGCCCAAGGGCGTGGTGTATTCGCATCGTTCCACGGTGCTGCACTCGCTGGCAACGGCGCTCTGGGACGTGGATCTGGCGCGCGAGCGTGACGTGATTCTCCCCGTGGTGCCGATGTTCCACGCCAACGCGTGGGGGTTGCCATTTACTTGCCTGCTCGTGGGCGCGAGCATGGTGCTGCCCGGCGCGTTTCTCGACGCCGGTAGCTTGCTCGAGCTCATGGTGAACGAGCGCGTTACTGTGAGCGCCGGTGTGCCAACGATCTGGCTCGCCCTGTTACAGGCGCTCGACGCCGCGCCGGGTCGCTACGATCTTTCGGCGATTCGCGTGCTGAACGCCGGCGGCGCGTCGGTGTCCGAGGCGATGATCCGCGCGTTCCACGAGCGCCATGGCTTGGTAGTGGTGCAAGGCTGGGGAATGACCGAGACGTCGCCCGTGGGAACGCTGGCCACGCTCACGGGCGAGCTCGAAGCCGCCGACGCCGACACCCAGTATCGCATTCGGTCAACGGCCGGCCGGTTGCTGCCGTTCATGGAAGCGCGCGTGCGCACCGATCACGGCATTGCCCCGTGGGACGGCGAATCGATGGGCGAGCTCGAGGTGCGCGGGCCCTGGGTGGCCGGCGCCTATTACGATGCACCCCAGTCGGATGACAGATTCACCGATGACAAATGGTTCCGCACCGGTGACATCGTGACGATCGACGCGCGCGGGTATGTGACGATTCACGATCGTTCCAAGGACGTCATCAAATCCGGCGGCGAGTGGATCAGCTCCGTGGCGCTGGAAAATGCGCTGATGAAGCATCCAGCTGTCGCCGAAGCGGCGGTGGTGGGGTTGAAACATCCGGTATGGGACGAACGACCGTTGGCGCTCGTCGTGACCAGAGCAGGCGCGACTTGCACAGCTGAGGAACTTGCGGCGTCCCTCGCGCCGCAGTTCAAGAAATTCTGGATCCCGAGCGCGTTCGAGTTTGTTGCAGCAATTCCGCGTACGAGTGTGGGCAAAGTGCACAAGCTGGCGATTCGCGAGGAGTATGCGAATTACTTCACTTCGTAGAATTGGAGACGACGATGTTCCGTTTCGTTCCGTTCCGCCGGCCTGCGGTTGTGGCGGCATCGGCGCTCATGTTCGTTGCGGCGCCGGTGGCCGGTGCGCAGCACATGGGTAACGTGCTCACGGTGGCCGGCCGGTCGCCGGTGTATGCGCCTAACGGCGTGGCGGCCACCAGCCAGCCGCTGGCCACCACGGCGGCGATCAACGTGCTGCAGCACGGCGGCAACGCGATTGACGCGGCCGTTACGGCGGCGGCGGTGCTGTCCGTCGTCGAACCGATGATGACCGGCGTGGGCGGCGACATGTTCGCGTTGGTGTGGGTGGCCAAGGAGAAGCGGCTCGTTGCGCTCAACGCCAGTGGCCGTGCGGGAGCTTTGATGACGCGCGCCGAACTGGTGAAGCGCGGCCGCACGCACATGGTGCGCGGTGTGGAAGCGGTGACGGTGCCCGGCGCGCTCGCAGGCTGGGACGCGCTGCTCAAGAAGTACGGCACCATGACCGTAGCGCAGGCCGTGCAGCCGGCCATCGGATACGCCGAGAATGGATTTCCCGTTACGCCGGTGATCGCCAACGACTGGGCGAGCGAGCAACGGATTCTCACTGGTGACGTGGGCGCCAAGGCCACGTACATGCCGAATGGCCACACGCCTAAACCAGGCGAGTGGTTTCGCAATCCCGATCTCGCGGCGACGTATCGACAGATCGCCAAGGAAGGCATCTCGACGTTCTACGGCGGCGCACTCGGCAAGAAGATCGTCGATCACGTTCGCCAGCTCGGCGGCTTTCTCACGCTTGACGATTTGAAGAAGAATCAACCGACGTGGGTCACGCCGATCTCGGTGCCGTTCAAGGGCTATCGCGTGTGGGAACTGCCACCGAACAACCAGGGCATCGCGGCGCTCGAGATGTTGAAGATCCTCGACAAGTACGACCTCAAGTCGATGGGGCAGAACTCTGCGCCTTACCTGCATCATCTGATTGAGGCAAAGAAGCTCGCCCACGCCGATCTCGCCAAGTACGTGGGCGACGCGGACCATCTCACGATTCCGCCGAGCCGCATGTTGTCGGACGAGTTCATCAACGAACGGCGCAGCCATCTCGACGAGAACCACGCGCAGGAGCACGTGGATCCCGGTCCGGGGCAGACGTCGAGCGAGACGATCTACCTCACCGTGGCCGACAAGGACGGCAACATGGTGTCGTTCATCAACAGCAACTTCGATCTGTTCGGATCCGGCGTTGTGGTGCCGGGCACCGGCTTCGTGCTGCAGGATCGAGGCATGGGCTTCACGATGGACGAAGGGCTGCCGAACACGGTCGCGCCGGGCAAGCGTCCGTTCCATACGCTCATTCCCGCGTTCGTCACCAAGCCGGGACCCACCAGCGCGCCGGACGGCGCGGGTGACGAGCCGTACATGAGCTTTGGCCTGATGGGCGGAGCCATGCAGGCACAGGGACACGTGCAGTTTCTGCTCAACATGCTCGTGTTTGGCGACAACATTCAGGAGGCGATGGACATTGGCCGGTTCCGGCATCTGAGCGGCAACAAGGTCGTCGTCGAGTCCGTCATCCCCGACAGTGTGATCAAGCAGCTCCGGGCGATGGGACACGACGTCAGCATCGCGAAAGCCGATCAGTTTGGCGGCAGCCAGGCGATCATCAAGCTGCTAAAGGGCTGGGTTGCCGGATCGGACCCGCGCAAGGACGGCCACGCGGCCGGATATTGAGATGTGCGTCACAACGGAACGGTGGATGCATTAGGGAGGGGCATGTCGTCTCTCAAAATCTTCCGAACCGCTGCCACACTTGCCACTATCGCCGCCGTGATGCTTCCGGCGGCGCTGTCTGCTCAGAGTCTCAAGGGATCGCACTCGAGCGTTGCCTTGATGTACACCACCGCGCATTCGCACGACCTCGCGTTTCTCAAGACGCGCGACGACGTGTATGCCGCGGCTGCGTCTGGAGCGCTGTCGCTCATCACGATCAACGACGATCTGACGCTCGACAAGGCGGCGTTCCCGTTCGTGTTGCCGAACACCAAGCGGTTTGCCGACTCGTTGGCCAAGGCGTATCACGCCGGCTGCGGCGAGCGCCTCGCGGTGACGAGCGGCGCGCGTCCGCTGGACGAGCAGCCGCGGAACGCGTCGCCGGAGTCAGTTCACCCCACCGGCATGGCTATCGACCTGCACAAGCCGAGTGGGGCGTGCCTCAAATGGCTGCGCACGAATCTCCTGGCGCTGGAGAATCAGCACGTCATCGAAGCGACCGAAGAGCGTCATCCGGCACATTTTCATGTCGCGGTACTGAGCCAGTTACGCGAGCCGCCCATTCGTGCGCTGGCGAGCTCCGTTCGCAAATCAGTGGCCGGCGGCACGGTGGCGACGGCAGGCGGTGACGTGTCGCTCGCGTCGTCCGTGATCTACCGCGTTCGCGCCGGCGACAACCTCTGGACCATCGCCGAGCGGAATAACACCACGGTGGACCGCCTGCGGAAGCTGAACGGGCTGCGCGGCTCGCGCCTCAGGGTAGGGCAGCAGTTGAAGCTGCGGTAGCGGGGCTGCGGCGAGCGCACGGCGCGGCGCCCATAAACAGAAAAGCGATATCGCACCAGAGCTAGCGGCAATGGCGTCCACGTGACATTTTGGGCGCCATCTATCGTTTGTCCCACCGGCGCACTGCGCATAGCCCACAAACATGTCCGAACATACCCCTGCTGCCGACGGCCATCGCGCCGCGGTCACCGCCAGCTTTTTGGGCTGGACACTGGATGCCTTCGACTTCTTCCTCGTGCCGTTCGCCCTGACGGCGATCGCCAAGGAATTCGACAAGCCCATTTCCGCCGTGGCGCTGTCGATCACGTTGACGCTCGCATTCCGGCCCATTGGCGCGCTCATCTTCGGATTGATGGCCGATCGGTACGGCCGAAAGTTGCCGTTGATGATCGATCTGGTCTTCTTCTCGATTGTCGAAGTGGCGACCGGCTTTTCGCACAACTTCACCACCTTCCTCGTGCTGCGAGCGCTGTTCGGAATCGGCATGGGCGGCGAGTGGGGAGTCGGTGCGACGTTGGCGATGGAAAAAGCCCCGTCCCACCAGCGGGGATTTTTTTCGGGACTGCTTCAGGAAGGCTATGCGCTCGGGAACCTGCTGGCCGGCGCCTGCTTCCTGTTCGTGTATCCCGTCTGGGGTTGGCGCGCGATGTTCTTCGTTGGCGGCGTTCCGGCGCTGCTCGCGCTGTACGTGCGGTCGAATGTCACGGAGTCTGAAGTGTGGGAGCGCCGAAAGCTTCGCTCGATGGGCGAATACACCAAAGACCTTGCATCGCACTGGAAGATTTTTCTCTACATCGTGGTGCTGATGACGTTCATGAACTTCGTCTCGCACGGCACGCAGGACATGTATCCGACCTTCCTCGCGCGCGACTGGCACTTTTCCACCGAGAAGATTGCGCTGGTCACGATGTTCGCCAACGTGGGCGCGATCATTGGCGGTTTGGCGTTCGGTCACTTCTCCGACAAGATCGGCCGCCGCAAGTCGATCGTCATCGCGCTGGTGCTCGCGATCGTGACGATTCCCGTATGGGCATACGCACCGACGCTGCCGTTGCTTGTTGCCGGCGCGTTCGTGATGCAGTTCATGGTGCAGGGTGCATGGGGTGTCATTCCGGTGCACATCAACGAGCTAGCGCCTGATTCGGTGCGCGGGTTCATGCCGGGTTTTGCGTATCAATGCGGCGTGATGTTCGCGAGCGGCGTGGCGTACGTCGAGGCGATCTTCGGCGAGCGCACCAGCTACGCCAACGCCATGGCGCTGACGGCGGCGACTGTGTTCACGTTAGCCGCGATCGTGGCGTGGTTTGGACGGGAGAAGCACGGTGTGCGGTTTGGGGAAACCTGAAAAGATGGTGGTGCGGTGGTGCGGTGATGCGGTGATGTGGTGGTGCGCTAACACCGAGCTGTCATCCCGAGCGTAGCGAGGGATCTAGCCAGACGACATAAGATTCCTCGGTCGCTTCGCTCACTCGGAATGACAGGCTGTTTTCGCACCACCGTGCCACCGCATCACCGCACCACCTCTAGTCAGTCAGCCCTCAGCGCGATCATCGGGTCCACACGACTCGCGCGACGGGCGGGGAGGTAGCAGGCTAGCATTGCCACGGCGGCGAGTAGCACTGTCACAACCGAGAAAGTGAGCACGTCGGCCGGGCCCACGCCGAACAGCTGGCTGCGCAGCAGGCGTGTGGCGGCGAATGATGCGATCAGGCCTACGACAATGGCGATGCCCACGGTGCGCATCCCTTCGCGAATCACCATCTGCACGACTTGGCGCGATTCGGCGCCGAGTGCCACGCGAATGCCCACTTCGTGCACACGCTGGGACATCGTGTAGCTGAGCACTCCATAAATGCCCAGCGCGCCGAGCAGCAGCGCAACGAGCGCAAAACCCGCCGTGAGCGTCACGATCAACTTTGACGGACCCACGGCGCGGTCCAGCAGTTGGTCCGCCGTGCTGGTGCCCCACACCGGCTGATCGCGGTCAACGCGCCAGATGGCGTCGCGAATCTGCTTGGTGAGCAGCAGTGGATCGCCGGCGGTGCGCACGGCGAGCGTCGTGAAAATCTGCGGCCGTTGGGCGTGCGGAATGTACGCCTGCAGCAATTGCGGCTCGTTGAGCGCGAATTGCTTGGTGTTGCCGACGATACCGACCACCGTCCACCACCGCTCGTCGCCGGGAAACTGGACGCGCTTGCCCATGGCGCTTTGTGTCGGCCAGGTGGTCTTGGCGAATGCATCGTTGACGATGATTGCCGGAATGGCGTCCGCATTGTCCGACGGCGCGAAATCTCGGCCGACCAAGCGGGGAATGCGCATCGTCGCGAAGTACTGCGGCGTGATGGTGTTGACCTGCACCTGCTGGCCCTGACCGGGAGCGGCCTTTGGTTGTCCCTCTACGGTGAGCGGATAGCTCTCACCGTTACCGGTGAATGGGAACGCGCGCACGAGCGCCGCGTTCTCCACGCCGGGCACAGCGCGGAGCTCGGCGACTGTCTGGTCGAACATCGCAGTGATCTTGGCCGGCGAATTGTACTTCACCGCCGGGAGACGGAACTGCATCGTCATGAGATTATTCGTATCAAAGCCAGGCTTCACGCGCTGCAGTTCGATGAGCGAGCGGGTGAGCAACCCGGCACACGAGAGCAGCGCGAGCGACAGAGAGAGTTGTGCCACCACCAGCGCGTTGCGCGTTGCGGCGTGGCCGCGATCGCTGCCGCCGCTGCGGCTCCGCAGCATGTCCTGCACATTGGTGCGCGACGCCTTCCACGCCGGCGCCAATCCGAACAGCAATCCGGATAGCAGCGACGCCGTGAAGGCGAACAGTAACGCCGAGCCGTTCACGGACACTGTCACGCCGAGTGGGAGCCGGGAGGCGAGCGCCGAGCCGAGATATTTCGTTCCGACCACGGCGAGTCCCACGCCCGCCGCGCCGCCGATCATCGACAGCACCATGCTTTCAGTGAACAGTTGCTGGGCAATGCGGGCGCGTCCGGCACCGAGCGCCGCGCGCACCGAGAGTTCGCGATATCGCGCTGCGCCGCGAGCAAGTTGGAGGTTGGCGACGTTCGCGCAGGCGATGAGCAGCACCACCAGCACCGCACCGAACACTATGTAGATCTGGGTGCGTCCGGTGCCCACGACCTGGTCGCGAATGGGCTGCAGTTCCACGCCAAAGTTCTTGTTCGTGGCCGGGTACGCCTCCTCCTGGTGCTTGGCGAGTGTCTGCAAGTCACGTTGAGCATTCTCGAATGTCGCACCGGGCTTGAGCGTGCCGAGTGCAGCAACGCCCCGGTTGCCGCGCTCGAGACCCGACGCGTTCGGGTAGTAGGGAATGGGCAGGTAGACGTCGCCTGGCCCGAACGGCGTTTGCACGTTCGGCTTCGTCACACCAACGACCACGTGCGCCTGGCCATTCAAGACGAGCGTTTTGCCGAGGATTGCGGGGTCGGCCCCGAAGCGCGATTGCCACGCTTCGTACGACACCACGGCCACCGGCTGCTTCGTGGCGATTTCCGTCTCGGCGTCGGTGAACATGCGTCCCTGCGCCGGCGCGGCGCCAATGAGGCGCATGAAGCTGGCCGACACGAATACGCCGATCAGGCGATCCGGCGTATCGCGGCCGGTGAGATTGACGCTCTGCGACCGGTAGACGCCCATGTCGTCGAACGTGCGATTCTGCGCCCGCCAATCGACATAATCCGCGTAGACGACACCGCTGCCGTGCTGGGTGCCCTCAACGCCCCAGATGGCGACCATGCGATCGCTGTGCGGATACGGCAACGGCCGAATGAGCACCGCGTCGAGCACGGAAAAGATCGCCGTGGTGGCGCCAATGCCGAGTGCCAGCGTGAGCGCTGCGACAATGGTGAAGGCCGGACGGCGCAGCAGTCCGCGAGCGGCGAACCGGAGGTCCTGCAGGAGGATGTCCATGTTGTCTTTCGGTTGTTCAGAGGACGTGACCGGATCGGTGACATACGCGGGCGCTGCAACGCGCGGGGTGCGTGCGGCGTGAACCCACTGGGGCAGCAGCGTGCGGACGACGTCGGTGGCGAGCGATACGCCAGCCCGCACGATGGCGCCGCGGCCGGCTTGGCGCGCCTCGGCGAGGCGCAGTTCCGCCAACTCCGACATTTCGGCGGCGAAGCGGGCGCGGAATGCCCGCGGGTAGGCGAGCAACGCGAGCCGGTAGCAGCGCGCCAGCGCGGATGGGGCGCGCGTCATGCGGCGCCCGTGTCAGGCAGCAATCGCTTACTGCGCGCGACGCGAACGACGTCGGCCAATCGCTGGAGCTCGAGCGCGAGCACGCGATGGCCGAACGTCGTGATGCGATAGTAGCGGCGGCGTTCGTCTTCGTTTGCCGCACGTTTGCGGCGCGGCGCATCTTCGATCAGCGAGGCGGCGAGCATGCGCTGGATGGAACCGTATAGCGTGCCGGGGCCGGTGCGGATCTGGCCGGCGGTGGCCTGTTCGATTTCCTGCGCGATCGCGTAGCCGTGGCGTTCGCCGTCGTTGAGGGCGAGGAGGATGTGCAGGACTACCGCGGTGAGCGGGAGTTGGGCTTTTGGGTCGGGGGGCATGGGCCACTATATCCGTTACGGATGTAGTGGGCAAGAGCTTTGGGACGAGACGGCGGGAGTTGTCATCCCGAGCGAGCGCAGCGACCGAGGGATCTTCTGGAGCGCCAATCATAGGAAGGCCGACGGAAGCTCCGTCGCGTGCGCCCGAGATGACAAGAGCTGGCAGCCTGCCCCCGCAGCCGTCAGCTCAGGACCCGCGGCTCGACGCTTGGTCACGCCGTCCCGACCTCGGCGTCGTGCCGGCCGGGACCAAGCGTCGGGCCATGGGCTGACAGCTTAAAGCTGCGGGGGCAGGCTGCGAGCTACCCCATTGTCATCCCGAGCGAGCGCAGCGAACGAGTTGGTATGAAGCGGTGACTGGACCTCCACGGTAACGTGGTCGCAGTTGCCT
>JBEPWA010000052.1:0-31030 GCA_041690755.1 Gemmatimonadaceae bacterium | reverse complement strand
TCTCGAGCACATCGTCGAAACGCCGACTATCGAGCTGTTCATCCCAATTCCACATACTGCAGGCTTTCTCTCGCACCCCACCGACATCGTAGTACGGAGTACGGCCGCGGGGAGTGGTCGCGTCGCCGCTGCGCTGCGCACTGAACTGGCGCGCGAGTTCCCCACCGCTGAACCGCCGGCCGTCACGTCGGCGGCGGCCGCACGGGAACCGGAGCTCCGGCCATGGCGCTTAGGCGCCACGCTGTTCTCGCTGTTCGGCGCACTGGCGCTCATCGTCGCAGCGCTCGGTGTCTACAGCACGCTCGCCTACGCCGTAAATCAACGATTGCACGAGGTGGGCATTCGCATGGCGCTCGGCGCTCGGCACAGTCAGATCGTGCGACTGGTGCTCGCGCAAGGAATGCGGGCGCTGCTCGTTGGGGTTGTCGCCGGACTCGTGCTGACGGTACTGCTCGGACGATTCGTGTCAGCGATGCTCTATGATACGCGAACGACAAATAGCGTGGTGCTCGGGGGAGCGGCGGCGGTGCTGCTCGTTACTGGGATCGTTGGGAGTCTGGTTCCAGCGTGGCGGGCGACGAGGGTCGATCCGGTCGTCTCGCTGCGCGCGGAGTGACAGCCATGTACATTGAGGATCCGTGTGGGACGCACCGCTTTGCGTGCACGGGGTCGCGGAGATTGGAGCGGCCGGCGGTGCGGCGGCTGTAGCCAACGCTGTAGTCCATCCAGTCCGTCGGCCGCGGCCACTGGAGGGCTGCCGCCCGAAACGAGGAATCCTCTCGCAAGCACGAACTCACTCCGGATAAACATCCGGAGTAGTTTGGCCTTCACCCGGCCGGCTCAAGTGGTCGTCACACCAACAGCGGCGATTTAGCCTCATTCAGTCAACCGCTGCGGGAGAGCGTTCGCGTAGGCTCCCGTGACACCGGAACGCTTCAGCAGCCGCAGCACGCTGGATTCGCCATCGTCTATCGGGACGCCGCGTCGACCGCCCTTGGCCCACAACTCGTGAATGTGCTCGTGAGTGCGGCATTGATTTCGATGACGGAGGGGCGACGCGCGTTAAGATGTACAGTCTAGACGCTCCGGCGATGCGTAGCGATCATGCCGGACCCGGTCCTCGTACCGGTTCACCGTTCCGCAGGACTGCACTGTGACGGTGACGGTTGAGTTCGTGCCGATCGGCCACGGCGGCCCCGCGATGCACTATCAGTTCGGCTAGATGCCATACGACGATCAACTCGTCGCGCACGAGCCGAACGAACCGCCCACAGTACGTGTCCGTGTGCGCCGTCGTCTTGCCGCTGGATGTGCTGTCTGTGTAGGTGAGCGAAATCCGCAACCGCCCTCCTTCCCGCGGCTCATAGTCGTGGACGGTGAGCGTCATACCGTCCGGAATCTTCCACCGTGGGAGGAGGACCGGATCGAGGAATGTCTGGTAGAGGCGCGCTCGATCGATCCGAATTAGTCGCCGAGTCTCGGTGCGGCGCATTGGCGCAATGGTGAGAGGAGGCGAAAAACCTGCGCGGATGCGTCCTGGCTGCGTCCCGGGCTAAGCGACGGACGGGCGAGGGGCACGTCATGGCGTACGTCTACGGGCGATCACTCATCTGGTCCGTGCCTCGTACTGCTTTCGCGCCTTTTCACGCTCGACGGAAAGAAGCCATTCATGGCCCTGATAGGAAAATGCCAACAGGCCAAGATCCGACTTGGACAGATCTTCCACGCCAAGTTCCACATACACCGATGCGTTGTCGACGTTGAACACAATCCTCGTGACTGTCCGCGTGCTACGCTGCGCGGTTCTGTCTTGTGGCAGCAGACATCGAGAAAAAGGAGAACCCGCGATTGACCATCGACTGACCGGACCGCCCGCAGCGCCGCCGGCTGCGTTCGGCACCGGACGATGCAGGAACGGGCCTATGCGGCGCGCGGAGTAGTGTGCCGACTCTTTGCGCGCTGTGCTAGGATGTCCAGAGTGCGATAACAGTTCTTCCAATGTTTAATTTCCTCTACCCAGGTGTTCCAACTACGGCCCGGTACGTTCATCAACTGGTATTCGTCGTTCTTAAACGCCTCAGAAACCCTTAAGGTGAGCGACAAAGAGGGTGTTCCATTAACGAGTTTGTCGTAGGTCGGGAGTTCAGTGAAAAACAGGCGGAAAATCGCGATCTGTTCATGCCGATCACGGAGCCCCGTAAGGATTTCCGCCGGGTGTTCCACTAATAATTGCGCGTGTGCGACGAAGTCGCGGATATCGGCCTCCGTAAGTTCCAAATCGCATCCCTCTCCGCGCGCCACTTCCAATCGTTCCTCGACGGCAACGAGCTTTCGTTCAAGCTCCCGCCGCATGGCGGGCGCCGTTGCTAATTCAAAGGCCGTGGCAAGGCGAGCAGACTGCTCTTCAAGTTCCGCCACGAGGTGCTTCGCATGACCTCTGGCACTCTCCGCGTTCCGCTCCTCTCGGCGAAATACAGCGACGACTTCTTCCTCAAAGACCGGCGCGAAATTGGGGGCCATACCGAGGCCGTCGATGTAGGTCCGGAATACCGGTTCCAAAATGCGCTTTGGGACGGCATACCGGCGATGCTTCCGCGCGCAATGGTACGCCCCGAAACGTTTGCCGGACTTGCCGCGCGAAAAGCTTGCCGTCAGCGGCTTCATACACCGCGGGCATAGCACGACGTTCTTGAACGGGAAGGCGTCGTTATAGGTGCGTCTCCTGGGAACGACCGGAGCACCGGTCTTCTGATGAACGATGGTGATCGAGCCGTCCCGGCCCTCCTCTACATAAATCTTGCCGTAGTTCGCGGCATTGAATTGCTCGATCGAAACGACGCTTTCGCCGCCCCGCGCGCGGACCGGCTGGCCGTGCGTCCATTTCTCGCAGACGATGCCGCAATAGATCGGCCGTTGGACAATGCGCTGCAACTGCTTCACGCTCAGCGGCACGCCTTGGCGGAGGCCGATCACTTCCGTATGATCGGCGTTCCACTTCTTCCACGCCTTGGTCCGAAACCCCTGCGCGTTCACACGCCGGACGATATCCTCGTCGGAGTACGCGCCCTCCGCTCGCAGGCGGAATATCTCACGGAAAAGGTGTACGCGGTCCGGATCGGGAAACAGCGCGTATTTCCTTTTGTTGTCGACGAAGATGCGCTTGCTGATGTAGCCGTCGTCCGGTCGGCCGATGTGATAGCCGTCCTGCGTCAGCTTGATCTGCGCGCCGACCATGCGCGTCAGTATCTGGGACTTCTCAAACCGAGCTGTCTCGGCAATGACGATCTCGCTGATTTGGCTCGGGCTGTTCGTGCTCCATTCGTATGAGAAGCCGAAGTGCTCCAGGCTGTTGCTTTGCGGTTGAATTATCCCGGTGAGGTCACGCAACTCGACGCGAAGCATCGCGAGCTCCGCTTTCATCTGCTGGTAGCGCATCGAGCCTTCCCGCGAGAAGCGGTCTATGTTGGCGACTACGAAGTAGCGCACGAGCCCTGGATTGTCCTTCATGAACTTGAGCGCCAATTCATAGACCGGCCGCTGGTCCGTCCCACCGGTAAAGGGCTCCTGTAAGACCTTTCCAGCGGGAACAATCCGCCAGTCCTGTCGGGTGCAGCCGGCTTCCAGGCGGTCGACCTGAATATCGAGCCCGTTGCCTTCGATCGCCTGTTTCGGCGTGCTTACTCGCGCGTAGGCGATGACGTTGATGGTGTCTGTTTTGTCTCCTGTGCGCATGGCGGCGTCATTATAGCACTATCCGTTTTCGCGTTCGCTACGGCCTCCCGTGCGGCGCGGCGCTTCGCAAGCCACGTCTTCATAGCGAAGGCGGCAAAGATCTTTGCGCTTCTTCGCATGACCGCGAGATCGTCGTCCGAATATTTGTCGACGTCGACGTCGATCAGATGTCTCATGCGTGCTCGTTCGTCCATCGCATCAGCGTACGAGGAAGGTGTTGCCTCGTGGAGACGCACGAAGGCGCGGGCGCGGCGCCTATCCCCCGGTCGCTTGGAGACATCCTGCGCCGCGCTGATATGATTGAACAAAGCGGCTGCTCGGCGACGAGCATGCGTGCCTATCGCGCGCATTCGGACGTCTCCGCTCTTTGACATGCCTCGCCTACTCTGTACAAATGCCGAGCAAACCACTTGCCAACTATCTGAAAAGTCTCCGCCGGCGGGCCGGGTTGAGCCAGAAGGAGCTCGCGTTTTTGATCGACTCAAAGGGCAGGGATGCGGTATCGAAGCACGAACGCGGCAAGACCACCCCGCCACTCGAAGTGCTGATCTGCTATCAGCTCTTGTACGGAACGCCGATCAACAAACTGTTCGCCGGACGCTTCAACGACCTTGAGAGTCTGTTCCGCGAGCGTGTCAACGGCTTGCTCTACACCCTTGAGCAGAAGCCCGATACGCCGATCGGGCGACTCAAGATGGGCACGCTCAAGCGCTTTCTCGGCGAGGAACCTATCAACTAATCACTACGATCATGCCGTCGCCAGACAATCACTACCCGCGCGTCCTCGCCATCTATCCGATGTGGAAGGGCGTCGCCTTTGCAGTCTTAGAAAGCCGCACGAACCTCCTCGACTGGGGCGTTGCGAAGTTGTATTCGAAGGATGACGAAGAGTTCTTGCAACGAGTCGAAGGGCTCATCGACCGGTACGCGGTGGATGCGCTTGTCCTCGAAGACATGGAAGGATCGCGACGACGAGCGGTGGCGAGACGACGTGTTCAGCGCGCTGTCTCATACGCCGAGAGACGCAGTCTTGGACCTGTCTGCGTAAAATGGTCGGACGTGCAGGCGTACTTCCGAAGAGACGCGCCCCGAGATATCGCACTTCTGCTCATCGAAGCATTCCCACAACTCGGTCCCTCCCTGCCGCCGGTGCGTCGATTGTGGGAGAGCGAGGACGGACGACCGTCTTTGTTCAAGGCAGTCGCCATGGCCGTGCTTGGGTCTCACGAAGCCGCATAGGAAGTCTCCTCATGCTCGACCGGATCGTTCAGGCGTCGCGCGCAGCGTTCGTTGAGGCGGTAGAAAAACGGCGACGCAAACAGGCCGACGCAGGAGGATTGACGGCGTCGCACGACGACAACTTCGCCGCGCTGGCACGAGCGCCCCCATGTCTCAATACCGACCGATCGACAGGTAGTCCAAGCACATTCCAATCGACCTCGCCAAACAACTGCTTCCCGGCACGTTCGCGCGCGCTGCATCGTCTGCTCGAACATGAGATCGATCTGTAGGCTTCGACGCCCGGTTCCGGAACGACGACACCGGCGCGCCCTCGTATGCTTCAGCGATGCCGCACAGGATCGGCCTGATCGCGTACTCGCGCGCGATCGTCAGCAGCCGTGCACTATAAAGCAGGTCCGCTAGGCGTTAGGATGCTTTCTTCGTCCGCAACGCTTCTGGGAGAAATGAGTCGTACATTCGTCGAAGGTGGTGCATGGTAGAGTCCTCCGTAAC
The DNA here is from genome assembly GCA_041690755.1 of Gemmatimonadaceae bacterium. GTDB lineage: Bacteria > Gemmatimonadota > Gemmatimonadetes > Gemmatimonadales > Gemmatimonadaceae > JAQBQB01. Next base: position 25,564 of record JBEPWA010000052.1, on the reverse strand, counting down.
CTCGAACTGCAACGCCTCCTGGAAGAATCTCATCCGTGCCTTCGCTGAATCGATTAGCTGCGACCACGTTTTTACCCAGATCTTGATGCGGTCGTCCTCGAAAGCGATTCCGGCGGGACGGTTTTGCTGTGTTGCTTCGCGCCGCACGTCTGCGGACATCTCGCCCGAAATCGCCCAGAACTGCCAACGTGTCTTTGTATCGGTAAACCGCGCGTCCTCAGCCACGGCAAACGCGTAGTCTTTTACTTGCTGCAGTACGGCTGCGTTGATCGATTGAGTTGGCCTTTTCAGCTCGACGATCAGATGCTCGTGTTCATCCGCATGCGGCTGCCGAATCGTCCGAGAAAGCATCAGATCGACGATACCAGCTGTGCCGTCCACGCGGAGTACCGGCGACGCATCGAGCAACGCGGTCGAGCCGACTGCCGCAAGATGCTTTCGCAGTACTTGGTCGAGCGAGCGATCGCTGGCGCTCAGATTGAATTCCTCGCCGAACACCCAAGTCTCGTGTTCGAGAAGCTTGTGCAGGTGCTTCCGCTCCTTCACAAGCTTTTTTATCTCGGTATTGAACACCATCATCTCGAGCCCACTCAGGAAATGCAGGCGGTCGCTGACGAGCTTCGACGACGAGATGATGGAGGAGAGTGACGTGCGCTCGAGCAGATCGGCTAGTTCTTCGCGCTTCTCTGCAGGAAGGTCCAGAACTTCGGCAATAATCTTCCGCACCGCCTCGGGGCTGTCTTCGAGGGCCTCCCTCAGAAGACGAAAAGACAGCCGTTGCGCCTTCGTGTTCGTCGCTGATGCAAAATCGGGAAGATACTCGTTGACGTTCAGCGCAACGACATCAAACACTTCTCGGCGGGCCTTCTCTACGGGGTCCTTCGCGTCTCCTTCGAAGGGATAGACTTTCCGCTCTTTCCAGCCGGCGACAAGTTCCGCCGCAGCGGCCGAAGTGCGACCCCTGAAGTGCGTGCGAAGCTGCTGGCGGGCTTGCTCGATTAGCCGACTCAATTTCTCAGTCGGCTCTTCGATATCGAGCAGCGCTGCCTCATCCTGTTCGCGTAGAAAATTCGATCTGAGATATGCCGTGAAATTGAAGCCGGGTGCCTGAATACCTGGTGCGATGCGATGAAGGGTGAACCCATCCTCGTCGCACAGGAACAGGTGACGGTCGGCGAGCATCTTCCATTCGACGACTTCGAGCTCCACTGCGTGAGCTTTGCCGTTCCTTCCTTCAATTTCTTGCAAGGGGTAAGACGTGACATTCGACTCGAGCACAGCAGGGTCGACGTTTAGTCCGTCGTATGTGAGTGCCGCATCTTGGTACTTCCTGAGATAAATCGCGAATTCCTCGGCGATGCCTTGCTGAACGGTCTGCCCCTCAACGTGCGCGCGCGTCGTCGACGACGGAATTTCGGATATGACAACTCGCGTTCCTGTGGGGTCATTAGTCAGCACCGGGTCCGAAAAGTCGAAGGTACCGAGGTCGTCAGTGTTGCCGGATATCTCGAAGGCATACCGCTCGCCCTTTGGAGTCTCGGAAACCGTGTGCCATGTGACGACTCGCCCGAGCGCGAACGCGCGGAACCGCCCTTTGCCTCCCCGCCCGTGGAGCAATCTCTTGTCGCGCTTTGATTTCCGGGCCTTCTTCTTCCACGATCCACCAAGACTCCCGAAGGACTCCACGGCAGGACTATGGGCCATCCCGGTGCCGTTGTCGGAGACCTCGATCTCCCTGACGCCGCCAAGCAGGTCAAACCGGAGGACGACATTTACCTGCGTCGCGTCCGCATCGAAGCTGTTCCAGATAAGCTCCGCGATCGCAATCAGCGGTCTGCGGACGTGCGAGTGCATCTGGAGATGGTCCCGCTGAACCGTGACCGAGACTTTCATGTTCGGGAGACCGGGGGGGGGGCGAACGGCGGCGACGTAGTGAAGCTGCTCAAGTCTTACGAATCGGGCAACCCTGGATCGTCAAAGGTGAAGCTACACTCGAAGTATTACGACTGTTTCGGAAGCCAAGGCTCCACGCTCGGGCCGCAGCGCGCGGGAGTCACTCCAATTTGGAGCTCGGGCCGACTGAAAGTGCTTCCGCAATCATCGCCGATACCGCATCTGCTGTTACTCGCCGCGCGTCGTCCGCCAAGTGTGCGTACCTCTGCGTCGTTTCCGGTCTTGCATGACCAAGAAGTTTGCCCGTCAAGTACAAAGAGTGCCCACTTGCCACGGAGAACGAAGCGACCGTGTGCCGAAGATCATGCAGGCGCACATCGTCGAGGCCGGCGGCATGCCGGGCTGCGTACCATACCCTTTTGATTTCCCGAAGCGGCATGCCCGCACGTGCCCCAGGGAAGACGTACACCGAGCCGACAACGCGCGGCAGAGTGTTCAACAGTTCCAGCGCGGGCGCTCCAACTGGCCGATGACTTCGCCCCGTCTTGGTCTCTTCGAGCGTGGCGAATCCTCGTTCGAAGTCCAGAGCTGACCACCGGAGCGTCAACGCCTCCTGCTCTCGCCAACCCGTGAGCAATAGAAAGCGAATTGCCGCCACCGCATAGGGATTCGCTGGAATCGGTGTGTCAGCGGACTTTGGCCGGTGCTTGGTCGTCCTGGCGCTCTTCGCACGTTTTCGATGCTGAGGGGCCGGATGGAGCCCCTCACGGGCCGCTGTGCCGAGCGCGGCACCGAGGCGCCCAACCTCCTCGACCGTGAGGAATCGCTCGCTAATTCGCTCCGGAAACTTCCGAACGTCACGGCATGGGTTGGCACCGGCTGCTCGATGGCCGCGAAGCTCAGCCCAATAAAGAAACGTCTTTAGCAACTGCAACACGCGATTCGCCTGATAGGGGTGCGCCTTATGCGCTAGGTGAAGGGCAGCGATGTCCTTGAACGCGATCGTCCCCACTGACTTCTTCCCCAGAGCGGGGAGGATGTAGGTCTTGAACAGACGTTCGTATTCGTCCGCCGTCCGCGGCTTGAGCTTCGCCTGAACTTCTATCAGGTAATCCTGGCTGACGGCCTCAAACGTTGCATCGCGAACGACGCTCCGTTTTTCTCCCGCCTCGGCCGCTGGGTCTTCTCCGGATGCGACGCGTCCCAGGATCCTCAGTGCGGCGCCGCGAGCTTGGTCTACCGTGAGAACGCCGTAGATGCCAAGCGTCACCCGCCGCCGGACGCGATTGACGTTCGGTGCCCAGTACTGTGCGACGAACACACGTCGGTCTTTGGGCGTGACCTTTAGGCCGAAACCTCTGAGTTCGGTGTCCCACACGAGCACGTCCGTTTCGCGGCATTTGGTTGCATCGACGGTCCGCTTTGTCAGCTTGGCGCGCATGGTGTTCGTTCCAGTTTCTCGAGGCAATTTTGGCCGCTAGCATCCCTCTAGCATCCAAACTATTGGAATTCCCGGGAATTCTCAAGCATCTGAACCATCGCATCTTAGGGAACCCAGAGGGAAACTATCCATGCGCGCATTCCCGGAGATTCCCAGTCGCCTGCTTCGGGAGCAGGAGGTCGCTGGTTCAAATCCAGTCGCCCCGACCATCGTTATCCAGACGTAATTCAACGCCCTGCCGTCGCTAACGTGACGACAGGGCGTTGTCTCTTTGCACCCGCTCGCACCGACAGCGACCAACCCGTTCGCGCGCGCAATAGTTGGAGCGGCGGTCAGCAGCGCAACTGAAGCTTGGGGCCAATGGGGCCAAACCCCTGCCCTTCGTAGAAGAGCCGCCCCCGAATACCATCCTCCGATTCCGTCGGCGTGACGTCCACGCTGGCCCACCCACGCCGGGTCGCCTCGCTGAAGATCTCGGCGATGAGGGCGCCCCCAATCCCGCGGCGGCGCCAGTCGCGATCGACGACCATCTCATTGATGATGCCATACGAGCCGCCGCCGAACAGCGCAAAGGATTGCGCCACCGTCGCGGCAGCGACGATCTCCGCTCCGTCGGCGACCGCCACGAACACGAGATGATTGCCTCCCTCGGCAGCCATCCGCGTCATCACGGCGCTCGACTCGGCGGTCTCGATCTCGCGGGCCGCGTCATCCAGCTCCGGCAGCAGCGCGGCAATCAAACCGACGGCGCGCGAGAGCTCGTCGTGTTTTGCCAGCCGTATTTCTATACTCATTAAATAACTTAAATAGCCCGTTGAATACTACAGCTGCCCGTCCAGCCGCCCCACTACGCCGGTCGCCAGGGTGAGATCCAACGGACAAAGATGCACGTTACTGCAGCGCGGAGGAATAGGGTGCGGTCGGGATTGCGCGGCGTGCGCCGATCACCCGACTCGCGCCACTCGCTCCATTGCCGGCGCGTACAGCTGACGCGTCGCTCTGGTCAGTGTCTCCACCACATGATCGATCTGCGCCACCGTGTGATGGGCGTTCATGATGAATCGCAGCCTGCTCTGCCCCATGCCCACGGCCGGAAACATGATGGCGTCTACGTGAACACCGTCATGGCGCAACGCGGCGGCAAGTCGCGCGCACTCTCGCTCGTCGCCCACGTGTAGCGGAACGATTGGGGTTTGCGTCGAGAGCAGCGTGAAGCCCGCGTTCTGCATTCGTTCCACGAAGTACCGCTGGTTGCTCCACAACCGCGCGCGACGTTCGGGCTCGTCGATCACCATCTCGATCGCCTCGAGCAGCCCGGCCGCCTGGTCAGGTGGAATGGTCGATGTGAAACCCCACGCCGAACAGCCAGCCCGAAGCAGCTTGGTGATAAACGCATCCGTCGCCACGAACCCGCCAATGGCGCCGTATGCCTTGCTCAGCGTTCCCATGTGAATGATGCGGGGATCGTCGATGCCGAAGTGTTCCGTGGTGCCGGCGCCGGTGGCGCCGAGCACGCCGGTACCGTGCGCATCATCGATGTAGACCACGGCGTCGTATCGGTCCGCCAGACGCAGCATGTCGGGCAACGGCACGATATCGCCGTGCTGGCTGAACACGCCGTCGGTGACAATGATCTTGATCTGCGCGGCCGACGCCCGGAGCTTTCGCTCGAGGTCGTCCATGTCAACGTGCTTGAACGCGATCGATGGCACCCCCGAGGCGCGAATCCCCTCGCGAATGCTGAGATGGTTGAACTCGTCGGTGAAGAACGTGTGCTTCCAGCTGGTGCTCGGACTGTAGCCGATCGCGCGGGCGAGCTGCGTGGACTTCACGAGTGCGGGCAGCACGCCGAGGTTCGTGAGGTAGCCGGTGGCAAACAGCAGCGCCGACTCCTTCCGCTTCACCTTGGCCAGCCTCGCCTCGAGCTGCTCGTAAATCTCGAGATTCCCGCCGAGCAGACGCGACTCACAATTGCCAACGCCAAATTCGTCGAGCGCCGCGCGGGCCCGCGTCTTCATGCGCTCGCTGCTGGCGAGCGCGAGATAGTTGTTGGTGCTGAACGACACGAAGTCTCGCCCATCGAGCCGAAAACGGGGATCGGGCAACGTATCGGGAACGAGCACTTCGTGGCTGTTGTCGCGCGCGTCGTACCAGGCGGCGAGCTCTTTGAGATCTTTCATCATCTATGCATCGAAGTGACGAGCGATGAGAACGGCGTTCATTCCGCCGAAACCGAACGAGTTGGACATCACGGCACGCAGACCAATGCGACGCGCTTCGTTCGGCACAAAGTCGAGGTCCAGTGCCGGATCGGGCCGATCGAGATGCGCCGTGGGCGGGACAATTCCCGCACCCAGCGCCATGAGGCACGCGATCAACTCCACCGCCCCGGTGGCGCCCATGAGATGTCCGTGAACTGCCTTGGTTGACGACACACAGACCGTGGCGGCGTGCGAGCCGAACACTTCCTTGATCGCCGCGGTCTCCACAGCGTCCCCCACCTTTGTGGCGGTGCCGTGCGCGCTGATGTATCCGATTGCATCCGGAGCAAGCTGCGCATCGGCAAGCGCAGCTCTGATTGCGCGAACCTGGCCGTTGGCGTCCGGCTTCGAGATGCCCACGGCATCCGACGCGTTACCATAGCCCACCAACTCCGCATAGATCCGCGCGCCGCGTCGTGTGGCGCGGTCGCTGCGCTCGAGTACGAGCGCGCCGGCCCCTTCGCCGAGCACCAGCCCAGTGCGATCGAGCGCGAATGGCTTGCAGCTGCGCCGGCCGTCGATTGGATCGGCGTGGGCCAGCGCACCCATCGCATCCCACGCTCGCAAATTTCCGAACGTGATCAATGCCTCCGAGCCGCCGGCAACGATCACGTCGGCGTAACCCGCCTGGATGGCTCGAAACGCTTCCCCAATGCCGGCGGCCGATGACGAGCACGCGGTGGACACGTTCAACAACGGTCCGCGCAGCCCGTTCGCGATGGACACGTGCGCGGCCGCCCCGTTGTTCATCCCCATCACGACGGACGTCGGCCGAATACGCCCTGCCTCTGTCGCGAACAACGACCTATATGATTCTTCAATCGTGGTTGCGCCGCCCAAACCCGTTCCCCAATACACGCCGGCCCGCAACGATGCCTCTTCGTCCAACTCGAGTGAGGCGTCGGCAATCGCCTGCTGCGCAGCCACGAGCGCGAACTGCGTCGCCCGGTCGAGTTGGGCCGCCTTGTGCGGAGGCCAGTACACCGACGAATCGAATGCGATCTGTCCGGCAACGAACGGATGGGCGCCCGGAACAATGTGCGGGCCAACGGGGCTGATGCCCGACGTTGCGCTCACGAGGGCATCAAAGAACTGGTGCGTCGTCTGCCCAACGGGAGCAATTACCCCCATTCCTGTGACGACGACGCGTGACATCGCTGGCCTGCTATGACGCCGGAGGGTGGGCGACGGCCAGCAATCCGTCAATCACCGTGGCGAGTTCTCCCAACGTCTTCACGCCGGCTACCGAATCTTGCGGTATCGACAGACCAAAGCGATCCTCGAGCTCGAATAGGAATTCAAGAAATCCGAGCGAGTCGATCCCGAGCTCAGTGACGGGCGCGTTTTCGTCGATCGACTCCGGCTCACCGCCGAAGTGCTTGGCCGCCACTTCCTTAATTGCCAACAGGGTGACCATGACTTTCCGAGCAATGAGTTCAACCGACCCGCGCACGCGCCAACGCGCCGGCATCGGAGCGTGTGCAGGCACTCGGTTTCCATAGTACACCGTTTCGCGACCGGCGGGGTAGCACGACGTACAAATTTCTCCTTACGCGTGGGGGCCGACGGATTGGAATGAGACTAAAGTTGCTGGGAGGCGTCATTGTCAGCCTGATCACAGCCACGATCGCCGGCGCGCAATCGACGCCGGTGGGCCGGTGGAACACTATCAGCGACAGCGACGGCAAGCCCGCGGCGGTGGTGCAGATTCGCGAATTTCACGGACAGCTCACCGGCTCGATTCAGGCGCTCCTCCGACCCGGCGACGACACCATGGCGGTGTGCGACGCCTGCCGCGACGACCGAAAGGGGCAGCGCATTGTCGGGATGGAGATTCTGCGCGGCATGCACCCGGACGGCGACAGCTGGTCCGGCGGCGAAATCCTCGATCCGGAGAGCGGCAAGACGTACCGCTGCAGCATGAGGCTGGAGGACGGCGGCAAAAAGCTCGTTGTACGCGGCTATGTCGGCTTCTCGCTGTTTGGGCGGTCGCAGACGTGGGTGCGCGCCGGGGGTGCCTCCTCCCCGTAAGCGCGCTGGGTAAACCGGCGCGGCCCCGAGCCGAATCGAACGCCGCGGGCAATCATTGCCGTGTCTTCGGCGCGGTGTACACCACCTTGCCGCCGACGATCGTGTAGAGTACGGTCGTCCCAAGGATGGAATCGGCCGGCACCGTCATGATGTCGCGCGACAGGACGGCAATGTCCGCCCACTTCCCCGGCGTGAGCGAACCGTTTTCGTGGTCCTGGAATGCGACGTACGCGCCGTTGGTCGTGTACGTCTGGAGCGCCTGGGCGCGCGATAGCTTTTGATCGACGAAAAATGCCGAATCCGTCCCCACCGCGTCACGCGTGACGCTGCAGTGAAACGACGCGATCGGGCTGATCTTCTCCACCGGCACGTCCGTGCCATTCGTCACCACTGCACCGGTGTTCCACAACTTCTGCCAGACGTATGCACCCTCCTCGGCCCGCTTCATCCCGAGCCGCGGTAGCACGTACGGCGCGTCTGAGCATTCGTGGATGCCCTGCATGCTCGCCACCACGCCCATTTGCCCAAACCGCGGAATGTCTGCGGGGCTGAGATGCTGTGCGTGCTCGATGCGCCACCGCAGCGTGTCGCTCTTTACGTGATGCTCATCGAACACCTGCTGATAGGTGTCGAGGGTTTCGCGATTCGCGCGGTCGCCAATGGCGTGCACCGAAATCTGAAAGCCGTTCGCGAGTCCGATCTCGGCGATCTGCTTGATGCGCGGCATTGTGGTCACGTTGAGCCCCGTGTTCGTGGGATCGTCGTCGTATGGCGCGAGCATCCACGCGCTGCGCGAGCCAAGCGCGCCGTCGGCCGTGATCTCACCGATCGCGCGTACGGTGAGATGCCCGTTGCCGTAGTCGATCATGCGATGCGCCGTGAGCGCGCCTACGTTGTCGGGGCGCACTTCGCCCGCGCTCACGAGTATGTACAGGCGCAGCGGCATGTCCCCCTCGTCCACCATGCGCTTTATCGCATCGATTGTGGCGAACGACTCGCCCATGTCCTGGAATGTCGTGACGCCGTTCTCGAGGGCGTTCTGCGCAGCAAGGTGCACCTCGTTGCGGAAATCCGCGGCCTGCTGTTGCGGCGTGCGCTGCGCGAGGCTCTTTGACATGGCGCGGCGCAGGAGTCCCTGAGCGCCGTCCACGAGCACGCCCGTTGGCCGGCCAGTGGCGTCCTTGATGATTTCGCCGCCCGCGGGACTCGGCGTGTTTGGACCGATACCGGCCAGCTTCAGCGCCACGTCGTTGGCGATCAGGGCGTGTCCGCTGGCATGACTCAGCACCACCGGATTGTTCGGCGCCGCCTGATTGATCAGATCATTCGTCTGGAAGCCCTTTACCACGCGACCGGGCGAGCGATTCCATTTTTCCTGATGCCAGCCACCGCCCTGAATCCATGCCCCTGACTTGGCGTGCTTCGCTGCGTCGGCGACCATGGCGGCGATGTTCTGCCACGTCGGTACGCCCATAAGCTGAAGTTCCGTGAGCGACGCGCCCAAACCCGTGAAATGGCCGTGCGATTCATCAAAGCCCGGAATGGCCAGGTGTCCGCGCAGATCGATGACCTTGGTCTTTGGTCCCACGTAGCGCTGCATCTCGGCGTCCGAGCCCACGGCGGTGATCTTGTCACCGGTGATCGCCACCGCTTGGCCCTGCGGCGTGGAAGCATCCATCGTGACGACCTTGCCGTTGCGGAGGACGAGGTCTGCGGGCGTGGAAGCGGCACGCTGGGCGGCGGCCAATCTTGGTGCAGACGCCGTGGCAAGCGTGAAGGCGAGTACGCCGAGCGGCGTGATGAGCCGTGCGATTGCGAGCCAGCAGTGAGCGCGAGAGGTCATAGGAGGCGGATCGGTGTCAGGGTAAGGGGCGACGGCGGCGTTGCGTGCCGGCGTACTACATCGGCAGGTACCAACTCGGCACATGAGGGTGCGGCAGCTGCTTGAGCGACGGCATCTTGGTGACGCTGCCCGAGCCCATGGCAACGATCTCGCAGGTGCCGTCCACGTGTGCGTTACCGGCGGTCTTGACCGTGGCGCGGATGGTGGCTTTCAGGCTCCGCTGCAGCGTGGCTCTCGCGGTAACGATGCCGGTTTGGTCCGTCGTCGCCGACGTCGGTGTCATGATGCCATGGTCTACGGTGAAGCCGACGAGATGCTGGTCAACGCTCGCCTGCGAACCCTTCGGCACACTCAACTTCACTGTTGCTTCGACCGAATACGTATCGGGACCGAGTCCGTGCGTGCCGAGCCCGTATTCGCCGCGTAATTCCAAGTCCACGGTGAGGCTCAGGTCAACTGGGGGCGGCGTCTTCGTGACGCCACTCGTAAAGCTCGGCGCGCGCTGACGAGGAACGGTCACCGTGTGGCCGCTCGTCGTCAGCGACGGCAACGGCGGCCCAGTGAGACTGTTGCGCCGCGGGCGCACGGAGTTCTCGTGCCCATTCGCGCTCCCCAAAACGCGGAGCGTCAGGACGGAGCTGCCCGAGAGGTGGATGCCGCTCGTATCGTCGCGCACAGGTCGCATGGACCAGGGATCGATCGAGCCGGTGATCAATTGCGGCAGGCCATGCATGCCCGTGCCGCGCTGAAGCGCCCACACGCCGTTGCGCCGCATGGCGTTGTCGTTGCCCACGCTGGCGTCGCAGTGGACGAAGTACCCGCCGTCGCGCACGGGGACGGTGTCGAGCTGCGTTGTAAAATTGTGCGGATTGGTGGCCGAAATGTAGATTTCCACGTCGAGGCTCGCGGGCTGGGCCTCGTTCTTGAGATTTTCCTCAATGACATCGCCGCACACCTCAATGCCGCACCGCAGACCCTCGACTTTGAACAGCTGGCTGCCCGTACCTCGTACGAACGCGACGTCGAGCGTGTATTGCTGACAGCTCCCGTCGTCGAATTTCTTGTCGTAGACGTGATGGAGCTCTTTCTTGTAGTAGATCGGCGTAGTGTTGTAGCCGTCGTGGCTGATGGTGTGCCCCTGCTGTACGTACGTGCCCTGCTGCCGCTGCTGCCGCCACGCGATGCTCCCCGGAACAAGGAGCATCCGGTAGTGCCGCTTGGCGATGGCCTTGAGCTCACGGAGCAACTGGTCCTTTTCGTCCTCGTCGTACAGCGTCCAGGTGTGGCCACCGGGGCCGCCTGGCGCGATGTTCTTGACGAAGTAGTATTCCGGCGCGGCAAACAACACGATCGGTTTGTCCACGCCCATTGTCGCCGCGGCCGTCAGCGCGTTTTCGTAGGCCGCCGCGGCCACGGTCGCGAGCTGAAAGAGCTTGAGATTTGTCGGCCAGCTCGCCGACTCGAAAATGTCCACGGGCCAAATGCTGGCGAAGAGTTGTCGCATCTGTCTCAAAGCCAAGGACGAAGAAATGCCACATCGTCGCGGCCATGACTGAAACTGTGGACGGCACCGGTGACACGGAAGGCCCCGAGACATCGTGATCGCCGCGTTGCTGGTATCGTTTCGCCGAGCATGAACGTGAGCCTGCCTGGATTCAAACACTGAGCTTTGGAGCAGCCGTATGACCGTGGTTCCCGCGCAAGCCCCCGCGTTCCAGCCATTCGAGCTCGAGTACTATCAATCGCGATTCGAGCATGACGTTCACGTCAACCTTGCCGACAGCAGCGTCAAATGCCTGAGCACGCGAGAGTGGCTGACCGACGCCGAGCAACAGCGATTGCTCGACACAGGCCTCTTCTATCCACAGGTGAACGGCACGTCGGAGCTCCGCCGCGCCATCGCGGAGCTCTATCCGAATGCCGGTGCGGAGAACGTGTTGGTGACAGTCGGGGCCGCGCAGGCCAACAGCATGGTTGCCGCGACGTTGCTTCGCCCGGGCGACGAAGTGGTCGTTGTCTCGCCGGGCTATCGACAGATCTGGGGTCTGGCGAAGAGCATGGGTTGCGAGGTGCACGAGCTGCAACTCCGGCCTGAGCAGGACTGGCGACCGGACCTCGACGAGCTCGATGCGTTAATATCGTCGCGCACGCGTCTCGTCTCCGTCGTGAATCCGAACAACCCCACCGGCATCGCGTTCACGGGCGTGGAGATGTCGCGCATCGTCGCGGCCTGTGAGCGCACCGGCGCATGGTTGCACGCGGACGAAGTGTATCGCGGCACCGAGCGGAGCGGACCGGAGACGCCAAGCTTCTGGGGACAATATTCGCGATTGATCTGTACGGGCAGCATGTCAAAGGCGTACGGGCTGGCTGGCCTTCGGATCGGCTGGGCCCTCTCGGATCCGGCGACGATCGAGGAGCTCTGGCGCCGGCACGAATACGCGACGATCGCCGCCGCGGCGCCGAGCATGACACTGGCGGCGATTGCGCTTCAGCCGGAGAAGCGTGCCGGCTTGATCGAACGCCAGCGGGCACTATCGCGCGCTGGTTATGCGCTGCTCGACGATTGGCTGTCATCGCAACATGCCATGAGCCACGGCTCGGGGCGGTTTACGATGCGCCCGTCCGCGGCGACGTGCATCGCATTGTTGCGGTACGACATTCCAGTTCCATCATTCGATGTTGCTGAACACATTCGCCGCACACAGAGCGTGCTCGTTGCGCCGGGCGCGTTCATGGGTGCCGAGCAGCATTTGCGGGTCACCGTAGGGTATGACACGGACAAGGTGCGCGGCGCCCTTCAGCGGATCGGTACGGCGATGAGCGAATTGGCGAGCAGCCCGATCAGCCCTGCCGCCGGTCGGGACGATCCAGACTCTTCTGCTCTTCGGCAATCTCGACGCCCTCGTGTTTGATGTCCAAACGCAGACGACTGAATAGCCCCATGTAGATATTGGCGATCCAAACGAGGGAGAATCCCGCCAGCAGATAGCCTCGCCATCCGCTGAACAGCAGGGTGAAGCCGGTCATGACCAGCACGAGCGCGGTGACGTAGTGACTGAAGCAGTACTCGCAAGTGAACAGGTAGAAAAACTTGCGCGCCGCCGGCCGTCGACAATCGCGGCTCTGCGTCGCACACCATTCACGCGGTTCGCGAAACACTTCCTCGTGCGTGACGGTCCACGACACGCACGCGATTGGAATTGCGAGGAGAAACAGCTCGAGCGCGTCGCCGAGGAGATCACCCGACATGGGCTGTCCGGCGAACGACACGCTCGAACACCAGCACGCAACGCATTAGAACGCGACGCTACCGGTGAGCATGAATCCACCGAAGTGACCGCCGCTGAGAATGTTGGTAATTGGAAATCCGTGATAATTTTGCGTCACGAATTCCGCTTTCGCCAGCACGATGGGTGTCACGAACCATCCGCCGCCGACCTCCGACCGATTGACGGTGATGTCGTTGGCAATCCCAGGCATCTGGCCCTCGACCCGATTGTACCGGCCCGCCACATAGACCCGGTCGCCGAAAAAGCGGTACACCACATCGCCCACCTGCTGGCGGAGTGTTCGCTTCGTGATTTCAGCGTCCCCCTTGCCGGTGGCCGTCTCGATGTTTCCAAACAGCTCGAGGCCACCAACCTTGATGAACGGGTTCACCACGTACGCATGCACCGTGTTGGAAAATCCCGGCCGTAACTCACCCGACCAGGCGTTCGTCTGTTCGTCCGACGCCGTGTTCTCGAGCACGTCATAGTACGGGGACCCGCCGCGATCGCCGGTGTAGAGCGTGTTGCTGGCAGATCGCGCGTTACCGTAGGTTGATGCCGTGAGACGGAAGCGAACGCCCGGCATGAGCATGCGGTCAACACCGATCTTTTCGATGAATGTAGCCGAGCGTTTTTGCGGTGCGGTGACTTGTCCGTGGACTTCTCCGCCCGTGATCGAACTCATCGCCATCCAGCCGTCACGGCGGAGATACACCTCTTCGCCGATCTCGGTGGTGAACGCATCCAGGATGTAGTTGCCGACGAGCGGGTTGTCGAGCGACTGGCCGTTGTCCGACCGGCGAAAGTGGGCATCGCCATAGTTGATCTCGAAGTGACCGGCCTTGATGGTCATGTACTTCATGATCTCGTTGAGCAACGGCTGGTTGATCGGCGATTGATCAACCTGCAGATAGCCGTCTTTCACCCACGTCTCTTCGTGGTGCCGTGACGAGAGGTAGCTCGTGAGCGCGACGCGAATGCCCGGCGCGATCTGCGCGTCGAGGTAGAGATTGGCCACCGCGGTGTTGAATCCGTTGCCAATCCTGATGAGCTGATTCGCGTCGACGCCATTGACGACTTTTGGCTGCGCGGTGTTGTCGTGATGCAGCCCCTGAAAATCCTGCGTGAACGCGGCGCCCCATTGCAGCGCAAAGCCCGTGGCAACGACGCTATCCATTTTTGGCGACTCGAACGTCGTGATGCCGCGCTGATCGCGTGGACGCAGGTGTTCGACATGGCGCGCCGGGAGCCATTGGCTCCAGTCAGTTGCCGGCGTCGTGGTTTGGGCGGCGACTGTCGATGCCATGACCGCCGCGAGCGCGGCGGTCATGGAGATTGTCGTGCAGAGGCGGCGCGTCCGCCGAGACCGCGGGTACTGAATGCGTGGGGTCACGCGCGCGACGCCGTGAGGCGGAATGTGATCGTCACCTTCGCACCCGTACGCATGGTGCCCAGGAACAATTTTACAATCGGAACGCCGAAGTCCGTCGTCGTGAGCGTGGCACTGCCAACCGCTGTCGCGCCGCCGGATCCATCGGGTGTGACCGTCGCATGCAGATCTGTCGGGCGGTCCGTGCCGTTGATGGTCAACACACCGTGGATCACGGCCTTGTAGGCGCCGTCTTCCGGCACCGCGTCATACGACGTCATCCGATATCGAATCGTCGGATGGTCGTCGGCGTGCATGGCCTTCTGAAGATTGCCATTCATGCCACCGTTGCCGCAGTCGAGCGACTTCACCGGAATGGTGAAGACCAACGTGGTGAGCGCCTTTCCGGCGTCCGCAGCCGGCAACGCTGGTGCCGTCACTGCGCCGTCGAAAGTTGACGTAACGCAGCTCCATTCGTGGACGTTCGAGGTTCCCTGGATGACGATTTTGCTCGAGGGGGCGAACGAGATCGCGCCTTGTGCCGCCGCCGGCCGGCCGAACGCGGCGAGTGCAACAAACGCGGCGAGCACGAGCGGTATCGATCGAGCGGTACTGGCTGACTGTTGCATGGCTGCCCTTGATTACCAACATGATGCGCGGCACGCCATCGCCTTCCACGATCGGCGCGTCTCACACTCGCAGTGAGTGCAAATCGCATGCGCCGTTTGCTTTACAAATTACTAAACAAAACTTTCTCTCTGGAATTCTTTTACGACGGCCACCGTAACGTTCGCGTGGCCAGCAACTACGGCCGATCTCATTCTTCCGGCGGCGTTGCCACTGGACCCGCGTATCGAAGATCGACGTCGATCGTAATCGCGTCACGCGCGCGAACCGTGCCGAACAGGAGTTTCGGAGGCGCGATGCCAAAGGCGGCCAGCGACAGCGGCAGTTCGGAGTGTACGGACATCGATCCGTCCGCGAGCCGCGTCACGAGCGAGTTCAGCGAGACCGTGCGTTCGGCGCCAGCCACACGAAGGGCGCCGACAAGATTCACCTGGTCGGCGCGCGCTGCGACGGTCTCACCCACAGTAAAGCGGCCGCTAATTACACGCGCGCTCGTGTCGCGATCGACTTTCAGCGCATGCGTCATGGCGCGGTCCATGGCTCCATTCTGACAGTGCAACCCGGCGACCGGCACCAGAATCGACACGCCGCGAACGTCCGGCACTGCCGCGTTGTGGCCGGATCGCTCGGCGACATCAACCACAGCGGTCACGTCGGTGGACGTGCAATGCCACGACGCACCAATCGAGGTTGAGCCTCGAATAGTGAGCGAACTGCCGGGAAGCGAATGCACTTCGTGGATCGGAGTCGCCTGTGCTCGGGCCTGGCTGGAGAACAAGAGACCGAGCAGGACGAGGAGGTGTCGGTGCGTGATGGCGTCGCCGAACGATGGTGGGAATGCGTGACCGTACAGCTCACGGTCGCACGAAGCGCGCCGCACGGCGATGCATTGCGCACGGGTTCGCCGTGTAGGGTTAAAGCTGACCCACGAGTGGTCCCCACTTCTCGATGAGCGCTCGATAGGCCGCGTCGTCGTAGCGCGACGGGAGAAACCACTTTCCGTATTCCGGCAGTGCTCGGCCAGCAACATGTAGCGCGAGTAGTTCGGCGCAGCCATGCGCCCCCATCACACCGCTGCCCGACAGCGCGCCGAGTACGTACGCGCCCTCCACCGGCAACGGTCCAATGAGCGGCCGATTCTCGGCGGTCTTGCAGTAGTAGCCGCCATCCACGGGCGCACCAGCGCGCGCGATATCGGCGATGTACGGTGCCAGCGCTGGTACCATTTGCGCCGCGCCCTGCAGCACGATGTGCGCATACTGTTCGTCGAACACGGGCGGCCACACGTACGGCCGCACGTCGGTCTCGTAGGTCCAGAGCAGATACAGCTCATCGCCGTGCGTGAGATCCACCGGGCGCAGGTGCGCGCCGCCGCGGCGCGGAGGAATGGGATCGTTCCAGATCAGGAATGGCGAGGTGCGCGGCACGGCATGCCGCGTATCACGCAGCGTCACCTTCGCGTGCACCTCGTGAAATACCGGCAACTCGAGGTCGAGCAGGCGCGCCACCTCGGGCAGCGCGGGGCCGGCGGCGATCACGAACCGTTCAGTTTCAATCACACGTCCGGAAGCGAGCCGCACGCTGCGCACGCGTCCACCTGACGCGTCTACCCCGCTCACGCGGTCGCGAACGAATTCCGTTCCGCTCGACAGCGCACGCGTCAGCAGCCACTGGCCAAGTGCGACGGCGTTGAGGCAGCCAGCGCGGCGAATGTGCAGCGCGGCAACGGCGTTGGACGCCAGGAATGGGAACGCGCCGCGGAGCGCGTCGCCGCGCAACAGGTCAGCGCCGGTGGGCTGATCCTCGAAGCCCTCGGCTGGTGCGGGCCGATACGCCTCGGCGCCCGGGTGCAGACGCAACGGACCCATGCCGTAGCCGGACACCTGTCGCGCCGTCGCCTCGAGTTGCGCCGCTTCCGCTTCGCTGGCGGTGGCAAAGAGATAGCCGCGGCGATTCAGGCGAAAAACGTTATCGCTTTCGCGCGCGCTCTCCTCGAGCAGATCGAGGCTGCGCGAGACGAGGCGCAGCATGGTGTCGTCGGGTCCAGGCCACCAGTTCCGGTAGCCTTGGGTTCCCTTGTCACTCGTGAGTGTGAGCGGTTCGCGTTCGTCCACCAGCAATACGCGCAAACCCTGGCGCACCGAGAGATGATACGCGGCGGCAATGCCGGCGATTCCGGCTCCGCAGATGATGACATCGGGATTCGAGCGCATAGCATCAAATTGCCCGCCCCGAACCGCCGCCGCTACCCGTGCCCGGGTCACGCAGGCGATTCGTGCGCCTCTTGGCACCATTGCTCGAGCGCCGACACGATGCACGGATGCAACTCGTCCGGCTGCGCCGCCTCGCGGGCCGCAGCAATGATCAGCGCCGACGCGCCGGACGGCCCCTGACCAATCGCAAACAACGCCTTGGAATACGCCTGGGTGCACACGTGGAGTTCACGGAACACGGCGTCTGATGCCTGTAGCTCGTGGGGATGGGCAACCACCGCGAACGATGAGTACATGGCGTGCGTGACACACCGCCGAATGGATTCGAAAATCGAGGTGCGCGTGGACAACACCCAAGCGTCGCGTTCGCCGGTGGGATACCAACGGCGATCGCTCGATCCGTCGTTCGTGCACGATTCCATGATCGGTCGCTCCGTTGAGATTCGATGAATGTTCGCTGCCTTGTAACGTAGGTCGCTCTTCGAACTGCCGGAAGAAGCGCGATGTGGCCCCGTACGCTCGAATTGTGAAGCGCAAATGTTTATTACGATCGCACGAATCGCCTATTGTAGAAGACTCATTGCTCTCCTCGCCAAACTGGCGGCCTAAACGATGCGGTTGCTGGCTGCACCCCACACCATGGCCCAGGAGATTCCGATGCTTTGGCCCTCTCACCCTCGCGCGTTAGCAGTCGCCGCGGCCACCGGCGCCGCCGCAATTCTCATCGCGACAACGCCGGTTCCGTCGGCTGCCCAGAAATTGGGTGCGATACCCACGCCCGAGTCATTCTTTGGCTTTCCGATCGGGAAGGACAGCAATCTCATCGACTATGAACAGTCGATCGCCTACTTCAAGAAGCTCGCGGCGGCGAGCGGCAACCGCATGCACCTGATCAATGTCGGCACTACGTCGTTCGGACGTCCGTGGACGGCGGCGATCATCACGTCGCCGGAGAACTACGCCAAGCTCGATCACTATCGGCAGATCAACATGCGGTTGGCGCATCCGACCGGCCTCACTGATTCGGCGGCGCACGCGCTCGCGCGCCAGGGCAAAGTGATCGTTGACATCAGCGGCGGGCTGCATGCGTCGGAGATCGCCGGCTCGCAACACACGCCGCAGTTGGCGTACGAGCTCTTGGCCAACGCGAACACGCCCCAGGTGAAGGAGATCCTGGACAACGTGATTTTTTTCCTCTGGCCCACAATCAATCCTGACGGCCAGGACATCGTGGTGAAGAATTGCCGCGAGACGATGTTCGGCCGGCCGCCGCTCAACAACGACCCGTACGAGAAGTACATGGGGCACGACAACAATCGCGACAGCTACATGATGAACGGCATCGACTCGCGCGTGCGCCAACGTGTGTGGCGCGAATGGGAGCCGGACATCATCTATGTGCACCACCAGTCGTCGCCGCAGCCCACGCGTATCTGGATTCCGCCGTTCGCCGATCCGGTCGGCTATCGCGCGCCACCAATTCCGGCTCGCGAGATCAACACCATCGGCATGCAGATAGCGCAGGACTTGGACGCCAACGAACAGATCGGCGCCGCGCACGCGCTGGCGACGTTCGACGCGTACTACCCGGGCTACATCGACTACATGCCCGTGTACCAGAACATTCCCGCCTGGTGGACGGAGACGCAGGGCGGCAGTTGCGCCACGACAACAACACGCACGGCCGCGCAACTTCCCGCCGACTATAAGGACGTTCGCCCCACCGCGCTCTACCTCAGCCCGTGGGTGGAAGGAAAATGGAGTCTCCGCGACGCCGTTGACATGATGGTCACCGCGTCCAAGGCGACACTTCGCTACGCCGACAAGTTCCACGAAGACATTCTGTACAACCGATATCAGTCCGGCCGCGATGTCATCAAGAAGTACAGCACCAAGGGGCCGTTCGCCTACATCATTCCGCAAAGCCAGCACGACCCTGTAGCTCCGGTGGAGTTGCTGCGCCGCTTTGCGTTCCACGGACTGCGCATCGAGCAGCTGAATCACGACGCGGCCTACAACGGCACCACCTACCCGAAAGGCACCTGGGTGATTCCAATGAACCAGGAATTCGCGTCGCTCGTGCAGGAGGTGTTCGAGGTACAGCACTATCCGGACATGGGCGACGACACGCCGTACGACGCTGCGGGCTGGACGCTGCCCTTCCAGATGGGTGTGAACGTGATTGAGGCCGACAACCCGCTGTCGTCCGAATTCCGCTCGGCGCTCGCGCCGGTGGTGCCGGGCACGGCGGTGGATTGGCGCACGGCGCCGGACGCGCCGTTCACCATGAACGCCACCGCGGCCGGCATCGTGCCGCGCGCCGGCGGTTTCATTGGATCGGGTGATCAGGTGCTACTCGATCCGTCGCAGAACAACTCGTTCACTCTGTTGGCGCGCGGGCTCGCGGCGGGCGGGCGTGTCACGTTCCAGGCGGGTCCTGCCGGAGCAAGCCGCTACGTCCTCTCCGGCGTCCCGGCGTCCAAGCTGAACGCATGGGCGGCGGAGCTGTGGGTTACTGGCACACGCACTTCAGGGGTCGCCGGCACATCCGTGTCCGGCTCGCCACCGCGCATTGGACTGGGCACTGATGGCTGGTCCGAGTGGCTGTTTGACACCCACGACATCCACTACACCAAGGTGAGCACCGCCGATCTGCAGGGCGGCAACCTTGGCGCGAGGTTCGACGTGCTGATTCTGCCCGCCGGCGTGGGCGGCAGTGGTGGACGTGGCGGTCGAGGCGGGGCTGCTGGTCCTCCGGCCACGCCCGACGCGGCGACGCGGGCCGTGGACGAGTTCGTGCGCGCTGGCGGCACGGTGCTGTCCTGGGGCGCGGGCGCGGCCACCATTGCGCAGACGCTAGCGCTGCCGGTGCACAACACCACGGCCGGACTGGCGCGAAAGGATTACTTCACCGGCACGTCGATCATGCGAATCATCACGGACCCGAGCCAACCGGTGATGGCAGGCATGCCGGACACCACCGACGTCACTGTCAACCAACCGCCGGCCTTCACGCCGACCAGCGGATTCGACGGCGCGGTGCTGGCGAAATATCCGTCGGGCGGCTCGCCGCTTCGTTCGGGATTCCTCACGGCCGGCGGGGAGAAATATCTCGACGGCAATGCCGCGGCGCTCGACGTGAAGCACGGCCGTGGGCACGTGATCCTCATGGCGTTCACTCCGAACTGGCGCGGCCAACCCACGGCCTCGTTCCGGATGATCTTCAACACGCTCTATTTCGGTAAGGAAACCGCGAATCACGCCAAGCAAACGCCAGGCTTCTGGACAACGATCCCGGTCCCGAAATAGGCGCTGGACCGTCTCACCTCCGGACGTCGAGCCTCGGCGGTGCGACATACGAAAAACCCCCTGCACGGCGAATTGCCGTGCAGGGGGTTCTCATTCAAAAATCGTCGTGCGTGTACCGCTTAGTAACCCGGGTTCTGCGTGAGCTTGGGGCTCGTCGAGATTTCCTTGATCGGGATCGGGAACAGCGTCTGGAACGCCCGATTCTGGATGCCGAGGAACGCTACCGCCTGACCTTCGCGAACCAGGTTCGGGAACCGATCGCCCTCGAACGCAAGCTCCGACCGACGCTCGCGGTCGATCGCGGCAAGAACATCGGACTGCGTCGTCACGTTCACGCCGAGCACGTGGGGCGGCAGGCTCGCGCGAGCGCGGACCTTGTTGTACTCCGCCACCGCACCCGGCAGGTTGTTGAGACGTGCCATGGCTTCGGCCTTGATCAGCATGACTTCGGCCTTGCGAATGACATGAGGATCTTCCGTTCCCGTAAGAGTGGGGAACTTGATGCACTGGTACTTGTTCGTGCTGCCGGGCCGCAAGGACAGCGTCAGATCGCGCCGGATGTCGCCCGCTTCATACGAGAGGAACTGTTCGGTTGTCGCCGCAGCCTCGAATCGTCCCGCCTGCAGGTAGTAGTACCCAAGGCCGTTGGATTCCGATGAGGTGAAGGCGACGCGGAAGATGTCGTCCGCTGTGTTCGCGCCATCTGGTGTGAACAGACTGGCATAGGACGCATGCAGCGCGTCATCCGCACCCAATTCGGCGTTCGCCGCGTTGAGCGCTGACTGATAGTCAGCCGCTGCACTGGCCCCCGGAATCGATGCACGATACAGGTAGATACGAGCCTGAAGCGCCTGCACGGCCGCGACGGTCGCCTTGCGCGTATCGCTGGTATTCACGACGAGCTTCGCCGCCTGAGCCAGATCTGACAGTATCTGAGTATACACATCGGCGACCGGGGCGCGCGTGTAGTCGCGTGCGTCGTTCGGCGACGTGACCGGCACCAACGGCATCGGCACCGGACCCCAGTATTTCACGAGATTGCTATAGCTGAGCGCGCGAAGAAAGTACGCCTCGCCCATGATCTCGCTGCTGGTCGCGGCGTCAATGCCGCTTGCGGCAGGCACGCGCTGCAGAATTGTGTTGTCACGATCGATCTGGAGATAGTGCGCGTTCCACATCCCCGACACGGCATTGTTGTCCGCATTGATGATATTCGAGGCCATGTCGCCGAGGTACTGAAAAGTGCCTGCCCATTCCGCCTCGTGCGACGTGAGCGCACTGGCCGACAGGAGATACTGGCCGTACATGCCGGAACTCTGAAGCGCCGCGTAGGCGCCGTTGAGCGCCGCCTGGGCAGTTGATGCATCGACGATCTCGGAGGTCGCGGACACGCGGTCGTACGGCTCGGTATTGAGCACACGGTCGCAGCCCGACACCGTCAGCAAAGCGGCGGCGGCGCCGAGTACGGTCGCCAGTTTCATGGTTGGTTTGATAGGGTTCATTTCGCTTACCAAGTGGTCGTGATGCCGATCGTGAACGTACGCGCGAGCGGATACGCGTAGTAATCGAGGCCCGTGACAACGTTCGCGCCGGAGCCACCGCTGTTCACGTCCGGGTTATAGCCGATGTACTTGGTCCAGGTCTTCAGGTTGTGGCCGGAGACGTAGAGGCGCGTGTCGTGGAGCCCTGACCGGGCAGCAAGCGACTGCGGAAGTGCGTAGCCCAGTGTCACGTCGCCCAACCGCACGAACGAGGCATCCTGAAGCAAACGGCTTGAGATGTAGCGCGCACCAGAGGAGCCAGTGACGCTCATCCGCGGCACGTCAGTGATGTCGCCCGGCTTCTGCCAGCGATTCATCAGCTGTTCGATCTTGTTGTCTCCCGCGCGGCCGCCATCATCGGAGAAGATGCGAACCATGTTGAAGACCTTTCCGCCCTGATTGAACTGGAGGAAACCGCGCAGATCGAAGCTGCCAACGGTGATGGTGTTCGTGAAACCGCCGTAGTACTTGGGCTGCGGGCTGCCGACCGTGAAGAGATCGCCGGTGGTCGGGGCCAGCGTCTCACCGCCGCCAGCCTTGGCGTAGACGGCATTGCCGGTGGCCGGATCGACGCGCAGGAACTTGTACATGTAGAACTCACCCACGGGCTGACCCACTGCAACGATCGCAACCTGGCGGCCGCCGAAGGTGGTCGGAATGTTCTGACCGCCGTACAGCGCCGTGACTTCGTTCTTGTTCCACGTCACGTTGAGGTCTGAATTCCAGCTGAAGCTCGCCGTCTTGACGTTCATCGTGTGCAACGACAGGTCGAGACCGGAGTTGCGGATCGCACCGACGTTGGTCCACACCGAGGTGAAACCACTCGTCGCCGGAATCGGCTCCTGGATGAGCAGGTTCGACGTGTTGCGTTGATAGTAATCCGCGATCAGGGACACGCGGCCGGCGAGGGTGGAGTAATCGACACCGCCGTCCACTTCCTTCGTGGTTTCCCACTTGAGGTCCTGGTTGCCGAGCTGCGAGATCGCCGCGCCCGATGCACCGTTGTACGGAACGCCCGTGGCGAGACTGAGTCGCGAGTAATCGCCAATGCCCTGGTTACCCGTTACACCGAAGCTGCCGCGAAGCTTGAGCTGTCCGATACGACGGATCATGCCGGCCCAGTTTTCATCCGTCACGAGCCAGCCCGCGGAAACTGCCGGGAAGGTACCGTAGCGGTTGTTGACACCGAACCGCGACGACCCGTCGGCGCGAAGGCTGGCGCTCAGCAAGTACTTGTCGGCGTACGACCAGTTCGCGCGGGCAAAGAACGATGCGAGGTTGTGGTCGTTGGCCGTGCCGCTCCAGCTGGTGATTCCGCTGGCGTTGCCGATGTACGTGGTGAATCCGGTCGGGAAATCCTGGCCGGTCAGGCCACTGATGTCCGCATGGTTGTACTCCACGCTCGTACCGGCGATGAACGAGAGGTTGTTCGTGTTCGTCCGAATGGCGTCGTAGTTACCGAACGTTTCGAGCACGTACTTATGCACGTCCGTGTGGGTGTCCTGAGCAATGCCGCCCGTGCCCGACGCGTTGCTCTTGTCAATTTTGTCCGACGCCCACGACTGTTCGGCCACGTTGAACATGTCGGCCGAAGCGCGCGCCGTCCACAAAAAGCGATCGTTGAACCGATACTGGGTCTCGATGTTGGTCAACGCGCGCAGCGTTCCGTAGTTCGTGGTGTTGAACGCCGCCATCGCAACCGGATTCGAATAGATCAGGCCTTCCGGCGTACCCGCGTATCCGAAGACGCTTCCGTAAACGGGCGAGAACGGCTGGAGTGCAAGGGCGTTCGTGACGAAACCATCGAGACTGCCGTCACCCTGCGACCGATCGTCGTCTTCGCGCGTCAGGCCGATGCTCGTCTTGATCAGCAGCTTGTCGGTGGCGTTGAGGTCGAGATTGGCGCGGCCGGACTGGCGCCGATACTCGGAGCCGATCACGATGCCCTTCTGGTCGAACATGCCGGCGCTGGTGTAGTAGCGAAGCCGGTCGGAACCGCCGCTCACCGCAAGCTGCGCGTTGGTGACCGGGGCGTTCCGGAACACATAGTCCTGCCAGTTGGTGTTGATCTTGTCGGTGACCCCCGGCGTGTACCTGAGCGCTCTGCCATCGTTCGCCGAAGCCTCGTTCTCCAGCATCACATACTGCTGGGCATTCAGCATGTCGATCGTTTTCTCAACGTGCTGGGTGCCAGAGTACGCGCTGATGGTGAACTTCGTGTTGCCGATTGTTCCGCGCTTGGTGGTAACGAGGATGACGCCGTTCGAGCCGCGTGATCCGTAGATCGCCGTGGCCGCCGCGTCCTTGAGCACGTCAATTGACGCGATTTCATCCGGGTTCAAGCCGGTGATCGCGCGCATGTCCTGGCCGCTCGGCGATTGCTGATCGAACGACTCCTGGATGATCGGCACGCCGTCCACAACGTAGAGTGGCTGGTTGCCGGCATTCAGCGACGCGGGGCCGCGGACGCGGACCGAAACGCCACTGCCCGGTTCACCGGAGTTCTGCATCACCTGCACGCCGGCGACCTTGCCTTGCAGTGCATTGTCGATGCTCGCCACCGGAGTGTTCGCGAATCCCGTGGAGTCAATGGAGGCAATGGCGCTCGACACGTCGTGGCGGCTCGCGGTACCGTAACCCACCGAGACCACTTGAGACAGCGTGACCGAGACGGCGTTCATCGCCAGGTTCAGCGTCAACGTATCGCCGCCGATCACCCTGACCGAGCGCTGCACCGGTGCGAAACCGAGTCGCTGCGCACTGACACTCGCCGCACCTGCCGGCACCGCGCGGATCACGTACTGTCCGGAGTTGTTGGTCACCGCACCCAACCGACTTCCGACGATGTTCACCTGGACGCCGGCGATCGCACTGTGCGCTGCCGAATCGGTGACGGTGCCGCGAATGGTGCCAGTTTGTTGCGCATGCGCAACTGCACCGGACGTCAGCATCGCGACGATGCCAACAACGGCGCTTCGCATCAATTTCATTCCGACTAACTCCTGCGTGAGGAAGGGCGGTGAAGCAGTTGGGACCCAGATGATGCAGCCGGGCGTAATTGGCGTCAAGCAGCTGAGCGCCATGAGTATAACCGCGTCTGGCCGTTTCGCCGTCACTATCCGCAGCTAATGGCGGGGACAAGGAATCCATGTGCCGGTCCGCGCCAAACAGCTGCACGGCAAGCCGTAGGCGGCGAGTGGTCCGGATCGTAGAGCGCCACGTCCGCGCGCAGGCCTTGGTGTGGTCCGGTTCCTTCTATTTAGGAGCCGCTCGTTCCTCTGCGCAGTCGGTCGGCCGCAACAAAGCGACCCGCAGCGGCGACGACGGCCCAAGCGGCGACGCGCCCACACTGCAAGCCGCGACTAAGGCTTGAGATAGACCGGTAAAAGTGTCATCTTATCAGTCTGATCCCTCTGCCCGTGCAGCACGACGGCAGAGGGATTGCTGCTCCAAGCGGCACAATGCGCGCGTAGCTCAGCTGGATAGAGCGCTACCCTCCGGAGGTAGAGGCCGTGGGTTCGAATCCCTCCGTGCGCACTGGGAAACTAGGGTCTAGGGGTTCGTGTCTAGGGTCTAGAAAAAACAAAAGCGGGGCCCGCGACGTGTCGCGGACCCCGCTTCGTTTTTCGGCTCACAGCTCTACTTTGGGTTTGGGGCTAGACCCTAGACCCCAAACCCTAGACCCTAAAATCAGGCCTTCCGATCGAAACACCCGTGGAACAGCGGGTTCACCTGCTCGCTGTTCGGCACCGGCAGGTTGACAT
>JBEPWA010000051.1:0-31460 GCA_041690755.1 Gemmatimonadaceae bacterium | reverse complement strand
CGCCGACCATAGCAAGCACCATAGCAAGCACCATAGCAAGCACCATAGCAAGCACTATAATTCGATCGTGAGCACTACACGAATCAGTCGCCGCCTGAACGCGCCGCGCGCCGCGGTCTATTTCGCCTTGCTCGACCCAACCGCCGTGGCGAAATGGCGCGTGCCGGATGGAATGACCAGTCAGGTGCATTCGTTCGATGCCCGCGAAGGCGGAACCTTCCGGATTTCGCTCACCTACACTGCGCCAGACGCGGTCGGCAAGACCAGCGCCCATACCGACACCTATCACGGGCACTTCGTGACGCTGGTCGCAAACGAACTCGTGGTTGAAGCCATCGAGTTCGAGACGACTGATCCCTCCATGCGCGGCGAGATGATGATCTCGTATGAGCTCAGCGATGCCGAAGGCGGCACAGACTTGATGGCCGTGCACGACAACATCCCGCCGGGCGTTGCGCCCGCCGACAATGAAACCGGCTGGCGAATGTCGCTCGACAAACTCGCGGCATTCGTCGAAGCGAAGTAGGATCGAGTCAACTGCTCACCACAGGACATTGCTCGTGAGTCCCACCGCAGCACCTCAATTCTCAGCGCACCGTGCGATTTTATGACGCTCACGGTAGCCGCGGGAGCGCGCCCGCCGCGGTCATGATTCCGGGTGACGGCAACGCCAATCGAACGGCCGCGGCGATCGGCCCCGTTGATGAGCATTACGGAAACGCACTGCTGGGCCAGCGAGTTGACGCCGCGCTCCGCGCACGCGGCCTAAATGCGGTACCACTCTCCTGGGAACGACTCGGGGGGCTCGACCAGTTTCACATCGGCGGCGCAGCGACGACCGCTCGGCTGGCCGAGCAGTTGTCGCTCGTGCCCGAGTCGCGAGTCCTCGACGTTGGATCCGGACTCGGCGGGCCGGCGAGGCACCTTGCGGCGACATATGGGTGCTCGGTCACTGGCGTCGATCGACACGAACCGTTCGTCGCTCTCGCGGCCTCGCTCACGGCGCGCACGGGCCTGTCCGATCGCGTGACGTTCGCCCGCGCCGACGCGACGGCGCTTCCATTTCCCGCCGAATGCTTCGACGTCGCGTGGACGCAGCATGTCGCGATGAACATTGCCGATCGGACGTCGCTCTATACGGAAATTGCCCGCGTGCTCGTGCCGGGCGGTCGTTTCGCGATGTACGACGTGCTTGCCGGCGACGGCGGACCGTTGCATTTCCCCGTCCCCTGGGCACGTGATCCGGCCATGAGCACCCTGGTGGATGAAACGCGACAGCGCGAATTGCTGGCACAGGCCGGGCTCGAGGTTGAGTGCTGGAACGACCTCACAGCCGGCGGCATTCGCGGGATCAGCGAACGGTCGGCCGCGCCGGCGCGACGCGATGCAGATTCGCCTGCCCTGGGCCTCGTGCTGGTGATGGGACCAGATTTCCCACAATTGGTAGCTACGTTGGGGCGAAATCTCCGCGAGGGTCGCGCGCGGCTCGTGCAAGCGGTGGCGCGGCGCGCGAGCTAGCTCAACGGGATTGATCGAGCCTCCCGGCTTTCCGTTTCGCGCAGTACCTTGATGCCTTCGGTAGGCCCTAGGCCCAGCCCACTCACTGATTCTTTCAAGGTCCAGCATGACGACCGCCGCTAAACCTCGCTCGCCGATCGCCGCATCCGCCACGACCGCCGATCTTCGCCGCCTGGAAGACATCGGGTTCATGACGTGCATGACGCTCGTGCTGACCGGCAATTATTCGCAGACGGGCCACTTTGGCGGTCCACTGGCGTACACGCCGTACAACATCGCCACGCATCTCGCCGGCCCCGAGCGCGGCGGTTTGCGCTTCGACTATCGCCATCCCAAGCATCCGTTCACCGACAAGTTTCTGCTCGCGGCTGGCCACTGCATCCCCACGTGCTACTCGCTGTGGATGATCATGGGCGAGGCAATGGCGCGACGACACGCGGCCACGGGCGACGCGCGCTACGCCGTTGACCCGCACGTCGCGCTGTTGCCGATCGACGCGCTCGGTTTTCGCCGCGGCGCCGGCGCACTTGCGAGTTTGCTCAAGGACAACGGGCTCGACAACGATCCCCTGTTCGCGCAGGCGAAAATTCGCGGCATTCGCTCGCTGTCGGGCCACGCCGAAAGCACGGACGGCACCAATGACGTGAACGGCGGGCCCTCGGGCGTGGGCGTCGCATCTGCGGCGGGCAAAGCGGCATTCTGGGACGTGATGGGCGCACCAATGACCGGCCCCAAGGTGATTGCGTTCGAAGGCGAGTTCGCGATGACCGAGGGACATGCGCAGGAACTCAAGACTCAGGCACTGGCGTTGAAAACGGGCAAGCGGCTTCGCGTGCTCATCTCCGACAACAATGCCGGTATCGACGACGCGCTGCTCGGAGGCGTGATCGACGCCAAGTACACCGGCTACGATCTCGTGGAGCAGTGGAAGTCGTATGGTTGGAATGTCAGCACGATCGACGACGGAAACGACTACACCCAGGTGATTGGCGCGTTGACGGCCATGGAACAGGGCGATCCGGCCGACCGTCGCCCAATGGTGATGATCGGAAAGACGACGAAGGGCTATTGGCCGGCCGTCGTCGGGGGAAAGATCGCCGAGCAGAGCGACCAGATCGTGGGCTACAAGAGCCATCCGTATGGACACAAGCTCAATGGCGACTACTTCGTGTCGCTCGCCACGAGCTTTGAAAAGCGCTACGGCGTCACGTTCCAGGGTATTCGCGACGGCGCGCCGAAGTCGGAGCGCGATCGGCTCGTGCAGTTCAAGACAAATATCGACGTCGCCATGTCGGTGCTCGAGCAGGACGGCATGGGCGAGTGGTTGACGGATCGCCTCGTCGAGATCGGAGATACCGTAGCAACGAGCACCACGGTGAGCGTTCCCGTGGGCGTCGATCCGTTCCTCGACGACCGGCTCCGTGTGGCCAACCTGCCGCGCGATCCGCAGAAGGTGTCGGTGCAGAACGCAACGTCGGGCGCCACAAAGGAAGTAGCAATCTCCCTGTACAAAAAGCCGGGAGAGCTGGCGGGCTCGCGCCGCGCAATTTCCGAAATCATCAAGTGGCTGAACTACGTCACCAACAACCGCATGCTGACGATTGCGGCGGATCTCTCCGACTCGATCAACCTGGAGCACGGCAGTCTCTGGGGCCACTACGATCCCGAGACGAATCCGCACGGCACGCGCATCAAGGCGGCCATTCAGGAAGCGGGCAACGTGTCCACCGCCATCGGTTTGATCTCACAAAGCGCGTCCACCGATCCGAAAAACTTCAACGGCGTGTGGGCGATCAGCGGAACCTACGGCGCGTTCACGCCACTGATGTATACGCCAGCCCGTCTGTGGAGTCAGCAGAATCAGGACAATCCGTTCCGTGGCGGCGTGCTGCACATTCTCGTCGGCCACTCCGGCCCTGAGACTGCAGCCGACGGACGCAGCCACTTCGGCATCTTCGCCACGCAGGTGTGGAAGCTGTTCCCACGCAATCAAACCATCCATTTGAATTTTTGGGATTACAACGACGTTGCGCCGGGCTACTTCGCCGCCGCCGAGATCGCGGCGCGCGAGCCGCACGTTGGCGTCATCACGCTTGAAGTGGCGCGTCCCGACTTCCCCGTCGCCGACCGCAGCACCTTTGCCGACACGGACATCAACGCGGCCGCCAAGGGCTTTTACGTCATCCGCGATTTCGCGCCGGACAAGCCGCAGCATGGCTACGTCGTGGCGAGCGGCTCGAGTTCCACGGTCAATCTGGTGCGCGCACTTCCCCGGCTGGAGGAAGCGGGGGTCAACGTGCGGGTGATTGCCGCGATCAGCGAGGAATTGTTCGATCGCCAGCCGGAGTCGTACCGTCGTTCGGTGCTGCCGGAAGAAGCGATGTACGACCTGATGATCGTGAGCACCGCCACGCGGCGCATGTGGCCTGTGAAGAACGTGGGCCCGCTCACCGATGAGTACTCCATGACGTCGGATTATGAGAACCAGTGGCTTACCGGGGGCCTGGAGCCGGACGTGATTGCGGAAGCGCACCTCGATCCGGAGTCGTTGTTTGAGGGCGTGCAGCGCTTCGCTACCGACCGCGAATCGCGCCTCTCCCGGCAGCGTGAAATGTTGGGGAGTTTGAAATGACCTTTGCTGTAAGGTTTGTTGCATAGAGGGACGAAGTCCCATCTCGCCCCTCTCGACTAGACACACTCATCTGGACTGGCTTTCGGGCTTGAGATGCCAGACGGGCGAATGGCAGGCGTGCGCTGGCCTCGCATCTCAAGCCTGAAAACGAGTCCAGTTGAGAGTACATAGTCGAGAGGCCCGAGATGGGAGTGAGTTTGCTTGGTGGCGCGGGAGAGTGATGCTGGTTGCTGTTGCTGCCGGCGGTAGCGTGTCGTATGCAGGATTATCATCGCATCATCGCCTGGCAGCGCGCCCACGCGCTCTCCGTGATTCTGCACAAAGCCGCAGGCGGTTTCAGCCGAGCCGGCCACGCCAATCTGCGCAGTCAGCTTACCCGCGCGGCTGACAGCGTTCGGGCGACCATCGTCGAAGGTTGCGGAGCCGCGGCGGCGAAAGAATTCGCCCGCTACCTCGACATCTCGATCAAATCGGCCAACGAAGCCGAGTACCACCTGCTGAAAGCGCGCGACCATGGCCTACTCGCGCACGACGAGTGGCACCGCCTCAGCGCCGAAACCATCGAGATCCGCAAAATGATTGACGGCTACCGAAAAAAGCTCCTTGAGCCGCGCTAGCGCAGGCCTTTCCCCTCAGAGAAACCAACTCCCGTCTCACTCCTCTCGACTAGACGCTCTCAACTGGACTCGCTTTCAGGCTTGCGACGTCAGACCAGCGCACAATCGCCATTCGCCAGTCTGACGTCTCAAGCCTCAAACCCAGTCCACCTGAGCGTACCTGGTCAAGCGACCCGAAACGGGAGTGTATGCTAGCGAGGCGTGCTCGTTGACACTGCCGGTTCTGGGCGCTCACTTTAGCCTATGCCTGCCATCAGCCAACGCACCATCGGACTCGGCACCGAAAACGCATTCGTCGTTCTCGCCGAAGTCACCGCGCTCCGGCGCCAGGGAAAGGACATCATCATGTTCTCGGTCGGCCAGCCCGACTTCCCTACCCCAGTTCACGTCCAGGACGCCGCCATCGTCGCGATCCGCGACGGCCGCCATGGTTACACGCCCGCGCCCGGCCTCGACGAGCTGCGCTCCGTCGTCGCCCGTTCGATGGGCGCATTCAGAGGGCTCGACATAAAGCCCGAGGACGTCGTGGTCACGGCGGGCGCCAAGCCAATGATCGCCTACGCCATTCAATCGACCACCGACTACGGCGTGGGGGACGAAGTCATTCTGCCGGTGCCCGGTTTTCCGATTTACGCATCCCAGACGGTGGTGAGCGGAGCCGTCCCGGTGCCGCTCATGCTCCGCGAGTCACGCGACTTCGCGTTCGACCCGGCGGATCTCGAGGCGGCGATCACGCCGCGTACGAAACTGCTGATTCTCAATTCGCCGCAGAATCCCACCGGCGGCGTGCTCACCAAGCAGAATCTCGAAGACATCGCGACGATTCTCCGGCGGCACCCCAACATCTGGATCTACTCGGACGAGATCTACTCGCGATTGACGTACGACGAGTCCTATACATCGATCGCGTCGATTCCAGGCATGTACGAGAGAACCATCATTGCCGATGGCGCGTCAAAGGCGTGGGCAATGACCGGGTGGCGCATCGGCTTTGCGTCGAACCCCACGCTGGCCGAACACTTCACGCGGTGGGTGATCAACACCGAATCGTGCGCCTCGCAGATCAGCCAGTGGGCAGCGATCGAAGCCATCGGCGGCCCGCAGGAAACGACCGAGGCGATGAAGCACGAATTTCACGCCCGTCGCGACCTCATCGTCAAGCTCTTGAATGACGTGCCGGGCGTGACCTGCCGGCTCCCAGGCGGCGCGTTCTACGCCTGGCCCAACGTCACGGAAGCGTGTCGCATGGTGGGCGCCGCCAGTTCTGAAGAGCTGCGCAAGCGGCTGCTCCACGAGGCGGGCGTTGCCGTGCTGTCGGACATTCACTTCGGGTCCAAGGTGCCGGGTGACGGCGAGCACGTGCGGTTCAGCTACGCCGCGTCGCGCGAGATCATTCAGGAAGGCGTCGGCCGGATGCGTGACTTCATCGTGAAGAACAAGCGCTGAGGGGGATCAACTTCCGGCGCGCACCTGCGTGCGCCGGAAGCAGCTGAGGGCGTGATCGTTGACGATGCCCACGGCCTGCATCCACGCATAGACGATTGTTGGGCCAACGAACTTGAAGCCTCGGCGCTTCATCTCGTTGGAGATCTCTTCGGAGAGCGGCGAAGTGGCTAGCCGGCTCTTGCCGTCGTTCTTGATGACTTTGCCGTGCGTGAAGCCCCAGCAGAAGTCATCAAAGCTCTCGCCGCGCGCGGACATCTCGCCGTAGATCTGCGCGCCTCGGATCGTTGCATCGATCTTGGCGCGTGCGCGCACGATGCCGGCGTCGCCCATGAGGCGCGTGACGTCGCGCGCACCAAATGCGGCCACCATTGTTGGATCGAAGCCGGCAAACGCCGTACGGAACGCCTCGCGCTTGCGCAGGATAGTGATCCACGACAGCCCCGCCTGAAAGCCTTCCAGCATGAGCATTTCCCAGAGCATTCGGGAGTCGTGCTGCGGAACGCCCCATTCGTCGTCGTGATAAGTGCGCATGAGCGGGTCGTCCACTGCCCATGGGCACCGCTGGAGGGTCTTGGTCATCGTTCACGATAAGCCGGTCCGCGCCAATGGCAAGCGGACAGCGCGGACCAGTGGCGTTCGCTCGCGATGCGGCGATATTTCGCATCGGCCGCACGTTCATCGGCCACCGGCCGGGAACCCCATAGGAGAGGAAGGATGACGAAAGCAGTGAACTCGGTGGCGAGCCGCAGCGGACTTGCGAGGATCGCGCTGTTCCCGCCGGACCTTCAGCCCTGTTCGATCGATCTCAGCGACAACACGAACCTCTGGGGCGCGCCGCCGAGTGCCGAGCGCATCGTTCACGAGGATGCGACCCGCTCGCTGGCCCGATATCCGGAACCGTACTCCGAGTCGCTGAAGGATGCGCTGTCGAAGTACGTCGGCGTCGATCCGGCACACATAGTCATCGGCTGCGGCTCCGACGACGTGCTCGACTCGTCAATCCGCGCCTTTGGCGAGCCCGGCGAGCGCATCGTGCTGCCCGATCCGACGTTCTCGATGCTGCCGTTCTTCGCCCGCGCCAATGGCTTAGAGATCTCATTCGTCACGCTCACGGCCGACTACGATATGGACGTGGAGAAGACGCTCGCGCTCGACGCAAAGATCGTCTACGTCTGCTCACCGGGAAACCCGACCGGTAACATTGTGCCGCGCGCAACAATCGAGGCCATCGTCGCAGGCTCCCGTGGTCTGGTAATCATTGACGAAGCGTACTTCGAGTTCTCCGGGGCAACGTCCGTTGATCTCACCACGCAGAGCGATCGCGTCGTCATCGTGCGCACCATGTCCAAGGCATTCGGGCTCGCCGGCCTACGCGTGGGCTACGGCATCGCCTCGCCTTCGGTGGTGACTGAAATTGAAAAATCGCGCGGGCCGTTCAAGGTCAGCGGCACGTCGGAGCGCGCGGCCGCTGCTGCGGTGCTTCACGATTTGCCGTGGATTCAGTCCAAGGCCAAGGAAGCGGTCGAGAACCGGACGCGTTTCGCCGCGGCGCTCGCCGAGATGGGGCTCGCCTCCCTCCCGTCGAATGCCAATTACATCATGATACCGCTGAAGGATGCCGAACAGTTCGCAGCAGCCATGCGCGGCCACGACATTGCGCTCAAGACGTTCACGAACTTGCCGGCCGCGCCTGGCTCGACGCTGGCGGCGACAAGCGGCGATGCCCTGCGGATTTCGATCGGGCCGTGGCCGATCATGGCCAAGGTGATCGACGCCATGCGCACGGTGCTCGCCGGCGATTAAAAATCGCTATTGCGCAGCGCAGCCAACGCAAACGCTCCGGCCGCGCCCAACATCGACGCCGGCAAATACTCCGAGACCATGGCGTGCGAACAGCGCGACGTCGCCAGTCACCCCGTACGCCCTCGCCCGGCCGTCGCAGCTTGGGCAGGCGGCTGCGTCCGACGTAAAGAAGTCCGTGGCGAGCCCACCCGCGGAGACGTCAAGCGACGACGCTCCGGAAAACCAGCGGCGCCAGTGGAGCTTGAGTGATGCCCGGCCAAGCGTTCCCCGCCCACCTCGAGACCGGCGCCGATCGCTTGGCTGCGTGCGCGTCCGCACGTTTCAGGCAAGCAATGGCCGCCGCGAAAATGGCGGCGAGCAGGAGCAACCAGGGCGAGATTCGCATTTCTGGAGGCTCGCACCAGGACCACCACTCGCGATGGGCCTGGGCCGAGGATTTACAACACGTGAACTTGGCGCCGCCCAATTCTCTGAACGGTGACTACGGCGTCCGCACCGAATCAGGCCGAATCGTAATCTTGAGAATGTGATCGAGCTTCGGGTACTTCGCGTCGAGGTACTTGTTGGACTCCGCGTACAACCGCTTCGGATCGCCAAGCGGCGGGTCCGAAATGGGCAGTTCCCCGTAGGTCGCGTACAAACTGTCCACCACGTCCATGCCCTGCAGCACGTGACCGATCGGCACAAAGCCGAGCGTGTCCAGGTTCTGGTTGTCGCGCATGTTGATGAACACGTTGGTGGTACGATCTGTCGGTTTAAACTGCGCGTACGCCAGCGTGCCGCGTACGTTGTGCTCGCGGGGCGGGTCCGCGCGAATGGTGTGTGAGCCCCAGAGATTCGCTACGGCCGGATCGGCGGCAATGCCGAACTGCGCGATGAAGCCGAAGAGCACGCGAAAGAAACGCGTGTCGTCGAAGTAGCCGGCACGTGCAAGGTTGTAAAAGTGGTCCACGCCCACCGGAGCCCACTGCCGCACGAGCTCAATCGTCACGGTGCCGCGCGATGTTTCGATGTCCGCCGTGACCGAGTCCGGCGCATGCTTCGACCAGAACGCGCTGGTCGGATCCAGCAACACCGGACCGCGCGCCGCGGTCGTTTGCGCCGCACGCGCCGGCGGTTTGGAGGTGCGTCGGGTGGATTGCGCGCGACTCAGCCGGGGACCGGCCAGCGCAAGCGTAGCCGCCGCGAAAATGGCGCAAACGCGCACCTGATTCATCATGATCGACTATTCCTGGCGGCGCTCTCCACTTAGCGAGTCAGACGAATCTGGCCGATATGGAACGACGCATGGTTCGTGCGGCTCAGCAGCACGCTCAATCGATTGCGCTGGGGATCCTTGGCAAAATCCTCATCAGACACCGTCGTGTGCTTTTCGAGCCACTGCTCTGGCCGAAGCGATTCCATGGTGGAGGTAAGCTTCGTATTCACCTCAGTCCACAGTCTCCGCAAGTCAGCCGCGGAAACGCTGCTCGGGCCGTGCGTATCGGGCGACGTCAGGAACTCTGCATCGAGCTCGGGATGCAGTCGCTCGCCAACGCCAAGGAGCGCGAACATCTTGTCGTGGACCGACACGAGATGCCCAATGAGGTACGACACCCGGTTGCGGCCCGGTGCGACCACCTGATCCAAGTCCGCGTCGGTGAGCGAGCCAATCATTTCGTCAAGTCGCGACGTTACGAGCTTCCATGAGTTGACGGCGGCCGTCGTGAGCAGTTCGGATTGTGTCATTGCGCGAGTGGATGAGGGAGAGCGAAAGGGATGCGCGAAATGTACAGCGCCCGTCCATCCAACCGTCCATCCGCACCGGATGCCCCGGCCTCAAATGCGGCGACGTGAACCCCGTTGACGACCTTGTCACGGCCTGACCGCCGGGTTTCGTTGGCAGCGGGAGCCAACCGAGCGACGATCGCCATGATTCCAGCAAGCTCGAGCCACGAAGTTTTGCGGCAGTTGGCGACGTCGGGCGTCACCGCGTGGAGCGCAACGCGCACTCGCCGCCTGACAACGGCCGGCCGTTAACCATACCACGCTCAGAGGGTGAGCATCGGGACGCCGTCCATCACCCACTCGCCGTTCGTACGTTGCTCGATCCTGGGAAAACGCTCTCCCGTGCCCTGCGTTGCGCCGGCGAGGAACGGCAGCGTCTTGTGGAATCCGGGGAGCAAGGCAGCAGGCGGGCGCGCCGACGGTAACACGACTTCGAGCATCCGCGCCTTTCGCGCGTGGAACGGAATGGCGTCGCCGCGCAACAGCGCATAGAGCGCGAAACCAGAATACTCGTCGAGCCGCACCGGGGTCATGAGCCTCGGATCGGCGAGTCGCTCCTCGCACGCGTCGAGCCCGTCGAGCACGAGCTGGTGCGCGAGCAACGATGCATGGAAATAGCTGTCCACGGCGAGCCGCGGTTGTGCACGACCGAACAGATGCGGCTCCATTCGCACGAGCAACGCCATGGTCACCGCGCCACGCACCCGGTCGAACGCATCGATCGTAGCTTCACCGAAAGCGCTCACGAGCGCTGCCTGATTCGACGCCAGTGATGCCCATCGCGTCTCGGCGCACGCCGCCGCCACCGGGACAATCTCATCCCAGAACGGGCCCCACAAGCGGCGCGAGTCGTCGTCGAGCGTGGCTAGCGCCCGCTCCTCGAGCGTGCCGCGCCGCGCCAGGAGCGGGCGAAGTTGCCGCGCGCGCCCTCTCGCCAGGTGATCGTCCGGATGAAATTGCGTTGGCCCTGGAAGCCAGCGGTCCCACATCGAAGGATCGGCGCGGCGCGCAGGCACATGCTCGGCCACCAGCGTCCGCGACCACCACCGCCCGGTCGTCCGCTGCACCAGCGGAGTGGTGGGCACGAACGCGTACAGGTTTGCACGCGCGGCGACGGGCGTGCGCCCATCGAACGGCACGCGGCGAAATAATCGTTGTGCCGACGATTGTGGCTCGAGCAGCCGCTGCAACAGACGGTCAAAGGTGTTGACGTTGTAAAAATCGTAATGACTACCGCGCCCGAACGCCGTGCTGAAAAAGCTGCCTGCCATGCCGTACGCATCATAGAACACGAAGTGATCGAAGTGCGGACAGAGCGGCGCGACGAACCGCGGCGGCGACGTCTCGATCGTCGGCATATACCAATACTCATAAGCCTCCCAGCGGTACCCGTCCTCCGTTCCCTCAATGACCGGGATCCACTTGATTGGCGCTGCGCTGCGCGGCGGAAAGACGCCGTAGGCATGCACCGTCCGCAGACGCTGGGCGGCACGCAGCGTGCCGAGCGCGGCGCGGGCGACCCGAGACTTCACCCCCGCCCACGCCGGCCATTCCAGCCATGACTGCGTCACCCAACTGTTGAGCGGCAGGTGAATGAGCCCCACCACCAGCACCCAGGCAGCGAGCATGATGATGCCCGGGCTCGTATCCGACAGGCGCTGCGACAGCACCGATCGTCCGTCGAGCAGCGACACACACAGCGCCGCGACCAGCAGATTGAAAAAGCCAAAGTTGCCGCCGAGCTGTATGGCGACCATCAGCCCGGCAATGCCGACCGCCGCAATCGCGCGCGGCGCCCCCGGAATGAAGATCAGGAACGGGAGCACCATCTCGACCACGAACGCGCCACCATGCCCGAGTACCAGTACCCGGCGCGGCAAGCGCCACGCACGCCAACCGAGCGGCGTCGGCATGGGCTGATTAATTAAAAAGCCGCGCAGGTAGACCGGGTCCGCGGCTGAGTCGGCAGTGAACTTCAACTTGCCGAAGCCAAACATCACGCGGAACAGCAGCCACTGAAAGCACCACGCCAGCAGCGGTGCGGGAACCGGGCGCATCGCGACCGAGGGCAGCATCGCCAGCGCCGGCAAGAACAGCGTGAGGAACCCGGCTTCGAGCAGCAACGATTCCCACGGCAGCACGAAGCTCATCGCGACGTCGAGCGAGAGATAACAGATCCAGCATACCGCGAACATGAGCGGCGACGCCACTCCACACATCGCCAGTGCTGCGGCAACAATTCCGGCGAGAGGGATCCACCTCAATGCGCTATCGGAACTCGACAGCCAGAGCAACGATGGATGGCGCAGCACGGCGGGGAGCAACCCGGAATCGGCGCGCATTCGGCGCAACCGATCGCGAACCGGAAGCACCCCGCGCTCGCCGGCGCATGCCACGATCTCCGTGCGAAGTGAGATGAACGCAATGGCGTACACCGCGGCAATGAGCCGCGCGCATACACCCCACTCCCACGAGCTCAGTCTTCCTTCCACGGGTTGTTGGCAAACACCGCAAGCTCGGGCCAGAGGGCGCGCCGCGGCATCTGCAGCGCGGCCATGATCGTGTCGGCAATGTCCTCGGCGAACAACTTGTTCGGGTTGTTGCGGCCACCGCGTCCACCAAAGTTGGTCTGGACCTCCGACGGGCACACACACACAACGCGAATTCCGTGCGGACGTAATTCCGCCTGCCAACATTGGCTAATGCCGCGCACAGCCCACTTGCTGCCACTGTAGGCCGTGCCGCCGGCGGCGCCTTTCATGCCAGATGTGGACGCCAGATTGATCACGTCTCCGCTGCCCTGCGCTTTCATCAACGGCACCACTCGATTGGTCATGTCAACGAGTCCGAACACGTTGACGTCGAACATCGCGCGCATGGCGCTGACGTCGAGCGCGCCAATTTCCCCACGATACGCATAGCCGGCGTTGTTGACGAGCACGTCCACCCCGCCCATCTGCTCCCGGCACAGCGCCACCGTTCGCGCGTTGTCGTCGCTGTTGGCGACATCCGCTTCCACTCCGTGCGCGCCCGTCGCCGACGCGACCTGCTGCAGACGGTCACGGTCGCGACCCGTGAACACAACCTGGTGCCCCAGCTGGCGGGCCCGCGTAACGAGCGCCGCGCCGATGCCTTGGCTCCCGCCCGTGATGAGAAAACGCTGCGATTCCATTGGCGACCTGCCGGGTGATGAGTTCGAGAGTTCCGCTGCCTGCCGCGGCCCCGGAATTTACGTCGCGCATGCGGCCCGGGGCGATATTCTTCAGCATGACCATACCCGCCGCAGAGCTGCCCCGCGAATTCGGCAACATCGACATCTACCTGTTCGACCAGTTGCTGCGCGGTCGCATCACGGAAACCATGCGCGTGCTGGACGCCGGATGCGGACGGGGACGAAACCTCGTCTACTTGCTCGGACGCCACATGAACGTGTCGGGAACCGACGCGAGCGCCGACGCCATCGCCGCAACGCGGGCCCTTGCCGCCACGCTTGCCCCCGCGCTCGACGCCGACCACTTTCGTACCGAGCCGGTGGAACGCATGACGTTCCCCGACGCGTCGTTCGACGTGGTGCTGAGCAGCGCCGTGATGCACTTTGCCCGCGATGAAGCGCACTGGCACGCCATGCTGCGTGAGATGTGGCGCGTGCTCGCGCCGGGCGGCTTATTCTTCGCGCGGCTCGCGACGACCATTGGCCACGAGTCGCGCGTAAAGCCGCTTGGCAACCGGCGGTTCGTCATGCCTGACGGCGACGAGCGCTTTCTCGTCGATGAAGCATTCGTGCTCGCGGCAACGCACGCGGTCGGCGGCACGCTCGCCGATTCGCTCAAGACCAGCGTGGTACAGGACCGGCGGTCGATGATGACGTGGGTGATGCGGAAGTAAGCGGACGCACCGAGCCGTTACGTGTGCGGCGCCTTGCGCCGGCGCGGTGCGGCACTGCTGTGATCGTCGAACAACATCCCGGCCCGCTGATCCGCGATCCCCATTTGCCGAGTGAGCGCGACCAGTCCGCTGGTCAACTGACGCAACTGCATCGACGGCAGCTTGCCAAGTCCGCCGAGCAACAGCGCCGTAGGGGGAGGCGCGGAATCGCCTGCCGCTCGCTTCCCCCGCGCCGTTATGGTGATCGACGCCCGGCGGCGGTCCGCCACCGATGGAACCCGCGTCACGTAGCCTTCGCCGGCTAGACGATCGACGACCGCTGCGGCCGAGCTGCGGTCGGTCATCGTTGCGGTCGCGATGTCGTTGACCGAACACCCTGGCTCCGCGGCGACCACAGAGAGTACGAAGAGTTGAGCGGCGCTCAAGCCCGTCGCCAATTCCGTTTGCCGAGCGGCAACACGCAGTTCGCGCACGATTCGCCGGAACGCGTCCACGGCGGCCACAGTCGCGGCAGTCCTGTCGCGTCTCATTGTGCGATTCGGCTTACGACTAATCGGAGCGCATCCCGCGCTGTTGCCGCGCACGCGGCCGGCCGCGCCGACCAGAGCTCGATCGTCAGCGACATCATTGCTTCTGCCGCAGCGTCCGAATTGTCGCGCGGGGCCCGCAGCGAAGCCGCAGGCGCAAGACTCGGCGCGACCAGCACGCGTGCCGAGTCAGCCGCCGCCGTCGCAGGTCCGCCGCACGCAGTGACGGCCGAGAGCGTGCGGGCGAGCAACGCGCGGCTTCGGGTCAGACGATCGTTCGACGCGACGCCGCGAGCCGTCGGGTCCAGAGCCAGTACCGTGTCGGCCAATGCCATGCGAGCCTCGATGTGGGTGTCGCCAGGCCGCGCGCGCGCCGCTTCGGCAAAATCCGCCCGCGCGGTTCGAAAATTTCCGAGGGCGAACGCGGCTTCGCCCATCCCCGCGTACGCGTCGGCGTCGTTGGGAACGCGACGCAGCACTTCGCGAAACATATCGGCGGCGCGAGCGGGCGAGCCGGCGGAAATGAACAGATTGCCGAGCCGACGGCGTAGCGCCACGCTGTCAGCCGGCGCGTCCTCGAACGGAAGCAACTCGGCGAGCAATTCGCGTTGGGTGCCATGCTGTGCGAGGAAATCAATGAGCTCGAAGCGCGCCTGGTTGCGGTCCGAAACAGAATCGGCGCCCCATCGGCCGAACACCGCTCGATGAAAGTACGCTTTAGCTTCCCCCATCCGCCCTTCACGAATCATCGCGTGCGCCATGGTCAGATTCACGGCGCCATCGTTTCCCGCTCGATCGAGCAGTGTGCGAAGGGTAGCCTCGGCCTCCGTGGTTCGGCCCTGCTGCAGCATCCCCTCGGCCAGCGCGAGCGCATAGTTGACGTTCGACCGGTCGATCGCCACCGCCGCGCTGAAGTGGTCCACTGCGTCGGAGGCGTGGCCGCTGTGGAGGAGCGCCCCACCGGCGGCGTACTCGCTCGCGGCATGCGCTGACGATTCTTGTCGATCGATGCGCGCCAGGAATAGATCGAACGACAACAACACGCCAATGAGAACAACTATCGCGACCAGCGTCGCCAGAAAGATCGACGCGTTGGCGACGCGCACAGGTGCCGGCTCGAGTGCGGTGTCAACCATGGGCGGGCTCCGGCGGCCGTGGCAGGTCCGCCACGCGCTCCACGCCATAGGCCGTCAGGACGTCCGCGAGCGCCACCACGCCTAGCAGCTTGCGCGCATTCGCACGGCTCACCACCGGCAGCACCGTGTGCCCCGTCGCCCCCATGCGCGCGAGCGCCAGACCAAGGGGTTGATCGCTGTGCACGTGCGCCAGGCGATCGTCGTCGTCGGACAGATCGGCTGCTGCGGCATCGAGCAACTCGCGCAACGTCGTTGTATTCCGGCCATTCGTCATTGCCATGGCAATGTCGGCCGTGCGCACCATTCCAACCAGTCCGCGATCGTCGGACACCGGCCACGATCCGGGCGGCGTGCTCCCGACACGGCGATGCGCCTCTTCCACCGACAAACTTGCGTCAAGCGGATCGGGGGCCGGTTTCGTCGCCGTGCTCACGCGCAGTTGACGCGACAGCGCGCGAAACTCTGCCGTGGGCAAATGCAGTCCGTCCTGCTTGGCGAGCGCCTCATAGATTGGCTCGCGCTGCAGCTTTTGAGAGATGTAGAATGCCAACAGGTTCGAGACCATGAGCGGCACAATGATCGTGTAGTTCCGCGTGACCTCAAAAATCATGATGACCGACGTGAGCGGCGTGCGAACAATGCCGGCGAACGCCGTTCCCATGCCCACGAGCGCGTATGCACCGGCGTCCGCCGTGGTGGCCGGAAACAGACCGTGGGCAACGTGTCCCACCGCGGCACCCATCATTGCGCCAATGAACATGCTCGGCCCAAAAATGCCGCCGGCGTTTCCGGATGCGTAACAGACGGCAGTGGCCACGATCTTGAGAATGGCGAGCAGCACCACGGCGTGCAGCAGGAGATCGCCGCTCAGCGCACGATCAACCTGATCGTAGCCCACACCC
The DNA here is from genome assembly GCA_041690755.1 of Gemmatimonadaceae bacterium. Lineage (GTDB taxonomy): Bacteria > Gemmatimonadota > Gemmatimonadetes > Gemmatimonadales > Gemmatimonadaceae > JAQBQB01. The sequence goes on along the minus strand of JBEPWA010000051.1, from coordinate 15,227 downwards.
AACACGGCGGGCGCGTAGTAGCCGAACACGCCCACACATAGCCCGCCGGCTACCGGCTGGCACCAGACGCTCCATGCCGGTAGGCGGGCGAAGGCCTTGCGAAGCTCCAGCAGCAGACGGACGAAGGCCACAGATCCCAGGCCGCCAATGATTCCGAGCACCGCGTAAATCAGCAGCTCGCTGGGATCCACGAGACGGTACGCGGCAACATGAAAGAGCGGCTCATCGCCGAGCACGAGATGCAGCACCATCCAGGAGGTCGTCGAGCTGAGCACCACCGATCCAAGAATCGGTGCGTGCATGTCACCCATGATCTCCTCGAGCGAGAAGAGCACTGCCGCGATCGGCGTATTGAATGCCGCGGCAAGCGCAGCGGAGGCAGCCACGGGTAGTAGCCATTTTACCTGCGCGGTGCTGAGTCCGAGGCGTCGCCCAATGATCGACGCGATTCCGGCGCCGATTTGCACGGACGGTCCTTCGCGTCCCAGCGCGATTCCGCTGCCCAGCGACACTGAGCAGCAGAGGAATTTTCCGAGTACCGTGCGCAACGAGATGCGGCCATCGTCGATGAACATGGCGGCGCGAGTTTGCGGAATGCCGCTGCCGCGCGCGTCTGGAAAGAAGCGGTAGAGGAGATAACCGGTGGCCAGGGCTCCCAGCGTAGGCGCGGCAATTCGCCGCCACGCGCTCTCGCCCCCGGGCGGATACAAATGGGAGGCCAGCCGGCCGGTGAGCAGGATGAAGGCGACAACCACGAGGCCAACGAGTGCGCCAATGAGCAGACTCAGCGCGAGCGCGAGCCGATCCTCTCGGCGGCGGAGGTCCTCAACGAGCGTGACGAGCCGGGCATACCACGGGGTATTGCGAGTCCCGGCCGCTAGTGCTTCTGCTTCGCTCACCTGGGACTCCCGGACGATGACGGTCCGCCACGTTGCGGGGTACACCCCATATTACGACTCGTAGCGCCCGTTCGCAAACTCGCCCGACGCGCCGGCACGGGGATCACGACGATAGCAGCGTGCCGGCGTCCGCCGCAGGAATGGTAGTTTGATTGCCGTCGCGCATCGCGCGATAGTGCGGCGACATGATCTCCACGCCGGCCGCGTTGAACGTCTCCTGAATGTTCTGATGCAACCCGGAATACGTGGCCGCCATGAGATCGGCCCGGCTACTGAACGCATTCAGCTCATAGCTGACATAGTAGTCGTCGAGACTGGTCTGCAGCACGAAGGGCGCCGGCTCTGGCGAGATGTGATCGGTGCGCCGCGCCGCTTCGATGAGCAGCGCGTGCACCTGCCGCCACGGCGAGTCGTACCCGATAGTCACGGTTGTATGGAGCACCAGTCCATTGGTCGCGGCCAGCGTGCTGAAATTCATTACCTGTGCGGCCAGCACGGCGCCGTTCGGAATGGTCACCGCCACATTCTTCGGCGTCCGCAGCCGCGTGACCAGGAGTGTTTTTTCCACCACGTCCCCCACGGTGTCGCCGATCTGCACGCGGTCGCCGCGTTGAAAGCCACGGGTGTAGGTCAGCACGACACCGGCCACCATGTTGCCAATCGCCGCCGACGACCCCAGCGAGAACAACACACCAACAAAGATCGAAACGCCCTTGAACGCGTCGGTGCTCGCCCCCGGCAAGTACGGGTACAGAATGGTCGCACTGAACGCGAACACCAGCACGCGTAGGATCTTGTACGTGGGATCGGCCCAGTCCGCGTAGAAGCCGTCTATCGTGATCGCGCCGCTGCCGATCGCCCCAAAGACAAGGTGCATCAGCGCGAGCAGATACCGAACGATGATCACGCCCGCCGCGAGATAGAACAGATTCGGCAGGTACGTGATGAAGCCCGTCCACGCCACGGCGAACGGATGCAGCGCATATCCGGCAATGCGCTCCGACAGTGCGGCTGTCCACGGAAAGAATCCGAGCACCAGCGGCACGTATACGTAGAGCAGCAGCAGGATCACGACGATGCGGCCCGCCCGCGCCGCACCGAGCAGCAGGGTGGACAGCCGCCCGGCCGACAGCAGCTCGAAGTCCTGAATCTTGATCGCCGAGTAGCGGACCCGGCGCAGCGCCTCAACGCGAAGGTGCGCGCGCGCGAATGCCGCGGACACGATCCACAACAGCAGGAGCAGCACCGCTGTCGCCAGCACCGCGTACGCCGCGTCAACGAGCAGCGCCCGGGTGCTATGGCGTTCGACGCCGGCGTTGACCGCCACCCGAATCCGCGCCGCATACCGGCCGGCCAACGCCGCATGCGACGCGCCTACCGGTGCGGCGTCTTGATCCAGCACCGTCATCAATACCGCGTCCCCCACCGCGAGCTCGCTGTACGTTCCCCGCTCCGTGATCGAGATCGCCTCGCCGGCAGCTATCGCTTTCGCCAGCTGGCGGAGGCGAGTCTCCACCGCCGCCGCGCGCGCCGTTGCGGAGAAGGGACCGAGATTCCCGTAGAGCTGAAACAGTGTGTCCGGCGCGTAGACCACCGGGGCGCCGCGAGCCTGCGCCGACGCGGTGTCGCTCGGTAACGGCGCCCGCACCGTGTCCCGTTGCGCCGGGACACGAGAGGCTGCCGCGCCCACGACGACAATCGCCATGACCACGGATCGCATCAGCACGACCGGCAGACTGGAACGTGATCTACGGGGCATTGTGAGCATTTTCGCAAAAGTGAACGGAACGCGCTCGGCGGTTCATCGGGGGACACTGGGTCGCGGAACGGAATCGCGCTTCTGCGCGGAATCTGCCGCCGCGCATGGTTGCCCTTGAACGGTGAGACGCCACGCCGCCGAATCGAGAAGTGTCAGGCGTCCGGCCAGCGCGACGGCGGAGGTGCGCAACGTCGTGATCGCATTGCGCTGCGCCACCGTGGTTCGGGTGGCGGAGATCGGTGCGCGCGCGCAGACCACGGCACCCTGGGCGTGCGACGCCCATACCAGCGCCGGACGAGCGGCGGCGACGAATCGCGCCTCCCGGCCCAGCGGCGCGGCCACGTTCGTCGCGACGAGTGTCGAATCGGCCACGGCGAACGTGGTGGCCGTTCGTTTGCCGACCGCTTGCGACAGCAGCGCCGCGCCCGACGGGCCGAGCGGCGGGCCAAGGTGGTAGACGACCAGCGTTGGAGTTCCCTGCTCGTCCATGATCACGTTCCATCCCACCAGCGCGCCGGCGGTTGACGTCGGCCACGTCTCACGAATCGCCGATGCCGTGCGGTTCTGCATTTCGTTTAGATCGATCGTTTCATTGGCCGCGGCGGCGACGGCGCGAATGGTCGTGGCCGCGGCCAACATCTGCGCGTCCGGCACGGCGGTGATCACAACGTCCGGCACCACGCCGGTGCTCTCGCGAATCCGCAGTCGCACCGTCTTCTCCAGTTCCGCCACACGCGCATTCGTGCTCACCACCACGAGATGCAGCGACACGGTGTGCCGTTCAACCGAGATGGCCGTCTGCACGGCATCCGGCGCTTCGCTGGCGAGAATGCGCCGAATCGAATCCCGGGATCGCACTTCCCATGTAACCTCGTTCAACGCGGCGCGGAGCGGCACGTACACCGCGGCGAGAAACGCCAGCGGAATCGTGACACGCATAACGATGCCGTATCGCGATCCGAACACGCGGTGCAGCGCAGTCTGGGCGTTGGCGGCGATGACGTCGGTGCGCGTGCTGTCGAGCACACCGAAATCGTTCTCGACCTGTGTCGCATCGACCTGGTTGTACCCGAGCAGCAAAAAGCTGAGCACCGAAAAGACGAGAATGGCCGACAGGTTGGCGACGAAGAGCAGCGAGGCGCCACCGGCCACCGTCATCGAACCGGTGCCCAGGCCGAACCCGGCGGCGCACAGCGGCGGCACCAACGCAATACCGATCGCCGTGCCTGCGGCAGCCGATGTGGTGTCGGACGTCGCGCGCACGGTGGTGTAGGCCGCGGTGAGCGCGCAAAAGATTGCGACGAGTAAGTCGAGCGCCGTGGGTGCCACGCGCGTCGCAATTTCCGGCGTGATCTCATGAAACGGCAGCGAGACGGTGATCAGCGCGGCACCCGACACCACCACGACAACGCTCATCGTCACGCGCAGGAATGCGCGGAACACCAGGAATGCCGATCCCACGGCGAACCCCATCCCCAATTCGAGAATCGGTCCCATGAGCGGCGACACGAGCATGGCCCCAATCACCACGGCCGTACTGCTGAGCACCAAGCCGAGCGTGGCAATGCCCATCGACAGGAACAACTGAATCCAGTAGCCCGGTGCGCGCCGGCGATTGTTCTCGAGCATCGCCACCACCGTGGCGGTCCGTTCGTGCTCATCCACACCCAGTGCAGTCGCCGCGCGGTGCTGCGCGGACCGGATCGTCGCCGCCCAGCGACGCGAACGATTCACGACGCGAGCGTCGAGGCGGGGCCGTCCGCGTCCTTGGCGGACGACGGCACGCGCGCAGCCGGCAACAGCCGCGCCACCAGCGGCTGCATCGTCAACCCTTGCAGCACGATCGAGATCAGCACCACGCCAAACGTCATATCCACCAGCAAGTCGCGCTGCGGGAACGCGGCGGGCAGCGACAGCGCAAGCACCATCGACAGCGCGCCGCGCAATCCGCCCCACCACATCACCGTGGCCCAGGCGGCGGAGAACCGCTCGCGCGTGCGGCTGAACATCGCGCGCGCACCAAGGATCACTCCGAACCGCGCCAGCCCGACCGAGACAAAGCCAACGACGATCGCGCCGGCCGATGTCATGAGACTCTTCGGCTCCACGGCGAAACCAATGAGCAAAAAGACGATCGAGTTGAGCGCGAACGCCACGTACTCCCAAAAGCTGTCCACCGCCGCGCGCGTTGTGGGCGACATGGTCACTTCGCGTCCGTACGTGCCCAGGACCAGGCCGGCGCACACCGTCGCGATGACGCCCGACAGGTGCAGCTCTTCGGCGAGCACGAACGACCCGTACGCCGCCACCGTCGTGAGCGTGATCTCGATCATTGGATCGTCAACGCGGCGCGTGAGGTACGCGATGCCGTAGCTGAGCAGTATGCCAATCAGCGCCCCGCCGCCAATGACGAGCGCGAATTGCCCGGAGAGTGCCGCCATGCTGGTGGCGGACCCGCCCACGTACGCGAGCACCAGCGACAGCACGACAATCGATGTTCCGTCATTGAACAGGCTCTCCGCTTCGACGAGCGTCGTCAACCGCGCCGGCACGCCCAACTTTCGAAACAGACTGACCACGGCGATCGGATCCGTGGCGGCGACGAGCGCCGCGAACACGAGGGCAAACCGCCAATCCAGCGTAAGGGCCAGGCCAAACGCGTGCAGCCCGGCGAGCATGATGCCCGCCGTGAGCAGGATCGCCACGACAACGCCGGGAACGGCAAGCACCGCGATGGTGCGCCAACTCGCGCGCAGCTCGGTGACGTGGATGTTGTATGCCGCCTCGAAGACGAGCCCGGGCAGAAACAGCGCGAACAGCAACTCCTTGGTCAGCCGCGGCGGTTCGACCACGTGCAGCGCGCCAACGCCCAACCCAACCAGCACCAGCGCGATCGTGTACGGAATGCCGGTGCGCCGCACGAGAATGCCGACGATGGACGCAATCGAGAACAGGATGACGAACGTCAGTTCCATCGAAGTGGGGTGCGGGAAGACCGCGACGTCGCTGCGAGGGGGTACGATGAAGGTAGGCGTGAACCGTCCAGCATCAGATGGCCCGCCGTCTAGCGCGAACCGACATTAGGGGTCTCCCCCGCAATGTCCGGTCGAGACACACCTCACGCCACCGCCGGCGACCGCCGTAAAGTGCATGGAACGACGAGACCCTGCAACGTGCCGGACCATCCAACCCTCAGGCGACGACGGCCCTCACGTGCGCCAGCTGAGATGCAGCAATTCCTCATCCGACATCTCGCGCCACCGCGCCGGATAGTCGCGCACACGACGAATCGTGGTATCGGACTCGAAGATGAGCGACGCGCCGCGCCTGCGATCCGCGAGCGGGTAGTTCACCTCGTGAACCCGCCACGCAATGCCGTCGATCGTGATAGTTCGCTCTGCGCCTGGGGCGGTGGACCCGGCCCCCGCACGGTGGATCGGCGACTCCGTCAGACGACGTGCAGCATGGGATCACTGATTTCGGGCCGGCGACTACCTCCGGCCCCGCTCGCCGATGCAAGTGCGGGTCCGTATTTCGGTTCACGCCGGCCGGAGCACTCTCGAGCGACCAACCGGACGCGGCGGCACTCCGGTCGCGCGTTTCCCAACGCTGCGCAGCCCACACCTGTCAAGAATAGGGGATCTCCCCCATATTATGGCGTCGTACTGATCGGTGCGTCACTGTGTCGCGCCACTGCTACAGGTGAGATGACGCCCGTCGATCCCCCGCTACCGTTGCGCCTTTGGGCCCAGATTCTCCGCTGGGTGCACGACCGTGATCTCGACGAAGGGGTGCCGCTGCTCATTGCGGGCGCGGTGATCGGCGCAATCTCCGGACTCGGTGTGGTGGGGTTCTATCTGCTCATCGATGGAAGCTACGCCGCCTTGTCCGCATGGCCCGAGCGTCATATTCCGTACCTCGGGCAGACGATTATGCACATCGTCGTCACCGCCGGCGGCATCTGGCTCGCGTGGTTCATCACGGTTCGCGCCAAAACCGGTGAGGGACAAAACGTTCCGGATATCCAGCTGGCGGTGGCTCGCGGGTCCGGCATCATCCGCACCCGACCGGTTGTTGCGCGCACCATGGCCTCGGCGATCACGCTCGGTTCCGGCGGCTCCGTTGGAAGTGAGGGGCCTGTCGCAGTGCTCGGCGCAACCGTGGGGTCCGGACTCGGCCGCGCGCTTGGCTTCCAGCCACGGCACCTCAAGATTCTCGTCGGTTGCGGTGCTGCGGCTGGTATCGCGGGCGCATTCAATGCGCCGTTTGCCGGAGCGTTCTTCGCGCTCGAAGAGATTCTGGGATCATTTTCGGTCGGTGCGTTCAGTCCCGTGGTGATCGCGAGCGTGGTGGGCGCGCTCACGGTTCGTTCATTTCTTGGCAACCACCCGGCGTTTCACATGCCGGAGATGGCCGACGTCCATCCGATCGCGAACGCACTGCTCTACCCCATCCTGGGCGTTGGCTGCGGGCTCGCGTCAGCACTATATGTGCGGCTTGATTCGGCCGCCCCGCGCATCATGCGCCGCGTTCCAGGTCCTCCCTGGGTGCGACCGCTGGTGGGCGGCGCACTGGTGGCAGGAATCGTCGTGGCGTCGCGCGGACTACTCGCCGGCAACGGCCATCTCGCCATCCCTCGCGAGATCTTCGGCCTCCTGCCCTGGTACATCCTCATTGCTCTGGGGCTTGCGAAGATCTTGGCTACCGTGGTCACGCTCGGTAGTGGCGGCTCGGGCGGCGTGTTTACGCCGGCGTTGTTCATTGGCGCATCGATCGGCGGGGGCCTGGGCGCGTTGCTCTCGGATTTGCTCCCCGGGCACATCGTTCATCCAGCGTCGTGGGCGCTCGTGGGCATGGCAGGCCTCGTGAGCGGCGCCACGCGCGCTCCGCTCACCGCGATTTTCATCGTCTACGAAATGACGAACGATTCGTCGTACGTCGTACCGCTGATGATCGTGTCCGTCGTCGCGTTTGTCACCGCCAAGCGATTCGCGCCTTACGGTCTCTACGATGGCTGGCTGGCCGCCCACGGCGAGCATCTCGCGCATGGGGTGGACCAATCCATTATGGAGGGCATTCCCGTGCGCGACGCCCTCGACAACACGGCGCCCCGTGCAACGCCCGTGACCAGCGTTGCCGAACTCACTCGCTTGCTGAGCGAGATGCGCGCGAGCACCGTGGCGATCGTGGAGGATGACGGCACGTTCGTGGGCATCATTGGACATTACGAATTGCACGATGCACTCGCTCAGCCATTCGACATGCGCCGCATCGTGATCGCTGAGGACCTCGTTGACCGGCCGGATGCGGTACGGTCGGAGCAATCGCTGCGGACCGCATTGACAACGATGAACGCGTCCGGGCGTGATGCACTGCCGGTGATCGAGGCAGACGAGGCGGGGCACGATCGGTTTGTCGGATTGGTCAGCCGGTCGGCGATCTTCTCGGCGTACGAGCGGGCGCTGGAACACGCGGTGTAGCGCGCGCCGTTACGATCCGATCTCCTCCACCAATCCTCACGATGAGGGCACGACCTGTGCCCACCCTTTCCCAACGGAAGTTGTCAGCGACCGGGCGAGCGAGCACTCCGAAACACATTCTCCAACAGCACCGCGGCGAGACCGATGAACACGAGCGGCCCTCGCCACGATGGACTCGTGACCACCCGGGGGACGACGAAGATCGCAGTGAGGACAACCGCGACGATCGCAATTGTGAAGCTCGCGTCCTCGACAAACAAACCCCAGACTTCGCGCAGTCCTCCAGTCACGACGCTCATCGGGGTTGCTCCGAACGAGTGGATGGCAACGCGACACCTTTCGCCAGCGCCACCGCGATGAGCGAAACCGCAAAGAATGCGGCTGTGAGGCCGAATAGCGACAGGTCTGCCGCCGGCCACGGGAACCCAAGCCCCTCGCCAATCCAGAAGACACCAAACGCGGATAACAGCAAGCCGACGGCAAATTTGAGCGTGTTTTCTGGCACGCGTGCCAGCGGCTGGCGCACAGCAAGTCCGACCAGAATTACGAGGACACCCGCCGCCGCGGCGCCGAGCGACGCCGGCACCATTGCTCCTCCCGCCCCGGTCGCAATAACAATGAACACGACTTCCAGGCCTTCGAGCACGACGGCCTTAAATGCTGTTGTGACAGCGACTCCGTCGAACGCAGCCGAATCGGCGGAATCGGTTTGCGGCCCACGACGAAGCGCGGATGTCTCCTTGGCGTAGATCGCTGACTCGTCGTGCAAACCGATCACGCCGGCCGAGCGGAGAATCGCTTTTCGAAGCCATCGCATACCGAACAGCAGTAGGAGTATTCCAACAACCAGCTGAAGACTGGCGAGCGGAACACGTTGGAGCGCCGGGCCAAACGCTATCACGAGAATGGTCAGCAGCGCCGCGCCGCCGGCCGCGCCGGCCAGTGCGGAGCGCCACCCTCGGATCGTCCCCACCGCCAGCACAATGGTGAGCGCTTCCACGAATTCGACCAGCGAGGCGAGAAACGCTGCGAGTGCGGCCGCGCCGGCATGGGTGGTATTCATTGGGTCGTTTCTATCCGTGTCTTGAGTCGGTGAAATCCAGGGACTGGCTCGAATCAAACGGCCCTACTCGCGCATCGACAGCCGAGGGGCGAGCGAGTACACAAGCGCGGACCGTGCCATCGAAACCGCGAGACTCGTGCGCAAATACGTCCTCGTCCTCGTTAGCCACCGGTCGGGACGCCCCAATGAGCCGCAACCCATCATGATCCAATGCCACGCAAGCGGGGACGTAGACACTGACCGCATCCTGGCGCGGCAACGCCGGTGCCTTCAGCCGCCGGCAGCTCGCACGGTTCGTGCATTTCCACCGGTCTCGTTTCCACAACTCACTTCACGAAACGCTGACGATGACACCGACGCGACAGCCCGCCCGCCGCCCTCGACACCTCGCCACACACACCGTGGTGCTGGCCAGCGTCTCGCTCGCCGCGATCGCCGGTTGCGCGAAACTCGGCGAAGACGTCTTTTCACACGAGACAGCGCCGTTCGATGAACCGATTCGAGCGTTCGTCCTCGCCCACCAAGAGGCCGGACTCCGGCAGTTCTTCCTAATGGTCACGCGCGCTGGCGCTCCCAGCACGATCATCCCGATCACAGCGATGCTGGCGTTGTGGCTGCGCCGCACGCGTGGACTTCCGATTGCGAGCGCCATCGTTCTCGCGCCGACCACCGCCCTTGCGACGTTCGTCGCCGTGAAGCACGCCTATCGCCGCGCGAGGCCGGCCGGCGGAAAGCGGTTGCACGAGCGAACGTATTCGTTTCCGAGCGGCCACGCCGCGGCGTCGGCCGCGATTTGTGGTACGCTCGCCTATGTGCTCTGGCGCGAACGAATGTTGTCGGGACGAGCGGCGTCCGCTCTGGCAACGGTGCCAACGATGCTTATCGGCGCGAGTCGCGTGTATCTCGATGTCCACTGGTCCACGGACGTGTTAGGTGGTTGGAGCTTGGGAGCGCTCGTTGCCGGTATCAGCGCCGCGTTCTACGAACATGTTCGGACTGATACCCGGAAACGCGGAACGCCGCTGTAGTCCAGTCCGCGCAACAGGAACGATGCCGGCTGACGCGGTGATCTCGCTCGGCTCGGCGATTGTTTGCGCTCGCCTATCGATTGAATGGCGGAGCTATCGCGGCTCTCGCGACTTCGCGGCATACTGTTCGTCGCTCACGTGCTCCATCCACTCCACAGCTTTGCCGTCGAGCGCTTCCTGAACCGCGATGTGTTGCATGGCGGTCGTGTCCGAGGCGCCGTGCCAGTGTTTCTCACCAGGCTCGAACCACACGACGTCGCCCGCCTGGATCTCCTCGATTGGCTCGCCGTCACGCTGAACGCGGCCGCGGCCAAATGTCACGATCAGCACTTGGCCGAGTGGATGCGTGTGCCACGCGGTGCGAGCCCCAGGCTCGAAGGTGACCGCGGCTCCGGCGGCACGCGCCGGAGGCTCCGCGGCAAACATGGGATCGATTCGGACCGTACCGGTGAACCAATCCGACGGTCCCTTGTTCGACGCGTGCGTGCCGCCTCGTGTGATTCGCATTTGCTCTTCTCGTAGGGTGTGTATGGAAGGAAGCACTACGCGCGGTCGAGCGCGGCGGTCGCGCGAAACCAGCGATAGCCGTACGCCGCAATCGGAAAGGCGACTGCCCCGCCCGGCCAGCGTTCGTACTGACGATCGTTGAAAACCTCCGCCGGCCCGTCACCGGAGCGCAGCGGAAAGCCAGCATCGATCGTCACCGATTGCGGTTCAGCGCTGAAGTTGTGAACGGTGACGAGCACCGTGTTCTGCGACGAGCAGCGCACCACCAGCACGGACGCAGCCGCCGACGGTAGCGCCTCCATTCGACCCCAACTCAGCTCGCGACACTTTTTGCGGACGCCGATCGCTCGGTGAAGCCAGTTGAGAAACGAGCCGGGGTCGCGCTGCTGATCTTCGACATTGATGTGTGCAGGCGAGAAGCCTCCGTCGCGCACCATTGGGCGTACCAGGTCCGCGTCGCGCGCCCGCGAGAAGCCGCCGTTTGTAGACGATGACCACTGCATTGGTGTCCTGACGCTTTCGCGTTCACTGAGCGACAGCTCGTCGCCCATTCCGATTTCGTCGCCGTAGTACAACACCGGCGTTCCACTCGTGGCAAGCAGTACGCTGTGGGCCAGTTCGCGCCGCGCGCGATCGCCGCCCAACATCGATGCGGTGCGTCGCCGGATACCTCGATCGTAGATGCGCATGTCGGCGTCCGGCGCGAACGCCTCGTAGACGGCGCTCCGGTCGGTGGCGCTCAGCCGAGACAGATCCAGCTCGTCGTGATTGCGAAGGAAGTTCGCCCACTGGCACGGCGGCGGGAGCAGCGCGAGTTCGCCGATCGCTTTCGCGAGGGGACGCGCGTCGCGTGTCGCCATCGCAAGCCAGAAATGTTGGTTCCACCAGAAATTGAACAGCAATTGCAGCTTGTCGCCCGCGCCAACGTATTCCGAGACTTCGTCCATCCGCACATTGGCCTCGGCAAGGAGTGCGGCGTCGCCCCGCCGCCAGGAGAGAAAGCCCCGCATGTAGCGGAAAAATGTGTGCGGACGCCTGGCCTCGGCGTGGTTCGACAGCACGCCCTTGCGCTCGATGAGGAACGGCGCCGCGTCGATGCGAAACCCGCTGACGCCAACTTCAAGCCAGAACCCCATGATCTTTCTGATTTCTTCGCGCACCCGCGGATTGCCGAGGTTCAGATCCGGCTGATGCCAGTAAAACCGATGGAAGTAGTAGCTGTCCGTCTCTTCGCTCTTGCTCCACGTAGACGATTCGCTGCCCGGGAACACCATACCCTGATCAGAGTTCTCTGGTAGTTCGTTGGCCCAGATGTAGTAGTCGCGATAGGACGAGTCCCTGCTGGACCGTGCCGAGAGGAACCACGGATGCTGATTGGAGGTGTGGTTCACCACGAGGTCGATCATCACGCGAATGCCGCGCTCGCGCGCCACGCGGAGAAAGTCCACGAAGTCGCCGAGTGAACCGAGACGCGGATCGACCGCGTAGTAGTCGGCAACGTCGTAGCGATTGTCGCGATTCGGCGACACGTAAAATGGCGCGAGCCAAATACAGGTGATGCCAAGCGCGTGCAGATAGTCCACGCGTGACGTCAACCCCGGGAAATCACCGATGCCATCGCCGTTCGAGTCCTGATACGTCTCGACGTTGAGGGAGTAGATCACGGCGTCCTTGTACCACAGGTCGCCTGGTCCGATCAGCCCCAGCGTTGGCGTAGGCCCTGCATCTTCGTCCGTAATCGTCATGTAGCAGGCGGTGGCAACGATCACGCCAAGCGCAGGCGTACCTGCACCTACTCGACGTTTCTACGTCTGATTTCGTGGACGTTCCCGAATTGGGAATGGCGCCGATCGGGAGCGATGACGAGTTCCATCTCCGCCGCGTCTTCCGATGAGTGGATCGCGCCATGGGCCCCGAGAATTTTTGGCCGCCACGCCGCCGCGAGCGCGCGTCGCAGCCCTACGTGTCGTCGGCCAAAATGTGCTGAGCGCGCGGCACACGATGCCCTTGCGCGAGCGAGCGCGAACCGCCATGTTCTCAGCGCAATGTCGAACCTTACCTCCGCCGCCGTCCGATATTTTACCAGCTTCTGGTCCTCCGGGAGCTATTGGCGTGCGCGTAGTTAAGTAGTCGTCCATCCCGCGCGTCCAAGGCTCCCGAGAAAACTCGGGGGCCTTTTTTTGTTGCCTCCGACTCGCGCCCGCCGCCGCCCATGCACCCATCACCGCCCGGAGAGCAGGTCAACATGCCAGAGTATCACCTAGCCGCACGGCGACGACACGCCGGCTCCAGCGTTGGCGGCCCCGCCGCCACGGATCGACCGGCACCGTCAACGATCGTCCATATCAATGATCATCTGACGGTCGGCGGCCCCGAGCTCGTTGTGATCGCCGGACCGTGTGCCGTGGAGGGGCGGGACATGTTGCTCGCCACAGCGCATTCGGTTCGAGCATCCGGCGCCACGATGTTGCGCGGTGGTGCATTCAAGCCACGGTCATCACCGTACTCGTTCCGCGGGCTCGGTGAAGAGGCGCTTGGATTGCTCGCCGAGGCACGGGCCGAAACGGGACTCGCAATCGTGTCGGAGGTGATGGATGCGCGGCAGCTGCCGGCGTTGGTCAAATCCGTGGACGTCTTGCAGATCGGCGCGCGCAATATGCAGAACTTCACCTTGCTCGCTGCCGTCGGCGAGCTGGCAATGCCCGTGGTGCTCAAGCGTGGCATCTCGGCGACGATCGCCGAGCTGCTGCTGGCGGCCGAGTACATCATGGCGTACGGCAATCCGAACGTCGTGCTGTGCGAGCGCGGCATTCGCACATTCGAAACGGCAACGCGCAACACGCTCGATATCTCCGCCGTGCCGGTGCTCAAACGCGAGACGCATCTCCCGGTGCTGGTCGATCCCAGCCATGCGGGGGGACGCGCCGACCTCGTGGCGCCGCTGTCGCTCGCCGCCGTCGCGGCGGGCGCCGACGGACTACTGATTGAGGTGCATCCGGACCCGAGCTCGGCGCTGTCCGACGGTCCTCAGTCGCTGACCTTCGCCGACTTTGACGCGCTCATGAGCAAACTCGAACCGCTGGCGCGCTTGTGCGATCGCTCGATGCGGCTTGGTGGTCGTTCACACCCCGCTGCGCGCCGAGGCGTAGCATGACACGGTTGCCTGACGCCGGTGCCGCGCCGGCGGAGGCCGACGCAATGCACCCCGGTTGGCCGACGGTCGCATATCAAGGGACCATCGGCTCGTATAGCGAGGAGGCGGTACACTGCCTTTGGCGACGCGGAGCTCACACCTTCCCCGCGCGGTCGTTCTCCGCCGCGCTCGACGCCCTCCGGCGCGGCGATGTCGAGTGGGCCGTAATTCCCACGTGGAACTCGACGATTGGGACCATCGCCCCAGCCCGCGACGCGATGGAGGCGCACGAACGGGCCGTCGCGTGCGTGCGGGAAATCGATCTTCCAGTGAAGCATTGCCTGCTTGCGCGAGCGGGCACGTCGATTGACGACATTCGATACGTCGGCAGCCATCCGGCGGCGCTCGCGCAGTGCGCAGCGTTGTTCCGCGACTCGCCGCGTCTCACGTCATGCGCCGCGTTCGATACCGCCGGCGCAGCCCGCGATCTGGCGCAGTATGCTCCGGGGCATGAACATATCGCCGCCGCGCATGCGGCGTTGGAGCACGAGACGACCAATCGGCCATGGTACGCCGACCTGCCGTTCGACTCGCCCGCGCAGCTCGCAGTGATCGCCAGCCGCCGCGCGGCACAACAATACGGCTTGCGCGTGGTGGCGTTCGACATGCAAGACGATCCGGCGAACGTCACACGATTTGCGGCGTTGCGGGCCGTGGAGCGTTCCGCCGGTGAGGCGATCGAACAATGAGGCGCCAAATCGCCAGGCGCCAAGTCGCACCGGTCGTTCCGCGGTTCTGTGCGCTGCGCGGCGCCACATCAGTCGCGGCGGATCAACCCGGGTTGATCACCGAGGCCGTTGCCGAGTTGCTGACAATACTTCTCGAATCGAACGACCTCGAGCAGCGAAACATCGTGAGTGTCATCTTCTCCGCGACCCCCGACCTTCGCAGCCTGTATCCTGCGGCTGTCGCGCGCGAGTTGGGATGGACTGACCTACCCATGCTTTGCGTGAGTGAAATGGGCGTGGACACGTCGCCGCCGCGGTGCATTCGTGTTCTCTTACACCTGTCGCTGCACACCAATGGTGCGCTGCGGCCGGTCTATCTTCGCGATGCGCGGATCCTTCGTCCGGATTTGGTAGAGACGATCGCGTCCTCGTGACGCGGCCGGTCAAACTCTGTCCGTTTCCCGCTCCTGCGGATCGCATCCACGAGCCTCTGGCCCTCCTCCGATGCCTCGATTGCACGATGAGGCCGGAGGATTTCTGGCGGCCGCGTTCATTTCGCCTGATGCTCGGTGAGGATCTGGCGAAAGATCTCGAGCGGCAGCGCCCCTTCAATTCCCTGTCCGTTGATGA
>JBEPWA010000050.1:0-34153 GCA_041690755.1 Gemmatimonadaceae bacterium | reverse complement strand
CATGATCTTGAAGCGCGAGATGAGCGCCGCCTTGAGCTTCATGGGCGGTTTCATCACTTCGACCAGCGCGCCGTCGATGCGGTAGCGCACGCGGATCTCGAACTCGAAGCACTCAAAGTGCACGTCCGACGCGCCGCGCTTCACCGCGTCGGTGAGAATGGCGTTGATCAGCTTCACCACCGGCGCATCTTCCATCTGCGCGGCGAGCGCGGCCTGAGAGACCTCCTCTTCCGTCTCCTCCACCACTTCGACGTCGCCGGCGTCGGCATCGAGTTCGTTGATGGTGTCCATGAGCGACGCCATCTGCGCTTCTTCGGTGGCGCCGTACACCTTCTCGATCAGCGCGCGAAGCGTGAACTCCCCGGCGATGACCGGAAAGATGTCGTAGCGCGTCATGAACTTGAGATCTTCGAGCACGCCGAGGTTGGCCGGATCGGCCATCGCCACGGTGAGCGTGCGGCCGTCGCGCTTGAGCGGAATGACGAGATTCTTCTGCGCCACGTCGGCCGGGATCATTTTGGCGATTTTTGGATCGACTTCGAATCGCGACAAATCCACGGCCGGCATCTTGTGCTGCTTGGCCAGGGCCTTGGTGAGCTCCACTTCCTGAATGAACCCGAGCTTCACCAGGTTGTAGCCCACTCGCGTGCCGTTCTGTTTCTGCTCCTGCAACGCCTTGGAAAGCTGCTCGGCGGTGATCAGCCCCTCGCGAAAGAGGAGATCACCTATGCGTTCGACGGAGGAAGTGTTGGGGGCGGCCATCTAAGGAAGACGAAGGCGCGGCCGGAGAGTAAAACTGCCGGCGGGCAGCGGGTCGCGGTCCGCTGTCAGGAGAACGCTATCAGAGTCCGGACCGGAGTGTTTCCCACGCTGGGCACTGCGGCGGCGGCGCGGGCGCTCGCGGCGCAGATTCTGGCGGCGGCAGCGGGTCCGCGACGGCCATCAGCTCGACGTCGAAAATGAGCTCAGCCTTGGCGGGAATCACGGGCGGCCGGCCGGCCTCTCCATATGCCAGCTGGTATGGGATGAACAACCGGCGCTTGCCGCCCACGCGCATGCCCTCAAAGCCGAGGTCCCAGCCGGAAATGACGCGCCGCGCACCCTGGGCAAAGCTGATCGGCGTTCGGGGCTTGCCGTCCTCGCCCGGGTCGCGCGACGAGTCGAACTTGGTGCCGTTGGTCAGCCAGCCGGTGTAATTCACGTAGAAGCACTTTTTCGGCGCCGCCTGGGCGCCGAACCCAGAGGCGACGTCCACATACCGAAGGGCAAAGGCCTGCTGCGTCTTGCCGGAAATGGGCGGAATGGTCGTTACGGCCCTGGGCGCCCGGTGCATGAGGCAGCCGGAGGTGGAGACCGCGAGGGCCGCGACGAGGAGGCGCTTCATATGAGAACGCTTACTTGGGCGGCGCCTGAATGAAGTGGAAGTCGTATTCGAGTTTGATCGTGTCGGCCACGCTGATCGCCACGAGCAGCACCGACTTTTTCGGTGGCACCACGTCGATGTCCTGAAACGTGAACTTGGTAAGCGCGGTGCCAAGCACGTCGTTGCCCGCGCTATGTGCCGTCACGTCCCACGTCACGGGATGGGTGGTGCCGTGGACGGTGATATTGCCGGTCATGGTGAATGTCGCGTCCGTAGCGCCAGGCTTGGCCGTGAGTCCGGCGAACGACTGCGGGACGAACTCGACTGTCGGGAACTTGTCAGTCTCGATTGCCGTGGTGCGGATCGTCTTGTCGCGGCCGCTCTTGTCGCTCTTCATCGTCTGCACATTCACGATAATCTTTGAGCTGTCGGCGACGATGGTTCCGTTCGGCTGCACCACCAACATCCCGGTCACGGCCTGGGTCTTCCCCACGGCATCCGTCGGAAAGTCGATGCCCACCAGCTGTTCGCGCACGCGATAGCGGGCTTCGTTTCCCGTGGGCGCGACCATGAAGTGGAGGTTCGCTGGAGCCACGATCGCTTTCTTGGCCGCCGCCTTCTTGGCGGCAGCCTTCGCGGATCTTGATTGTGCGCCAGCAGCGAGCCCTGCACTGGCGAGCAATCCCAGCGCAACGACGACAGACTTTACCGTCATTCTCAGTCCTCTCAACGACTTTGTGAGCAAATAGGGTCGGTACGGCAGCGTGGATCCAATACTGGATCCAATCGGTCAGGTCGGAATTTCGCTGAATCGGCGGAAAATGGATAGCTCTGGCGGCCGAATTGGCCGCAAACATCGGGCGCCGGACGCAAAAACGGCCCGCCGGTGTGCCCCAAGGGGAGACCAGCGGGCCGTTTCATTAGAGAGTACTACTTGTTGGCCGCGACGGCTGTCTGCACGAAGTGGAAATCGTACTCGAGCTTCACCGTATCCATCACGCTCAGCACGATCGCCTTCTTTGGCGGATCCATACCAAAGTCCTGGAAGGTGAACTTTGTGCTGGCCGTGCCAATGATGTCGTCGCCTTCTTCATGAGCGCTCACCGTCCAGGTGACCGGATGTGTGGCGCCATGCACCGTGAGGTCGCCAAGCATGCTGAACGAGGCAGCTGTAGCGCCCGGCTTGGCCGAAAGCCCAACGAACGACTTGGGTGCGAACTCAACCGTGGGGTACTTATCGATCTCGATCGAGTTTTTATGGATGTACTTGTCCCGCGAGCTCTTGTCGCTCTTGATGTTCTGAATGTTGACGATGATATGGGAGCTGTCCGGGACAATCGTTCCGTTCGGCTGGACGACCAAACCGCCCGTGATGTCGTGAGTTACGCCGACCGCATCGTTCGGAAAATCGAATCCGATGAGCTGTTCGCGCACGCGATACCGTGCCTCGTTACCGGCCGGCGCAACGGTGAAATGAAGGTTGGCTGGCGCCTTGACGGCCTTGGCACCCTTCGATTGTGCACCAGCGGCGAGTCCAGCGCTCGCCAGCAGTCCGAATGCAACGATGACAGATTTTGCGGTCATACTCAGTCCTCTCAACGACATGGAAACGGGTGGGAGCCGGTGCGTCACAACCCGACTCGGTATCCAGGACGATAATGGGTACACCGATTACGTCAGATAGCTCCAAACGGTTGACGCCACAGACCGCTTGCGACGGACTCTTCCGTAAACGTACGAATCCGTCGCCAGCGATTTACGCCTGGGCGCCAAGCAGTGCCGACCGCAACAACGCCGACCCTTCGAGCACCATTTTCGAGTCGCAGCTGAACGCGAAACGGATGGCATCGTCGCACGACTCGCCGAACGCATCGCCGGGAGCGCTGCCAATGCCCTGCGCCGCCAGCAGTCGCGACACTCCGTCGGCGTTCGACACCTTGAGGCGCTTGTACAACTCCGGCTCGAGTTCGGCCCATAAATAGAACGCGCCATTCGGCGTGAACGGCTTGAGACCGGGAATGCCGGTCAGCGCTTGCACCATCACGTCGCGCCGTTTGCGATACTCGGCGCGCATGGCGGCGAGATTTTCCTGCGGGCCGGTCACGGCCGCCAGCGCGCCCCACTGCGCCAGGCTGTTCACGCCGTTGATCGTGCAGCGCAACAGCTTCTGGATGCGCTCCTGCAGGATCGGCGACGGCGTGGTGACGTAGCCAATGCGCAGCCCGCTCATCGCATGACTCTTGGAGAATGAAAAAACACTAATGACGCGATCGGCCCAGTCGCCGGCCAGCGACGCCGTGGAGTGATGCACGGCCGGGTCGTACAAAATGTCCTCGTACGCCTCGTCGGATACGATCCAGAGGTCGTTGGCCCGCGCCAGCTCGACGATCGCCAGGAGCGTTTCCTTGGGCATCACCGCGCCGGTGGGGTTGTGCGGCGAGTTCACGAAAATCGCGCGCGTGGCCGGCGTGATCGCCGCGGCAATGCGCTCCGGGTCGTAGGCGTAATCGTCCGCCGCGCTCACCGACACGCGCACCGGATGTCCGCCGGCCAGCCGGATGTTCTCGGCGACCTCGGTCCACATGGGATCGGGGATTATCACTTCGTCGCCGGCCACGAGCAGCGCGCCGAACGTCACGTACAACGCGTGCATCGCGCCGTTGGTGACGAAGACGTCGGTGTTCTTGACGTCGGCAATGCCGTTCTTCTCACGCAGCTTTTTCGCCAGCGCCACGCGAAGCTCGGGGATGCCGTCGTTCGGCAGGTAGTGCGTCTTGCCCGCCGCCGCCGCTGCGCCAATGGCGTCGAGCACGTGGGGCGCTACTGAGAAACTGGGATCGCCAGACTCGAAGCGCACCACGCGCGCGCCCGCGGCCTGTGAACGCAACAGCACTTCGCGAATCTGCACAATCTTGCCGAACGAGATCTCATCGAGGAGATGGGCCGGCAATCGTTCTGCTTCTACTACGGACATTGGGGTTTGGGGAAGAAAGTTTTACAGGACCTGCGAAAACAAAATTGAAATGGCTCAGCCGAGTACCAGCGTCTCGAGCTCAGCGAATGATTTCAGTACGACGTCGGCCTGGCGCACGACCGGTTCCCGGCTCACGAAACCGGTAAACGCCGCGAACGAGTCCACGACGCTGCGCGCGGCGAGATCGGTGACGCCGTCGCCCACCATGAGCATGGGCTTCGACGCATCCAGGCCGGCGATGACGGTGCTTTTGCCCGTGGTGCGACTCAGTGGGGACTTCTCGTCAAAGCCCACGTACGCACCCATGGCGTCAAAGCGAATGTCCACGGCGTGAACGTCGCCCAGGTCCAGGTCGAGCTCGAGCGCCAACCGCAGCAGCGCATTCCGCAAGCCGCCGCTCACCAGCAGCACCTGCACGCCGGCGCGCCGAAGGTTGTGCACGGTGGACACCGCCCCCGGCGCGATCTGCTCGACGTAAGCGCGGGCCAAGGCGTCGAGATCCTCGCGGCGCGGACGAATCTGCGAGAGACGCGTGCCGTACACCTGCTCCAGCGGAATCTCGCCGCGCATGGCCTGTGCGGTGAGCGCGGCAATGCCTCGCGCCACGTCCGGCCCGCGGCGCGCCGCCAGCCAGTCCACGCCTTCAATGCCGGACACGGTGGAATCGACGTCGAGCACCACAGTGGCGAATGCAGGAGTTTCGAATTTCGTCATAATACGTTCCCGGGAGCGAATACACCGTGGGGGTCGAGCGCGTGCTTCAACGCCTGCATCACGTCGAGCTGCGCGGGGGTGAGCTGCGTGCGCAGCCAATGCCGCTTCAACTTTCCGAGCCCGTGTTCCGCAGCCACGGTGCCTCCAAGTTCCAGTACCATGTGCAATGTCTCGTTGATGACTTCGGTGATGCGCGCCAGTGCGTCGCCGTCCGCGGCAATGAAGTTCTGGTGCGGATGTCCGTTGCCGGCGTGTCCGTAGGTCACGGCCTGCTCTATTCCGTGCGCATCCGCGGCGCGCCGCGCCGTGTCGATGGCGTCGGCCAGCTTTGCGTACGGCACCGCCCAATCGGTGGAGAGCTTGCGCCCACCGAACGCGCGGCGCGCCGAGCCGCGCTCGTTCATGTGCGCCGGCACCGCATGCCGAAACCGCCGCGCGTCGCGCAATCCCGACGCGCCGTCATACACCTCGATACTCGCGGCGTCCACGCCGAACGATTCTGCCAATGCCATCCACCGATCGAGCGCGCCGTCCATGCCTTCGGCTTCGTCCACCGCCTGCTCGAGGTAGACGAGCGCCAATGCGCCGGCCATCCAGCCGGGCGACGCCAGCGACTCGCGCGCAATGGTCAGCGCTTGCGCATCGAAAAACTCGAGACACTGCGCCCGATGCGCGCGGTTGTCGTCGCCGCCCATTCGCGCCGCGCGAACGAATGCCAGCGCGTCGTGCTCGCTGCCAAAGGGCAGCGCGAGTCCGAACTCGTGCACCGGCAACGGCACCAACGCCAACTCCGCTTCCACAATCACGCCTAGCGTGCCTTCACTGCCAACGATCCAATCCACTGGATCCTGCACGGCGTAGTAGCCCACGGTGTTCTTTTCGAGCTGCGGACGCGTAAGGTGCACGAGTGCGCCCGCGCCGTTGACCACGTGCACCGCGCGCACGTGCCGGCGCGTGGCGCCGTAGCGGAGCGAGCGGGCGCCCGACGCGTTGCAGGCAATCGCACCGCCCACGGTGGCATCGTGTTCGCTCGTGGGATCAGGCGCAAAGCGCAACCCGAGCGGCGCCAGTTGCGTGTTGAGCGCGCCAATGCGCACGCCCGGCTGTACACGCGCAATGCGCTTACCTGGGTCAATGTCGATCACCGCTCCCATGTCGGCGAGCGACAGCAGCACGCCACGGTCGGTAATCGATCCGCCGGTCATGCTCGTCTGACCACCAGCCGCCGTCACGGACGTGCGTTCGGCGATCGCCGCCTGCACGATCGCTTCGACCTCGCGCGCCGACGTGGGCCGCGCCACGGCATCGGCAACGAGCTCGAGGCCCGACGCGTCGCGCGCGTAGGCCTTTCGCACGTCGATATCGCGCGTCAGTTCCACGCGTCCCCTTCGGGATTGAATCCGTCTGGCGGGCCGTCAAGGTTGATGGCCGTGGCCGACCGCACGTCGCGCAGGCCGAGCAGCGTTTGCCGCACGGCTGGGGTGACGTCGCCATCGAGCGCAATGGCGGCCAGCGCGTTGCCGCCCTGCGTCATGCGCGCCTGATGGTATTCAGCGATGTTGAGGCCCGCGTCGCCGAGCACGGTGCCCACGCGGCCAATTACGCCGGGGACGTCCGCGTTGGTGAGCACGAGCAACGTCTTGCGCGGCGCAACATCCACCTTGAAGTCGCCAATGCGCGTGAGCCGCGGCGTGGTGTTCGGCACCGCAACGCCGCCCACAGTAATCGACTCGCCGTTGCCGCGCATGCTCACGCGCACAGCGTGCGCGTCTTCCGCCAGCGGCGCCGGTACGGTGGCCAGCGCCACACCGCGTTCGGCGGCGCGCGACCGCGCGTTCACTATGTTGACGCGATCGTCGCCAGTGATGGCGCCGAGCATGCCTTCCGCGGCGGCGGCGGTGATCAAGCCGTCTGCGCCGGAGAATTCGCTGCCAACATGTACCGTGACCTGCTCCACGCTCGGTGCGCCGCGATCGCACAGCAGCGCGCGGGCGATTGCCGCCGACTGCCGCGCCAGCCGAAGCGCGCCCTGCAACTCGCGCCACCGGTCGCTCTCGACGCCGGCGAGATTCACGGCGCCGGACAGCTCGCCGTTGAGCAGCGCGTCGCGCACGGAGAGGCAGACATCCACCGCAACGTTACGCTGCCCTTCGGCCGTAGATGCGCCGAGGTGCGGCGTGAGCACCACGTTCGGCATGGTGCGCAGCGGCGAGTCCGCGGCGAGTGGCTCCTTGGAGTACACGTCGAGCGCTGCGGCACCCACGTGCCCGCTCACCAGCGCGGCCACGAGGTCCGCGTCGTTCACGATGCCGCCGCGCGCAAGGTTGGCGACGATCGCGCCCTGCGGCAGCTGCGCGAGCTCGCGCGCGGCGATCATGCCGCGGGTTTCATCGGTGAGTGGCGTGTGCACGGTGACGATGCTCACCTGCGCCAGCAGTTCGGGCAGCGTCTTGGCGAATTCCACGCGCAATGCGTCGAAGCGTTCGCGCTGCACGTACGGATCGTAGGCCACCACGCGCATGCGGAACGCGTGTGCGCGTTGGGCGATCTCGCCGCCAATGCGGCCCAGGCCAACAATGCCGAGCGTGCGACCCTGAAGCTCGGTACCGGTGAGCTCGCTGCGATCCCAGCGGCCGTCGCTCATCGAGCTGAAGGCACGCGGCAGATGGCGCACCACGGACAGCATGACGCCAAAGAACAACTCGGCCACCGACACCGTATTGCCGCTGGGCGCGTTGATGACAGCGATGCCCAACGCCGTGGCTTCGCGAAGATCGATGTTGTCGGTGCCGACGCCGGCGCGTCCGATGACGCGAAGCCGTTTCGCCGCGCGAAGAAACTCGGCCGGCATTTGCGTGGCGCTGCGGCCCACGACCGCGTCGTACGTCCCGATGTCCGGCAGTCGGTCGCGCCACGGTTTCGTGGGCTGCTCGTCAACGATGAACGACGGCTCCGCCCGCAGCAGCTCCACGCCCTGCGGATCGACTTCGTCAGTTACCAGCACGCGAAAGCGTGCCACTTGAGGTGGGTTACTACCGGCCATTAACGTCGCTCCCTGTTGACGTAGAATACCTTGCGTCTGTCAGGCAGGACAAGCCGCGCGAGGTTTGTATTCTCTACCGACAAATGCGCAAGTTTCTATCCGACGCGCGGCAGCGCGAATCCGGGCGCCGCAACGAGCGTCACCGCACCCAACAGGCGGTATTCCGCCGGATCAGTGTCAGGAAAGACCGCGGTGTTGCGCGCCGCTTCGGTGAGCGTGCCCTCGATTAGCGCCTCGCGCATCGGTTTTTCGAGCAGCGCCCACGCCGCAGTCACTTCCCCGCCCACATAGATGCGTTTGGGGTTGAACGCGCTCACCACCGCGGCAAGGCCGCGGCCGATTTCGCGGCCCGTTTGCTCGAGCGTCTCAATTGCGGTGGTGTCGCCGTCGTGGGCGCGCTGAATGATTTCCTCCAGCGTGATGCTGGGCGCGGCGGCGCGCGTGCGCCGGGCGTCGGACCACGTGGCACCGGCCGCCTGGCGCGCGTATCGCCCGATCGTGGCGGCGTTGCAGGTGAATGCCTCCCAGCAGCCGCGCTTGCCGCACACGCACCGCGGACCATTGGGATCGAGCGACACGTGGCCAATCTCGCCCGCAGTGTGATCCTCGCCGCGCAGCACGTCGCCGCGCGACACGATGCCCACACCCACACCATCTGAAATGCTGACGTAGGCGAAGTTGTTCACGGCGCGCGTCTCGCCCGTGAACGACCAGAGCCGCGCCAACGCGCAGGCGATGGGCGCGCTCTCGATGTACACCGGGAGTTCGAGGCGCGCTTCGAGGGCTTGGCTGAGGTCAGCGTCCCGCCAGCCAAGACGTGGCGCGTACAACACGCGTCCGCTGCGACGATCCACCATGCCTGGTACGACGAGGCCCACGCCGTGACAAACGTTGTCGTCGCCCACACCGGCTTCCGCGAGCAATGCCGGCACGGCGACGGCGAGTTGTTCGATGAGTTCCTCGGGCGTGCCCGGGGTGTCGAGTGACGCACGGGCCACGATGCGGCCGCCAAAGTCGGCGACGGCAAGCGTCGTTGTGCCGGGGCGAAGGTCAATGGCCACGGCCAAACGCCCGCTCGTGGGAACGCTCAGCAATTTGGGACGACGGCCGCGCACCGCCACGGCGGGAAGGCCCTCGATCACCGCGCCGCCGGCAATGAGGTCGCGCACGATCCCGGTGAGGGCGGCACGGCGAACGTTCATGCGACGCGACAACTCGGCGCGCGAAATGGGCTGGTGCTCGCGAATGAGATTCAACACTATCTGCCGATTCACCTCACGCGGCGTGGAGCGCGTGGCGAGCCGGTAGTTACGGGTGTTGACCTTTCGCATCGACTCTTCCTCCCTCGAGAACTGGACGGCACCTGCCGCGGTGAATCCCTGAAAAACGAAACGACCCCTCGTTGCGAGGGGTCGCGCGCGATACCGAGTGATTGACCAGCCCTGTCACCCCGCAGACAATCGCGCGCCGCCTCCCGTAGGGGCCGTCGGATTGTGTTGCTTCTGCGGACAGAGCGCCTTGCAAGCCATGTTTTACATGGTGTCCCAAACCGCCCTGTTCGTCAAGGGGGATGGGGTGAGGTTTTACGCGACCGCGACGACTTGGCGCGCGGAATGACGGTGTCTGTGGCGACAGGCCGCGAAAATGTCCCGGAAAAAGTGATCGTTGAATCGATGGCGGCCAGAAAGCGCGGGCCGGTGCCAGGTACGCGCCGGAGCCCGTCGCGATTGAGAAATGGGCCGCGCATCATGCGGTCGGCAATGATTCGCTTGGCCATGGCGGGTGTCACGCCGGGCAATGAATCCAGCTGCGCCGCGGTGGCAACGTCGAGATCGAGCTTTGCGCCAATCCAACCGGGCTGGTCGAGCGCCCCGCGCGATTTTGTCAGGGTGGAGTCGCGCGCGGACTTTTGTTGGGCCGTGTCCCTGGCGGCCGAACTCGACTTTTTGCGCTTGGTCTTGGCACTCCCGCCGCCGCCTCGCGCACTACCGCGTCCTCCCCGTGCCGCGTGCGACGCCGAGTCGGCGGCCTGCATCTGACGGTCGAGTGCCGGTTGGGCATCAGGCGTGGCGCCGCGACCGGACGCCCGCACCACGCGCACGCCCGCGCCGAGTACAGCAACGGTTGCCAGGAAGATGAGCGCCTTATGATCCGATTGAAGTGACATGCCGCGAAGCTACGGAGTCGCGCGCGGCAACTCGTCACCATTCGATTGCTCGACGAATCTCGGCGACGCATTCGGGCGATCAAACGAGAATCGTCCGGCCGCCGTAAAGATATGGAAAGGCCTACGTCGCTCGGCCTATCGACATCGGCGAGCGCCGTTAATCTTACTCGATGCTCTCACATATGAGACCGCCCATGAAGTCGATGTCCTCTCTGTTCCTTGCGGCGTCGGTTGCGCTCGCCGCGTGCGGCGCGCCGGCCACGGTCGCCACCATCTCGCCGGCGCCGGCTACACCGAGTGCGCCGGCACCGGTCGCCGCCCCGGCGGCGCTAGTCACGTCGGCGCCTGCGGTGACGCTGTCGGAGGCGCCGCGCGAGTGGCAACTGCTCGATGAAGCCACCGATCACGTGCCCGGCATCAGCGCCAATCGCGCGATGACCGAACTGCTCGCGGGCAAGGCGCCCAAGCAGACCGTGCTCGTGGCGATCGTTGACAATGGCATCGACACCACGCACGTGGACCTCCGGGCGAATCTCTGGACGAACCCAAAGGAGATTGGCGGAAACGGCAAGGACGACGACGGGAACGGCTTCGTTGACGACATGCACGGCTGGAATTTCATCGGCGGTAAAGACGGACAGGACGTTCACTTCGACACGTTCGAAGTCACGCGACAGTACGCGCGCTGCCACAATCAGGCGGCGGCGAGCGGACAACCGGCAATCACCGACAAGGCGCAGTGCGCGCAGATCGACGCGGCATTCGACAAGCAGCGTAAGTCGATAGAGAGCAGTGCGCAGAACTACCGCGAGATCAACACCGTGATGCAGCAGATCGTGCCACTGCTCACGCGCGCCGCCGGAACAGATTCACTGACCATTGCGCGAGTACGCGCGTTGCCCGCGGCAACGCCGCAGATGGCGCAGGCGCGCCAGATTTATCTCGAGCTGGCGCAGCAAGGCGCAACGCCGTCGGTGATCGCAGACGGCCTGACGTCGCTCGAAGGACAGGTGAAGTACTCGCTGAATCCGCAATACAATCCGCGCACGCTCGTGGGCGACAACTACGCGGACCCGTCTGAACATCATTACGGCAACGCGGACGTGATGGGCCAGGATCCCAAGCACGGAACGCACGTAGCGGGAATCATTGGCGCGGTGCGCGGCAATGGCGTGGGTATCGACGGCATTGCGCCCGCCGTGAAGCTCATGATGATTCGCACAGTTCCGGACGGCGATGAGCGCGACAAGGACGTGGCGAACGCGATTCGCTACGCAGTGGACAACGGCGCTCAGATCATCAGTATGAGTTTTGGCAAGACCTATTCGCCGTACAAGGCCGCGGTGGACGAGGCGGTGAAGTACGCCGACGCACACGGCGTACTGATGGTGCACGCCGCGGGCAACGACGGCGAGGATCTGGACACGAGCAAGAACTTTCCCACCCCCCAGTATCTCACCGGCGGACGTCCGGTGAACTGGATTGAGGTGGGTGCGTCGTCATGGAAGGGCGGCGACAGTCTCGCCGCCAACTTCTCGAATTACAGCGCGAACCAAGTGGACGTGTTCGCGCCTGGCGTTGACATTCTGTCCACCGTGCCGGGCAACAAGTACGAGCGCGACAGCGGCACGAGCATGGCCGCCCCGGTGGTGACCGGGCTCGCGGCGCTCCTGATGGACTACTTCCCGAATCTCACGGCATCGGACATTCGCAACATCATCGTGAAGTCGGTGATGAAACTGTCAAATCAGATGGTTGCAAAGCCCGGCGACGACAAAGGCCGCGTGCCGTTCGGCACACTGTCGGTGTCCGGGGGCATCGTCAACGCGTACAACGCCGTGAAGATGGCCGAGCAGGTGAGCAACGATAAGCCGCGGCCGTAATTGTCATCCCGAACCGACTCATTGTCATCCCGAGCCGAAGGCGAGGGATCTCACTTCGGCTCCGCATAGCCAGCTACGGACACCGGAAAGAAGATTCCTCGCCTCCGGCTCGGAATGACAAAAGAAGACTCCTCGCCTCCCTCTCGGACTGACAAAAGAAGACTCCTCCCCTCCCTCTCGGAATAACAGGGTCTACTTCACCAACGTCGCCGCCACGTCGCCAACGATCTGCAGACTCTTGGCCGAGATCTTGTCGAAGGTGTCCTGCGTGGTGTGATGATAGCTCGGATTGGACGGCGTCGATCCATCGTGAACCGCCGGCAACGGTCCGAACTGCCAATCAATCACGTCGATCACGCGCAGGCCCTTCTGGATGAGCGGCACGTGATCGTCCGTCATCTGGGTGCCCGGCTCGGCGATGAAATACTTGGAGTAGCCTAGATCCGCCGCCGTACGCCACACGCGGTTCACGACTTCCGGCGCGGCCTGCACCGAGTTGGGCTCCTGGTAAATCTGCAGATCCTTGTCGCCGATCATGTCGAACAGCACGCCGAACAACGGCTTGTAGTTGGCCGACGGCAGGTGATTGGCGAAGTACTGTGAGCCGAATAGCGCGTCGTGAAACACGCCCGCGGTGTCCGGGTTGAAGTTGCCCCAGTCTTCACCGTCAACGAACAACAGGTCCACGCCCACGGACGGCGGCGTCTTCTTCAACAAGTCGCCGAGCGCCACGAACAGGCCAACGCCCGACGCCCCGTCGTTCGCGGCGGGAAAGGAAGACGCCCGCGCCCCGAGGTTGAGGTCTTCGTCGGCAGTGGGACGGGTGTCCCAGTGCGTGAGGTACAGCACTCGATCCGTTGCGGTGGGGTTGAACCGCGCAAGAATATTCCGCAGCGGCAACTGCGTTCCGTTTTGAGTGGTCTGCGTCCAGCTCTGCACAGTGACGCTGTCCGTGCGCTTCTTCATCTCGGCTACGATCCAGTCCCCTGCCTTCTCGTGCGCCGGTGTGCCGGGCACGCGCGGACCGAACGCCAACTGCGCCTGCGCATAGCCAATCGCTGCCGCGCCGTTGAAATCGGTTTTTGCACCCGAGAATCGGTCCGTGAGCTGCTGGCAGCCGGTGAGGGCGAGGAGGGCGGGAATGAGTAGCATGCGCACGGGAAAGCTCTGGTTAGATGTGAATCGAAGCCTAGCGGAGGGTAATACCGAGCTGAGACCGGGGACCAGCGACCACGAGTCAGTGCGCCAATCAAATCGCAATTAGCACGTATCGCCTTGAAGTCCCGTTGAGCAGTCGTCAGTTCGGCGGTCCACCAAATACTCGTAGTCCCAACACCGTCGAAAACACAGTCTGCGAAAACTTCCTGTTCAAGTTGTTGTCATACGTGACGATGTGCGAGCCCTGTAGCGTGAACGTCATGTTTTCGTTGAGGTTCGTGTCCGCCGTGAGGTTGAACGACTGGCGACCGTTGTCCTGCAGCCGGCTCTGGAACAGGCCGCCGGCATCAAGCACGTTCGTGGTATTGCGAGATTGCTGAAACCCCGCCCGCGCGCGGACCTCATTGCGCAGCCCAAGGCCCCAACTGGCGGGAATTTTGAACGAGCGACCGGCGTCGGCGCTGAATTCGTCACCGTGCGACTGTGCGACGCTGCCCGGCAGGCTGTCCGTTCGCTTGCTGAGGCTGTACCGCGCGCCGGTGCTGAAGTTCCCCGGACCGGCCCACACGATGGTGCCGCCAACGGGAAAGGTCTGCACCCGCGTATGGCGAATTTCCGGCGGCAGTCCGCTGGTCAAGCTGGGGAGCGACACGTTGGCGCCGGTGCGCTGGTACCCGATCGTCGCATCGAGGTTGGCCACGGGGCCTACCACCGTCACGGGGCGATACGCCCAGTGAATCGTCACGTCCGGCAGCTGGTTCTGCACGCCATCCACGCGCGCCGGTGAATCGTTGGGACGCGCAATCCAGTTCTCGGTGGTGGTGTGTCCCAACCGGCCCACCACCGACGTGCCATACGGCAATAGCACGGTCGCCGAGGCGCTGAGCATGCCGGTCTCGCCGGCGGTGGTGGCGTCCACACCGCCCACCGAACGAAACGTCCCCGCGCCACCGAGTCCGAATTGATACGACATGGGCGCGGCAACAGCGGACGCGTCGAACGCCGACAATAGGCTGCGCGTATATGCCACGTCGATTGGCGCGAACAACTTGCCCATGCGCCGCAACAGCGTGGAGTCGCGCGAATAAAGCGTGAACGCGCGCGCGACGTCCATCGTCGTGCCCACGCTCACGGTTTGCCCCGCGGTCATGCGGCGCGGCAGCGTGAATGCACTCGCCGTGGCAAGCGAGTCGTGCGCCGCGATCACGCTGTCCACAACAACCACGCCGGGTAGAGCAATTAGAGAACGATTATTGGGGTCACGCAGCATATTGTATTGCGTGCCGAGCTGCGCGCGGGGGCGGAACCATACCGAGAATGTGGGGGAGAAGTCGATGCTCGTGACCATCGAGCGATCGCTCTCGAACCCGGCGTTCGCGCCGAGCAAATCGCGCCGCTGCTGGCCGGCGACCACGGCCATGGTGTTCGTGTCGCCATAGTTGCGCAGATCGCGCACGGACTCGATCTCCCAGCGCGCATCGAGGCCGTTCGTGGGCCGCAGTTCGAGTACGCTGCCGTTGCGCCACAACCGGCTCAGCGCCAGGCTCACCGACGGGTCGTCAGCGACGGAGCCGCCCGGCTGTAGATACGACACGCGCCTGTCCGACGCCCTGACGATACCCGAGGTGAAGCGCAGCTGGGTGGGGTTCCAGCGAAACGCGCTAGCCCGCAGCGCGCCAACAGGACCCGCCTGCAGCACACTCGGCAACGAGCCGAGCACGCCGTTCAACCAGACTGGTAGGTGCAGTGTGCGCGCGGTGTCGCTCGTGAGCAAATAGTCAACGTTGGCCGTGAAGTTGTGCGCGTTTCCGTCCTGATACTCGGTGCGGTCCACGCCGCTCACGTATGTGCCGGTGGCCGACAGATTGTCGATCAACGAGCCGACCAACCCGCCGCCCACGCGCGTGGTTCGGCGCACGCTCAAGCTGTATGTCGTGAGATCCGTCTTTGGGCGGCGCAAGCCGGGAATGCTCGCGCCAGGAATGTCGGTCTGCGTCAGGTACAGCGGATCATTGCCGATCGACGTCTTCGTGACAGTGAGCGGCAACGCGATACCAATGCCCGGCGGCAACAGCCGATCGAGATTGATCGTCGATGCGAGATCGACGTTCCGCTCGGACAAAAACGTCGGTTGATCGGCGAGTTGCCGGAAATTCGGGTCGCGGTTGCTCACGTTCACGCGCAGATCGGCGAGACCGCCGGCGTTGGCGCTCATCGAAAACTGGCCGGCCGTGCCGGTGTTGTTCACCTGGTGATCGAGCCGAATGTCGTCCACCCACAGCTCGAGCGTGTCGCCCGGGGTGATGCTCGAACTCCCCGCCCCATTCGAGCCAACCCGCACCATGCCCACTGCCAGCTCCTGCACCGACGCGAGATTCGGTGCCGTCACCGCAGGGTCAATCGTGTACACCATGTACCCGTTGTCGCACGCGGCAAAGCGATGGCTCACCACGCCGGCGGGCAGCGGCGACGCCATCACGATGGCCGAGTCGATGCCGGTACAGGCCATCGATTCCTTCTTGCCGGCGAGATAGGCCTTCTGGATCTGCGCGCGCAGGGCGATGAAGCGGCTGAAGTCGATGCCGACGTCGGTCCACGCGGCGGCGGTCTGTCCGCTGTTGGCCGGCGCGCGATACAGATAAAAATTGTTCTCGTCGCGTCCCACCTTGAGATACATCTGCAGGTCGCCGTTCTCGCCCCATCCCTCGCCGTGGCCGCGCATCCACACATGCAGCTGCTGAAAGCCCATGTAGTACTGCGGTCCCGATGGAAACCTATAGTACGCCTCGGCGCGGCCATACAACCCCAGGTTGCCGGCCTGGATGCGCATGGAGTGTTCGTTGTCCTGCGTGAGACCAGCCGCGAACGCGCTGGTCTTGGAGTCGCTCTGATTGATGATGCCCGGTGGCGGCTGGTAGACGAACGCCGACGTCGAATCGTTCGTGCCAATCGACGAAGCAATGACGAATCCCGCATCGGTCTGGGTGCCGGCAATGCCCTGCAACGTTCGGTCGCTGCGCACGAGCCACGGCGCACCCGTCACGCGCAGCTCGGCCAACGGCACTTGCGTGGATTCGTCGGCGTCTTCGCCGATACCTGAGACGAGGGTGAGCCGAAGCGCCCGAATGCGGCGGCGATTCACGTCGTTCAATGAATCCGTGGGCGTCTTGAACGGAATGCTCACCTGCACCCAGCGGCGCGTGCGCACCCGAGGCGATCCATCCACCAGCAGCGTGTCGGTGAACGTGCCACCCACGCGGTGATAGTTTGACGGAATGCTCAAGTCCACGACGTAGCGCAGCAGCCGTTCGCTCTCCCGCTGGGCGTTCGTGAAGTTGAGCGCGTTGTCGAGATCGATGTCCTCTTCGTCGAGCCGGCGATTGCCCACCGTGCAATTCGTGCGCGGATCGCCGAGCGCGTCGAGCGCGCCCACCACGGCGCGGCAGATTGGAACGTTCAGTTTGCGCTGAACGTTCGCGCCGTCAATCACAACGAGCGAATCGACGACGTCGCCGGGAAGTCCCGTGTCGTTGACGTCGGCATTGAACGTGTGCGAGAACTTGTCGCGCTCCGTGTCGAGCCGATCGAAACCCTGCAACTTCTTGCCGGCGTACGTACTGTCCGGCGGCGCGTTGGCGGGATGACTGATCGTGAGCGTATCCGGCGCAAAACGCAGGGAATTCTCGGATACGTCACCAAAGTCGAAGACCATGGTGGGATTCTTCGCACGGCCGGTGACGCTCGTGTCCACGAGCGTCCAGAACTCCAGTTGCTCGTCACCGGTGAGGTCAATGCCGGCCGGACGGAGCACGGTGCGAATCGATCGCCAGCGACGGCCCGGCGGCTGATTCGGCACCGTCCATTGGTACTGCCGGCTGGCCTGGTTGTAGCCACCCTGCTTGTCGAGCGGCAACAGCGTGAGCCACAACAGTGTCTCGGGAAACTCCACGCCGCTTCCGGAAAACGAAACGAGCGGATCGATGTCGCGCTGGGTGATGGTGCGTCGCCCACCGCCGTACGACTTCACGTTGGATTGCCAGACGAGTGTTGCCGCGCGCGCAGGCTCGAACAACGCCGCGCCGAACGCCGACGATCGCAGCGATCGTCCATATGCAGGCAAGCTGCTGTAGTCCCACGCGATGTCGCCCAATCCCACGTCCAGCCCACTCGTGCCCTCGAACGACTCCACATACGCCGTGCCCTGATTTCGCGCCAGGAATTGCGGATGGCTGCTCGCCACCTCGCCCTGGAGCGACAGGCGCGACGGCGTACGGGCGCTGCCGAACGGGAGCCGACTCACCAGCGACGTGAGCGCCGGCACCTCCCACTGGAACTGTCCCGTCACGCCGGTGGTGAGCATGGAGTTGCCCTGAAAGCCGAGCTGCGGACGATTGAATGGCGTGCTTTGCGACTGATTGATCGCGCTGAAGGCAAAGCTGCCGTGGCTCACCGGCAACTCGGACACGAAGCCGGCAAGTGTCGTGGGCGAGGCCGCAAAGGTGGGATTGTCTTCGTAGCGAACTTCCACGCGGCGTTCGGTGCGGAATAGCGTGTCGGGTCGCATGAACTCGATGCGACCTAAATCGTAGTCGATGCGATAATCCATATCGCGCACCAACGGCTTGCCTTCCAGCAGCACGCGCTCGGAGCCTGGACGCATCTGGCTCGCGCCAAGCGAGATGACGCCTGCGTCGTCGAAGCCGGAGCTTCGGTAGCGCAGTCGCAGCCGATAGATCGTGGTGGGTCGCTGCGTGGAGCTGAGGTACTCACCGGGTACCGTATAGATGGCGTCGTTGGTCGGATTGCCCGCCGTCACAAGCCCGCCGTTCCCCGTTGCATCGCGCGCCGAGAACGGGCGCAACGACGGCAGCACGAGGAAGTAATCGCGGATGGTGTTCGACACGCCGAGCGACTGTCCGTTGCGCACGTCCGGCGCGCCGGCGCCGAGGTTGAACACCGGATCGCCGACGCGCGGCCACACGCGATTGTCGTAATCGAACTCGGCAGGGTTGTTGGCCTGTGCGAGCCCGAACATTTGCAGGAATGTGGCGTCTTTTCCGGCAAGCGGATGCTCGAGCGAGCCGCTTCCCGCCACGACGCGGACCTGGGTGGACGACCTAATGAGATCTTCGCCGGCGAGGCGGTAGACCGATCGAATCTCGCGACGGAACTCCGGTGACGACGGCCCCACGCTCGGGTCCATCACCAGGTTGGCCACCTGGTCGTGTGCCGCGATGAGCTGGAGGTCCGGCGTGCCACCCGTGGAGACCCAGATGCTGTCGCGGCCATTGATCTTGACGTTGTAGGCAACGACGAGACGCTCGTTGTCCGGATTGAGCTCGCGGACGAGCGCGAACCAGAGCATGGACTGATCCATGTAGTAGTCCACGCCTTCGCGCAGCAGGTCGTAGGTCTGGCGCCCGCCGCCGGCGTCGCCCTGGAGGCGGAACTGCGGACCGTTCGGATTCTGCGGCTGGGTGCCGAACTGCAAACGGTAGAGCAGCACGCGCGTGGGGCGCAACGTGTCGGGCAGCGCGTTCCGAATCGACTGAAGCTGTGAGCGATTTAAAATGTCAATATTCGGATAGGCCTTGCCGCCCCCGAACAGCGCCGGATCGATCGTGAAGAAGAAGCGGCGCGGCTCGATCTGGTAGTCCTCGATGTCGCGATCCGTCTCCTGCTGGGTGCGCGCGCCAATCGTGTACTTGAGGCTCTGCACGACGTTTCCCGTTTGCCGCGCGCCGATCATCTTGAAGCTCAGCGCGCCGAACTTCCACGTGGACTGGACGCCGTAATTCCCGCTCGGCAGCGACGACGTGAGGAAGCGCGACGGCGGCGGGGTGAAGTCGATGTTGCCGACGTCGAAGCGCTGGAGGTGATCGTTCGGCTTACCCTCGTAGTACAGCGACACGGTGTTCGAGGCGTCGAACTCGCGCTGCATGTCGTAGTCAACATTGACGTGAAACCGGTCGCCGATGGTGCCGGCGCTCTTGAGGGTTCCCTTGAAGTCGAAATTGGGCGGAAAGAGAAACTTGCCGTTGCACCCCGAGGCCGAGCTGATCTGATTGTTCACCTGGGCCAGATCCACGGAATTGCAGCGCAGGTTCCGATCGCGCTCGCTCTTCGACTCGATGCGCAGGTTGAACAGGACGGGGAGCTCGAGGCCGGGGATCGCCAGATTTCCTACGAGCTTGCTCGTGTCGGGCGTGGCGGCTTTACGGGCGGAATCGGCGGCGTGCGTCGTCGTATCCCGCGGCGGCGTCTGTGCGATTAGGCGAAGTGGCCCGGCGCACAGCAGCCCGACGATGATGAGAGCCCAGAGTGCGAGGGGTCGCGACGCAGGAAGGTGGGGTCGCACCAAACCCTGAAGGTGGGGTAGGAACCCGCCATCGGTTCCTGCCGTGGGTCGTTCGCCAAACCCGGGCGCGGGTGGGGGCGCCAGAACAAGCCTTGTTTTCGAGCGGGTGGCGGGTGGAATATACAGACCGCACGCGGCCGTACAACCCTGTGGAATACTTCGAGTTCCGCAGTCGGAGGAGAGTCCGGTTCCACCTGTGAAAATAATTAATCGGTACGTCCTCAAGGAGCACATAGGACCCTTCGTGTTCGCCCTGTCGGCGCTCACGTCGCTGCTCCTGCTACAGGTGATCGCCAAACGGTTCGGCGACCTGGTGGGAAAAGGGCTGTCGTGGAGCGTGATCGCGGAGTTCTTCCTGCTCTCCATTCCGTACACGCTGGCCATGACGCTGCCCATGGCCATGCTCGTGGCGGTGCTGTACGCGTTCAGCCGGCTGGCGTCGGAGAATGAGATTACGGCGCTCAAGGCGGGCGGCGTGTCCACTCGGTCGCTGATGGTGCCCGCGCTGGGATTCGCCATTGTGCTCGCCGTATTCATGCTCTGGTTCAATGACCAGGTGCTGCCGCGGGCCAATCACGAGTTGGCCACCCTGCAGAACGCCATCTTCCGGACCAAGCCGACGTTTGCGCTCCGGCCCCAGGTCATCAACACGATCAAGGAAAGCCAGCTGTACCTGCGCGCCGGCCAGATCGACGAAGCCACCGGCGTGATGAAGGACGTGACGATCTACGACGTGAGCGACGGCAATCGGCGGCGCACCATTTACGCCGACAGCGGCAAGTTGGCCCTCACGCCAAACATGCGCGACCTCACCATGCATCTATTCAAGGGCATGATGCTGATGTCGCCCGGCAACGCGCCGGGGCAGATCGACCGCATTTATTACAACGAGGATTTGCTCAAAATCCGCGATGTGGCCAACCAGTTCCAGTCGGCCAACTCGGATACGGCGTCCAAGGGCGATCGCGAGATGTCGATCTGCGAGATGCAGGCGCAGTACGAGACGGCCAACATCTCCATGCAGCACGCGCACGACGACAGTCTTGCGGCCGACTGGCGGTTGCGCGAGTCCAAAGGCGAAAAGGGGACGGCGCCCAAGCCGAGCAAGCCAGCGACCGCCGGCGGACTCGGTGCCATCTATTGCACCCTGATCACCAAATATCTCAACGTCAAGGAAGCGAGCGCCGAAGAAGTGCCGCGGTCATTGCCGCAGCAGGACACCACGAAGAAGAAGCCTGCCGCGGCGCCACACTTCGCGCCCCAAGCGCCCGACTCGCTTATCGTGCTCGTGGACGGCAAGCCGGTGAAGGTGGCGCCAAACAAGATCCCGCCGAACGCGTACTTCATGGGCGGCGTGCCGGCCGGCACGCAGGCGATCCACGAGGCCGCGCGCGCTGAATCGCTCCGCATCGTGCGCGGTGCCACGGCGCCACCGCCGGCGGCGCCGGCAGCCGCGACCCCAGCGGTCGGCAAGCCACCGGTTCCCGATACCCTCGTGCCCGGCGCCACCGTACCCACGCCCGGCAATTCTGGTGTCATCCCCGGCGTGAACGGCGCCCCGAACAATGCGCCGGGCGCCGCCGGCAATGCCGGCGCCGTTGACGCCGCGACGACGATCAACGCCGGCACGTCGATGGACTTGATGGACGCACACCTTCGCCTGGACGACGCGCGCTATCGCCGCAATCGCGCCGGCGTCGAGATACAGAAAAAGTTCTCGCTCGCCTTTGCCTGTATCGTGTTCGTGCTCGTTGGCGCGCCGCTCGCCGTGCGCTTTCCGCGCGGCGGTGTGGGACTCGTGATCGGCGCAAGTTTTCTCATCTTCGCGATCTATTACGTCGGCCTCATCGGCGGCGAGTCGCTGGCAAACAAGAGTATCATCTCGCCCTTCTGGGCCATGTGGGCCGACAACATTCTCTTTCTCGTCGCCGGCGTAGCGCTCATGACCCGTATGGGTCGCGAGAGCGGCTCCGGTCGTGGCGGCGGTTTTGGTGAACTGATGGACGGTACCCGCGCCTGGTTCGCGCGCCACCGCCAGGGTGGCGCGGTCACCAACGCGGACTCAAAGCATTCGACCAACCCCTGATGCGAATCTTCCGTCCACTCGACCGCTACGTCTTCAGCGAGTTCCTGAAAATCCTGCTCGTCACGTCGCTCGGGTTTCCCATTCTGCTCATCATCATCGATCTCACCGATCACGCGCAGAAGTATCTCGACCAAAAGATTCCGGCGCGCGACCTGGTGCTGAGCTACGTCTACTGGATTCCCGACTCGATGTTCATGGTGTTGCCCGCGGCGGTGCTGTTCGCCACGGTGTTCTCGATCGGCAGCTTCACCCGCCACGCCGAGGTTACGGCGGCCAAGGCGTCGGGCATCAGCTTTTACCGCCTCATCATGCCGATCTTCGTCGGCGCGGTGCTGGCGTGCGGCGTGGACCTGGCGATTGGCGAAGTGTCGCCGTACACGAATTCGCGCCGCAGCGAACTGCTGCGCGAAGACAAGGCGCAGGTGGGCACGAGCCGGTTCAATTTCGTGTTTGCCGGACAGTACGGACGCGTGTATAAGGTCTTTGAACTCCGGACGGACTCGGGACGCATTCGCCAGCTCCAGATCGAGCGAAAGGGCACCGGCCCGGCATATCCCACCTACCTGCTCACCGCCGACACCGCCGTGTTCAACGCGAACGCAGCGCCGAACGGGCGATCGCCGTGGACGCTGGGGCGCGGGCAGCTGAGTATCGTTCGCGATACGGGGTCACCGCTCACGATCGGCTTTGCGTCGGCGGTGGACCCGCATTTCACCGAGCGACCGCGCGAGATGATGACCAAGCCGCCTGACCCGCATAACATGCGTTATCAGGAGCTGTCGCGGTTCATTCGCGCCATGGAACGGTCCGGTACGGACGCCGCTCCGTCGCGGGTGGAGCGGGCGCTCAAGATCGCCGTCCCATTCACGTGCATCATCATTGCATTGTTCGGCGCACCGCTCGCCACGAGCAGCCAACGCGGGGGGTCGGCCTACGGAATTGCCGTGAGCCTTGCGACCACGATGATCTTTCTCCTGATGATCCAGCTCACGAAAGCAGTCGGCAGCAAAGGCGTCATTCCGCCGGACCTCGCGGCCTGGGTTCCCGGGGCGCTGTTCGGCGTGCTCGGCTTCATTTTGCTTGCGCGAGTTCGCACGTGAGTGGTCCTGCCCCGGTGTCTCGGGAGACTGAGACATATCCGGTGGTGCAGCGGACGTCCATCAAGTTTTTCCGCCGCATCGCGCGCGGAACCATGGACATTTTTCGCGACATCGGGCAGCGGACGTACTTCTTCCGCGATATCGCGCGTGCCTTTGGCGATCCGGCCACCTACGCGCCGGAAACAATTCGCCAGATGAAGAACATCGGTGTCGATTCGGTACCGCTGACGTTGATCGTGGCGGCATTCATTGGGGGCGTCATTGCGTTGCAGACCCGCTCCCAACTCCTGCCCGGCGTACAACTCTCGATCATCGGGTTGGCCACGCGCCTCATGATCATTCTGGAACTCGGCCCTCTGCTTACCGGCCTCGTGCTTACCGGGCGGGTTGGCGGCCGGATGACAGCGGAAATTGGCACCATGCGCGTCACCGAGCAGATCGATGCGCTCGAGACGCTGGCGTACGACCCGGTGGCGTTTTTGATCGTCCCTCGATTGATCGCGTGCATTGTGATGCTGCCGGTGCTCGTCGTGCTCGCCGACGCCATGGGCGTGGTTAGCGGGTACCTCGTTGCGAGCAAGGTCACCGACGTGACGCCCGCCGAATTCATCGAGGGACTGCGGCTTGGCTTCGGTCCCTTTCAAGTTGTTTACAGCCTGCTGAAAGCCATGATGTTCGGTCTGGCGATCGCGCTGGTGTGCTCATACGAAGGTTACATTACCGAGGCCGGTGCCGAGGGCGTCGGCCGATCGACGGCGCGTGCCGTCGTGATTGCCTCCGTCACGATCCTGGTCCTCGATGCGCTGACGGCCGTGGTGCTGACTCCTCTCCTGCAATCATGAAACGTCGCGACGAAGTCACAGTCGGCATTCTCATCACGGCCGCGGTCGTCGTCCTTGTTCTGGGGACGCTTTGGCTGGTGCGCGGTGGATTGAAGTCGGGCTATCCGCTCTACACCCGGTTCGAGTGGGGGCAGAACCTCAAGCAGGGCCAGCCAGTGTTGCTCGCCGGCGTGAGCGTGGGTTACGTGGCCGATGTGGCCCTCCGCCGCGACGGCTATCTGGACGTGATGCTCAACATCGCCGACAAGTACACGATCCCCAAAGGATCCGAGGCGACGGTGAAGGCGATCGGCATTTTCGGTGACGTCTCCGTCGCCCTCACGCCGCCGATCCCTGTGCCGAAGACGTCGTACTCCCCGGGAGACACCGTGCCGCCCGGCGCGCCGAGCGCCGACATCAACCAGATCATCGATCGCGCGGATTCCATTGCGCGCACCGTGTCCGTGCTCACCAGCGCGCTGCAAAAGCAGATCGTCGAAGCAGGTACGCTCAACGACATCCACAAGACGATTGCCGCCACGGCTGCGCTGTCGGCTCAACTGCAGCAAATGCTCGCCGAGCAGAACCGCAACGCCACGCGCACCATGAACTCGTTCTCGGACGCGGCCACGAACATCAGCAACACCGCAGAGCGCGTGGGCCGCCTGGCGGATTCGGCACAGATCTCCGCTACACTGGTAAACGTTCGCCAGACCAGCGAGAACGCCGCGCGTCTCGCCGCAAACCTCGACTCGACGAACGCCGCAATCCGCACGCTGCTCGTGCAGATCCAGGGCGGCAACGGCACCCTGGGCAAGCTCGCCACCGACTCCATGCTCTACACGGACATGCGCCATCTACTGATGCGCGCGGATTCGTTGTTGGCGGATATCAAGGCGAATCCGAGAAAGTATATCAACCTGAAGATCTTCTAGATCGTTGGGTATTCCGGGATCGCGGCGGGTGATCGCGATCGGTGAATCGCGTAACACTCTAGCTGTCAGCCGCGTGTCGCGCGATTAGTTCGCGGAGCTCCGTCGTCGCGCCCCAGATCCAACAGTCAGGTAGTAGACCGGAATCCCCAACAGTATCACACCAAACACTGCCAACGTCGGCCAGCGGCCCACGGGATCGATCAGTGCGTTCGTCAGCAGATACAACGTGGCGAGGACGAACAGGATTGGGGTGATCGGGTAGAACGGCGTGCGGAAGGGCGGCGAGTACTCCGCCGCGCTGCGCTTGCGGAACACGAAGATTGACGCCACGCCCAGCGCGTAGAACGGCAGGATTGCCGTGACGAACGTATCGGCGAGCTGTTCGAAAGTACGCAGCAGCACGAACAGCACGCCGAGGCCCGTCACCAGCGCAATCGAGATGTACGGCGTTTTGTAGCGGGGGTGGACGGCCGCCAGCTTCTTGAACAGCAATCCTTCGTCGGCCATCGCAAAGAACACGCGTGGCGACGTGAGCAGCGTTCCGTTGAGCGTGCCGAACGTTGACAGCATTACCGTGAGCGACACAAAGGTCACGCCGCCCGCACCCACGAGCCGGAACGCGACATCGGCCGCCACGAGCTTGGATGTTCGGATCTCGTCCACCGACATCACCGACAAGTACGCGAAATTCGCCAGCATGTAGATCGCGATCACCGCCACCGTGCCAATGATCAAGGCCCGCGGCACGTTGCGGCGCGGGTCTTTCACTTCGCCGGACACGAACGTGAGATCGGCCCATCCGTCGTACGCCCAGAGCACCGAGACGAGCGCCAGGCCGAACGGCGCAATCGAGAAACTCCCCGGCGGCGACAGCGGCGTAAAGTGGCCGCCGCTTTTCGGCAGCCCAACAGCAATCGCCAAACCCACAATGAACAACAGCCCAAAATACTTCGCCAACGTCGTGAAATTCTGCACCAACGATCCGGTGCGCATGCCCACGTAGTTGAACCCGGCCGTCACGACGATGGCCAGCGCGGCGATGTAGTGGACGTAGTTGCCGTTGGGCGCCACCCCGGGGTCGCGGCCGAGCACCCGCATGAAGTATTCAGCGAACGTCGTTGACACCGCGCCGAGTGACGCGGCGCGAATGATCGTGAGCTCCGACCAGCCGAAGAGAAACGCCGGCAGCCGTCCATACGCCTTCTGAATGAAGACGAAGATGCCGCCGGTGTCGGGAAATGCCCCGCCCACTTCCGCCAGCGTCAGCGCACCGCACAGGGCGAGCAGGCCGCCCACCACCCACACGGCCATGAGGGAGAGCGGTCCGGGCAATCGGTCCGCCACGCCGGCGGGCGTGCGAAATATGCCGGACCCGATCGTTGAGCCAATGACCACGGCTACGGCGCTCCACAGCCCCAACTGGCGCGGAAGCGGTGCCGATCGGCCTGGAAGCGGTGCGGTGGGCCGTGTTGCGGGCGATGCGGAGGTCTCGTCCATCGCCATATGGTAGCGCCGGCTCGGCGCGGTGGCTACAACAGTTGCTTAAGACCCTTCCACCCGGCAATTTTCGGTGTTGTTCCTCTAGCCGATTTTGCCTCATGTCTTCTATTCTCGCTGACGCGATCTTTTGGGTCGCTGTCGCGTGCTGTGCCGTCGCCCAATTGGCGATCGTTCGCTCCGCTATCCTGTCGCCCGCACGGGTGGCCAGTGCCGCGCCAACCTCCGGAGCTCGCCGCGCCGCGGAGATCGCTTGGGCGGTCATTCCCGGAATAGCGCTCGTGCTGGTTCTGATGGCCACGTGGCGCGCGATGCACGTCATTCACATCACGATGCCCGGCTCGGGCATCGCGTCATGAAAGTGATTCGCCGGCTCTCGATCGCAGCACTCGCGGTCGCCTGCCTCCACCTGATCTTTGGCGCCATCGTTCGCATTTCCGGATCGGGCATGGGGTGTGGCGAGAATTGGCCCAAGTGCTACGGCTACTGGATTCCGCCGTTCAGCCGTCCCGACCTGATAGTTGAAGTGAGCCACCGGTATCTCGCATCGATTCTCGTGCTCACTGTGTCTACGCTGGCGATCGTGGCGTTCAGCAAGCGACGCGAGCCGGGCGTGTCCGGCCGCGGCGGCGTATTGCGCACGGCCGTCGGCGCTGTCGCCGCCGTATTTTCCGCTGCCCTACTCGGCGCGGTAACGGTCAAGATGGGCAACGCGCCATGGGCGACAGTGCTGCACTGGCTCAACGCCATGTTGCTACTCGCGCTGGTGGCAATGACAGCAATTCGCGCCGGCACGCTCGGCGGCATGAGCGCGCGCGCGCAACGCGGCAGTTCGCGGACAGCACGCGCCGCCCTGGTGGCTGCTGTGCTC
Organism: Gemmatimonadaceae bacterium; assembly: GCA_041690755.1. GTDB lineage: Bacteria > Gemmatimonadota > Gemmatimonadetes > Gemmatimonadales > Gemmatimonadaceae > JAQBQB01. Next base: position 7,183 of record JBEPWA010000050.1, on the reverse strand, counting down.
GCGATTCTCGCCGTGGCGCTCGGCGGGCTCACGGCCAAGATTCCCGGCGCAGCCGTAGCCTGCACCACCGTGCCATCGTGTGGGCGGAACCCGAACAGTGACACACTTGCCTTCGTCGTCCAGAGTGTGCATCGCACCGCCGCGCTGCTACTCGTGCTGCATCTGCTCGGCATGGTGATGATGATACGGAAACGGCGCGCCGAAGAGGCACTGGTGGTGGTGCGCGCCACCTACGTCGCGTTTGGAATGGTGCTGCTGCAGCTCGTCGTTGCGTCCTCGATGATTCTCCTCCACATGCCGCCGGTGCTCCGCTCGTTGCACGAGGCGACCGGCGTGGGCATTTGGCTGAGCTGCTTCTCGCTCGCGTATCTGGCACGCCGAGTGGACCGCGCGCGGAATGTCGGCGCGCCGGAGCCGGTGTCCGCACAGAAACCGGTTGACGCGCGCGAGCCTCTACAGCGCGTGCCGCACACCATGGCCGTGATCGTTGCCCGGGGAGCCGACCTATGACCGATGTTACTGTTGCCACGCCGCGTGCCCGCTCTCTGGCTCGCGACCTCATTGCGCTGACCAAGCCGCGGATCATCTCGCTGCTGCTCGTCACGACGATTGCGCCAATGTACGTAGCCGGCCATCCGAGCTGGTCGCTGGTGATGTGGGTGTTCATTGGCGGCTACATGATGGCCGGCGGCGCCAATGCGGTGAACATGTACATGGATCGCGACATCGACGACCGCATGGCGCGCACGCGCCTGCGTCCCATTCCCAGCGGACGCATGCAGCCGCGCGAAGTGCTGGCGTTTGGTATTCTCCTCGCGACCACCGCCACCTTCCTGCTCGCCGAGACCGCAAACGTGCTCACTGCCGCGCTGGCGTTGGCGGGATTCTACTTCTACGTGTTCATCTACACGCGGTGGCTCAAGCGCACCACCCCGCAGAACATCGTGATCGGCGGCGCGGCCGGCGCGTTCCCGCCGCTCGTGGGCTGGGCGGCAATGACCAATCGCGTTGACCTGTTCGCCGTCTATCTCTTTCTCATCATCTTCTACTGGACGCCGCCGCACTTCTGGGCGCTGGCGCTGCTCAAGCAGAAGGATTACGGCAAGGCCGGCGTGCCCATGGCGCCACTCGTCTGGGGCGAGCGTGAAACGAAGCGTCAAATGTTTTGGTACACTTTGATACTAATTCCCCTCACGCTCCTGCCATACGCGTTCGGCGTGCTCGGACCCGTGTACCTCGTGCTCGCCACGCTGCTCGGCGCCAAGTTCATTTACGAAGTGGTGCGCGTTGCCCGCGCGGTGGAGTGGACCAAACCGGCGTGGCACTTGTACAAATTCTCATTGCTCTATCTCGCGCTGCTGTTCGCCGCGATGGTCGTTGACCGGGGGCTCACCGCGTGACCGCCCCCGCCGCGACTCGCACGCGGCGCCTCCGTTCGCCAAAACCGCTCGGCCGGCTGCTCCCGCGATTGCGCCCCTACCGTGGCGCGCTGAGCATTTCGGCGGTCTGTCTCGTCGTTGCCGCAGCGGTTGGACTGATCTTTCCGCAGGTCGTACGGCATCTGCTGGACTCGGCGTTCCTCAGCAAAGACCGGTCGATGCTCGACCGGATCGCGCTGGGGCTCGTGGCGCTGTTTGCGCTGCAAGGCGTGATGAACTTCATCCAGGTCTACCTGCTCACGTCCACAACGGAGCGGGTCATTGCGTCGTTGCGTGACGATGTCTTTGCGCACCTCGTACGGTTGTCGCCCGGCTTCTTTACCGAGCGCCGCACCGGTGAGCTGACCAGCCGTCTGTCGGCCGATCTTGCCGTGCTCCAGTCGCTGATGAGCACCTGGATCTCCGAGGCATCACGCCAAATGCTGTTCCTCGTTGGCGGCATCGTGATGCTGACGCTAACGCACTGGCAACTCACCGAGACCACGGTCGCCGTGGTGCCGGTGGTGGTCATCGCGGCGTTCTTCTTTGGCCGCCGGCTGCGGCGCGCCAGCACCGGCGTGCAGGATCGAATTGCCGAGGCCATGGCGGGCGCAGACGAAGCGTTCTCGCAAATACGCACCGTCCAGAGTTTTCACCGCGAAGCGGAGGAGAGCCGTCGGTACAGCGCGCAGCTCGCCGACGTCGTGGTGGCCGCCGTGGCCCGTGCGAAGATTCGCGCAATGTTCTTTGGCATTGTCGGCTTCGTCGCGTTCAGCGGCGTGGTGGCCGTGCTCTGGGAGGGCGGCCTGCTGGTGTTGCAGGGGCAGCTGACGCCGGGCGAGCTCGTGTCGTTCCTGCTGTATGCCATCACGGTGGCCGCAGCGGTGGGATCGCTGGCCTCGCTGTTCGGCAGTTACCAGGAGGCACTGGGCGCCGCGTCGCGCGTGTTCGAGCTGCTCGAGACGAAGCAGACGATCGCCGAGCCGGAACATCCGCGGCCGTTGACCAAACCGGTGCGCGGCGAGGTCGCGTTCGAGCAGGTGAGCTTTGCCTATTCGCCCGATCTGCCCGACGTGTTGATCGAGGTGGACCTGCACATTGCGTCGGGCGAGGTGGTAGCGCTGGTAGGCCCGTCCGGCGCCGGCAAGACGACGATCGCCTCCCTGCTGCCGCGCTTCTGGGACGTCACCGCCGGCCGCGTGACCCTGGACGGAATCGACATTCGAGAACTATCATTTGCCGATCTGCGCGGCGCCATTGGCATGGTGCCGCAGGAACCGGCGCTGTTCAGCGGTACGATCCGCGAGAACATCGCCTACGCCCGCCCGGACGAAGTTGGCGCGCTGCCGACGGAAGCGGAAATCGTCGCGGCGGCGCGCGCCGCACACGCGCTGGAATTCATCGAGCGGTTGCCGGACGGCCTCGACACCAAAGTGGGCGAGCGCGGCGTGAAGTTGTCGGGCGGCCAGCGGCAGCGTCTCGCCATTGCGCGCGTGTTCCTGAAAAACCCGGCCGTGGTCGTACTCGACGAAGCAACGTCGAGCCTCGACACCGAGAGCGAGCGCGCCGTGGAAGCGGCAATGGAAGATCTGCTGCGCAACCGTTCGACGCTGATCATTGCCCACCGCCTCAGCACCGTGCGCCGCGCCAATCGCGTCGTGGTGCTCGAGCGCGGCCGCGTGGTGGAAGCAGGCACGCACGACGAGTTGCTCGACCGAAACGGGTTGTATGCGCGGCTCTATCGCGCCGGCACCGAATGGATCGACATCGCTGTCGGTTCGTAGCTCCCGCTACTTGATCGTCAACGCCACGTCAACTTTCGCCGAGCCGTTGGCCGCCACCTGAATCTGCTGGGCGATGGGTTTTCCGGCGCCTTCGTGCCAGACCATCATTTTGTACGTGCCCGGCGGCAGCGAGTCGATTTTGAAGTTGCCGTCATCGCCGGTCACCGCGAAGTACGGTTGGTCGAACACGGCGATATAGGCGTGCGTCCACGGATGGAACGCGCATCGCACCTCGACGATTCCAGGCTGCTTTGCCAAGCGCTCACTCGGCACCACCTGACCGTTGTTGAAGAACGGCATGATGGTGAGCGTGTCCTCGGTGCCGATCGGCATGAACACCAGCTTGTGCAGCAGCTTGTCGTCGTTCGTGACGTTCACGGTGGTGCCCACCATGGCGGCCTGCACGCGCGGATCGAGCACGCAGTCCTCGCTGGACAGATCAATTCGCCGCGACGGAGGCAATGTCTTGCCGCTAGCGATGTTGGCAATCCAGACCACGGAGTTCGACAGCCCCTTCGCGCTCGCCGTAACCGGCCCGTCCACCGACTTGCCGCAGACGGTTGTGTCCACCGTTACCGGCACTGTGTCCTTTCGCGGACCGCCTACGAGCGTGATAGTGCCGCTGAGCGAACCGACGGCCGTGAGGACTGTTGGCTTGTACGGCGTGCCGCCCAAGTCCACCGTGCCTGCTGCGGAGTCGTCCGTTTTAGCCCCCGGTATGCCACGTACCGTACGCATTCTCTCGCCGGCCGATGACGAATCGCTGGAACACGCAGCAACGGTTGCAATGGCGAACAGAGCAGCGAAAACAGGGCGCATGAGGGGTACGGTCACAATTCTGACAGTGGTTAGAGGCGACGAACGCAGTGTCAGGGGGCAAACGACGAGCCAAGGGAGCAACCGGGCGCTGTCCGCCGCCCGGCAGCCCGTCCGTCAAACGATCAGCAGGTCCTTCTGATAGTTCTCCGGCGTCACCACGGCTTCCGTCTCGGTGATGAACACATTCACCTCCGTGCGCATGCCGATCTTGCCGGCGATGTAAATCCCTGGCTCAATCGAGAAGCCCACGCCGGGCACGAGCAGGCGGTCGTCGCGCGTCTCGAGATTGTCGAGGTGCGGTCCGGAGCCGTGCAGGTCGTGCGCGTCGATGGAGTGACCGGTGCGGTGCGTGAAATATTCGCCGTAGCCGCGGGTCTCGATCACCTGACGCGCCGCATCGTCCACGTCGGCGCCGCGCAACGGCGTGCGCTTCTTTGCCCGCGTCCGCACGAGCTCGATCGCCGCGTCGCGCGCGTCGCGTACTGCATTCCAGATCTCTAACGCGTCGGCGCTGGGTTTGCCGATCGACGCCATCCACGTCTGATCGGCGTAGACGCCGCCGTTCTCCTCACGCGCCCACAGATCGATGAGGAGAATGTCGCCGGCGCGAATGATTCGCGGCGCGTCCGACGACGGCTCGTAGTGCGGGTTGGCGGCGTTTGCCCCGGCCGACACATTCGGACCGTGGTCGGTGGTCAGGCCGGACGCCTTGAATTGGTCGAGAATCCACGCCATCAGCTCGTGCTCGGCCAGCGGCTCCGGTCCGCGCGCGCGCTCGCCCGCCACTTCCATGGCTTGGCGCGCAATGGCGGCGATCGCCGCCGCCGCCCGTAAATGCGAAGCAATGTTGTCGGCAGTCCAGGCCGCATAAAAGCGCGTCACGAGCTCGCCCGAGGACACCACCGTGGCGCCGGCGTCACGTACCATCTCCAGCACACCAGCCGGAACGCGGTCGAGATACGGCACGGCGTCGCCCTTGGAATATTCCATGGCTACGCGCTTGCCCCCTACGTGCTTGGCGAGCAGCGACTCCAAGCTGCGCCACGACGAATAGACCTCGCGCGTCCATTCGGCCGGCCACAGGTGCCACGGCGCAGGTTCAATGGCGTGCGTGAGCGCTACCGGCGTGCCCGACGCGGGGACGTACGCAAAGGCGCGGCGCGTAGCCATTCCCTCGAGGCGCATCATGGCGCCGGCAATGGGATTGAGCCCGCGAAAGTCATAGAGCAACCAGCCGTCCACGCCAGCGTCGGCCAACGCCCGCTGGACGGTGGATAATGATTCGGTCGTCAGCATGAGATTACTCCTGGCCGGCCGTGCGATCGAACGAGCGCCAGTCGGCGCGCCACTCGCACGAGCCCTCGCCGCGGCCTGCGCAGCGCACGTGCTCCACGGCGCCAATGCTGCCGATCAACAGCAACAACAACTCTCGAAGCGCCGATTCGTAGTACGTGCAACCCACGCCGCCCGGCGCGGTGCCGAGTGTGATCGACCGCGGCAGTTCGAACAGGAGAAAGCTGCCCACGCGGCGGACGTTGCCGCTGAGGTACCGCGCGCCGATCTTCTTGGCGTGACGAAACGCGAGCGGACGCGCCATAGCGGACGGCAGGAGCCGCATCATCTTGCGCGTCACCGGCGAAATGGTGCGGTACGATTGCTTGGCCATGTGGCGGCCGGCGGCGCGGAAGATCGCCTCAGCGTCGGGGCGGCGTCCAATCAGTTTGGACAGCTGGATCGCTTCGTCCTGGCCTGTGCGCCGGCCTTTTCGCACCGCCTCGGTGTGTCGCTTGATCTGGGCGTAGATCGTGTCGCTCAACCCGAGCCGCTTGTTGCGCAGCTCGTCAACATATTCCGCGTCGAATTGATCGACGGGCGTGTCGACATTACGGACCGCTTCGAGAAGACTCAGCGGGAGGAGCGCATCAACGGTGGCAAGCATTAGCGTCGCGAAGGAGACAGACTGCGAAGGTAGCGTTTCACGGATGCCCCTTCAAGGCGGTGGCGCATGATGTTGCGCTTATTGGTGGGACTTGTCGCGGCGGCCGCCGTCGCAGCGATGGCACGACGGTTCCGCTCGCTTTCTACCGGTGGTGCGGTTGCTGCCACTTGCATTGGTGGCGCTGCAGTGTCGGCAGGATGGGGCTGGGGTGCGATATTGATTCTCTACTTTGTGGCCTCAACGCTCCTCTCGCGCGTGGGACGCGCTCAAAAGGAGGCCCGCACTTCGGCGATCGTGGCAAAGGGCGGCGAGCGCGATGCCGTGCAGGTTCTCGCGAACGGTGCCCTGTTCGCTGGAGCGGCGCTGGCCATGGCTTGGCATCCGAGCCCGAGTTGGCTCGCGCTGGGTGCCGGCTCGCTTGCGGCGTCCACGGCGGACACCTGGGCCACCGAGATTGGAACGTTGGTCGGCGGTGAACCGCGTTCCATTCTCAGCGGCAAGAGCGTCGCGGCCGGCACGTCTGGCGGCGTTTCTGCCGCCGGGCTGCTCGCGTCCGTGGCCGGCGCGGCGTTCATCGCATTTTGCGCGCTGGCATTCGGCTGGCCGAACAGCGTGGTGCGGCTCGTGTTCGTTGGTGGACTCGTTGGCGCATTGGCCGACTCGGTGCTCGGCGCCACCCTGCAAGCGCGTCGGTGGTGCGAGCCGTGCTCTATGGAGACCGAGCGGATGGTGCACCGGTGCGGCGCTACCACCGGGCGGCGACGCGGATTGGCCTGGCTCGACAACGACGTTGTCAATTTTCTCAGCAACGCGGCAGGCGGCCTGCTCGCGGCGCTGCTCATTCGAATGAGTGTCTGAATGCCCGACTGTGAAGTGCTTGTCGTTGGCGGCGGTCCCGCCGGATCGTCAATCGCCTCGGCGCTGGCGAAGGCCGGTGTAGACGTGCACGTCATTGACCGCGCCCACTTTCCGCGCCCCAAGCCGTGCGCGGAGTATTTGAGTCCCGAAGCCTCGCGCATTCTCGCGGACATGGGCGCCTTGCAGCGGATCGAGCAGACCGGTGCGGCGGCGTTGGCCGGCATTCGCGTGCGCGCGCCGAACGGCGCTGTGATCGCCGGCGACTTCGCCGCGTCGCACGGCTTTCGCGGCTTTCGCGACCGCGGCCTCTCGGTGCGCCGCGAGGTGCTCGACGACATCCTGCTCGACTGCGCCCGCGCGGCCGG
>JBEPWA010000049.1:0-34626 GCA_041690755.1 Gemmatimonadaceae bacterium | reverse complement strand
CGCCCAACTTGGCGAAGACGAACTTGGTGAAGCCGGAGCAGTCGAACCCCTCACTGGGCGAGTTGCCGCCCCAGACGTATCGCGTACCGACGTAGGAGTCGGCGATGTTCAACTCGCGCGCGGCCGCGGCCGAGGGTGCGGGCGACGCGGGAATCCGCGAGCGCGCCGGCGTGCCTTCGCCTCCGCCTCCGCCGGTTGTCGTCGACCTCGGGATGCTGGCGATGACGGCGGACAGGATGGTGCCGGGCGAGATGCCGATCGTCGCTGGCGCGCAGGCCGAGGCGGCCAGGGAGCATAGAACGGCGATTGCGCCAACTCGGTGAGGCGAGCGCGGATACATGCGACCGACAACGGCAGGATTAGCACCCGCCGTTGCCGATTTCATAAGGCGTTGCCAGGCATCTGCTTGCCGGGTCTGCGGCGCAGAACTGCGCCGAAGGGTGTCCCCGGGGTGCTACAGGTGAGTGTCGACAAAATGAGAGTCCACTGTTGGACTGTCGTCTGCTACAAGCACTTGAACACACGCGGAGCTCCTCCCCGCTGAAGCGTGAACGTCTGCTCGGCAAACGTCGTGTCCGTGACCGCGAGCGTGATTGTCATCTGATCGGCTGTCGCATGGCCCGTGTACCGCGCGGCGTGCGCACCCAGAGAGTCGTCGATCAGGATTGGCCCGCCATGTCCCGGGCGGTGCACTCCGCGCCAATCAAAGTTCCCGAATGCGTCGAGCCGGAGCGGTTCGTTGATCGTGCCACTTGCACAGTCGTATTCGATCGTGGCGCCGGTGTCGGTCACAACCATGCCTATATGGTCTCCGCCCCAGTTCCCCGCCGGAACAGTGCTTAGCGAGTCGCCCGGGCAGGTAACGGCGCTCACGACCACGCACCCAGCCGCCAGGCAAACCAATCGTAAGTATTTTGAACGCATGACCGACGGCTCCGATTGTGACACTAGCGAAACCTCGGCCGCGCTCCGGCCGTCACCGGCAATTGCTCGGCGCGGGCTGCACGTGGCGTTGGTACGTCCCGAGATCCACTGGAACACCGGCAACGCCGGGCGGTCCTGCCTCGCCGCGGGCGCCACGCTGCATCTCATCAAACCGTTGGGCTTTTCGCTCGACGAACGTGAACTGAAACGCGCGGGGCTCGACTACTGGGAACATGTCGATCTGCGCGTTTGGGAGTCGTGGGAGGATTTCGAACGCGAGCTCCCCGCACTGGGCGAACCGTACTTCTTCTCTACCAAGGGCGCGCGTGTTTTCTGGGACGAACCCCTCGGCGCGTCCAACAGCGTTGTGCTGATTTTTGGACGGGAGACCGCCGGCCTCCCGCAGGAGATTCACGATCGGTACGGCGATCGCATGGTGACAATGCCCATGCTGTCCTCCCACGTACGATCACTCAACCTCTCGACATCTGTAGGCATCGCCCTCTACGAGGTGCTCCGCCAGCGATCTGGGATCGGTCTGAAATAGCCGGTTGATAGCTGCCATGGCGGGCTGTGCGCTAAGTCACCAAAAGATCGCGGTGTGCGAGATGTGCAAATTGTTAAGGCGGCGGCGTCTCCTACTGGAGTGCGTCGCCGGATTATTATATCAGGAGTAGAAACCGGCATTTCTCATACAGTCGAGCTGTCCGTGGTGACCCTGATGCACGCTTCACGTCGGAATGCGATCGCCGTCGCCCTGGGAGTGACGATCATCTCTGCGGCGAGCCTTGCCGCGCAGGCGGTCAAGCCGGCCAACGCCGACGTTCCCATCACCAAAGTGATCCTTTTCTCCTCGGGCGTTGGCTACTTCGAGCACACCGGACTGGTCCACGGCAACGCCGCCACTGAGCTGCGCTTCAAGACGAGCCAGATCAACGACATTCTCAAGTCGATCATGCTCCAGGACCAGGACGGCGGCAAAGTAGGCGCCATCACGTACCCGTCGCAGGATCCGCTGTCGAAAACGCTCAAAAGCTTTCAGGTGGACATCACCCAGAACCCGAGCCTGGCCCAGTTGCTGAACCAGCTTCGTGGCGCGCGAGTCACGATCCAGCTTGCCGGCGGCTCCGCGCTCACGGGTACGGTGCTCGGCGTGGAAACCCGCAGCAAGGCCGCGGCACAGGGCGCGCCGGTGTCCGTGGCGGTGCTGAATGTGCTGAGCGGCGCAACGATTCGCGAAGTCGAGCTGCCGTCGATCAGCAATCTCACATTGGACGACGCCGAACTCCAGGACGAGTTGACCAAGGCTCTGGCGGCGCTGGTCCAGGCGCGCGATCAGGACAAGAAGCCGGTGACGATCAACTTTACCGGCACGGGCGACCGCCGAGTGCGCATTGGCTACGTCGTCGAAACACCGATCTGGAAGACGAGCTATCGCCTGTTGCTCGGCGACAAGAACAGCGGCGCCGAGTTGCAGGGGTGGGCGATTGTCGAAAATCAGACCGAGAGCGACTGGAAGGGAGTGTCGCTCGCACTGGTCAGCGGCCGGCCAATCTCGTTCATTATGGATCTCTATCAGCCACTCTATACCACGCGGCCTACTGTCGTTCCCGAGCTCTACGCCGGCCTGCATCCGCAGGTCTACGCCGGCGGAACGGAGATAGGCCGCGAACCCGTGACCATGGAGGCACCCCCTGAAGCGCCGCCGGCGCCAGCGAGATCGGGCGCGATCGCGCGCAAGACCGCGTCATGCACGCCGCGCACGATCGGCTGCGGTCCGGACGGCCGGCCGGTGTTGTCGCAGCTTGACGAGGTAGTGGTGGCCGGAGCCTCCGATGCCAGCATGAGCAACGGTTCGGTGCAATCCATTGCATCCACCGGAACGCTTGGTGATCTCTTTCAGTACACGGTGGGCAACGTCACGCTCGGCCGGCAGAAGTCGGCCATGCTGCCGATCATCACCGACAGTGTGCAGATCGAGCGCGTGTCGATCTACAACGAAGGCGTGCTGCGCACTAATCCGCTGAACGGTGTGTGGATGAAGAACACGACGGGCAAGCACCTGCTCCAGGGTCCGGTGACCGTGCTCGAGAAGGGCGGTTATGCCGGCGACGCACAAATTGACAACGTGCCGCCGGGGCAGGATCGGCTGTTGAGCTACGGCATCGATCTCGAGATGCCGGTGACGACCACGAATAAGACGACCGAGGAATTCACGGCGGCGCGAATCTCCAGAGGATTGCTCATGCTCAACCGGCGCGTCACGTCGGTTGAGCAGTACTCGGCGGACAACAAGTCCACCAAGGACAAAACGCTGGTCGTCGAGCACCCGCTTCATCCCGGCTGGGATCTCATCGACACCCAGAAGCCGTTCGAGACGACCCCGTCGCTCTATCGGTTCAAGGGCACCGCGGCGGCGAACAAGGTGACGACGCTCACCGTGACCGAGCGCCAGACGACAAATCAGAACGTCGCGCTCGTGGTGCAGGATCCGGATATGCTCGGGGTCTACATCCGCACGGGGAATTTCCCGAAGGATGTCCAGGACGCGCTGGGCAAGATCGTCGTGCTCAAGCGGCAGGTCGTGGACGTGAATCGGCAGGCGATGGCGAAGAACGGCGCAATCGCCGCGATCACTACCGAGCAGAATCGTATTCGCGAGAACATGAAAGCTGTGGCGCCGTCGGGCGAGTATTACGGTAGGTTACTGGCCAAGCTCAACGACCAGGAGACGCAGATCGAGAAGCTCCAGGCGGACCAGCGCGCACTCGTGAGCAGGGCGCAGGAGCTGCAAAAGCAGCTCGACGATTACGTGATGACGCTGACGGTCGGCTAACGCGTGTCAGTCCGAGCGAAGCCCAATGTCATTCCGAGCGAAGCCCCATGTCATTCCGAGCGAAGCCCCATGTCATTCCGAGCGAAGCGAGGAATCTTGCATCCCAATTGAGTGACAGAAGATCCCTCGCCGCTTCGCTCCTCGGGATGACAGGGGAGCGTCGCTCCTCGGGATGACAGGCTACCGCACCCCACCCATCAGCCCCTTCACCGGCTTGATCATGGCGAACGCCACCACCGACGCGCCGAGACACACAGCGGCGATCACACCGAAGAGCTGCGGCAGCGGCGCGGACGAGATGAACCCTGCCGCGTAGCCCGCCGCCTTGTTGCCCACCGAATCGGCCAGGAACCAGACGCCGAGCATGAAGCCAACGATCTTGACCGGCGATAGTTTAGTAAACACTGATAGCCCCACCGGCGACACAGCAAGCTCTCCGAGCTCCTGAATGAAGTAGCAGCCGATGAGCCAGAACGGACTGACGCGAATGCCCGGCGAGTCCTGCAAATGGTTCGCCGGAATGAGCAAGAACACGAACGACAGCCCGATGAACAGCAGGCCAATGGCGAACTTGGCCGGCGTTGACGGCTCGTGCTTGCCGAGTCGCATCCACAGCCACGCAAATGCAGGTGACAGCACGATCACGAACACCGCCTGCACGCTCAGGAACCAGCTCGACGGAAAGCTCACGCCGAGGATGGATGATCGGGTGTAGCGGTCACCGAACAGATTGAGCGTGGAGCCCGCCTGCTCGTAGGCGCCCCAAAACACGGCGGCGAAGACAAAGAACACACCCATTGCCGCGAGCCGCTTCCATTCCACTTTCGTGAAGCCGCCAAAGGTCGGCGCCGACGCGGTGACGACGCCGTTCGTCGTCGTTGTTCCCGCCGCCGCGTCAACGCGCGCCGCCCGCCGCTGCTCGGCCAGGCGAACGATTGCCGGCTCGAGATTCTTGCGGCCGGCGACGTATTGAATCACGCCGAACGTCATGCCCACGCCGGCGCAGGCGAAGCCGATGTGCCAGTCAACCTTCTGCGCGAGGTATCCGGCGATGAGCGGGCCGAGCGCCGCGCCGAGGTTGATGCCCATGTAGAAGATCGAGAATCCCGCGTCGCGGCGCGTGTCGTTCGTCTCGTACAGCGAGCCAACAATGCCGCTGACGTTGGGCTTGAGAAGGCCCGTGCCGATGACGATGAGCGCCAGACCGGCATAGAAGAACGGCAGCGGGTGGAAGGCTAGAGTGAAATGGCCAATGGCGATGATGATGCCGCCAAAGAGCACGCTCTTGTACTGGCCGAGCCAACGGTCGGCGATGATGCCGCCGAAAATCGCCGCGGCCCAGACGCTCGCCGTGTAGGTGCCGTAGACAGACCCGGCGTGACGGTCGTCGAAGCCGAGCACGTGCACCATGTAGAGGATGAGGAAGGCGCGCATGCCGTAGTAGCTGAAGCGCTCCCACATCTCGGTGAAGAAGAGGGTGGAGAGGCCGCGCGGGTGACCGAAGAATCCGTGTGGTGGGGAGCCGGGGCGCGGGTGGTCTGTGAGGGCATCGGCCAGCGGACCGGCGTCGGGAGCGTTGGGCATTTTTCGGCGGAATATTCGGGTTGAGCGCTACGACGTGAAGATGTTGAGGTGCATGATGCTGGGGCGGGGAGGGGTGGCGCGTCAAGGCGTTGCGTGCTTGGACGACCATCGCGTCGCGCTATGAATGTCATGTAAACAAAGCGGCCACGGCGATCGTCGCCGTGGCCGCTCGTCTTGCGCAATGATCCGTGACTATGCCTTGGTGTCGAGACAGCCCTTGAAGTTCGGATTGCTTCGTTCGTTGAACGGGATGACGATACTTGTCGCCGTTCCGAACGAGCCGACTAGTGGTGACTGAAGCGTTCCCGTCGGATAAACTGACTCGGTGTCACGACCGTACTGCCGGACGAGGCGACGCATGTCGCCGAGCCGATGACCGGTGAGCCAGGTCCAGTACGCGCGCTCGGCGAAGAACTGATCGACGGCCGCCGCCTGGGTAGCCGGCGCCGAACCGGCCATGGCAGGAATTGCTGGGGAGTTCGACGAGCGGAGAGCATTGAGCCCGGCGAACACCGCGTCGCGATCTGCCTGTGCGCCGCCTTGCAGCCGTGCCTCGAGAATGATCAGCTGAGCCTCTGTTCCGTCGGCAACGATGCCGCTGGTCGTGCGGCCAAATTTTGTTTCGGTTGGCAGGTTTGGCGTCGTGCTGTTGAAGCCTGTTCGGGTCGAGGGCACCCACGGCACCCGTGGATCGGTGCCGAGACTCAGATAGGGCAACCCATTCTGACCTTCGTTCCCGATGAGCGAGTACCGACTCGCGCCGTTCGCTACTGCGTTCCAAATCCCGTTTTCCTCTCTCGCGCTTGCCGTGGAGTGGAATGTGAGATATTGAAATGTCCGTGGAACGCCGGCGACGGCGGTGGCTGCATCCGCGAAGCGGGCGAGACCGAGTAACGCACGACCGCGGCCAACCTGCGATGCGTACTTCAACCGGGCGCTCGTGTCGGCGAGAGTCAGCGCCGTGTCAAAACTCGCCACGGCAAGACCGAACAGTTGCGCTGTGGTATTCGGCATTCCATTGGTAGTCACGCCGTCGGTTTCACTCGAGAATGCCGTGCCCGCGCACCATCCTTCGGCAAAAAAAATCTCGGTGAAGCCGCGAATGACATACATCTCCGAGCGTTGCGATTTCAGCGTCGGCGCCACGTCCGCCATCACCATTGCGGCATTGATCGCGCCGAGGTGTGCTTGCTGCAGGTGACGGTACTCCGCTTCCATGGTGCCGTTGATCTCAACCGATCGCCGTGCGTTGATCGACAGACGATCGTCGAACGTATCGGGCGCGTACATCTCATCGGCCAGCGTACCGGTGATGACCGTGAATGCGTCGGTATTGCCGTCGAATGCGCGTGTGAAGTCGGAGATTACGCCGAACCGCAATGGATCTACGCCATCCGGCGTCTTGTATGCGGCCACCTCCAGCACATCGGGAGTGGCGACGGTGAGGAGCTGATCGGTCTTGCAGGCGCTCAGAGCGCCGAGCGCCAGTGCCATGACTCCAGCACGAGCGACGGCCCGACGAGCCGGGATGAGGGTCGTCATGTGGCGGTCTCTGCGAAGAAGAATTGTCATTGGTCGTCGCCTCAAAAGTTGAAGTTGAGGCGGATCGTGAAATATCGGAGCGGCGGGGTACCGAAGAATTCCTCGTTGCCCCGCTGGTCCCCGCTGCCGACGCCTTCTTCGGGGTCGACGCCCGGATACGACGTCCACACCGCCAGGTTGCGCCCGGTGCCGATGATGGTCGCGCGCGACGAGCGAAGTCTCTTGGCAAATGCGTCCGGCAGCTGGTAGGACACCGCGAGCTCGCGGAACCTGGTAAACTCGCCGTTGTACATCAAACCGCCGTAAACGCCGTAGCTGCTTGTTGCTACGGTAGCGGCCTGCTGATCGAGCGGCGTTGTCGGATCGTAGAGACCGCGGCACGACGCGCCGCCCTGACAGCCGTTGCGCAACACGCCGTAGTACTTCGTAAGCCCATCCTTGTGATCGAACTGCGCCGAGATGGCGAGCTTTCGACGCAGCAACTCGAGACGCGGGCTCAGTGTCAATTCATGCGTGGGGAACGACGGACCCTTAAACGACGCCGTGTCGCTGATCTTCATCTCGGACGGAACGATGATGCCGTCACCGTTCGCGTCGGCGTACGTGTAGGTCTTGCTCCAGAGCCCGTACAGCGGGTAGCCCGGCGCGTTGTACTGCGTGCTGAGATTGCCGGTATACACAGGCAGGATTCCCTGACCGAGCGTTAGGATCTCGTTCTTGTTCGTAGATGCGACGACGAGAAACTCGAGCCCCACCTGGTTGTTATCAATGAGCTTGTTGTTGAGCGTCAGCTCGAGACCCTGATTGCGAATCGATCCGAGATTCTCGAGGCGCGAGGAAATATCTCCGCCCAGTGACGGTGACACCGGCGCCGAGATGAGCGCGTCTTTGGTCTTCTTGTTGTAGTAAGTGAGCTCGATGCTCGTCTTGTTCTTGAACGCCGTCATATCAAACCCGGTCTCGAACTCTCCCGAGTACTCGGGTCGGAGATCCGAGTTGCCAAGCGCGCCGAGCGTAACGGCAGGCTGTTCGGTGCCCAGTACGTTGGCGCCAACCGGTGTGAAGTAACGAAGCGCGGATACAGTGCCCGGCTGTACACCGGATGCACCATACGTGGCACGAAGCCGGAACGAGTTCACAAGATCACCCTTGGGAAACCAGCCCTGCTCGGACGCCAGCCACGACAACCCAACTTTCGGATAATAGACGCCGGAAAAGTTCTGGCCAAAGGCGCTGTTTGCATCGTACCGGAGGCCGCCGGTCAGAAAGACACGATCCGCATACGACAGCACTTCTTCGCCATACACACCGAGGTTCACGGATTCGGTGGTCGACTGGCTGTTGCTGCGAACTGCGCCGGCGCCGGTGGTCGTTGCTCCGGGCGGTAACCCGACACCCGACGCCGACGTAGTCGCGTTAAAATTATGAAAATACTGAACACCAACCGAGGACTTGGTGTTGAAGTTTCCGTGCGGCGAAACGGTTGCCGTGGCACCTGCATCGACCGTGTAGACATCGGTCTCGCCGCGCACGTTCGAGACTGAGCCAGTGCGCTCCGTCGCGCCGTATTGCCCCTGATTGAAACGGACGAGCGACGTCGCATTCCCGGCGCTGTAGTCGTATCCCAGGTTCAGTCGCGTATTCAGCCAGGAAGCTGGGTAATACCGTGCGTTGAGACTGTTAATGAAGCGGTTGACGTTCTCGGTGTTGACGCGAGACATGACGTCGCCCATCGGGAAGGACCGGTAACCGAGGAGCGCGACACCGCGCGCATCCTTGAGGTCCGTCCGTGCCGTGCCGGCGAGCGCATCGACGATCACGCCGCCCTGTGTGTCCTCGTTTGTCGGATTGCGGATGTCGCTGTCGATGAATCCGATCGAGACCGCGACGTCAGCCTTGGGTGACAGCTGGGTCGTGAGATTTGCGCGGAGATTCACCTTCTTGGCCGCGTTCGGATAGATCTGATCGTCGCCAATCGTCGTATGCCGCTCTGCCATCAATCGATCGATTTCGATCTGCGGCATCTTGTACGGGCCCTGCTCGTGCTGTGTGTCACCGGACAGGAAATACTGGAGCTTGTCGCTGCCGCCGGACACCTGTAGGCCGTACTGGGCGCGATTCCCGTGCTGCAGCGGTGTCAGTACAGGGTCGTTCAGCACGTTGTTGTGAAAGACGCTATCGATCTGGCACGTGTGTGCCGCGCTCGCGAGCAGCGTACACACCTTCGCGGTACCTTTGGCGTCGCGCTGATTCGTATCGAATGCGACCCACAAGTCCGAATAGCTGCCCTTGTATGGATTGTAGAGCGTTCCGTTCTCCGAAAACGCATTCCATCGCGTGGAGCCGGCCTTGCCATTCTTCGTGGTGATCACGATGACGCCGTTGGCGGCCTGAGTCCCGTACAGCGTGGCCGCAGCGGGACCCTTGATGACATCGATGGTCTCGATCTCTTCAGGGGCAATGTTGTCGAGCGCCGACGTGGTATTGCCGCCGGTGCCGATCAAGCCATTGCTGCTGCTGGCATTCACGCGAATACCGTCAACGTAGACGAGTGGATCGTTTGTCAGCGATAACGACGACTGCCCTCGAATGCGGATTCGTGAGCCGGAGCCCACGGCGCCGCCCGATTGCACCTGCACTCCCGATGCGCGCCCGGACAGCAATTGCCCGGTGGTCGTCACCGGCATCTCGGAGATGTGCGAGGCCACGTCGATCGTCGCGATCGTGTTCGAGAGCTCGGCTTTGCTCTGCGTGCCGGTCACCGTGGTGACGACTTCGGCGAGAGAGAACGCAGCCTGAGCAAGGGCTACGTTGAACGTGACAGTTCCACCGTCCGTGACGGTGACCGGTGCGTGCTTCACTTCGTAGCCGATATGGTTCACCTGCACATTGACGATGCCGGGTTTGACGCCGCGAATGGTGTACTGTCCGTCGTCCCCTGACTGCGTCCCAAGTTGCGTGCCCACGATGCGGACACTTGCGCCGCGAATCGGCAATCCCGCACCCGCGTCGGTCACGTGACCGGTGACGATGCCCGATCCGGTTTGGGCCGATGCGCGCAGGCTGCCGGCGGCAAGGCCGAGTGCAACGACTGTCGCTGTGACTGCCCGACGCCACGAGACCGGTTTTGTAGATCGCATGCCGTGAGAGATGGGTCGACCGTGTTCCATTTCAGTATTCTCCAGGGTGGGTGGGCACTCGATGTGCGAAACGGCGCGGACGATGGTCAGCGGATGTGCGCATTTTCCGTCCAGGTGGACGACGCTTGCGTGTCCAGTGTTTTTGGAGAGCCACACCCGCCGGCGTTGGCGAGGCTGCAATGAGAGGGCAGAGGCAGTGGCGTTGGGGCACGAACGTACCGACCGCATAGATCGCTGTCAATTCGTCGGACTTTGGCGCCCATTGCCAAACGCGTCGACTGGGAAGTCGACGCGTTTTTGTTCGTGATGGCGATCCGGTTCGTTACTTGATCGCCGCGATGCCGTTGCCGGGCTTGGGAAAACGGACAAAGACCTGCGGATCGTGTCCGGGAATCAGCAGGCGTGGTGCGGACGCCATCGCCGCCATGCGCGCTTGCGTCCGCAGGTTGGAAGCCGGATCGAGCGTTTGCGCGATCGGTACGTGCTTCTCGAGGTTCTCATACAGATACATATTGTCCGACGCCAGCACTACAGTGCCTGACGCCGTCTGGACCGCTGCGAATTGCGATGCGAAGGTGTGCTTGCCACCTGTGTACACGGAGATACCTGGCATGATCTCGACGCCGTCGCCGTCGACCAGCATGAGCCGACCGGCACGCGCGATCGCTCCAAGCAACTTGGCGTCACCCGCGTCGATAGTTCGATTCTTTGCCGTGCCCGTGGAGTCGAGATAGTAGTTGAACTCGTCGCGCTGCAGCCACACACGAGCGTTCGGGAACAGATCTATGCCGTCGAGGTGGTCCCAATGAATGTGGGTGATGATGACGTCCGTCACTTGATCGGCCGAGACGCCGGCGCGCTTAATCGCCTCGCTCGCCGGCATGAAGTCGCGTGGCTTGTATCGAGCGACCAGATCGGCACGGTGGAAGCCGGCATCCACGAGCACATTATGTCCGCCCGGTCCTTTGAGCAGCCATACCATCATCGCGATGTCCAATCGCCGACTGGTGTCAGCGCCAACGACAAGACCCGAGACCTTGTACGCCGGTAGGGTGCCGTAGCGCACGGCAAACACCTCGTACTTCGCGGCGGTGGTTGCAGGGGCCGAAGCAGCACCGGATTGCATTCCCGGTGGGCCACTGCAGCCGGCGATCGTTGCGGCCGCGATACAAGCCGCGACACGAAAAAGGGCGGGGGCACGCATCGTAATCTCTCGGGGCGGGGGGAGTGGGTCAGCCAGTAAGGTTTGGCGTGCCACGATAATCCGACGATGCGCCGGTGGCGTCAAGGCGTCCGAGCCAATGTATGCGCTCGGTTCACGGGATGAACACACAGGGATCACGCTCGGCGCCGCCAACCGCCGCGGTGCTCGGCGGATGTGCCCGTGCTGAATCGGTGGTGCAGCGCGCCGCGAAGGCCAGCGCCGCATCGATCGACGGAAAGCCGATGTTGTCCACCGCAAGCTCGACGTGCGGCCAGTCCCACGTATGGTCGGCTTGGCCGAGTAGCCGGAAGCGACCCCCACGGGCGAGCACGAAATGGCGAAAGCGCACCCATTTGGCGCGCGTCGTTGCGCGGCGCACGAGGCCGTCGCCCACGATGATGTCCACTGCGCGTCCGTAGGAATGCATCGACGTCGCTGTATACGTGCGGCCGTGCCCTTCGGCAAAGAGCAGCGCTTCGCGCGCCGGCGAGCGGTAGGTCTCGACAACCGACAGATGAAAACCGGCGGCGCGAGCGGAGTCGAGCAAACCGCGAAACGCAACCCGCGCTGCCGGAATCAGGTCGTCCAGCGACGTATCGATGCGCATCGCCGCTGCGGGAAAGTCGGCGTGCCGCATACTGCGATCACGGCGCTCGAACGCTTGCCATGATTCTCCGGGCCGGCGCATCGAGAGGAACCCGACGTGGTACGAGTCCACGTAACAGCTGCGGCAGCGCTTCTCGCGGGAATCGTATTTAAGAATGGCGCTCTGGCTGGAATCGCTGAGGTACAGCCACTGGGGCTCGTTCACGCCGTAAGCGGCGAGCAGCAACGCCCGCTCGTCGGCGCTATACGAACGCGTGATATAATCTGGAATCCCACGAGCGTTGGTGCCGCCCGACGCAGTGTCGTGCCATGCTGCCTGTGGGTCGAGCGTGTCAGCGGTGGCCCCGCCCGCTCGGAGGCCACGACCGCCGCGGCTGCGCAGTGCCATGCCGACGATGAACGCTGTGATGAGCACTGCGAAACCGGCGAACCGAGCGGCGGAACGGAGTTGCATTAGCAGTGTGATATGGGCAGCGCGGGGGCCGGTGTGGTACGAGTGCCATCAAAAATTACTGTGTTTGCCACGCCGCACCACCCTGTGGGCAAGGAACCTCTCCACATGACAATGCTAAACCGCGGTCAGCGTGCGAACGACCATCCGATTGCCACGCCTCCCCCTGGCGCAGGCGCCGCCGTCACGCCCAGCAGCCAACGGTCCACCAGGTTGTTGGTGTGACCGTGGCTATAGCGCACGACTTTGATGCCGCTAAACGTGCCGATCGCCGCGCCGAGCACGACGTCGCTCGCCCAATGAGCATTGTTGTACATGCGCGACACGCCCACGAGCGCCGCTCCGCCATACATCACAGGCGCTACAACCCAGATACCATGCGGCCACCAGCGCTGTGACTCGCTCGTGACAACGCTGGCCGCTGCAAATGCTGCGGTGGTGTGCCCCGACGGAAACGACTGATAGCCGCCGCCGTGGTGCACCCCGCGGGCGAAGCTGAAGTCATTCGGATTGGTGTCCGCCGACACGTACGGCCGGGCCCGACCAAGTGCGTCCTTGAGGACGCCAGTAAGCAGACCGGAGATGGCGACCGCCTCGGTACCGTGGAGTCCAAGATCGGCCAATGCTTTCCAATGGCCCAGGCGGCCAATGCCGTAGAACGATACGCCGATGACGATCGAACCCGGATCGGCGAAGTACTGAATGCCCTTCGAAGCGTTCTTGAAGAAGTGGTTGGCCTGCTCGCTCGAGTCCTGCAGATGCATGGCGATCGATCGGTCCACCGGAAACATGGCCACCGTGAGTCCGGTGAATCCGGCAGCGAGCGCGGCGTCGCGCCAGGTGAATAGCGTCTTCGCCGCGTGCACGCTGTCGCCGACGAGCTTTGTTTGCGCGCCGGCATGCGGCGCCGCTGCGAACGCGAGCCCGAGCCACGCCGCCACCGCGAGGCGTTGCAGACGGTTCCGCTCTATGCGTGTGATCACGACGATGTGCTCCACTGCGCGACGATGACGGGGTTTGACGATATCCGGCGGAAGCTATTCGGAGAGGCTGTCGTCATGCTGACAGTACGCCCGCGGAAGCGCGCTGCGTGCTATATTTCATTTACTTATGTCAACACTGCCAAATTCCCCTTTTGCATGGCGTTGGCCCTCTCCCTGAGCGGCCCAACTACGCACGTACCTCATTCATCGCGTTAGCCACCTGGGTCGCTCGACTTCGAGCGCCCCTTTTTTGTGTCCGCGCACGACGCCGAGCGACTCCCATTCAGATTAATTAGGGAGATACCATGCCTTCGCACGAAGTCATTCTTACGGGCGACCGACCCACCGGCCCGCTGCACTTGGGCCACCTGGCCGGTTCGCTCCGCAATCGCGTCGAGCTCCAGTATCAACATTCGCAAACGATCCTCGTCGCGGATCTGCAGGCGTTGACGGACAACGCCGACCGTCCAGCAGCGATCGCCGCAAACGTGTTCGACGTCGTGGCCGACTACCTCGCTGTAGGCATCGATCCCGAGCGCTCGACGATCGCGCTACAGTCGCAACTGCCGGCGCTCGCCGAACTCACGATGCTCTATCTGAACCTGGTCACCGTCGCTCGGCTGGAGCGCAATCCGACAGTGAAAGCCGAGATAGAGGCGCGCGGGTTTTCTCGTGACATCCCCGCGGGGTTCCTCTGCTATCCGGTGAGTCAGGCGGCGGACATCAGCGGATTTCGCGGTACGCTTGTTCCGGTTGGCGACGACCAGCTGCCGATGATCGAACAGTCCAACGAGATCGTGCGGCGCGTGAATCGCCTGGCCAATCGCGCGATTCTCCCGGAGTGCAGGGCGCTGTTGTCCAACGTGCCGCGGCTTCCTGGTGTGGACGGCCGGAAGGCCAGCAAGTCGCTCGGCAACGCCATTTCACTCGGCGCCACGGCGGAGGAGATCAAAGCCGCGGTACGCGCCATGTTCACCGATCCGAATCACACGCGAGCGTCGGACCCCGGGTGTGTCGAGGGGAACGTAGTATTCGCCTACCTCGATGCATTCGATCCCGAGGTGGACCAGGTGTCACAGCTCAAAGCCGAGTATCGTCACGGAGGACTTGGTGATGCGGCCGTGAAGCGCAGGCTGGTTGACGTGCTCGAGGCGCTCATCGGCCCAATTCGCGCGCGCCGAGCCGAGTTGATGCAGGACGGCGAGGTCGTGCGCGCTGCATTGCGCAACGGTACAGAGCGGGCGCGAACGGTCACTGCCGCAGTAGCTTCAGACGTGCGCGGCGCGTTCGGACTGTCCGGCTGAATCACATTTCACGCTCACTCCCATGAACTGGCCCTACCTGCACACGCTGGTCAATCACTTTCCGATCATTCTTTCGGTTGTCGGAAGTGCGGTGCTGGCGCTCGCGCTGATCACCAGAC
Organism: Gemmatimonadaceae bacterium; assembly: GCA_041690755.1. Classification (GTDB taxonomy): domain Bacteria; phylum Gemmatimonadota; class Gemmatimonadetes; order Gemmatimonadales; family Gemmatimonadaceae; genus JAQBQB01. The sequence goes on along the minus strand of JBEPWA010000049.1, from coordinate 19,933 downwards.
GTCGCGCCATTTGGCTCTACGCAGTGGCCACCCTCACGTTGGCCGGCGCGAGCATCTACCCGGCGTTCTACACGGGCGACGAGGCATCCCACGCGCTGCGGAACACCTGGTACGTGGTTCGGTCCATGGTGAAAGAGCACGACCAGGCGGCGGGCTTCGCGCTCTGGGCCGTGCTGTTGGCGGGCGCCGTCAACGGGTACGCGTGGTGGCGGATGCTGCGGCGCGACGCCGGGCAACTGCCGCCGGTCTGGCTGCGCGTGGTTGTCGCGGTGGTCACGGCATTTGCGCTCAGCGTCGTGATCCGAACGGCCTACCTTGGCGGATTGATCATTCACGAATCGCCGAAGCTGGCCAACCCGCCGGCGGCCATCGCTCCGTGATTCGCTAGGGCGCCACAGTCGGAGCAACTACCGCAATCGCCTGAATTTCCACCTTGGCCCGCGACTCCATGAGCGACGACACCTCCACCGCGGTCATCGTTGGGAAATGCCTGCCCATCACGGCGCGATAGGCCTCGCCCACTTCCTTGGACCGGGCGAGATATTCGCGCCGGTCGGTGAGGTACCAGGTCAACGCGGTGATGTCGAGCGGACCGCCGCCGGCAGTCTCCAACACGGCCATGACGTTCTCCAGTGCTTGGCGGATTTGCGCCACCAGATCGTCCGTCTCAAAGGCGCACTGGGTGTTCCATCCGATCTGCCCGCTCACGAACACGATCCGCCCGCTGGCGGCAATGCCGTTCGAGTAGCCGCGAGGGCGCGGCCAGCCTTCGGGCTGCAGCAACGTGTGCATTGCCGGATCGCCGGCCTCAGGTGAAGTACTCATGAGTCTTTCAGTAACTCCCGTGCGACGATGAGCTTCTGCACTTCAGTGGCGCCTTCGTAAATGCGCAACGAGCGGATCTCGCGGTACAGCCGTTCTACCACTTCGCCCCGCTGGACGCCGCGGCCGCCGAACAGTTGCACGGCCCGGTCGATCACCTGCTGGGCCGACTCTGTCGCCGTGAGCTTGGCCATCGCGGCTTCGCGCGTGGTCGTCTTGTGCTGCACATCGCGGCGCCAGGCGGCCCGGTAGGTCAGCAGGGCGGACGCATCGATCGACGTCGCCATATCGCCGAGAGCGGCCTGGGTGAGCTGCAGGTCGGCTAGCGTGCCGCCGAACATTGGGCGGACCTTGGCGTGGGCAACCGACTCGGCCAGTGCGCGCCGCGCAAACCCGAGCGCCGCTGCCGCCACGGATGCGCGAAAAATGTCGAGCGTGTGCATGGCGATCTTGAATCCTTGGCCGGCTGCGCCGAGCATGCGATTGGCGGGGATGCGGCACCCGTCGAAGCGGATCGTCGCCAGCGGGTGCGGAGAGATGACGTTTATGCGCTCGGCGATCGAGAAGCCAGGATCGGTTGCGTAGACCACGAACGCCGACAACCCGCGTGTGCCGGGTGCTTCGCCGGTGCGCGCGAACACCGTGTAGACGTCGGCGATGCCGCCGTTGGAGATCCAGGTCTTTTCGCCGTCGAGAACGTAGTCGTTGCCATCGCGCCGCGCCGCGCATTGCATGGCAGCGACGTCGGAACCTGCCGCCGCTTCCGACAGCGCGAACGCGGGGATCAACTCACCGCGCGCCACTTGCGGAAGTATGTCGGCGCGGATGGTGCTTGTTCCGGCGAGCGAAATTGCGCCAGTGCCCAGCCCCTGCATGGCGAACGAGAAGTCGGCGAGCCCGTCGTGCCAGGCGAGGATTTCGCGGCCCAGGCAGATGGAGCGCGAGTCGATCGTCGCGGCGTCGTTGCCGGGCGCCGACACGCATACGCCGAGTAACCCTGCGGCGCCGAGCTCGCGCACCAATGCGCGGCAGGCGGTGTCGGCGTCGGTATGGTCCACGTGCAGCCTGGTTGCGAACTCATTGACCCGATCGGCCCACCGGCGATGCTCGGCGGAAAAGAACGGCCAGTCGAGATGATCGCGCGATGGCGAGAGCGTCACGTCAGTTGCCCTCGAACACGGGGGTCCGCTTGGCGGCAAACGCGTCGAAGGCGCGGCGGAAGTCGTGTGTCTGCATGCACAGCGCCTGTGCCTGCGCCTCGGCTTCGAGCAACTCATCCAGGCCCATGGCCCACTCCTGATTGAGCATGGTCTTGGTGACGGAGTGGGCGAAGCTTGGGCCGTCGGCCAGCGAGCGGGCAAGGGCTGTCGCGTCGCCGAGCAGCATGTCGGCCGGAACGATTCTATTATAGAATCCCCATGCAGAGCCTTCGTCGGCTGTCATGTTGCGGCCGGTGTACAGTAACTCGGCGGCGCGTCCCAGGCCGATGATCCGCGGCAGAATGCCGCACGAACCCATATCGGCGCCGGCCAGTCCAACGCGCGTGAACAGGAACGCCGTCTTGGTGGCGGGCGTGGCGATACGAAGATCGGATGCCATCGCCAGCACCGCGCCCGCGCCGGCGCAGGTGCCGTCAACCGCGGCGACGATCGGCTGTGGACACTTGCGCATCGCCTTCACGAGGTCGCCCGTCATGCGCGTGAACTCGAGGAGCTGCGGCGCGGCCATGGTGGTGAGCGGCTCGATGATCTCGAACACGTCTCCCCCCGAGCAGAAATTCCCGCCGGCGCCAGTGATCACCACGGTGCGCACATCGGACGCGTATGCGAGATCTCGAAACAGATCACGGAGCTCGGCGTACGAATCAAAGGTGAGCGGGTTGCGGCGCTCGGGGCGGTTGAGCGTGAGGGTGGCGACGCGGCCGTCTGGCGAACACTCCCACTTGAAGTGCGTGGCCGCGTAATGCTGCATGGCGCGGTTCGTCATCAAACGGCCCCTCCCGCTACGACGATCGCCTGTCCGTTCACCGCGCTGGCTTCGGGGCCGGCGAGCCACGCCACCACCTGCGCGACTTCGTCCGGCGTGATCAATCTGCCGCCCGGATTCGTGGCGGCCAGCTGAGCGCGGGCTTCGTCGGCGGTGAGTGAGGTGGTGCCGGCAATGCGCTCCACCGCTTCGTCCACGAGCGGGGTGTCCGTATAACCGGGGCACACGGCGTTCACCGTGATGCCGCTGTCATGCAGCTCCGCGGCGAGCGACTTGGTGAGTCCAATCACAGCATGCTTTGCGGCAACGTACGCCGACACGTACGGATAGCCTACCAGTCCGGCCGTCGATGCAATGTTGACGATGCGCCCGGTGCCGCGAGTGCGCATGGACGGCAGTGCGGCTCGTGTCACGAGATACACGCTCTTCAGGTTGACGGTGAGCATCTCGTCGAACAGTGAAGGCTCGGTCTTGGCGAATGTGGCGCTCGACGCTCGGCCGGCGTTGTTGACGAGAATGTCGATTGGCTCGAGCGCGGCGAAGGCGCGGTTCACGGCTGCGGCATTGGTGACGTCGAGCGACACGATATCGCCCACGTTGCGCCCAAGCGACGCTGCGGTTTCCTGCAGCGGACCAACGCGGCGTCCGGCAATCGACACGCGCGCGCCGGCGGCGGCGAGGGCTCGGGCGACGGCGGCGCCAATGCCGCTGCCGGCTCCGGTGACGAAGGCGTGCTTGCCTTCGAGAGTGAGGGTCATCGTGTGGGCGGTCCCGCGGCCGCGCGCTGGAGGTTGGTTTCGTACTGCGCGCGTGCGCGTTCGTACTGGATGGGCCACTCCACATCTCGCGCGCCAATGCGCGCTGTCTCGTGAAGCGTCCACGCGGCATCGGCGAGATGTGGGCGCGCAATGGCACACAAGTCGGCCCGGCCGGCTGCAATGATCGAGTTGGCGTGATCCGCTTCGGAAATAGCGCCAACGGCAAGCGTGGCAATGCCCACTTCGTTGCGGATACGGTCGGAGAACGGCGTTTGAAAGAGGCGTCCATACACCGGCCGCTCCTCCTTGAACACCTGACCGGATGAGCAATCTATCATGTCGGCGCCGGCGTCCTTGAACATGGCTGCAAAAATCGCAGCGTCGTCGGCGGTGTTGCCGCCGTCAGCCGCCCAATCGTGGCAGGAGAGCCGCACGGAAATGGGCCGATCTGCCGGCCAGACGGCGCGCACGGCGTGGAACAGCTCGAGCGGAAAGCGCGCACGGTTCGCGTGGCTGCCGCCATACTCGTCGGTGCGTACGTTCGTAAGCGGCGACAGAAAGCTCGACAGCAGGTAGCCGTGCGCGTAGTGCAGCTCGAGCACGTCCACGCCAATGTCGGCCGACCACTGCGCGGCGCGCACGAACTGGGCGATCACGGAGTTCATGTCGGCGCGCGTCATCTCGCTGGGCACCTGCGAATTTGCCAAATAGGGCAGGGGCGACGCCGAGATGAGCGGCCACGCCCCCTGCGCCAGCGGTTCGTCGGTGCCTTCCCAGGCCACATGGGTTGCGCCCTTTCGTCCGGCGTGGCCGAGCTGCATGCCGAACTTCGCCGGCGAGTTGTCGTGAACGAACGCGACGATGCGGCGCCATGACTCGGCGTGCTCCTCATTCCATAACCCTGCACAGCCCGGGGTGATGCGTGCGTCGGGTGCGACGCAAGTCATTTCTCCGAACACCAACCCGGCGCCGCCGAGTGCGCGAGCGCCGAGGTGCACGAGATGGAAGTCGCCGGCAGTACCGTCCACCGCCGAGTACATGGCCATGGGCGACACGACAATGCGATTGGCCAGCGTAACTCCGCGAACGGTGTACGGCGTGAGCATGGGCGGTGTGGCGCGCGCCTGATCCGCAACGGTTAGCCCCGCGCGGCGCGCGAACCACCGTTCGTAGCCTTCCAGCCATACCGGGTCGCGCAGTCGCAGATTCTCGTGGCTGATCCGCTGGGAGCGCGTGAGCAGGGAATACATGAACTGCTCGGGTTCGAGCTGGTCGGCGTAGCGGTCGCCCACCACTTCGAACCACTCCATGGCGTTGCGCGCCGCGTTCTGAATACGCGCCACGTCCACGCGACGAGTATTCTCATATGCCGCGAGCGCTTCGCCGAGGCGCGAGGGGTCGTGATCGACATCGGCGATACGATGCGTCAGCTCGATGGCGTCTTCAAGGGCCAGCTTGGTGCCCGAGCCAATGGCGAAGTGCGCCGTGTGCGCGGCGTCGCCCATCAGCACCACCTGCGACCGGCCGTTCTGGAAGTGCCACCGTTCGCAGATGAGCCGCGAAAAGTTGAGCCACGCCGACCCGCTCGACTGCTTTGCATTGGAGAGCAGCGACGCGCCGTCGAGCACCTCGGCGAACAGCCGCTCGCAGAACGCGATCGACTGGGCCTGGTCCATGTCGCCAAGGGCGTGCGCGTCGAACGTCGGCTCGGTGGTCTCGACGATGAACGTCGAATGCTCGTCGTCGTACTTGTAAATGTGGGCCTGGAACCAGCCGTGTTCGGTGCGCTGAAAGTCGAAGGTGAAGGCGTCGTAACGCTTCTTCACACCCAGCCAGATGTAGCGGTTGGGGCGTTGCGCAATGTCGGGTTGGAAGATCCGCGCCGAGCGTTCGCGGACCTTTGAGTTCACGCCGTCCGACGCCACGATCAAGTCCGCGTCGGGAAAATCGAGGTCAGAGCCGACTTCGTGCTCGAACACCAGCTCAACGCCGAGCGATTGCGCGCGATGCTGAAGGATGTTGAGCAGCGTCTTGCGGCCAATGCCCACAAAGCCATGGCCGGTGGTGCGCATGCGACGCCCTTTGATACGGACTTCGATGTCGTCCCAGTGATTGAACGCCCGCTCAATCGACTCGGCGGTCACCGGATCGTTGCGCCGCATGTTGCCCAGGGTGGCGTCGGAAAACACGACGCCCCACCCGAAGGTATCAAAGGGCTTGTTGCGCTCCACCACGGTGATGTGATGGGCCGGATTCGCCTGCTTCATCAGCAGGCCGAAGTACAGTCCAGCCGGTCCCCCACCGATGCAGACGATGCGCATTCAGAATCCCCGAAAGGCCAATGCTCTTGTGACGGACAACTCGCCGAAGTATAAAGGGTTCATGCACCAGAGCGCTCACAGCGACACCTTCGCCCACGATCATCTCCCCCCGGCGGACCAGTGGCCGGAGCTTCTATTTACGCTCCCGGACGTTAAGTACCCGCCGCGACTCAACTGTGTGACCGAACTGCTCGACCGCTGGCTCGCGCTTGGGTGGGGCGACCGGCCGTGCTTCCGATCGCCCACCACGACATGGACCTACGCGGAAACTGCCGCGCGAGTCAATCGCATTGCCAACGTGCTGGTGCACGAGTTGGGGATGGTGCCGGGCAATCGCGTGCTGTTGCGCGCCCCAAACACGCCGATGCTCGCCGCCGTGTATCTCGCGGTGATGAAGGCCGGCGGAATCGTGGTGGCGACCATGCCGCTGTTGCGCGCCGGAGAACTTGCCGCGGCGCTCGAGAAATCGCAGGCGTCGTTGGCGTTGTGCGACGCGCGGCTGCTTGACGCTTTGGTCGAAGCGCGCGACAACGCGCCGACGCTGCGCCGAATCACAGCATTTGGTGCAGCGGACGCCGAGCTCGAACGGTTGTGTGCCAACGCAAGCGATGAATTCGCAGCGTGCGACACCGCGAGTGACGATGTGTCTCTCCTCGGATTTACGTCGGGCACCACCGGTGGGCCAAAGGCGACGATGCACTTTCATCGCGACGTGCTGGCGATCGCCGACAGCTACGGCAAGCACGTGCTCCAGGCCAACGCCAACGATCTCTTCGTGGGATCGCCACCGCTCGCGTTCACCTTTGGCCTCGGTGGCTTGGTCATCTTCCCGTTGCGCGTCGGGGCGAGCAGTCTGCTGCTCGAAAAGGCGCCGCCAGACGAATTGCTGGTGGCCATTCGCACCATGAAGCCCACGGTGGTGTTCACCGCGCCCACCGGCTACAAGGCAATGCTCGGTAAAATGCAACCGGGTGATACCGAATCGTTGCGCATTTGTGTGTCGGCTGGCGAAACGCTGCCGGCAAGCATCTTCGAGAAGTGGAAGACGGCGACCGGGATTGCGATGATGGACGGTATTGGCGCCACGGAGATGCTGCATATCTTCATCGGATCGCCGGCTGGTGAAGCGCGCGCCGGGTGTACGGGGCGCGTGGTGCCGGGCTACGAGGCGCGCGTCGTTGACGAGCAGGGGCATGTTGTGGCGGACGGTACGCCGGGCCAGCTGGCCGTGCGCGGCCCCACGGGCTGCCGGTATCTCGACGACGAGCGGCAGCGCACGTACGTGAAGGCCGGCTGGAATTATCCAGGCGACACGTACGTGCGCAGCGACGACGGCTACTTCACATTCGTTGCACGTTCGGACGACATGATCGTGTCGTCGGGCTATAACATCGCCGGCCCCGAGGTAGAACTGGCGCTGCTCGCCCATGCTGCGGTGGCGGAGTGCGGTGTGGTGGGACTGCCGGACGCGGATCGAGGGGCAGTGGTGGGCGCCTTCGTGGTGGTGAGAGCCGGCGTGACCGCCGACGCGGCGCTGGTCACGGCGCTTCAGGAGCACGTCAAGGCGATGATCGCGCCGTACAAGTATCCGCGGGTCGTGCATTTCGTGGTAGAATTGCCTAAAACTGCCTCGGGAAAGCTGCGACGAAACGTATTGCGCGAGCAAATTCTCACGCACGCCGGTGAAATCGAATAAATTGCAAGGGCACCACCTGCTGGCTGGCTCGCCTCCCATCCACCACAATTCCCACGAGCTCATGAAACGAATCGTTGCGTTTTCCCTGATGGCCCTCACTGCCGCCTGTGCAAAGAAGGAAGCGGCGCCCGTTGATACCACACCGGTCGTTGTTGCGCCGGTTCCCGCGCCCGTGACCACGCCCACCGTGATCATCGTGTCGCCCGCCGAGAATGATTCGACTGGTCACGACGTCACCGTCACGCTGTCGTCCAAGAACGTGACGATTGCCAAGGCCGACGCGGCGCATGTTGAAGGCGTTGGACATTACCACCTGTTTCTCGACACGATCCCGACCATGGACACGCTGCCGATTCCGCCCACGACCAAGAACGTCGTGCACATTGGCACCGGCGATTCGACGTACACGTTCAAGGGACTCAAGGCCGGCCCGCACCAGATCATCGCTGTGATCGGCTATGGCAACCACGTGCCGATGCCGTCGGTGACGGATACTGTGAACTTCGTCGTCAAGCCGTAACTCGATCGGCGTGCAACGAAAAACTCCGGCCCGCTGTTGACGGGCCGGAGTTTTTTCGCGAATGGTGCGACGGCTTATTGATGTGCGCCACGCCGCCATTGATCGTACTGCTTCCGCAGCTCGAGCAGCGGGTTATCGCCGCCCTGGCCCACCGTAACGGAGATCGCGAGCCACGGCGCCTTGGGTGTGCCCTGGTCGCTCATGCCGATTTGTTCCGCGGCGTAGGGTTGGTCCGTTCCGCGGGCCACGAGGATCATGGCGGTGGCTGCGGTTTGCCGAATCGTTGCGGTGTTGCAACGCACGTCGCCGCCGGCGATCGATCCTGCTTCCACGGCGCGCATCAAACGATCCGACAGTTGATTGAAGCCCGTAGGGTCTTCCCACTCGAACGCGGCGAGCGCGTTGGCCACCACGAGCGGACTTGCGAGGGTGTTCCCCTGGACGCTGACACCGCGGCTCGCGTCGCCGCGCACGCCGGCGTATCGGCCGCCCGGCGTGGCGGCGCCGTCGAGCATCGGCTTGCCGGTGAAGCCGGCGGTTTGCACCACGCCGTCCTTCATTGTGACGACCCCGTACTGGCGGTTGCCGAGTTTCGCGTCGGTGGTTGAATCGCTGACTCGGCGAATGATCTCCTCGGCGGACGCGCCTTCTTTTAGCGCGTCAAAGACTCGGTTGCGGTTGCCAATGTCGAACGCGGCCTGGGTGGCGGCCGCGCCCTTGCCCGGCACCAGCGCGGCGAGACCGTCGGCGAGAGTGTTGGGGACGCAGGACGCCATGGCAACGCCGACGTCGCCAGTTTTTGCGTCCACACCGACCACGGACCACGTGGTCATGTCGAGACGATCGGCGGGATGCATGGAGGCGGTACGCGGCACGCCGCACGCCGCAACGGTGGTGAGGAGCAACAGGGCGGTCTTCATTCGGGTGCGCTCGGTGATGAGGAATCCTTGGACTCGACGGAGATGCGCAACTCGGTGCGCAGATCCTCCGGCGGCACGTCCATCTTGTCGTTGAGATACAACTCGTAGCTCATGCCGGGTCTGGCGCGATAGCCGCTCGCCGGCAGCCACTCGCGCATCAACTGCTGCCACGCGTTGGGAAGTCCGTCGTACGGTCCCGCGTGCACCGCGGTGGCGTACATGCCGGGCGGAATCAGTACTTCAGTTAGTCCAGCAGGAAGGGCGACTGTTGAGGGCAGCAGAATGCCGGCGTCCGACTGCAGCTTGTCAGGCGGCGTGTCATTCGGATCGTCGTAATAGAGGCCTACCATGGTCACCGGCGCGTTGAACAAGCCTGCACGCTCGACAATGGGTGCGAGCTTGGAGAACGCGGCGGAGATCTCGTTATACGGACCCGTGTGGTGAACGGCACCCACACGCAGTTCCGGGATGGTTTTGAGTTCGACGTTCATGGCTCTGCTCCTACTTCCGTTCCCCAGAGACAACCAGCTTGAATCCGTCCGGATCGCGAACGGCGAGCATGCGCGCGCCCCACGGCATGTCCCTTGGTTCGGTATCGAGCGTGCCGCCAACCGCCTTGATTCGCGCCGCAATGTCGTCGATGCTCTGCGCCGTCGTGATCTGCAGCGACATTCCCTCGCCCTTCACGCGCTCCCAGCCCTTGGCGCCATCGTCCTGGCCCAGGAGCATCCGTACCTTGCCCGCCCGTAGCGACACGGCCATGAGTTTTCCATTACGCTCATGCTTTTCATCGACGGCAAAGCCGAGGACGTTCTGGTACCAGTCCAGGCTTGATTGAAGATTCTTTACCGTCAGCGATGCGGCCAGCTCGCTGCCGTCCAGGGAAGCGGTCGAGGTTGTTTCTGCGCTCATGGTGTTGTTGCTCGTGGTAGGCGTTACCAGCAAAACTGACGCGCTTGCACGTTCGCGCAAGCCCGCAGCCCAACCCTATGTCATTCCGCAGCCCAACCCTATGTCATTCCGAGCGTATGCGAGGAATCTCCCGTTGTCCGTCTTGTAAGTGGCCCGACGACAGATCCCTCCCTCGCTCCGCTCGCTCGGGATGACAACTTACGCATATCGCTGCCGCACCGCGGACAACACGCGCTTCTCGCCGAGCCGCATCAGGATGCAGTTCGTGAGCGAGTCAGATGAAAGTCCCGCGGCGAGCAAAGCGTCGTCGTCATCGGCCGACGTGGCGAACGCGCCGAGCGCGCGATCACAAGCCGCGACGATCCGCGCCGCGACGAAGTGAGCCGCCTGGTCGTCGCTCACGTCACCAGCGTCCGCCTCGAGCGCCGATACCAGTGCGCGCTCGCCAACTGTGTCTGCCGAAGCAGTGAGCCGAAAGTCCGTGCCGAGCTCGTGGACCACTGCCTCGTTGCACTCGTTGTGGTCGAGACAGAATCCGTAGTGCAGAAACAGCCGTGCGTTACACTTGGCGCCGTAGCTGGTGTGCACCGCTTCGCCCGGTGCAAAGGCCCGAGTCGGGCGCACCTCGAACACACCGCGCGCCTCGTCGTACGACCAACTCGTTTCCGGCGGGCGGCGATGATTGGGGATATCGGCCATTGGCACCAGCGCGTCAACGATGCCGCCGCTGGTCTGTAGTCCGAATACCCGAGACGACACCAGCGCGCGGGCGTTGCGCCACGCCGCGTCCGAATACCGCGCCAATCCGGCGACGCCGTTGTGGAGCTGCTCCCATTCCCGTGCGAGCGCGGCACGTTGCGCTAGCGCGCGCGGCAAGAGAGCCGACCCGGTCAACTCGGCCAGCTCGTCGTCGCGAAAGAAGATCGGTGTGCGCGGCGCGTGCTGCGGAACGGTAGAGAAGTACGGCTGCCACTGTCTGTTCTCGTCACGCTCGGTGAGCAGGAATGCGGCGAGATATGCGTGACCGTTGGCGTGATCGACACCCGCCGACTGCATTTCCCGTCCGATGCGGCTCTCCAACGCGAGGTCGGTGGTTACGAGGCAGGAGTGCGGAACGTTCAGCACGCAGTCATCCGGTCCAATCCAGTGCGTGGCGACGGCGCCCCGGCTACCGTCGCGCAGCGTGGCGACGGCGAGCATGGTGCTGCCGCCGTGACGGGCCAGCCAGGAACCGAGCGCGTCATCCATTCTGGGCTGTGCTCGATCAGTGTTGAAACGCTGCTGTTCGCAGATCGAACAGTTTCCCGCCCATGGACGCCGCGACGTGCTCCGCTGAACCGCGGGTGACGTGCCTGAGATGAACGTGGACATGTGCCTGATTGCCCTTTTTCACCTTCACCTTGCCGACACGCCGCGACACCACGTAATACAACGCGCCGGGCGCGTAGATCACTTCCGTCTGCGCAGGGTTGAGCAGCGTAACGTCCTTGAGCCCGCCCTTGAAGTGAAGCCGGTATTGGCGCTTGTAGAGAACGGAAGCCGATGCCGGTTCGTCCCGGCTGACGCTCCCCACTTCCCCCATGATGAGCACGTTGCCCACGGCATAGTGGGTGTCGATCAGCGGATACGCGTTCATCATGCGGGTGGGATCCAGATCCGCGTCCGGGAGATCTGGGAGCAGCGCGATGCCCTCGAGCAGAAGCACCAGCGCGCGAAGCTGATCGGTGGCAGGGATGGTGCCGCGCAGTGCGTCGTTGGCTAGCGCCGGCTTGGGATAGATCTCCGGCGTGTCCTTCGTGGCGTGGGTTCCCGTCGCCTTTCGTATCATGGTCGGAATGGCCACGTTGCCCGTATAGCCATAGAGCGCCCCGGCGAGCAGCCATGCTGCGTTGCGTGTTTTGCCCTTTGCGGTCAGGGCGTTCACTGTGGGGATCAGCCTTGGGTACGTCTTGCCGAGATCGGCGTGTAGTTCGTCGCTGATCGCCGGCAGAATACCCAGCGCCGGGTCGGCAACCTTGCGATCGACCTCGACGACTTTGCGATCGATGTCAACAAGTGGGTCAGCGACGGCGGCCGCCGCAGTGGTGGCTAGCGAAGTCGTCGGGAGTGCCGCAGTGAGAGACGGCGTGAGTGGCCGCGGCTCACCATGCTTTCGTTCGTAGAGATCTTCCACGACGCCCTGCCCGGTTCGGGACTTTCGCCACGGCCTCGAGCATTCGCTCGGCGCGTTGCTTGCGACATGAGTCTTCTGAGTAGTGAACTCAACCAGGAGCAACGATGGCCGACTTCACAAGAGGTACAATCGCCGACATGGCGTCCGCCAGCCCCGGCAGCAATATGGGGACGAGCGGCAATATGCAGGAGATCGACTGGGAGAACGAGGACGCACACTGGCGAGGGAATCACGCCGCTCAGGCGTGGGCCACGGCGGACCGTCCGTACGACTACTATCGTCAGGCATACAAGTACGGATACGAGGCGAGCTTCGTCTACGCCCGCCGGCCGTGGGACAACGAGGTGGAAGCGGACCTGGCGCGCGGTTGGCCGCAGGCACGCGCCGAATCGAACGCCGAGTGGGAGCAGGTGCGCGACGCGGTGCGCGAAGCCTATTCGCGCGCCGGCCGCTGAACTGCGTCAGCCGATAGGCCGACGCTTCGGGTTCACCACCAACACCGGCGGCCTGCGTAATTTCGTGGCCTGCTCGTACGCGTACACCCAGCCGAGCAGGTCGCCATCGCGCCAGCGCTTGGCAGAGAACTCTAAACCGAACGGCAGCCCGTTATCGTAGAAGCCGGCCGGCATCGAGATCGCTGGCACGCCGATCTGGTTTACCCAGCCGGTGTCGCTGTGCGGTCCGCCGCTGCGTTGGCCCTCGGCTAGTCCCGCGAGCTCATCGTTCGGCGGCATCTGGATCGCGGGATAGACGAAGCCGTCGAGCTTGAACGAATCGAGCGTTGAGTCATAGGCAGCAACGGCAGCACGTTGCGGTCCCCAGAGCGTTGCTTCCGCTGTCGGGTCGGTCTCGACCAACCGAGGCGCTGCCGGTGCCGCCGGCGCGCCGGCCGGATCGCCGCGGCCGCCGCGTCCGCCCGCCGGCGCTTGCACACCGGTGACGGTTCCGGGCATCGGCGTGCCGAACACCTGCGCGTATTCTTCCATCGAATGGTATTCCGGCGGACCGAAGTCGCGCAGGAACAACTCGGTGCCTTCGGCCACCCACGGACGAGTGCTCACGGCACGAATGAGCGTGGTGAAGCTCGCCGGAAGAATGTTGTCGTCGATGACAATTGTTGCACCAGCCGCGCGCAGCCCGCCGAGCGCCTTCATGAACATGGCGCGCGTCTCCGGCTGAAGCGGCGTGCCACCACCGCCGCCGCCCGGCGTTGCCGGCGTCATCATGAATGCCGGCACGCCAAAGCGCTTTCCCTTGAGCGCGTCCGTGTTTAGATATTTGGTATAGGGGCCGGGTTCGGCCTGCGCTGCCGAGCCTTTGGTGCGAAAATCCTTGCTGTCCTCGCCCGCCATGACCGTCAGCGCAATGGCCGTGTCGCGAACGTCGCGCGCGATGGGGCCGGTGTTGTCGCGCAGCCAGTCCAGCGGCTGGATGCCGGCAATGCTCACGAGGCCGCGCGTCGGCAGCACGCCCACGACAGAGCTGGTCGCCGCCGGCATGCGAATGGAGTTCGCCGTGTCTGTGCCCGTGCCGAGCACGCAGAGGTTCGCTGTCACGGCGGTCACCGTGCCGCCCGACGAACCGCCCGGGCTATAGCGAACGTTGTACGCATTGCCCGTGCGGCCGAACGCCGTGCTCATGTTCGTGTCGCTCGCCGCGAAGTCCGGCATGTTGGTGTGGCCGAGAATCACGGCACCCGCGCCGCGGAGCTTGGCGACGACCGGAGCATCCTGCGGCGCGATGAGCTCGAGACCGGGAATCGTGTAGCCGTACCACCCGGCGCTCGTCACCATGCCTTTGACGCTCGTGTTGGCCTTGATTACGATAGGCACGCCCCAGAGCGCCGACTTCTTGTATCCCGCGCCGCCGGCCTTTGCTGCCGCATCCTGTGCCGCCGCCGTCTTGAGCGCGCCGGCGGTGTCAACGTGGATCAGTGCGCGGTACGTCGGGTTGTATTTCGCGATGCGCGCGAGATACCAGTGCGTGACTTGGGCGACAGTGTACTTCTTCGAATCGTAGAACGCGTGCAGCGCTGGAACGGTGACCTCAAGCAGGTCGCGATCCATGGCGTCCGGGGCGGTTGCGGGCTTCGTGGCGACGGACGCTGCCACTCGCTCGGCGGCCGCGATGCTCGGCAGCCCGGTGATCAGTGGAAGCGACGCGGCGGTGGCGGCGCCGACAAATTCACGGCGAGTAAGGCGAGTCGGCATGGCTGGGATCGCGGAACGTGGTGAGGACGACGGTGCGGGGCGCGAGTTGCTCGATAGAGAATCGCGCAATTCGAGCGGCGAGGGTAGGGGCAACTACGCCTCCGGCGCGTCGCTATAATCGGCGCGACAGGAGATCCCTCCTCGCTGCGCTCGTTCGGGATGACAGGGCAGGCTCGTTCGGGATGACAGGACGGGCTCGTTCGGGATGACAGGTTGGCGCGTTACGCCACTGGAAGCATGAGTGTGAAGGTGGAGCCTTCGCCAACGGTGCTCGTCACCGTCAGGTCACCCTTCATGCTTCTCGCGAGCTCGCGACTGATTGCCAGGCCAAGCCCAATGCCGTCATTCGGCCGGCCGGCGGGGTACGACGTTACCTGCACGAACTGTTCGAAGATCGAGCCGAGGCTCGACTCGGGAATGCCCAAGCCGGTGTCGTGCGCGCCCGCGCGCGACACTGTGAGCGACAGCTGCTTGGCCTCGAGCTGCGGTAGCACGAACGACTCGATCTCACCGATCACCGCATCGACGTCCAGCGCGACGCTGTGGATCGGGATCTGACCCGACTCGACCTTGGCGAGTTCAAAGTGTTGTTAATCAAGCCGAGCAGATGTCGCTGGCTCGTTTGAATGCGCTGTACGTCGAGCAGTTGCGCCTCGTTCATCTCACCGCGGACGCCGACCTCGAGGAGTTGCGCATAGCCGCCGATTGCGTTGAGCGGGGTGCGCAGCTCGTGTGACATCATGGCAAGAAAATCAGACTTGGCGCGCGTCGCCCGTTCGGCCTCGCTGCGCGCTTCGCGCTCGCGGTCGAGTAACTGCTCGCGCTCGGCGCGCTGCTGTATCAACTCTTCCGCTTGTACCTCCAGCTCCATGGCGCTTTCGGACAGCGTCTGGTTCGCCGCCTTGAGCTCGGCGTTGATCGCCGACAGCTCCTCGGCTTTGGCGAGCAAGAGATCGATCAGTGTGTGGCGCAGCTCCACGGCTGCCTCGGTTTCGGCCGCGGTCCAAGGCTCAATGTGGATTGGCTCACGATCACAGTTCGTGAGGTCGATTGGAGTGAGCGGCCAGATCATACCCGAACTCGGCCAGCGATTCTACGTGAACTGCCAGCGCCCTTTCAACGAGGCCCGTTGCCACGCA
This sequence comes from Gemmatimonadaceae bacterium, assembly GCA_041690755.1. GTDB lineage: Bacteria > Gemmatimonadota > Gemmatimonadetes > Gemmatimonadales > Gemmatimonadaceae > JAQBQB01. The sequence continues at coordinate 4,476 of JBEPWA010000049.1, read as the reverse complement.
CATTCCCCTGAGCAGCGAACGATACCGTACGAGGTCGAGCCGGGTCGGGTCAACCAGCGCGTCCACGCGCGCATGGGCGCCCGCTGTGTCACGCTTCAGGCGTACGAGAATGGAACGGTCGATTGTCGTGGGGGAAGCTGTGTGATTCGGCACGCGGCCTGGAAAGTCCGTCGAAAGCGCATTCAGCGGTGATGGTCGTTGTGCAATTACTGAGCACAGTTGCTGGAGCTGACGACTCTAAAGAAGAGTCTGACCGAGCGCCATCCCTCTTTCCCGGCCGGACAATGCTGCGGATAACTCGAACGCTTTTCCTCGTCGCCCCGATCGTCCTGATCACCGCGTGCGGGTCGGACGCCGTGACGGTGAACAACTCCAACACGCCGGTGCCCGCCAGGCCGGTAGCGTGGGTCGATGGCGTGTGGACACAGCCGGTGCCGGCGTGGGGCTCGCCGGTGCGCCTCCAGTTGCCGGTGGCAGTGAGCGACATCGTGTTTGGACCGACCGGCAGCCTGGGCGCCTTCGGCGCGCACGAAGGCGGTCACGTAGAAGGGCTCAACCATGTCTGGATTCCGACTCGACTTGGCATTCCCGTGCGCAGTTGGGCAGCCGGCACGGTGACGAAGATCGAGGATCAGGGATTGCGCGGTACGCCGGACGGCCGTCATGAGTATTTCATAACAATCGACTACGGCCAGGGACTCGTCGGCAAACACCTCGACGTCGATCTGCCCCTCGTCAAGGTGGGCGATGTCGTGAAGGCGGGTGCGCCGGTGGGCAACATGACCGCCAGCGCCGAGTTCAACCTCATCGACAACAACCGCACCGACGGTGAACGCACGGGCGGCACTACCGGATCGCCGGTGTCGCCATTCGACTACCTCAACGATGCCGACAAGTCGGCGCTGATTGCGCGGCACGTTGCCGAAGTTGTCGAGCCATACTTCAAGAACGGCACAGTATTGGGCAACGCGCGGCCGTGGGAGCCGATGCTCACCAACAAGATGCTCTTCCACGCCGACCACCACGGAACCTTTGTGGGTGAGTGGATTCTCACCAACAAGAACTGGAATGTTCCCGACGCGGTCTACTACGACGTCATGGCGTTGTTCGACGTGACCAACCCCTACGGCCACTTTCAGCGCGCCGAGTTGATGGACCACGATTGGACCAAGGCGGGCAACAAGAATCACATCATGGGCGCGTGGGCCGCGAACGACGGACCGGGGAAGGTAATTTTCACCCTTGAGCGTGGCGCACCCTGGTACGTGCTCTATTCGGTGGACGAAAGCAGCGGCCGCGCCAAGCTCACCATGGAGTGGAAGCAGGGCAGCTATGCGCCGTCGATCACGGCGGCGGCGGCAGTGTACGTGGAGCGCGCGCCCATCTACCTCGGTGGCGACGCTCCGGTACAGAGTCTTGGATCGGTCATCCCGAACAGAATGTGAGGGATCTACCGTCCATGACGCGAACTCTGCGATGCGAAATGGACAGAAGATTCCTCGGCCGCTGCACTCCGTCGGAATGACAGAAGGCTAAAACCCCGGCGGGCGCTGGCCGTTCACGTTGAACGCCCGCTCGAGCGCCAACCCCGCCTGTCCAACTTTTCCATCCTCGAACAACCGCCCGAGCAACGTCACACCATGTGGCACACGCCGCGGCGGATTGAACGTCGGTAACGGATTCTTCGGATCCGGCGCCCAGTCGCTGCGCGCCTTGGACACGTTCACAAATCCGGCGCGCAAGGTCAGCGACGGGTGGCCGGTAAAATTCGACAGCGTCAGCATTTCGTCACGCAACGACGGCACGAGCAGCAGATCGACCTGCGAGAACAGCCGCGCCATCTCTTCCGCCACCATGCGACGGAACCGATCGGCCTGCACGAAATCCACGGCGGAGAGAAAGCGCGCTTCGCGGAACAGGTTGGGCCACGCGTCTGGCACCTGCGCCTTGAGCTGATCGTCCTGATGGCTGAGCGTGAGTTCCTCAAACGCCGCGGCCCCCTCGGCAAACAAAATGTGTTGCAGCGAATCGTATGGCCAGTCGGGAATGCTCACGGGCACTGCCGTCATTCCAAGTTTGCTCACGGTGTCGAGCGCGGCGCGGTCTACGTCCGTGGCCGGCGCTTCCTTCATCCACGCCGGAAAGTAGCCCACGCGCAGTCCCTTCACGCTGGCCGTGCCGTCGAAGTCGAGATGGCTTGGCACGCTCGCCACGTCGCCGGCGTCGGGACCGCTGATCACCTGGAGCACGAGCAGCGCGTCTTCCACGCTTCGGGTCATGGGGCCGAGCTTGTCGAGCGACCAACACAGCGTCATTGCGCCGGTGCGCGGCACGCGGCCGTAGGTGGGACGCAGGCCGGTGATGCCGCAGCGCATCGCGGGACTTACGATGCTGCCGCCGGTCTCACTCCCGATGGAAAATGCGACGAGCCCTGCCGACGTGGACGCACCGGGACCGGCGCTCGACCCCGACGCGCCCTCTTCGAGCAGCCACGGATTCATGGTCTGTCCGCCGAACCAGATGTCGTTCAACGCCAGCGCGCCGAGGCTCAGCTTGGCGACGAGCACGGCGCCGGCGTCATTCAGGCGTCGCACCACGGCCGAATCCGTTTTCGGTATACGATTGCGATATGGCTCGGCGCCCCACGTGGTGAGAATGTTCGCCGTGTCGAGCAGGTCTTTTACGCCATACGGAATGCCATGTAGCGGCCCGCGATACTTGCCCGCGGCGATCTCCGCGTCGGCCTTCTTGGCCGCGGCAAGCGCGAAGTCCTTGGTGAGCGTGATGACGCAGCGCAGCTTGGGACCGAATTGTTCGAGGCGCTGCAGATAGATGTTGGTAAGACGCGTGGACGTGAGCTTCTTCTGCTGGATCCAGTGCGAGAGTTGCCAGACGTATGAAAACGCGATGTCGGCGTCGTTCGTGGGGAGCGGGCCTGGATCGGTGGCGCTGCGCACGAAGTGATCGCGTGTTGGTCCGGACGATTGTCCCGGCAACACCGGATTCCACTGCGTGGCGGGCGCGGTGGAAGGATCGAGCGTGATCTTGCGCGGACCCACGCGCCGTTCGAGCAGTGGCGCCATCGACGTGCGCCACGCACCGGCCGCCATCTGCCGCTGCGCGTCCGTCATCGTGACCTCCGCCAACTTTTCCGCTTCGGCAAACGTTGACGCCGACACCTGCGGGCCCACGCCGGCTGACGTGTTGAACGCCGGCGGTGCACCGGGCGTTGGCGTCGATTCCGGCGGCTTGGCGGAGTCCTTCTGATCGCCGCGACAGGCTGCGGCGACGCCGAGCAGCCCGATGGGTGCCTGAAGCAGAAACTTGCGGCGAGAATTCACGAAGACGCTCTCGGTTTGAGTGTGACGGGCTGCCGATCCACCCGCGAATCAGGCAGTGCGCGAGAAGTTGGACCGTACACAGCCGGAATGCCAGTGTGGCTCGGCCGCGCAGACGGAGCTGCACTTACGCGCGCCACTGGCCTCCGCGCCCAGGATTTGATAAGCATTGAGGGTGGCGGGAGGGTGTACACCCCGATGACGGAGTTGACGATGAACGCGACGCCTGTACGTCTCATCACCGTAAGCCGGGAATTTGGCGCCGGGGGCAGCGACCTGGCCCGCGAGCTCGGCGAACGGCTCGCGTGGCCGGTGCTCGATAACGACCTCGTGCAACGGGTTGCGACGCGCATGCAGCTCGACGCGGGCACCGTCGAGCGATTCGACGAACATCCGCCGTCGTTGCTGGCGCGTATTGCGACGGTGTTGATCGTGCCGCAGCCAGACAGCTATTCGTTTCCCACGGCGGCCGATGTGCCGGACCACGATGCGATTGCCAGAGCCACGCGTCGCGTGATCGAAGAGGCCGCCGTGACGCTGCCGATCATCGTCGTGGGACATGGTGCGCAGTACATCTTTGCGGACCGGGTGGATGCGCTGCACGTTCGCGTCGTCGCCCCGCTGGGCGACCGCGTCCACCTCGTAGTGTCGCGCATGCACGTCGATTCCGCCTCCGCGGCCACCCTGGTGCGCCGCGCCGACAGCGACCGGCAGGCGTACGTGCAGCGGTACTTCCATCAGGACTGGCGGGGCGAACTGCACTATGATCTGGTGATCAACACCGGCCGCGTGTCGATCGACGCCGCCGCGTCCCTCGTGGACAAGCTCGTGCAACGCCGCGCGGTCACGGGTGTCGAAGTGGACCCGGTGTAGCGCGTCGCACTGCGCAGCGGGTACGGTTGGAACAATTGTGGAACTGCAATCGAACTGCAATTGAACTGCAATTGAACTGCAATTGCCTCCGTGTCAAAACCCAACCTCCCAATAGCATTGGAAGGTTTGATGCCACCGGAGTCAATGGCAGTTCATTGCTTCTAAAATTGTTGTTCAACAATCGGTTCCAACCGTCTACTGCGCAGCGGGTACGGTTGGAACAATTGTGGAACTGCAATTGAACTGCAATTGACTGCCATCGACT
>JBEPWA010000048.1:0-35757 GCA_041690755.1 Gemmatimonadaceae bacterium | reverse complement strand
AACGCAGTTTAGACAGCGATGTTACGCTGCATTCGCGGTGAAATCAATGCATACGCTCATGCGGCTTTGCTGAACGTCTCCCGCGGCCCGTTCTAGTCCAACTCTGCGATACTCATGGGCTTACACCCGCCAACTCACACGAACTCTTGCATATTACGCTGCATAGCAATCGCAGCCTAACACGCAACGACGTCCGAAAATCTCATGAGCGAGCCCGAACACCACCACCGGCCAGCGGTCGCCGTCTATCCGGCGCCCCCCGCGCCTAGCACAGATGCACCGCCGTCGCCTTGAACCCGGCAACGACACTCTTCCCCACAACCAGCCCCAACTCGCTCACCGACCTAGCCGTGACCGCCGCCACAATCAGCGTTCCGCTCACATCCACAGTGACGTGACTCAACGCCCCCGCTGACGCGATCTCAACGATCTCTCCGCGAAACTGGTTCCGCACCGACGACGCCGCGACCTCCTCCGACAACGACACCTCCTCCGCCCGAATCACCGCGTGCGCCACCCCCGCCGCACCGTCTCCAATCGCATAAAACGTCAGCGCCCCAGTCGTAAACGCGATGTGTCGCTGCACGAATCCGTCGCCGTCACCATCGCCGCCCGCCAAACTCGCAACGCCGGCAAACACATTCTCCGCCCCAAGAAAATCCGCGATGTACGCCGACGCCGGCTCCCGAAACACCCGCGCCGGCTCCCCCTGCTGCACCACCCGCCCTCCGTCCAGCACGATCGCCACATCCCCAAGCATGCCCGCTTCGGCAAAGTCATGCGTCACCTGCAACACGGTGAACCGCCGCTCCTGATACACATCTCGCAACAACCGCCGAGCCGACTTCCGAGTTCTCGGATCGAGCGCACTAAACGGCTCGTCGAGCAACACCACGTCTGGCCGCCGCGCCAACGCCCGCGCAATCGCGACCAACTGTCGTTCTCCTCCGCTGAGCGCTCCCACCGAACGCTCACCCAACAACGCCACGCCAAACCGCTCGGCTACCTGACGAGCGTCCAATTCACTCGCCGCCCCGTACGCAATGTTCTCGCGCACGTTCAAATGCGGAAACAAATACGCATGCTGATATACAATCCCGAGCCCTCTCCGCTCCGGCGGCACGTGAGTGCAATCGCGCCCGCCGAGCGACACCCGCCCAAACGTCGCCGGCACCACCCCGGCAATCGTCTCGAGCAACGTGGTCTTCCCCGCCCCAGCCGGCCCAATAACAACGCCGTACCCGCCCGCCGGCACGTCGAAGCTGACATCGCGAAGCTCAAACGACCCTGCCCGCGCACAAACGCGATCGAGCGAAATCATCGCGTCACTCGATCGCCGTCGCGCAAACTTCGCAACACGGCGAGCGGTACAAGCGAGAACAACACCAGCACGGCGGCCACGGGCAACGCTTCACTCAACCCATAACTCGTAAACCGGTCGTAGCTCAACACGCTCGCGACCTTGGGGTTATACGTGAGTATCACAATCGCCCCGAACTCGCTCACGGCCCGCGCCCACATCACCACAGCGGCGGCGGTCAATCCACGCGCAGACAGCGGTAGCGTCACCCGCCGGAAGGCGCGCCAGGCGTCGTCGCCGAGTGTGCGCGCCACGGCTTCGTACCGCGCGTCCACCCGGTCGAAGGCTTCGCGCGCCGCACTTACATAGAGAGGGGCGGACACGAACAGCATGGCGCACACAATCCCAACCGGCGAACCAACCACGCGAATGCCTGCGGCATACAGCGCGGCGCCGGCGGGGCTGCCGCGTCCGAGCACGAGCAGTAACGCAATGCCGGCCACGGGATGCGGAATCACCAACGGCAAATCCATCAGCGCGGCCACGAGTCCGCGTCCGCGGAATTGCCGCCGCGCCAGGAGATAGGCGATCGGGGTGGCGCCGACAATGCCGAGCACCGTGGCAATCGTCGCCGTCACCGCCGTCAGCAGAAGCGAGGCGCGGAGTTCACCGTCCGATGCCACCGCGGCAATTCCGCGCGCGCCCCCCTGCGACACCAGCCCAGCCATGGGGGCAACGATGAACAGCAAAAACGCCGACGATAGCACGGCCACCACGACGGTGAGCAGGCCGCGCGATGCAAATCTCGAAGGGTTGGTGCGTGGGTCGTCGGCAAGGCGATGCATGCCAAAAGAAAGCGCGCCGCGACGCACCACGCTATGACCGAAACTTCCCACCCGGATGGCCGTCCTTATACAACGGTTAATCCGTCTCACCAGCTTCCACAGGCCCCCTACCCCATGGCTGACCTCGCGATCGACATCCAACATGTCGTGAAGCGCTACGAGGAGCACGTCGCAGTACGCGACCTCTCGCTCCAGGTTCCCGCCGGTTCGGTGTACGGTCTGCTCGGCCCTAACGGCGCCGGCAAAACGACCACCATCCGCATGATTCTCAACATCATGGCGCCCGACGCGGGCACGATCACGCTCTTTGGACGCCCAAACACTGCCCGCGGTGTGCTCGATCGGGTGGGCTACCTGCCGGAAGAGCGGGGTCTATATAAGAAGATGCAGGTCAAGCGGGTACTCATGTTCCTGGCCGAACTAAAGGGCGTGAACGCCTCCGACGCGGCCAAGCGGATCGACGAATGGCTGGAACGCTTCAGCCTCACCTCGGCTGACAAAAACTGGGGCGACGCGAAGGTCGACGAACTGTCGCGCGGCATGCAGCAGAAGGTCCAGTTCATCGCCACGCTCCTCCATGATCCGGACCTGGTGATTCTCGACGAGCCGTTCAGCGGCCTCGATCCAATCAACGCCCAGGCGCTCAAGGATGCGGTGGGCGAGCTCAAGCAACGCGGCAAGACGGTGATCTTCAGTACCCACGTGATGGATAACGCCGAGCGGATGTGCGACTCGGTGTGCATCATTGCCGGCGGCGTCAAGGTGCTCGACGGCTCGGTCTCCGACGTCCGCGCCGCGGCGGGACGCCGCAACATCGCCCTCACGCTCGGCGAGGCGGCGCAAAATGGGGTTGGCGACGTGCTGCGCGACCCGGCACTCGTTGCCAAGATGGAGACGAACAACCGCTTCGTTGACCTGGAGCTCGCGCCAAACGCCGACGCACAGTCGCTGCTGCACCGCCTCATCGCGGCGGGCGCTTCGATCGAACGGTTCGAGTTGGTCCAGCCATCGCTCCACCAGATCTTCCTCCAGCGCGTTGGGGCCACGGGAATCGAAAAGGGGATGTCAGGCAATGGATAAGAAAATTCTCATCGTCGCCAAGCGCGAATATCTCGAGCGTGTGCGATCGAAGTACTTCATCATCGTCACGCTCGTGGTGCCGGCGCTGCTCTCCGCCCTGGTACTCTTCCCCACCTACATCGCGTCGCGTAGCGGCGCGTCGAACGACATTCGCCACATCACCATCATCGATGGCACGGGCTCTGGACTGGGCAACCAGCTCGCCAAGGCGCTCATGCCGGATAGCGTCGCGCAGGCTGGTGATACCATCCGCCCGCGCGTGGTGAACGTGACGGCGGCAGAGGTGCCCGCGGCAGAAGCCAAGGCCACCGCCGAGGTGGAGCAGCCGAAGCACATCGTTGGGTACCTCGTGCTGTCGGACAGCACGCTGGCCGGCCAGTCGGCGCGCTACGCGGGACGAAATGCATCGGCAATCACCGACATGGACAAGCTGGAGACGATGCTCCGCCAGGAAGTGATGATCGTGCGGCTGCAGCGCGAGGGCGTGCGGCCGGACATCGTGAGCGAGTTGGCGCGCTCCAAGGTGCATCTCAACTCCGAACGATTGAGCGAAAGCGGACGCTCGGGCTCGGGCACGGGTGGGCTGGTCGCCGGCATCGCGGTGGGTGTCATGCTGATGATGTCGATCCTCATCCACGGCCAGAACGTGCTCCGCGGCGTGCTCGAGGAAAAGTCGTCGCGCGTAGCCGAGGTGGTGATCTCCAGCGTGAAACCGGAGACGCTGCTCGCCGGCAAAATCCTTGGCGTTGGTGCCGTAGGTCTGACGCAACAGGCGGCGTGGCTAGCGATCGCGTCATACTTGATCACCTTTTTCATGCCCATTCTGCTCAAGGGGTCGCCGGGTGCTGCGCCCGCGGCAGCATCGGGCGCGCTAGGCGGTGCCATGGGAGGGCTCTCTCTCACGCTGATCGCGCTTGCCCTGGCGTACTTCATTGTTGGCTTTGTGTTCTACGCCACGCTGTACGCGGCGGCGGGCTCCATGGTGAACAGCGAGCAAGAGGCGCAGCAGGCGGCAATTCCTGTCATGCTGCTCATCATGAGCACGTGGCTGATGGTGAACCCGGTGATGCTGGCGCCCAATGGGACGCTGGCGGTGGTGCTGTCGTGGCTACCATGGTCGTCGCCAATCATTATGCCAATGCGCATTGGCCTCACTAGCGTTTCGCCAATCGCGATTGCCGGTTCACTGACCGTGGCGGTGCTCGGCTCCCTTGGCGCCATGTGGCTGTCGGCGCGGATCTACCGGGTGGGCATGCTGATGTACGGCAAGAAGCCGAGCTTCGCCGAGATTCTGAAATGGATCCGGTACGCCTGAGGCGGCGAGGGGCGCGGCGAGGTAGATTATCCTTCGTCAGTGCCTCTTCCGGCCGTGCCCGCCACGGTTTAATTCCCGCGTACTTTCACCGGTCGTGACGAAGCGCCATGCGACTCATCTCATTGCACGACGATACCGTTCGGTTGCTCGAACGGCTCCGCATTCCATTCGACGACCTCACGCCTGACGGGCTGTGGGGTTCGCCCTATCATCTCGTGGGGATCACCGCCGAGCAGCGCGCGGTGCTCGACTCGTGGAATCTCGACGTGAGCGACCTCACGCCCGCGATGATGGCCGGTCTGGGCGGCGTGGGCGCTGCTGAGACACGGCCGCCCCGGCGCCTGTCGCCACCGGCCGCACCGGAAGTTCGGCCTGATCCGGCGCGCGACAATCTGCGCATCGCACCGGCGCCGAGTATCGCGACCCCCAGCCCGGTCGTCATGGGCACGGAGCCCAAGCATCACGGCGATCCGCTGGGCGATGCGGCCGGCGAGCACGAGATGGTTGGACGCGCTGCGGCAGCCGCTGAGGCGGGCCTCGCCGTGACGGGTCAACAGGCGGGTACCAATGGCGCCGCTGGTGCGGGTGCCGCGGCGGCACCGCGCGAGGAGCCGACGAAGATTCGCGTCAGCATTGGCGGCAAGTACCGCGAGGCCGCGGTGAAGAAGGGCAAGATTGTGCTGGACGGCCAATCCTACGACTCGCCGGCGCAGGCGACGAAGTCGGTGGCGCCGGCCAAGGGCGATTGGGTGTTCTGGGAGTACTTCGACGCCGAAGCCGGAAAGTGGCGGATGCTGGACCGCGATTGGCGGCCCGGGTCCACGACCTGACGTCATCAATAAACGCGTATTAACGAACGCTCAACACCACCGATGAGGGAGAAGCTTCCATGCGCCTGATCTGCATTCATAACGACACCGTCGCCGCCCTTCAGCGGCTGCACACGCCGTTCGACGACCTGACGCCGGAAGGCCTGTGGGGCAGCCCCTACCACTTGGTGGGCGTGAGCGGCGAACAGCGCGACGTGCTCACGGCGTTCAACGTTGACTTTGAAGACATCACGCCGGACGCGCTCGATCGCACCAACGCCGCGGCGGGCGAGAACCTTTCGTACTCGTCGCAGGGCAAGGTTCGCAACGGCCAGAAACTGCGCACCAGCGTACGCGGCAAGTATCTCGAAGCGACAGTGCAGAGCGGCAAGATTCTCGTTGACGGCCGCACGTACGATTCCCCGGGCGCAGCCAGCCGCGGCATCACGAGCGACAAGACGGAATGGGCGTTCTGGGAGTATCTGGACGACAATTCCGGGCAGTGGCAGGTGCTTGGACGCGAGTGGCAACTGTAGGCTCGGGGCTGGCCGGCTTGATGTCATCCCGAGCGCAGCGAGGGATCTAGCGTCGCCCGTCTTATACCAGTTTTTTCTGCCCCGAGCGGCCTGCCCGCTCGGGGCTTTGTTTTACTCGGCCCGCAACGCCGCATTGGGAGACAGCCGCGCCGCCCGCCGCGCAGGAATCCAGCAGGCCAGTGTGGCCATCGCACCAAACAGCAACGCGATAACGGCATAAGTCAGCGGGTCGGTGGGTTTGATCGACACCAGCATACCCGCTCGGCTCAGCACCCCCGTGAGCGCCAGGGCGATCCCGGCTCCGGCGACGAGGCCAATGCCGCTCAGCGCGAGCCCCTGACCTACGATCAACCGGAAGATGCTCCCGCCCGTGGCGCCAAATGCCATGCGCACGCCAATCTCCGCCGTGCGTTGGCGGACGCTCGTCGCCAGCACTCCGTACAGTCCAATCGACGCCAGCAGCGCGGCGACGGCGGCGAAGATTCCGATCATCACCAACGAGAAACGCGTCGCGGCCATGGCGCGGTCGACGTAGACGCTCATTGGAAGGACGTCGGCGATCGGCACGAGGGGATCGATGTCCGCCACGACGGCGCGGACGGCGGGAATCAGACGCGTCGGGTCGCCGGTCGCACGCATCGCCCAACGGCCGGGGAAGAATCCGCCGGCTCCGGTCGACAGGTACATTTGCTCGCGCCCCGCGGTGGCGAGCGACAGATGTCGCACGTGTTGGGCGACACCGATGATTCGATACGGCTCCGGTTCCGGACCGGCCGCTCGAGAGAGCACCTGCTTGCCGACCACCGACTGCGGGCGCTGGCCGGGAAACGCCTTGGCGGCGAGTTCCTCGTCGACGATGACCGACCGCGAGGTGGTGTCGTCATCGGCCGCGGTGAAGGCGCGTCCGGCGATCAGCTTGACCTTCATCGCGGCGAAATAACCCGGCGTAACAAAAAAGCTTGTCGCCGATTGATAGAGCGACGGGTCGTCGGCCGCGGTCATGGGGCCCCAGCGCAGGTTCGAGTCGCTGCCGTCCAGGGGCAGCGGGCTCGACTCCGTGACCGAAATGACACCCGGCAGCGCCTCCAGACGCGCCTTGAGCGTTTGCGTATAGGCGGCACGTTCGGTGGTGTTCTGGAGCCGCGGGTTGTTGGCCGTAAATGTGAGGACGCCGCGCGGGTCGAAGCCGGGGTCGACTCGCTCCAGCGCCATGAAGCTGCGTACCATGAGGCCCGAACCGATCAACAAGACGAACGAGAGCGCCACCTCCACGAGCACCACCGACTGTCTCAGATACTTGCCGCCGCCTAGGCTGGGACTGCGCCCTGCCGCGCGGAGTGTCTGTGCGACGTCGGGGCGCGACGCGCGCACCGCCGGTAGCACACCAAACACTAGCGCCGAGAGAAGTGAGACAAGAATGGCAAAGCCCAACACCGATGGGTCGATGGCGACGTCGCTCACGCGCGGCAAATTCACCGGCGCAATCCGCAGCAACAGCGTGACGCCGAGCTTCGCCAACAACAATCCGAATGCCGCGCCGCAGCCGGCGAGCAGGATGCTCTCGGCGAACATCTGCCCGATGAGCGTCGCACGCGAGGCGCCGAGCGCCGCGCGGATTGCGAGCTCGCGCTCTCGCGTCATGGCGCGGACGAGGAGCAGGTTGGCCACGTTCGCGCAGGCGATGAGCAGTACGAACAGCACGGCACCCATGAGCGCGAGGATCGCCGGCCGCACGTCCTGAACAATCTCCGGCTGCATCTGTTCGGCATGGAATACGGCGTTGCCGCCCTTGTAGATGGGAAAGCGATTCTGAAGATCGGCGCCAAAGACATTGAGCTGCGCCTGCGCCGTGGCGATCGACGCGCCGGGTGCCAGACGTCCGATGATACGAAGGCTGGTGTTGAGGCGCGACGCGGTACTCCAGTCGATGCGAAAGACTGAATACGCATCCGGCTCGGCTACGGATCCCGCCCATTTAGAGAAGACTAATCGCAGATCTGCCGGCGCCACGCCCACGATCATTGCCGGGGCTCGGCCGATCTGGACCGTCTTGCCGATGACCGAGGAGTCGGCGCCGAAGCGCCGCACCCAGAATCCGTGGCTGAGAATCGTCATCGTTGGCGACGGCGGAGGCGAGTTGGCCGGTGGCGAATCCCGGGTGGTGCTGACAGCCTCCGTCGGCTCCGGCGTTCCATCCGCTTCGATAAAATTGCGCCCCAGCCTGATGCGTGTCCCCAGCACCGTGAAGAAATTCGGCGTTACCACCGCGTAGTTGATCTGAGCCGGCTTGCCATCCATGCCAACAAACGGCACAGCGCCCGCTGCGATCGCGGCAATGCTCTCGAACGCTGTGGCCCGCGCCTTGAGATCCAGCATGTTGCCCGGCGCGATGGCGGCATTCATGAAGTGTCGCCCGAGAATGTCCATCTGGATCATCGCCAACCGATCGGGGTTGGCGTACGGCAGCGGCCGTAGCAACACGGCGTTCACAACGCTGAAGATCGCCGTGCTGGAGCCGACGCCGAGTGCGATGGTAACGATGGCCGTAAGGGCGAACAGCCGATTGTTGCGAAGCACGCGCGCGGCAAGTCGGAGATCGTGGAATGACATGAGCCGGAGAGTGAAAGGCCGAAATGAATTCCCGAGTGTCCGCCACAGCAACGCTATGCGCTCGGAGCACGCCTGCGTCACGAGGTCCTGAACGATCGACAACCAAAATGCAGCCGAGGACGTGCCCGCTCGTTGGGCCGCCCGGCGCTCGTCGCGAAACGCTTCCACGAGGGCCAGCGCAAACGTCTCGCGGAATCGCCGTGGATACAGATGTAGTAGCGCGCGGTATACGCGCTCGCCGCTGTTCAGCGGAGGGACCGGGAAGTCAGACACTGAAGTCAGACACTGAATTCTGCCACAGAATCGGCCACTAGCGGCTATCCATTAGGCAATTGCGCCGTTGGCGCGCAGCGCCGATCGCGCGACGTCGGCGAGGGCCGCCATGCGCTCGGCGTCTGCAGCGAGCACGCGTTTGCCAAGCGGTGTGATGCGATAGTATCGACGGCGTTCGTCGTCGGCGTCGGCGGCGGGTCGGCGCTGCGACTCCACCACCAGTCCGTCCTCGAGGAGGCGCGCGAGAAGGCGGTAGAGGGCGCCGGCTTGAAGCACAACGCGCTGGTTCGACGAGTCGGCCGCGTCGCGCATGATGGCGTAGCCGTGCCGTTCGCCGCTCAAGAGCACGAGCAGGACGTAGAAGGTGTCCTGTTTCAGCGGGGAGAAGTCGTGGCGGGTTGGTGGCATGTCAGCGAACTGCAGTCAGGATGGCGCTATAAACAGACTGTGTATAGATGGAATGGATATATGGGGGCCGGGAGAGATCTGTCAAGCGGGGTCGGACGGATGGGATCGACGTTCGATTCTTCGGTCGGGCACGTGCCACGTCAGCGCCACGAGCGCATACAGACAATCGGCCATCCACGGTCGCACAAACGCCAGGGGAATCGCGGCCACGTACAGGACGACGGACAGCTTCCCCTTCACGTCGTCCGTCACCGCGGCGCGGAGTGGCGAGCCGGGGCCCTGAAAGTTGATGATCGCCTGTTGAAGAATTGTGTAGGCAATGGCGCAACACACCAGGTTCGCGCCGTACACCGCCGTGGGCAGCGACGCAAAATGATTCTCGCCCATCCACGATGTGGTGAACGGAACCAATGACAACCAGAACAACAGGTGCAGGTTCGCCCACAGAATGCCGCCGTCGATCTTGTCCGTGAGGTGGAGCATGTGGTGATGATTGTTCCAGTATATGCCGAAGTAGATGTAGCTCAGCACGTACGCCAGGAACGTCGGCAGCAACGGACGAATGGAGCTCCAGTCCGTGCCGTGGGGAACTTTGAGCTCCAGCACCATGATGGTGATGAGGATGGCGATGACGCCGTCGCTAAAGGCCTCAAGTCGTGCTTTGGACATGGGGGACAAACGTAGAGCTGTCGGGGTCGGTTGGGGACGGCGATGACGAATTGGGATCGCTGAAGCCTCGGTACTCTTGCTCACTGCTATCTGGTCTGGGGATACAGGGAACTACTGAGGCTGCAGACTCGAGCCTCAAGTCTCGAGACTGGGTAGTTCCCTGTATCCACCGACCCGAGACCAGAGCACTCGAGTATTCAGATCCGAGCAGATCGCGATTAGTAAACGCGACCTCGAACCCACAGCACCCCCCGGGGTACAATTTCCCGGAGGTACTCGACCCATGTCAAACGCTCATTCCCTGCGCAGCCGCCTAGCGGCGGCCGCGTTGCTCTCGATCATGGTGCTCGCGCCCGCAACGACGGCCCACGCCGCCACGCCGGCTGCGCGCGATTCATCCCACACACCCACGATCGAGGTCACCGACGCAGACATCGCCGCCTCGAACGCCAAGCTCGCCGATGCCTACGGTGCGCTACTCACCATGTGGACCAACGACTTCAAGCAGATCGGACGCCGATTCGTGGCGCCGGATATCGCGCGCTACCAAGGCGCAGTGCGCACTCCATGCGGCGTCATCGACTCGGACAACGCGGAGTACTGCGAAGCGGACAACACCATCTTTTATGACGAAGTATTCGTTGCCGGCATGACGAAGCGTGCGGCGTTGGCGCTCGGCACCGACGGCGACATGGCTGGCATTGGGATCATCGCGCACGAGATGGGACACTCGGTGGCGATGCAGCTCGGGTACCAGTCGCGCGATTCGTACACCAACGAGGCCACGGCCGATTGTCTCGCCGGTGCGTTTGCTCAACAGGCGCAGCGCGACGGATCACTCGAAAAGGGCGATCTCGAGGAAGCGTTCTACGGTATGTCGCTGGCCGGCGATCCGGTGTTGGAGCCGACGGGCAATCGCCGCCTGGATGCCAGGATGCAGCGGCGCCTGGTTAGCGAGAGCCATGGCACCAAGGAACAACGTCAGTCGAACTTTCGCACTGGGCTGAACGGTGGCGCCAAGGCATGCCTTGACGATTTCGCACCGCTCAGCTGAGCACGAACGAACCAGCTAACCAACGAAATCAGTCGGCGCGAATCGGCACAGAGGGCGCCGTCGTTGACGGCGCGCCGATGGCGTCCTTGAGCTCACCCACCCAACCGGTGATGCGCTCCTCGGCCGCGCGATGCACGCCGGCCAGGAGCGTGGCCACCACGTCGTCCAGCGCTGCGCCGATCTTGCTGCTTGCACCCTTTGTCGCGCCCACCGTTGCGGCGGCGGCTTTGATGTCGGCACTCGACCCGCTGAGTAACACGCCAGCGCCTACAGCAAGCGCTAGCGCCGGCCATGGATGGTCACGCACCACTTGTGCGACGTTCAACTTTTGCTCGAGCTCGGCGAGCGTGCTCGACATCCGTTCGCGCGTCAGTTCGATGTCGCGTCGGACGTCAGCCGTTGTTTCAGCCATTCCTTATCCTCCTTGAGCGTCGTCACCGTTTCATGTGGAGCGAGATGCGACGGCGACACGAGCGTCAGGCCGCGTTTCGCGAGCCACGCCGCCGTGGCACCAGTGATCACCAACACAATGAGCGCCGACAGCCAGTAGCGGTCCGCGGGCAACCACTGGTCACCGATCAACATCACCAGTCCTGCGAGGAGCGCCAGCACGCCGATCATCGCCAGCACTGCGCCGGTGGCGGCGAACGCGGTGCCCGTACCGGCCGCGTGGGCGATCTCGGCGATCTCCATCTTCGCCAACCGAGCTTCGTCACGCACGAGCGTCGCGCTGCCGTCCGCAAAATCGCGGAGCAGCGCGCCGATGCCGCGACGTCCGTCGCGTGAGTCTGCCGACATGATGCCTCCTACTTTCTGAGCGCCTTGCCGAGCAGATAGCCCACGCCCGCGGCAATGAGCAGCGTGCGGCCTGGGTGATCCTTTACCTGCTTCTCGAGTCCGCTCTTGAGGCCGTCGAGATCGGCGTCGCGCAGCCAGCCTGCAGTTGCGTCCATGCCGGACGCAACCTTTCCGCCCACTTCGGCAAGTCGACCGTCGCTCTCGATAGCGGTTGCCGCCACACTGCCGACACCGGTGGCGCCCGCGAGCGCCCCGCCCTGACCCGCGGTGTTTGTACGCTGGCGAAGCTTGTCGGCGCCCGTTTCCAGGGCGTCGGCAAGCGAGTCTTTCATGTGACCGGCACGATCACGAACCGTTGATCCAACGTCGGCGAGCTTGTCCTCCGCCGAGCCGGCAATGTCGCGCGCGCGATCGGTGAATGCTTGTTCTCCGGTCGTTGCGCCGTCGTTGCTCGCCGCGTCCGCTTGTCCCGATGTCGAATTTCCGGAATACTCGTTCTGCTCCATGTCGCGCTCCTCCCAAAGGGTGCGGCGACGACAAATGCAGAGGCTGTGCCTACACGAATGCTTTCATTCGAACACCGGCGGCGCCCAGCGGTCGCGCGATTCGAGGGTCTTGCGATACGCGCCGAGCCCGGCGGTAAAGAACGCAATGGCCAGCGTCATCCCGATTACGTTCACAATGGCCAGCGAGTAGCGAATGGCGGCGGGGTTACCAAACGCGTAGTCGGTAAGCCACGCTACCGACGTGGGCCCAAGCGTTCGCGACAGCAAGCCGAGCACGAGGAAGTAGAGCGCCACACCCTGCGCGCGGAGCGGCGCCGGAACGATCTCTGCCGCGGCTGCGGTGGCCGCGCCCCACGGAAGCGCGGCAAAAAAATTCACCACGACCAGCCACGCCACCGCTAGCGTTGCCGTAGGCATGAGTGGATACGCGGTGCCCGACACGAGCATGCCGAGCGCGCCAATAATACCAACGCGCAGCGGACCATCCACCTTGCCGTTGCGCACGAAGCGATCGGAAATCCAGCCGCCGGCAATCACCCCACCAACGCCCACCGTCATGGTGAGTAAGCCCTGCACGCGGCCGGCTTGCGACTCGGTGAAGCCGTACGTTCGCGTGAGAAAGGTGGCCAGCCACATGGCGATGGCGAAATTCACCAGCGCCGACATGGTGAAGCCCAGGCCATGGGTTGCGAACGTTCGGCGGTTGTCGGCGACGTATTGCCAGAGCACGCGATACGGCAGGCGAATGGCGCGACCCGCTTCGCGCCGTGGCTCGCGCACGGTCAGCAGTAGCGCCGCAATGAGAAAACCGGGAAGACCCACGGCAAGAAACACGGACTGCCACGGATGAATAGCGCCGATCACTGGCACGGTCCACATACCGCCAATGCTGAGCAGCCCCACCACCCAACCACCGATGAAGTACGCGGCGCCGGACCCGAGAAATATCCCTAATGAGTATATGCTCATTGCTCGTCCGCGGCGCTCGCGCGGAAAGTAGTCGGCAATCAGCGACACGCCGGGCGCGTTCAACGTTGCCTCGCCCACGCCAACGCCCACGCGCATTACGAATAGCTGACCGTACGTCTTGGCCGTTGCGCCGAGCGCGGTGAACACGCTCCACAGCCCCACGCCGCCGGCCACAATGTTGCGGCGGTTGGAGCGGTCGGACCACCGCGCAATGGGCAGCCCGAGCAGGATGTAAAACATCGCGAACGCCAACCCCGTGAGATAACTCATCTGCGAGTCGGTAATGCCCAAATCCCGCTCAATGGGGCGCACGAGCAGCGCGAGAATTTGCTGGTCGATGTTGCCGCTGATGTTGGCGAGCGTGAGCACGGCAACGACGTACCAGGCGTACCGCGGGCTCGGCGATTGGAGGAGGTCGTCGGACATGCCCTAACATAGCCGCGCCGCGATGCGTGGAATGTTCACCGTGTTGCCGGTGTCGATCAGCTGTACACTTTTCGCTCGAGGAACGAAATGAGATATCGAATGCTGACCATCGCGGCGGCTATGCTGGCCGCGGCCGGCGCCAGTGCAAGCGCGCAACGCAGCGGTGGGCCGCCGCCGGGTGGACGTGGCGGACGAGGTGGGCCGGGCGGGCCCGGTGGACGTTGTGCCACAACCGCCGATTCACTCACCGACACGCAGAAGGGCCAGGTGCGGCAGCTTGGCATGGCGTTCACCGCGGCGCACGCCGCGCAGCTCGACACTTTGCGCGCTGTGATGGTCGCGTCGCGCGCCGCGCGCCAGGCGGGACAATCGCAAGACCAGATTCGCGCGATCATGGAGGCCGGACGTCCGATTGACGAAGCACTCGCTCCGGCGCGCAAACAATTTTTGGTAGACGCGCAAAAGCTGATGACGCCGGAACAGATCGCGGCGGGATGCTTGCCGCCTGCGCCGGGCGGACCCATGGGCGGCCGGCGCGGTGGGCCGCCGCCGAACATGCTGCAGTAGGCGGCTCGGCTACTGTGCCCGAAAGCCTTGTCCGGCCAGCGCGCTGAGCACGCGAGCGTGCAGCAGTTCGTTGGCCGGCATGTGCGGCCGCGCCGCGGCCACGGCGCCGAGGAATGCGCGGGCGAAATCGAAGTGCGACGTGCAGGCCACACACTCTTCGAGATGCGCGACAATCCGTTCACGCTGGTCTTCCGGCAACGCTCCATCGAGGAATGGCCAAAGCTGGCGCACCACAGCTTCACACACGGCGCGATTTGGCATCACGGCACCGGACGGTTAGAGGTGGCATAGCCTGCGTCGATCGCATACGCGAGCAGCGCTTGCTGCAGCTGCCGGCGCGCGCGATATAAGCGCGAACGCACAGTGCCGATTGGAATGTCCAGCGCGTCGGCCACTTGCTCGTAGCTGAAGTCATCGACATCGACCAACGTGATCACGTCGCGGTATCGCGGTTCCAACTCGGCAATGGCGGCGGCAATTGCCGGCCCGAGATCGAGCCGGGCGAACATGTCGTCCACGCCCTGGATGCGCGCCGCGTTGTGCAGCTGCGCCACGGCGAGCGACTCGAGTTCCTGATCGTCCACCGCGGTGGAGCGGCTCTCACGACGCCGCTGCTCGAAGAACGCGTTGCGGCAGATCGTGGACATCCAGCTCTTGCAGTCCGACGTGCGATCGAAGGTGTTCCAGTGCCGGTAGGCGCGGAGATATGTCTCCTGCACCAAATCGTCGGCGTCGGCGGCGTCCGCCGTGAGTGCGCCGGCCACGCGAGCAATGACCGGCAGCAATGGCAGGGCTAGCGCCGCAAATTCACCGTCTCGGTCATCGGAGTCGGCACCTGCACCAGCAGGCGCCGACTGCGTCAACAACAACCCGATCAACGAGACGGCGAACGAGATCACGCCGGCTGCTACTTCTTGACGGCGGTAAAGAGGTGCGCGTATTCGCCGTATCCCTCTTCCGCGAGCTTGGACGCCGGAATGAAGCGCATGGACGCGGAGTTCATGCAATACCGCATGCCGGTGGGCTTGGGCCCGTCGTCGAACAAGTGGCCGAGGTGTGAGTCAGCGTGCGCCGAACGCACTTCGGTCCGGGACATGAGCAAAGTACGATCGGTCTTCGTCTTGACGTTCTGCGGCTCCAGCGGCTTGGTGAAACTCGGCCAGCCGGTGCCCGACTCGAACTTGTCGGCCGAGCTGAAAAGCGGCTCGCCAGACACAACGTCCACGTAGATGCCGGCCTCGTGGTTGTTCCAGTACAGGTTGTTGAACGGCCGCTCAGTGCTCTCGTGTTGCGTGACCTGATATTGCTCCGGCGTCAGCGCTTGCTTCAGCTCGCCGTCGGTCGGTTTCTTGAAATCAGTCATGGAAATCCTGCCTTTGTGGGTCGGCGTAATCAGTTTGGCCTGCGCGAGCGCTCCGCGGCAAGGAACGATCCCCAAAATGGCCAGCGCAGCAACGAGCTGCAGGCGGTTCCGGGTGATTTTGTGAATCGACATGATGCGTTTTCCCCGATTCGGCCGCGACTGAATGCCGCGCTCACCATCAATAGGGAAATTACGCTCGTTTAGTTCCCGAAAATGGCAAAATGCCTGCCGAGGAATGACCCCCGGCAGGCATGGTCCAGCAGCGGGCGCGCGGCTGCTAGTTCTTGCCCATTCCCGTGATGGAGAACGAACTGCGAATGGCCGCCAGTTCGTTCCGCTGATCCGGGTTCTTGGCCATGATGTCGTTGAGGAGCGTGGCCATGGCCTCGTCGTCCACCACGGTGGGCTCGGGCGCGAAGCGGTGGCCGTGCCCCATGTGCCGCGCCGGATCGAGCAACAGCTCGTGCTGCAGCACTACGTCCTGCTTGTCGTTCTTTACGCGCACGGCGGCGAACTTTTTCCCAGCCTTCTCCATGTAGTACACGCGCACGCCGTCAACGTCCGACGGGGCGTCGGGAATTGGGTGTGCCGTGCCGTCAGTGCCCTCGAAGCTGGTTGCGCCGGTTGAGAGCTTTGGAAAGTTCCGTTCGAAACCGCCGTTATAGATCAAGCAGTGGCGCATCATCGCCTCAGATTAGTGGGGGGAAGGAGTCCGCTGAAGCTACGGTGGCCCGGCGTGGTTCGCCATCCTATCTTGGCGCAATGAGCACGACATTCGTGGCACCCGGTGCAGGCCGGAGCGAGTATCGATGGGCTGCTCCCGGCGACATCAACGCCTTTTTTGGCTTGATGCTGGACAATGTGGTGAACCTTGCGGTGCTCGCGGGCATTCTCGTGGGCGGGTTCGGCTTTCCGGCTTCGCTGGTGTACACGCGCATGTTTCCCGGCACGGCGCTCGGCGTGTTGTTTGGCGACGTGGTGTATACGATCATGGCCATTCGCCTCGCGCGCCGCACCGGACGCACGGACGTCACGGCGATGCCGCTCGGGCTCGACGCGCCGTCCACCATTGGCATGGCGCTCACCGTGCTCGGCCCGGCCTACATCGCCGCCAAGGCGCGAATGCCAGATGCGGACGCCGCAGTACTGGCCTGGCAGGTTGGCATGGCCTGTATGGTCATGATGGGCCTGTTCAAGCTCATCATGTCGTTCTTTGGCGATGCCATTCGACGCGCCATTCCCGAGGCCGGGCTGCTCGGCTCGATTGGCGGCGTTGGCATAGCGTTGCTTGGCACCCTGCAGCTCGGCACGATCTTCGGCGAGCCTGTGGTGGGCATGATGGCGCTCGGGATCATCATTTACGCGCTGGTCGCCAAACTGCGGCTGCCGTTTCGCACGCCCGAGGTGCTGGCGAGCGTACTGGTTGGCGCGGCGCTGTACTACGGCCTTGGAGCACTCGGCTGGCTGGTGCACCCGGTGAGCCACCCGGTGGCGACTTTTCCCGTCGCCATGCCCTGGCCGACATTAGGGTTCTTGAAAGGCATGCCGATCGCGATCCGCGATTATCTGCCGTTGGCGCTGCCGTTCGCCGTGTTGACCGTGGTGGGCGGCATCAACGTCACCGAGAGCGCGCGACTGGCGGGCGACGACTACTCCACACGCGACATTCTGCTCACCGAGGCCATCGCCACGCTCATTGCCGGCGTGTGCGGCGGCGTGAGTCAAACCACGCCGTACATCGGCCAGCCGGCGTACAAGGCGATGGGCGGCCGCGCCGGATATACTCTCGCCACGGGAGTGTTCATTGGACTGGGCGGCGTGCTGGGCTACATCGCCTTCATGGCGGACGCACTGCCCAGGCCCGCGCTGGCGCCAATCTTCGTGTTCGTGGCGCTCGACATCACGTCGCAGGCCTACATGGCGACGCCGCGCCGCCACGTGGCCGCCGTGACGCTGGCGGTGCTGCCGTCGGTGGCCGAGCTGGTGCAGATCATGTTGTCGCAGGTCTACAACGGCGGACTGATGTCGGCGGCGATCGATCCCGCCGGCACCATGCAGCGCACGGGCGTGCTGAATCCCGATTTCATCGGCACTGTAGGCGTGATGGTGGTACTCGCGCACGGCTTCATTCTCACGGCCATGCTGTGGGGAGGTGCGGTGGCGTTTTTGATCGACCGAAAGATTAAGGCGGCCGCGTTGACGCTGGCGGTGTGTGCTTTGTTCGCCTTTTTCGGGCTGATGCACTCGGTCACGGCCACCGGCGGCGTGTACCTGCCATGGACCATCGGCTCCACCCTGCCCTATCAGTGGACGGCGGCCTACCTCGGCTTTGCCGCGCTCATTTTGCTGCTCGGCGTGCCGAGCGGCGAAACACTCATTAATGAACCGATATAAAAAAACCCTGATGCATTTGCATCAGGGTTACAACGGCTGGGGCAGAAACGACGAACAGGAGACAGGCATCACGGCATGATTTCCCACCCACCCCTCATGACGTGATACCTGAACTCCTGTTCGCCAATGTTCCGCACCACTGAGAGACGTTTGGGGGGCGCCCAGCGGTGTATGAGAAAAAGTATCCGGCGGCACGAGCCATGTGGGTAAAGATTCCACAAAGATGCCCTGCGCGAAAATGATTACGACCATCCTCCGTTCGCCGCATACCGTTCAACGGCGTCACGCGGTCTGCTCCAGCGCGTCGGCGCGCAGTTCCGCAGCGGGGAGGCGCAGCAGGAAAATGCTCCCACCGCCGTCGCGACGCTCGTAGCCCAGCGAACCGCCCTGGAGGTCGGCCAGCGTGCGCGCAATCGAAAGGCCCAGACCCGCGCGCCCCGCGTCCGGTGCGGCCGACTTGGCGCGATAGAACGGCTCGAACACGCGCGCCACGTCCTTGTCATTCACCCCGGGACCACGGTCCGCCACGGAGAACACCAGCTCGGCGCCGTCGCGCCGCGCGCCAAGTTCGATCGTGCCCGCCGCGGGTGAGTAGCGCACCGCGTTCTCGAGCAGATTGCACAGCACGCGCAGCGATTGAGAGAAGTCGAAATAGCCGACTAACGCCGGGCTCCGCAGATCAATCACGGTGCGCAGCGGACGATCGCCGAACAGCCCGCGCGTCTGCCGTACGGCCGCGCCAATGAGATCTTCCGCCGTGTTCAGCTCGGGCACGGCGGAGTACGCGCCGCCCTTGAGACGCGACAGATCCATGAGATCGCTCACGAGCCGCGTCAACCGATCGGCCTGCTCTTCGATTGCGGCGGCCGATCGATTGCCCTGCATCGCTTCGCTCTGGGCCAGTGCCTTGATCGTCGTGAGCGGCGTGCGCAGATCGTGCGACACCGACGCGAGGACGATGTCCTTGAGACGATCCGCCTCGCGCAGCGCTTCGGCATGCTCGGCCGCGGCTACGAGCCGCACGCGATCCACGGCGAGCGCCGCGTAATAGGTGATGGCGTCGAGGAACCGCCGCTGCGCCGCGTCGAGCGACACCGGCGCGTCGTTGGCCAGTTGCAGCGAGCCCACCACACGGCCCTGCACCGACAATGGAATCACGGCGTTCTGAATCTGCTTGCCGGCCAACGAAGTGGCGGTCATCGCGGCGTGGTCCGGGACGCTCGCCGCGTTCGCGTCCGTGGCAACGATCGAGACGCCGGCCATGCCGAGTGTGGTCTGGATGACCTGAGCGATGCCGGCCAACGCATCTTCCGCGCGACCGGCGCTGAGCGTCTCAGAGCCGATCCGGGCCAACGATGCGATCTCCACGGCACGCCGTTCCGCTTCTCGCGCCTCCGTCTGTGCGCGCACCAACAAATCGGTGGCGACTACGGCGGTGAGCAGGAACGCAGCGAGCGCCACCCAATCCAGCGGCTTGCCGTCGCCGATGTGGCCGAACGGCGCCTGAAAATAATAGTCGATGAGCAGAAATCCGGCGCAGGCCAGCGGAAGCGCGAGCAGGCGGCCGCCGGACGTGCTCGCACCGAGTACGAGCAGCAGGTACACCAGCACCACGTGCACCTGGTCGATTCTATCGCGAACGTGCACCATCACGATCGTCGCCACGATCATCAGTAGCACCCACACTACCCATGTGGCGACGTCCGCCCGCCGTACCATTCGTCAGCGTGTGAGCTCGGCGCGATATCCTACGCCTGGTTCGGTGATGATGATCTGCGGCGCCGCGGGATCGAGCTCGATCTTGCGACGCAGGTTGGTGATGTGCACGCGAAGGTACTGCTGCGGACTGCCGAACTGCCGCCCCCACACCGAGTCGAAGATCTGCTGATGCGTGAGCGTGCGGCCGGCCGACGCCAACAACGTGGCCAGGATCTGCCACTCGATGGGCGTGAGGTGCAGCTGCGTGCCCTCGCGCGACACTTTCCGCGTCACGGTGTCGATGTGCAGCGATCCAATGCTGACCGGCGCGGCGCTGCCCACGGCGGCGGCGAGCGTTTTAGCGCGGCGAATCTGCGCGCGCGCGCGCGCCGCCAGTTCGAGCACGCTGAACGGCTTCGTGACGTAATCGTCTGCGCCCGCGTTCAGCAGGTCCACCTTTTCGTGTTCCGAATGTCGCGCCGACAGCACAATGATCGGTACCGCCGATCGCTGGCGAATTTCGCGGCAGACATCGACGCCGGCCATATCTGGCAGACCGAGATCGAGCACCACGAGATCCGGCCGGCCGGTGGTCGCGGCCTCGACGCCCGCGGATCCGTTCGCCGCCTCTTCCACGTGAAGAGCAACGTCGTGAAGCGCGTCGCGGACGGCGCGTCGAATTTGGGGTTCGTCGTCTATGACGAGAACGAGATCAGCATCAGGCATGAGGAGCGTTGCGGCAATGTGTGTTCATGTACGCGGGGAGACCAATCCCCAAGGTCATTCGTCACAGCCCTGCTCGCATCTACATGTTGGATTCTTAGTGCCACGGCGGAATCGCGGCACAGAAACTGTCCTGTATTTCTCCATGCCGCTCTCCACTTGCCTTGCGCTGGCGCTCGCCGCCGCTGCTGCCTTGGGGGCGTGCGGCGAGGCTTCGTCTCCGATCATCGCCGGGCTTGGCGGAGGCACCACCACATCCGGCACCAACACCTCGGCGTTGACCATTTCACCCAATGCCGTGCAGTTGACAGTTGGCGGAACCCAGCAGCTCAACACCAACGCGCCAACGAGTTTGCAAAGCCAGGTGCAGTGGAACTCGTTACAGACTACGATTGCTACTATATCGCCGAGCGGTCTCGTCACAGGCGTCGCCGCAGGGCCCGCGACCGTCACGGCGCGCTATTCCTCTGACACGACGAACGTCGCGACTGCCACAGTCGTCGTGACCGCCTTGACTCCGCCATGACCAAGCCCAAAGAAAACCTCCTAGCCAAGCCGCAGCCCGTGCCCAATAAGTCCGACAATAAAGCCAGCAGCAAGACACCAATCGACCACTATCAGCACGAAAAGGACAAGCGAGCCAAGCGCGAAGTGCCGGAAGACGAACGCATGGCCGCCGCACGCCGCGAATACAAAGCCATGCTCGAAGCTCAGGCCGCAAAGGGCAAAGGCGGTCGCCCAAAGAAAAAACCCGCCACCGCCCCAGGCGCGGAGTCCGACGCGGAGGACTCGTCAGCCGACGACTGAGCGACCGCCACGGCGCGCCCGCCCGGCCCGAGAGCCGCGACCGGCGGATCGAAGCGAACCGCCGCAAGGTCGAGCTCGTGCTCGATTCCGTCTTTCGCCCGGGAAGTTGGGCGGCGAGAATGGCCAACATCGTTGGGCTGCAAGGACACCTCGCCACAACAACCAGCGCCTACCAACTTCGGCAACGGCCGGCGAACGGCTCCCGCCACGACCCTCGCCCCGCGCTGCGCATTGCCTTCGCATCGGACTTTCACGCCGGCGCCACGACCCATCCCCGCCTCCTCTCCGACGCGTGCGCTGCGCTCGCCGCCATGCGGCCCGACGTACTCCTCCTCGGCGGCGATTTCGTTTCGGTGCGCGCGTCATATATCGACCGGCTCGCGCCTCTGCTCGGGGCCATCGACGCACCGCTCGGCAAGTTCGCCGTGCTCGGCAACCATGATCTGCGCGCCCAACATCGGCTCGTGGTCGAGTCGCTCGAGCACGAGGGCATCCAGATGCTCACGAACCGCCACGTCACCCTGGCGGCGCCTTTTGACGACATCACCATCTGCGGACTGGACGACCCCACTCGCGGCGATCCACGAGCCGATCTGGCGCTCGACGGCGTGGAGGGAACGCGGATCGTGCTCATGCACTCTCCGGAGGGACTCACAGCAATTGGCGACCGGCGCTTCGACCTTGCGCTTGCCGGCCATACCCACGGCGGACAGGTGGCGCTGCCGTGGGGCACACCGGTGTTGGTTCCCGGCGGCCACCTGAACCGCGTGTATTGCAGTGGCTCATTCCAGATTGGAGCGAGCGCACCAAGATGGCTGCTCGTGACACGCGGCGTTGGCTGCAGCACCATTCCGCTGCGAGCGTTCGCGGCGCCCCAAGTGCATTTGTGCTTAATTAGCTGAGTGCGCCTCGATAAGAAACTGCTCCTCATCGCACCTACCATCGTGCTTGCCTTCGTCGTCGCCGGCGTGTTCTACGCGGCGTCGCAGCTGCAGGTGCTCGGTGCGGTGGGCGACTCGTGGAAGGACCGCAGCGATTTCGTCGGCGCGGCTGAGCGTGGAGAAAAGCCGCTGAGCCAGCAGCAAGCCGTCACTATGCTGCGGCTCTCGCTGGATGTCGAAGCGAAACGCACGGCCGCGATCGCCGCCAACCGAGACCTGCTCACGGAGCTCGGCGTTATCGCGCTGGTGGCCTGCGGAGTGCTTGCGGTGGGAATTCGAGCCGTGCCGCGCGAGCACTGGCCGCGCTTCGGGTCGAGCGCCGGCCCCGGCGCCAACGGCTAAGATGCCACCGATCGTGCGATGCGTCTTCACGGCCGATACATTGCGAGTCATGTTCACTCCACACTTTGCGGATCGAGCATGATGAATTGGAAGACGCCGGCAATGCTGCTGGTGACCGCTGCGCTATTCTCGCCGCTGGCCGCGCTGAGCGCCCAGCAATGTCGCTCCTGTGTCGAGGAAGACACGGTGCGCCGCACGTACGTGGTGCCGGAGTTTGGCTTTCGCGTTGGCGCACCACAAAAAGCATCGGCGGCGCTCGGCGTGGTAGTGGGTCAGGACTGGCAGGCGGACGGGCGCGATCACTCGCACAACCTTGGCCTGTTTGTCGAACCGGGGCTGTCGGCCGGCCGCGCCTCATTCGGATACATCGACAAAGGCTTTGGCAACTTCGGGTCAGGGTTCATGGTTGCCGCGACTGCGTTGCGCACCTGGAACGATCCGTGGTGGGCCAAGGAGAACGTCACCTACGTGGGCGGAGAGGCCACGCTCTGGCCAATCGTTTTCATTGGGCCGCGCGTGGGTGTGTTCCGCGCCATTGGCACCACGGGAGCCGGCCTGGCCAAACGCTGGCTGGTGACCTTTGACTTTGGGTTCGGCCTGTAGAGTGCGATTTGAAACCGGTTGTCATTCCGAGGAGCGGAGCGACGAGGAATCTTGCGTCCCTCGCGGGGGCCAGAAGATTCCTCGCTCCACTCCGAATGACAGAAGCCCGCGGCGATGACCGATCGTCTGTACTACACCGATGCATATCGCACGACGTTCAGCGCCGAGATTGTCGATCGGCGCGACAACGGGCTGCGCGTCTACCTGAACGCCACGGCGTTCTATCCCACGTCGGGCGGACAGCTGCACGACCTCGGGACATTGGGCGGTGTTGCCGTGCTGGACGTGGTGGACGAAGACGATCGCATCGCCCATGTGATGGCGTCGCCGCTCAGCGCCGCGGGAACCGTGCACGGCGAAATCGACCGTGCGCGTCGCCTCGACCACATGCAGCAGCACACGGGACAGCATCTGTTGTCCGCGGTGTTCGAGGATCTGTTCGGCTACAAAACCGTGAGCGTGCACTTCGGTCCGGACTACTCCACCCTCGACCTCGACGCCGAGTCGGTGACGCGCACGCAGCTCGTGGCTGCCGAGGCGAGGGCGAATGTCGTTGTCGGTGAAAACCGGTCCGTTGCGGTGACATTCGAGGACGCCGCCACCGCAGCAGGACTGCGAAAGGCCTCCGACCGTATCGGCATGTTACGAGTGGTGTCGATCGACGCGGTGGATCGCAGCGCCTGCGGCGGCACTCACGTGCGTTCCACTGCGGAGATTGGTCCGGTGCTGGTGCGATCGACGGAGAAAATTCGTAAGGCAACCCGCGTGGAGTTCATCTGCGGAACGCGCGCCATCGATCGCGCGCGCGGCGATTTCGAGTCGCTGGCGCGAATCGCTGCCGCGTTGTCCGCGTCGGCCAGCGACGTCGCCACCGTAGTTGCCGCGCAAGCCGAGCGATTAAAGGATGCTGAAAGCACGCGGAAGAAGCTCGAGAAGGAGCTGGCCATCTTCCATGCGCGCGAGCGCTACGATGCCGCGGCTCCGGACGCCGGCGGCGTACGCACCATCGTCATTCGCGACGTCGGGACGCTCGATGAATTACGCACGTTGGCGCAGGCGGCCATTGCGTTGCCGCGCGCGGTGGTCATTGGTGCGCTGGACAATCCTCCGTCGGTGTTGCTAGCGAGCTCCGAGGATTCTGGCATTGATTCCGGACGGCTGCTCAAGGAGCGCCTCGTGGCCGCCGGCGGTCGTGGCGGTGGATCGCCGCGCATTGCCCAGGGCAGTGTTCCCGACGCCGCAGCGCGTGACGCGCTCGTGGCAGGTCTTGTGGCAGGTCTCGTCAACCTGAACGGTTGAGCAGCGTCGCGTTCCACACGGCGTCCACCGCGGCAAGCATGCGCGGCACCGTGAGTGTATCGAGGTTCGTGTCGGGGTGCTCCACGCTTTCGCCTGCGGTTCCGTAGAGACCCCAGCGCTCGGACGTTCCGCGCAGGTACATGGCCACCGTGGGTTTATGGAATGCTGATGCCGCGTGCGCAATGCTCGTGTCCGGCGTGAACACGAAGTCCGACGCGGCCACGAGCGCAAAGGCGTGCCGAATGCTCGGCGTGCGCACATAAACGCCGCCGCCTTTGCGGGCGATCTCCTCGGCGCGTGCGGCCTCCGCCGGTGCGCCGATCACACGAAAGACAGTTGATCCGTCGCGACTCCTGACGTGCCGCATCACAGATACATAGTTCGCGTTTGCCCATAGCCGAGCGGACGTGCCCGCCGAGACGTTGATGAGGACTCGGCGCACCCCATCGCGCGCGCCCCACGACTGCTCGGCCCACTCGCGCTCCGCACTGCTGAGCGCCAGTACCGGCTGCTTGTCCATGGTGCTCGGATCGACGTCGAACGCCGCCGCCAACGCCGCGAGCAAGTCTACCATATGCGGCCGCTCGCGCGTCTCGGGCGGCACGGTAACGGTGAACGCCGCATCATTGCCGCGGCCCGCGATACCGATGCGATGTCGCGCGCCGCTGGCAAAGACGAGGAGCAACGTCGTCAACGACGGCGCGGTGACCATGCAGTCGATGACCGCGTCGTACCGCCGGCGGCGCAGCTTCCACGCCGTGGGTAGGTACGTGGCGATGCGCTTCTTGTCGAACACCACCACGTCGCCCACGTAATCCGCACCATCGAGAATGGCCGCGTTGACGGGCGACGCGAACACGTCGAGAGTAATAGTGGGATACGACCGCGCCACGGCGCGCATCACTCCGGTAGACAAGATCATGTCGCCCGCCCTGTCGTGCCGCAGAAAGAGCACGCGATAGGGCCGAGCCCCCCAATCCGGACGCGCACTCTCCGGCCGGCGCATGAGCCGAACGAGAATCCGGATCCAGAGTCGGCGCCAGAAGAGTTCGAGGGACTTGAGGAACAATAGGGTCTAGGGTCTAGGGTCTAGGGTCTAGGGTCTAGAATGTATCCCCGAAACGACGCTGAACCGATACAATTGAAGTGGTACCGGTACTAGACCCTAGACCCTAGATCCTAGACCCCATGAAGCACCGCTTCATCCCGCTGCTCCTGATCGCACTGCCACCCGCCGCCGCTGCGCAGCGGCCGGCGGTTCGATCGAATTCAGCGATCCGCATTCCGTTCGAGAAGTACGTGCTTCCCAACGGACTCACCGTGGTGCTGTCGGAGGATCACGCCACGCCCACCGTGGCGGTGGAAGTGATGTACCACGTGGCGTCGAAGAACGAGCAGGTAGGACACACGGGGTTCGCGCACATGTTCGAGCACGTGATGTTCACCGGCTCGGCGCATGTGCCGTACGGATTGCACGACAAGTACACCGAAGGTGTGGGCGGCTCGAACAACGGATCGACCGGCAACGACGTGACGCAGTATTACGAGACGATCCCGTCGAACTATTTGCAGACCTCGTTGTGGATGGAAGCCGATCGCATGGGATGGCTACTCGATTCGCTCGACGAAGCGAAGTTTCGCGCCCAGCGGGACATCGTGAAGAACGAACGGCGGCAGAGCGCCGACAACGTTCCCTACGCGCGCGACGGCGAGGTCATCGACCTCACGATGTTCCCGGAGCCGAATCCGTATTCGTGGCCCGTGGTGGGAAGCATGGCCGATTTGACTGCCGCCACCGTGGAAGACGTCAAGCAATTTTTCCGCACCTATTACGTGCCGAACAACGCCACGCTCGTCATCGCCGGCGACTTCGATCCCAAACAGGCGCGCGCCTGGGTGGCGAAATACTTCACGGATATTCCGCGCGGCAAGGCGATAGTACGGCCCGTGGTGCCGGCGTCGCCGCTAAAGAGTGAACAGCGACTCACATTCGAGGACCGCGTGCAGGTGCCGCAACTCACGATAGCGTGGCCCACGGTAGGTCTGAGCAATTCTGACAGGTATGCGCTGCAGCTGCTGAGCGACATTCTGGGAAGCTCACGCACGGCGCGCCTCACCAAAGCCCTCGTCTACGACAGCCAGAGTGCCGCGAGTGCGTCGGCGTATTCCCAGACCGAAGAAAGCATTGGAAAATTCTTGGTCACTGCCACGCCGCGACCGGGACACACGCTCACGCAGCTGGAGACGATCACCGATTCGGTGCTCGACCAGATCAAGCGCACTGGTCCCGACGCGGACGAACTCCAGCGCGCCAAGGCTCGGCGCGAAGCAACCTTTCTCAACGGGTTACAGTCGAACCTTGGCAAGGCCACACGCCTGGCCAACGATCAGACAATGTTCAACGACCCGGGCCACTCGGTAACCGTTGATTATCCGCGCACGCAGGCAGTGACAGCGGCAGACATCAAACGCGTCGCCAACAAATACCTCGGCAACGCGCGCGTGGTTTTGAGCAACGTGCCGCTCGGCAAAACGGATCTGGCAGCGCACGCGAACAAGAGCGTGGTGGTGACGGACCCATACACTGAAAAGACCGCGGAGGTGCGGCCATGACGCGCATCAGTCTCGCCGGCGCCAGGACCGCGGCGGTCTATGTCGCGCTGGCAATTGGCCTCATTGGTACGTTCGGCGCGCAGCCGCTGGCGGCGCAAAAGAATGCTCGTGGCGCATCGTTCGACCGTACGGTCATTCCCGCAGCGGGTAAGACGCCAGAGCTGCACGTACCGTCGTGGACAAAGAGCAAACTGTCCAACGGCGCCGAGCTCGTGGTGTCGGAGCGGCACGGACTGCCGCTCGTGTCGCTGCAGGTGAACTTCATTGGCGGCGCCAATCAGTACGAGCCGGCCGACAAGAGCGGGTTGGCGACATTCACCGCCGGAATGCTGTCCGAAGGCACGACAACGCGCACCGGCGATCAGATCTCGAACGAGCTTCAGGCGCTCGGCACGTCGATTCAGGTTGCGGTAGCCGGTGAGTCGGGGCGCATCAGCTTTCAGTCTACTACTGACAAGTTCACCGCAACGCTCGGCATTCTCGCCGACATGCTCGAGCATCCGGCATTTCCAGAAGACGCGCTGGAACGGCGGCGCGCCAGCACGCTCGTAGCGCTCACCCAGAGCCGCGATCGCACTGCGGGCATTGCCGCCACCGTGTTTCCAAAGATTCTCTACACCACGGCAAGCGCCTACGGACGCACGCCAACCGAGGCGTCGGTAAAGGCGATCACACGGAGCGACGTGACATCGTTCGCCAAATCGTATTTCGCGCCGGGCCACGCGGTGATCACGGTGGTGGGCGACGTCAACACCGCTGACGTCAAGCGTCGGATCGAACAAGCGCTGGCCGGATGGACGGGCGGTTCGATGCCGGCGTTCAATTATCCCGCGCCACCGGCAGCTAAACCCACCACTATCTATCTCGTGGACAAACCCGGCGCCGCGCAATCTACCTTTTCGCTCGGATTTGCCGGTCCGCCGCGCGATACGCCGGACTACTACGCCGTTCGCGTCATGAACGAAATGCTCGGCGTGCTCTTTCAGTCGCGGCTGAACCACGAGATTCGAGAAGTGAAAGGGTACAGCTACGGGGTGGGGTCGAGCTTTGCCTATGGCCGCGGTCCCGGACCGTTTCGGGCGGGCGGAGAGATTGTCACCGCCAAGAGCGACAGCGCGCTGATTGAGTTCATGAAAGAGCTGCGCGACATCCGCGGTGTCCGCCCGCCGAGCGACGACGAGATGCAGCAGGCCAAGGCGAGTTTGGTGCAGAGCCTTCCCGGCAGCTTCGAGTCCGTGGCCGGCGTGAATGCCAGTATTGCGGCGATCTACACCCAGGGCCTGCCGGAGGATTATTACCAGCAGTTTGCCAGGGCCGTAGATGCGGTGACCAAGGCCGACGTGGTACGAGTTGCGAAGAAGTACATCGACCCGGACCACATGGCGATCGTGATCGTGGGCGACCGGGCCAGGATCGAGGCCCCGTTGGTCGCCACCAAGATCGCGCCGGTGGTTGTGCTGGACGTCAACGGCAATCCGGTGCCGTGAGCCGTTTGAAAACCGCCTGTCATTCCGAGCGAAGCGAGGAATCTTCTGGCCCTTATGAGGAACGAAAGATCCCTCCTCGCTTTGCTCCTCGGGATGCCACTGCTTAGAGCAGTCGCTTTGCCTTTTTCCGGCGTCGCGCCTTTCCCGGCCGCGACGCCGGTTTGGCGTTCGGCAGGCCCGTTTCCAATGCCCCAATCGCCAGCTCTGCCGTGTGCTTGGACACATGCCAGCGGACTCCGGCCCGCTTTCGTTTCTGGATCTCCGCGAGACGCTGCTGCACCTCGTTTAGATCGCGAGATCGATCAGTCATACGGCATCTCCTCCCCGAGGCTCCAGTTCGCGCGCATATTCCGACACGTCAAGCAACTCCTTTCGGTTTCACATCCGTCACGCCGTGGTCCCATGACGAGCACATCTTCCGCACTGAATACGCAATCGGCGGGCAAACCGTCGCGTCCGTCTCTCGACGAACTGTGGATGCCCTTCACCGCCAACCGCGCCTTCAAGAGCGCGCCGCGAATGATCGTGTCCGCCAAGGGGATGTACTACACCACGGACGACGGACGGCAAATTCTCGATGGAACGGCGGGCTTGTGGTGCGTAAATGCCGGCCACTGCCGCGAGCCGATCACCGAAGCGATCCGGCGGCAGGCCGGCATTCTCGATTACTCGCCGCCCTTTCAGCTTGGCAATCCGCTGGCATTCGAGCTGGCCAACCGCATGTCGAAGTTGCTGCCCCAAGGCATCGATCGCGTGTTCTTCGGAAACTCCGGCTCCGAGGCGGTTGACACATCACTCAAGATCGCCCTCGCCTACTGGCAGGCCAAGGGTGAGCCCAAGCGGGTGCGGTTCATCGGGCGGCAGCGCGGCTATCACGGTGTGGGCTTTGGCGGAATTTCCGTGGGCGGCATCGAGGCGAACCGCAAACAGTTCGCCGGCCAGACGCTGCCGGCGATCGACCACCTGCCGCACACGCACGATCTGTCGATGAATGCATTCTCGCGCGGACAACCCGCCAAGGGTGCGCACTTCGCCGACGCCCTCGACGAGATGATCAAGAAGTACGACGCATCGACCATCGCCGCGGTGATCATCGAGCCCATGGCCGGCTCCACCGGCGTGCTCGTGCCGCCGCAGGGCTACCTCGAACGCATTCGCGAAATCTGCACGAAGCACGGCATTTTGCTCATCTTCGACGAAGTGATCAGCGGCTTTGGCCGGCTCGGATCGGCGTTTGCCGCCACGCGATTCAACGTCACGCCGGACATGTTGACGGTGGCCAAGGGAATCTCCAACGCCACGGTGCCAATGGGCGCCGTGTGCGCGCGCAACGAGATCTACGACACGATCACCAACAGCTCCGTGGCCGGCATCGAGCTGTTTCACGGCTACACGTATTCGGGACACCCGCTGGCCGCCGCCGCCGCTCTCGCCACGCTCGATCTCTATCGCGACGAAGGGCTGTTCGAGCGCGCCGCATCGCTCGAGCCATACTGGGCAGACGCTGTGCACTCGCTCCGCGGGTCGTCCAAAGTCGTGGACCTGAGAAACATCGGCATTGTGGCCGGCATTGAGCTCGAGTCGCGCCAGGGCGCCGTTGGCGCGCGGGCGTTCGAAGTCTTTCTCAAGTGCTTCGCCGAGGGCGTGCTCGTGCGATCGGCCGGCGACACGCTGGTGCTGTCACCACCGCTGATCGTGGAAAAGTCGGAGATCGACCGGATCTTCGAATCGGTGGGCAAGGCAATCGAGCAGCTGAGCTGACCCATTGCACACTCGAACCAAGCTTCGCCTCCTGGCCGCTGGTGCGTTGGCTATAAGCGCCTGTTCGCTGCAGGAGGCGTCGAACCGCGATTCCAGCGCCGTGGCAGCAGCGGCCAGCGCGCGGGCGGGATCGCGGCCCTGGAACGCGGATACCTGGCAAGCGCCGATCGTAGACAGCACACCGGACGACCCGTACGAGGTCGCGGTTTATCGCGGTCTGGCGATAGTTACCCACACGCGCGACAGCTTGCCCAATTACGTGGGCAACACGCTGAGCTGCACCAGCTGTCACCTGGATGAAGGCCGGCGCCCCAACGCCGCGCCGATGACCGGATCGTACGTCCGCTACCCGAAATACATCGAGCGAGTTGCCGCGGTGGTGCCGATCGAGGATCGCATCAACTACTGCCTGACCCGTAGCCTGGCCGGCAACAAATTGCCGCCGGACAGCCGCGAGATGCAGGATATCGTCGCCTATCTGGCCTACATCTCCAAGGGAGTGCCGAGCGGCGAACACGTGCGCGGCGAAGGAATGCCCAAGATGCCGCCGCTGCTCGGCGACTCAACTCGCGGAGCGCCGTTGTTTGCCGACAACTGCGCGCGCTGTCACGCAAGCGATGGTGGCGGGATGGGACCGATTCCTGCGCTGTGGGGACCGCACTCGTTCAGCATTGGCGCGTCGATGGCTCGCCAGGAGCGCGCGGCGTCGTTCATTCGGCACAACATGCCGTTCGACCGGCCAGGCACGCTCACCGATCAGCAGGCATTCGACGTGGCAGCGTACGTGACTTCCATGCCGCGGCCGGACCTGCCGAACAAGGAAGCCGACTGGCCGAACGGCGGCGCGCCGGCCGATCTTCCGTACGACACCAAGGGACACAAGGCCTTTCGGCCGCCGCGGGTGCTGGCGAGAAACACCGATCCGCGCGGGGCCATTGTGACGGCGCCC
Source organism: Gemmatimonadaceae bacterium (assembly GCA_041690755.1). Taxonomy (GTDB): domain Bacteria; phylum Gemmatimonadota; class Gemmatimonadetes; order Gemmatimonadales; family Gemmatimonadaceae; genus JAQBQB01. Next base: position 4,612 of record JBEPWA010000048.1, on the reverse strand, counting down.
GCTCCGGTGCCACGGGGAAAGTAACGCTCGGCTCACGCTCCATTAGAGACTCATCATGAACGAAAAGCCGATCAGCCGCCGAACGCTTCTCGCCGGCGCAGCCGCCGCGGCAGGCGGCGCGGTGCTGACGAACCTGCCGCTTGGCGCGCAGCAAAAGGCAGGAGCGGTCGCCGCCGCGGCATCGCCTGCAGCGCCGACGCCGGTGGCCGGTGCGCGAACGCTTGGCGCGCCGACGACTGCCGTCGGAACGCGGTCGCCGTTCGTTCACATCGAGCGCACCCCCACCGGCGAAGTCACCGGCTGGTCCTACACTCCGTTGCAGGACCTCACGGGCACGCTCACGCCGTCCGATCTGCACTTCACGCGCGTGCACGCCGGCGTGCCGGCGATCGATCCCGACAAGCACACGTTACTCCTGCATGGTCTCGTAGACCGGCCGCTCGAATTGACGCTGGCCGATCTCAAGCGGTATCCATCGGTCACGCGCACGCATTTCATCGAGTGCTCGGGCAACGGTCGGTCGGCGTTCCGCGCCCCTACGCCGGACATGACGCCGCAGCTTATCGATGGTCTCACCGCCAATAGCGAATGGACGGGCGTTGCGGTGCAGACGCTGCTCAACGAAATCGGCGTCCAGAAGGACGCGAAGTGGTTTCTCGCCGAGGGGGGCGACGCCTGTCTCCTGGCGCGTAGCATTCCACTGTCCAAGGGTCGAGACGATGCGATGATCGTCTACGCGCAGAACGGCGAGCCGCTTCGGCCGGAGCAGGGATTCCCCATGCGGCTGCTCGTGCCCGGCTTTGAGGGGAACATGAACGTGAAATGGCTGCGCCGACTCAAGTTCGGCGCCGAGCCGTTCATGACGCGCTGGGAGACGTCGAAGTACACCGATCCCCTGCTGGGCGGAACGATCCGCCAATTCAGTTTCGAGATGGACGCCAAGTCGATCATCACGTCGCCCGCCGCGCCGCAGCGGCTCGCGGGCCCTGGCTGGTGGCCGGTCACCGGTATCGCCTGGAGCGGCCGCGGACGCATTCAACGGGTGGACATCAGCACGGACGGCGGCAAGTCGTGGCTGGAAGCCGAGCTGTTGTCACCGCTCACCCCCAAAGTTCACGTGCGCTTTCAGTACATGTGGCAATGGAACGGCGATGATAGTTTACTCATGAGCCGAGCCGTCGATGATACCGGGTACGTGCAGCCCACCATGACGCAACTAAAGGCCGCGCGCGGCCCGGGCACGGACTACCACTTCAATTCCGTTCGCGGCTGGCGCGTGGCCCGCAACGGCGCCGTAACCTTCGAGGCAGCGACGTGACGGCCCACAGGTGGGTTGCCGCCGCCGTATTGGCCGGCGCGGTGCTGGCGAGCGGTTGCCGACTCGACTCCCGCGACGACTACCTCGGCGACAAAGCCCCTAAGCAGTTCGACCTCGGCCATACTGCTACCCCCGCCGAGATTGCGGCGGTGGACATCGACGTGTTGCCGAATGGAGCCGGGCTTCCGGCCGGCAGCGGCACCCCCGAGCAGGGCGCCGCGGTCTTTGCGGCAAGCTGCGCGTCCTGTCACGGGGCGAATGGCCAGGGCATGCCGCCGGCGTACCCGCAGTTGATCGGGGGTCCCAAAGGCAGCAACGTGGATTTTGCCACCGACTACAAAATTCCCCGCACCATCGGCAACTACTGGCCATACGCCACGACGTTGTACGGCTACATACGCCGGGCAATGCCGCTGGCGGCGCCCGGCTCGCTCACGGCGGATCAGATATATGCGGTGACGGCGTACCTGCTCCAGCGCGAAGGCATCATTCCGGCGAATACAGTGCTGGACGCCAAGGCGCTGACGGCGATCCAAATGCCGGCGCGGTCGCGGTTCGTGCCTGATGACCGCCGGGGATCGGTGGGCGGAAAAAATGTTCGCTGACCGCGGAACGGCGCCATCTATTTGTCTTTCCGTGACTTAGTGAACGAATCCGGAAATTGTATCCAGACTCGGCACTAAGGAATTCTAATAGGGTGTTGTGTAACAGCGGCCTCGGACACATATTCGCCGCACTGAAGTATCGTGTAGTTCCGGAACGGACCCGACGACGGGTCCCCCGCGGAGTCAAAAACCATGGTTAGCGCAAGTAGTGTAGCCGCCGCATTGGCGGTTATCCCCACACGGGACGACGCTCCCCGCGTCATTCAGCAGTTCACGTCGATCTTCCTCGTCAATCGCTACGGCGAACTTTGGCGAATCTACGACAGCACGGCGCCCGAGGGCGCTGATCGAAAGATGCCGTCGCCCGGATCGACCCTCCCCCACAGACTGTTCGTCGCGTTGGCTCGCAAAACAGAATTGCGCGTCCATACGTTCGTGCCGGGAGATAGTCACGGGACCGATCCAATCAGCCTGCAGGAACAGCTCGACGACAGCGTGCGCGTGTGACCTAGCCTCAGCCCTGAGCCGCTGCCTCGGCTCAGGGTCGCAGGTTTCTCGCAAAAAACTGCCAGGTTCGATTCCATGAGTCGATCTGCTCGGGCGTGTCTTCACGCTCGAGGGTTTGCTTGTTCGTGCGCCGGCTAAAAGTGTGTCCGCAGCCAGACGGTCCGGGCGGAGGATTGGTGTAGATCTTCGTCTCGGCCAGCGTTGGCTTGAGCGCCATCAGCGTGTAGACCATCTGCTGGTCTTCGCGAAAAAACACGTCGCAATCATTCGTCGCAACGTGTACGAGCATTGGCACTTTCAGATTCTGCACGTGGAACACCGGCGAGCGCTCGAGATAAAGATCGATGCACGGCCGATCGTGATTCGGACCGCAGTTCGACTCGAACGGTAGTCCCTGAAAACCCATTTCGGCCGCGTAGTCGCGGGCGTAATTCGGACCGTGGTCCGACAGCCGGAACACGAGATTGGTCACCGGCACGATCGCCGCGCCGGCGGCGAACGGATTGCCGGGTTGAAAGAGCATGTGCGCGGCGATGAACCCGCCGTGGCTCCAACCCATGATGCCCAGCCGTTTCATATCGACGTACGGCAGCGTGGCGAGATAATCGGCGGCGGAGCGCACGTCGTCCACCTCCTTGCCGCCGTAGTCGATGAGCTTCATCCACTCGTCGCCGTAACCCGTGCTGCCCCGATAGTCGGGCGCGAGCACGACGTAGCCGCGCTTCACCGCCTCGACGACGAATGGATAGAGGCTCGTGTCCCAGTTGCCATGCACACCGCCGTGCACCCAGACGAGGGCCGCGTGTTTGGTTGAACCCTTGTTGACCGGCGAAAACACGTAGGCCGGAATCTCGAGCCCATCGGCACGGCTCCGGTATTTGATTTTTGTGAATTGATAGCGGCCAGGCGCTTTCGCGGCGTAGACGCTGTCCGTGGCCCGCTTGCCGGCGAGATCGCGCGCGCAGATGTCCGGTGCGCAGCCGCGGATGTCGGTCGGATCCTTGCTGACGTACAACTCCCGCGTGCGTGCGCTGTCCATGTGACCGGTCCATGGAAATGAAACAGCCGGTTGCTGAGCAACGAGCGGCGCGGAGAGCAGGGCAACGAATGCGATGTATTTCACGATCGACCTCGCGGCAATGGACAGGCGCCGCAGAAGCTACGCCTCGCGCTACTGAACCGCGATGCCGGACTGGGAGGGCGACTTCCACGACCCCACGCTGATGTCCACCGGCAACTTGAGGTTGGCCACCGACCGCGCCACGTCAATGACGCCTTGCCACATGCCGGCAAAGGCAAAGCCGACGTCTTGCGGCGCGCGTCCTTCGTCAAAGCCCTTGCCACCGGCAATCCAGAAGCGCGGCGTGGTAGTATCGCCGGCCGCCTTGAACACGCTTTGCACGTCGGTGAAAATCTCGACGGCGTTGTGCTGATGCGTATACACGCCCGGCATGAACTGGCCGTTGGCCAGCATGCGCGCCACCCAGGCTTTATAGTAATCTTTCATTGGCGCTGGAATTTTCTCCATGCGCTCGAGGTCGAGAAAGATCACCACGCCTTTGGAGAACCCTTCGGCCACGCCGATTCTGGTGGCGTCGTCTGCGTTGGCCGTGCCCTCGTCTGCGGACAGCAGGTCCTGCGAGCAATTGCTCTTTTTGCGCACCGTGTTGAGTTGCGCAGGCGTGAGCTTGCGAGGCGTCTTTCCCCACGTCTGTTCGCCCACGTACACTATCGCCAGGCCCCAGCCAATCTGCTCGAGCGTATCGCGCTTGCCGATCCACGAGCGGTCGGCGTGGCAGGGCGACGGCAGGTAGTAGCCCACCCAGGAATATTGCGCGCCGGGCGTGTTCTTCCACGTCCGCATCACGCGCGTGCCGGGATAGGTGTGGGTGTCGAAGCCAACGAACGTGCCCTTTTCGTAGGCGTTCGCCATCGGCGCCGTTTGTCCAGTCACCGCTGCGGCCGCTTGCGCCACCGCGGCGGCCACGTTGGCAGCCGCGTCCCCGAATGAGGAATGGGCAGGGTCGGTTGGGGTGCGTCCGCACGCCATGCACGCCGTGCACCCCACTGCCAGCACCGCCTTCAGAAATCTGGTGCGTCCGAGGGCGATTTTCTGGGCGGCAGGGGCAGGACGGGAAATCATACCCGTTCCAAGTGCAATCGCCGTACTCGACTCGTATCG
>JBEPWA010000047.1:0-36307 GCA_041690755.1 Gemmatimonadaceae bacterium | reverse complement strand
ATCCTGGGTGGCCACGAGGACGCGATCGGCTTCAACCCGGACCAGCACGTGCTAGGGAACGCCGACTACGCCAACGACGCCGGTCAGTTGGCCGCGACTATCCGCGCACAGCGCAAGGCAGGCTCGAGTTTCGTCAAGATTTATGAAACTGGTAACGACGAGATGGTGCCGAGTGGCTCGGCGCCGTGCCTCGGCAGCGCGCTGTGCTCGCAACTCGGACTCGGCGCTCAAGCCGGCGACGCCCAGTTCTGGGACTTCTATACGCCCTTCCAGTACACTGAGGCGGAGCTGAAGGTGGCTGTGGACGAGGCGGCGCGGCTCAACACCAACGTGGGCGTGCACTGCCAGGGCGAGCCGGGGGCGCGGTTTGCCGTGGAGGCCGGAGTGGCGTCGGTGGATCACGCGACGCAACTCAGCGAAGGGACGATGGCGATGATGAAGCAGAAGAACATTCCTGCCGTGCCCACCTTCACCATCTTCAAGTACTTCGCCGAGCACTCGTCGCCCGCGGCGGCGGTAGGCGAGAACGCCATGCTCGACTACAAGATCCACGAATTCAAGCGACAGGTAGCAGCGGGGGTGCCAATGGCAATTGGGTCCGATGTAGGCCCGTTCCCGCACGGCGCGCAGGCGGAGGAATTCGAGCTGATGGTGAAGTACGGAATGACGCCGCTGGCCGTGCTCCAGGCGGACTACGTAAACGATTCACGAATTCTGATGTGGCAGAACGACATTGGGCAACTCAAGCCCGGATATTTTGCCGACGTGATTGCGGTGGCCGGAAATCCCCTCCAGGACATTACGGCGGTGGAGCACGTGGAGTTCGTGATGAAGGGCGGCGTCGTGTACAAAGGGGTGGGGGCAGGCGGCGAGAATTAGCACGCGCCGCGGCCTCCTCATTGCACCTGACGGAGTAGCTTTCCTCCTTGAACTGACAAGAGGCAGTCAATGCAACTAGGTATGATCGGACTCGGCCGTATGGGCGCGAACATGGTGCGCCGTCTCATGAAGGGTGGCCATTCGTGCGTCGTGTTCGACGCGCAGGCCCCCGCGATCAAAGCGATGGCCGCCGAGGGGGCGACTGGGACAGCGTCGCTGGACGATTTCGTCGCCAAGCTCTCGACGCCGCGCGTGATCTGGCTGATGGTGCCGGCGGCGGTGGTTGACCAGACGCTCGATGCGCTCGTGCCCAAGCTCTCGGCGGGCGACATCGTGGTGGACGGCGGCAACTCGTACTATCGCGACGACCTGATCCGGGCCAAGCGCTTGGCCGCCACGAAAATGCATCACGTCGATTGCGGCACGAGCGGCGGCGTGATGGGCTTGGAACGTGGGTATTGCCTCATGATCGGCGGTGAGCCGGAGGTGGTGAAACGACTCGACCCCATCTTTGCGACGCTCGCGCCTGGCGCGGGCACGGCGGACAAAACGCCGGGTCGCAAGGGACGAAACCCCACGGCGGAGCAGGGCTACCTCCACTGCGGCCCCAACGGCGCCGGCCATTTCGTGAAGATGGTGCACAACGGCATTGAGTACGGCATGATGGGCGCGTACGCCGAGGGCTTGAACATTCTCAAACACGCAAACGTGGGAAAGGCCGCGGCAGCCGAAGCGGATGCGGAGACCACGCCGCTGCGCGATCCCTCGGCGTACCAGTATGACCTGGACCTGGCCGACGTGGCGGAAGTCTGGCGGCGGGGTAGTGTGATTGCGTCGTGGCTGCTCGACCTCACGGCCGCCGCGCTCGCCGCCGACCCGGTGCTCGATAAGTTTGCCGGACGCGTGTCGGACTCTGGCGAGGGCCGCTGGACGCTCGAGGCAGCGATCGACGAAGCCGTGCCGGCGAACGTGCTCTCCGCGGCGCTCTTCTCGCGGTTTGCCTCGCGCGGCCAGGCGGATTTCCAGAATCGGGTGCTCTCGGCCATGCGCGCCGAGTTTGGGGGCCACGCCGAAAAGCCGGCGTCGGAATGACGACGCGGATTCCGGAGTACTCATGCCAAAAGTAGAAAAGCGCGCACAGTCAGATGCGCTGGTGGTGTTTGGGGTCACCGGCGACCTGGCGCACAAGATGATCTTTCCGGCGTTGTATGCGATGGTGAAGTCGCGCGTGCTCACCGTGCCGGTGGTGGGGGTGGCATTCCCGCCCATGTCGCTGGCGGATCTGCGCAAGCGCGCTACGGACAGCATCGAGCAGTCCGGTGTCACCGTTGACAAAAAGGTGTTGGCGCGGCTGCACGCGCTCCTGCGCTACGTGTCCGGTGACTACAACGATTCGGTGACGTTTGCGTCGCTCAAGCAAACGCTGGGGCCGGCCAAGCGTCCGGCGCACTATCTGGCGATTCCCCCGGCAATGTTCGCGACGGTGATCGAAGGCCTTCGCACCGCGGGGTTGTCGGAGAACGCGCGGGTCATTGTCGAGAAGCCGTTCGGGCGCGATCTGGCGTCGGCGCGCAAGCTCAACGCCATTGCGCACACGGCCTTCCCCGAAGATGCGATCTTCCGCATCGATCACTATCTGGGGAAGGAAGAGATAATGAACATTCTCTACTTCCGATTCGCGAATTCCTTTCTCGAGCCGATCTGGAATCGCAACTACATCTCCAGCGTGCAGATAACGCTCGCCGAGCGGTTTGGCGTGCACGATCGCGGCGCGTTCTACGAGACGGCGGGCTGTCTGCGGGATGTAATCCAGAACCACGTCTTTCAGATCGTGGCGCTGCTGGCCATGGAGCCACCGGTAGAGCAGAGCTACGGCGCGGTGCACACCGAAAAGGCCAAGGTGTTCGAGGCGATGCGGCCGCTCACGTCGCGCGATCTCGTGCGCGGACAGTACGCCGGATATCGCAAGGTGCCGAACGTGGCGCGCAACTCTGACGTCGAGACCTACTGCGCCATGCGGCTCTACGTTGACTCCTGGCGTTGGGAGGGCGTGCCGTGGTATCTGCGGTCGGGCAAGTGTCTGCCGGAGACGGCGGCTGAGGTGATGGTGGAGCTCAAGGCGCCGCCGGCCGCGCTGTTCGACGATTCGAATCCCGGCGAGGGACGGGCGAATCACCTGCGGTTCCGGCTGTCGCCGCATGCGGCGATCGCGCTGGCGGCGCGTGTGAAGCGGCCGGGCAAAGAGTTCGTGGGCGATCAGCAAGAGCTCTATCTGGTGGAAGAGTTGCTCGGCGCCGAGTCGCCGTACGAACGGCTGCTGAGTGACGCCATGGCCGGCGACGGCGCGCTGTTCAGCCGTCAGGATGCGGTTGAGGCGGCGTGGGCGGTGGTGGACAACGTGCTCAAGCGGCATGCGCCGGTCATTCCGTACAAGCGTGGAAGTTGGGGGCCGACGGAGGCGGATGCGCTGGTGGCGCGGCATGGCGGATGGCACAACCCAACGCTCGATCGAGCGCCAAAATAGGGATCACGTGCACCCGGATCGCATGAAGATTGTGGCGATCGAAGAGCATTTCCTCACGACCGACTTCCGGCCGATGTTGGGAATGGCGGCCACGCTCGGCGTTCCAACGGCCGATCACTGATTATATCCGGCGGAATCTGATCGTCATGCCGAGCGGGATGTGGAATCAGTCGTACCTGCAAACGCACGGTCGAGATCGGGGGGCTCGAACGCATTGGGAGCGCCTAACGCGGTCGGCGCGCCGCTAGCGCCTGCAGGCCGTTGCTACTGAACCGCGCTCCGGCCTGCATGGAAGATGGAGCCGATCATCGGGATGATGGCGAACACGATGATGGCTAGCGTGAGTGCGATGGCCGCCACGCACATCATTTTGTATTTCGGGCTCGCCACGGCCCACTGCGCGCGAATGCCAATCGGAGTTGCCGAGTCTTGCATGAGTCGCTCTCCGGGAAACGGTTGCGGCTAGTGTACGGCCTCCGGACGCGCGCCGCTAGAGCGACGCCTGGCGACGACGAATGTTGCGCTCCCACTCATCTGCGCTAACTGCGGCGGACTCTGACGCTTCCGACTGAGTCGTATTATGATGTCGAATCTCAGAAGCATCGTTCGTCGTCAGGAACCCGATGCAACCGACGATGCCAACCACCAGCCAGAGAGACGTGCCCGATACCACGACGAAGAGTACCAACCGAGTGCTGTGGACGATTCAGATCGTCCTGACGCTCCTCTATCTCTTTACCGGGATCACGAAGCTCGTCCTTCCGATCGACAAGATGCAGGGACCGGTGGTGCTGCCTGGGCTGTTCCTCCGCTTCATTGGCGTGTGCGAAGTGCTCGGCGCCCTCGGACTGAGTCTGCCAGGGCTAACGGGCATTCGCCGCGCGCTCACACCGCTCGCTGCCGCATGCCTCGTCCCCATTATGATCGGCGCCACGGTTGTGACGATCATGGGAGGACAGCTCGCGCTCGCCCTCATGCCGGCGGTGGTGGGCGTGTTGGTGGCGTACGTCGCCTACGGACGACGCGACTGGTGGTCGGCCCAGTAAGGCCGGGCGTATACCACGCCGCGGATCAGCGCGGCAGCCACCAACTCGCTTTCACGAGAAACACATTCTGCGGCCGCGCCGCCAGCAAGGCGATCCGGTCGCGCGGAAACTGGAGATCGCCAAACGCCGAATCTCCCTGGCGCGATTGCGTCCACGCAAAGTAGAGCACCGAACCGGGGCGATACTCCCAGCGAAACACGGCGTTGCCGCGCAATGACTGTTCGCTAAAGTCCGGGTTGGATAGCACGAACGGCTGCGACGGTCCCGGCCCGTCGGGATCGATGGCATACGCGGACACCACGTTGTCCGCGTCGGTGGTGGCGGCGATCGTGCCGCGATCGCTCCCGTACCTCACGAGTTGCGCAGACCGCGGCGCCGCGTACTCGCCGAACGAGTGGTAATGGCCCGACGCAAAGAACGGTTGCGCGTATAGCTCGAGTGTCATGCGCGGCGAGAACGTTACGCTGAGGCGCGTGTCCAGGCCGAGCGTGCGCTGGTCGAGCGTGGAGACGACGTAGCGCGAGCCGTAGAATGCCGTCGCCGCGGCATCCGGCACCGTCTCGACGTACTGCGGCGTGGTCACGCCATTGCTCAACGACGGCCCGAACGACAGGCTGACGTTCGGGAGCGGACGATAGCCCACGCTCAGTGATGCGGTGGGCGTCTTGCTACCCAAGGCATCCCAGTAGTAGCTGAGGTTCGCGTTGCCGGTGAATGTGTGGCGCGAATCCGTCGAGACGTCGAACTCGGTGTAGTGGCTCCGTGGTGCCCGCACCGCCGGTCCGCCGCGTAGTTGCCGGTCGTCGATCACAGACGGCCTGTCGATGTAGAACTGGGTGATGTTCCAGAACTGCGGCGTGGTCTCCGACAGGAACTCATGCAGCTCCGATTGATTCACGTCGCCGCTGAAGTTCCGCTGAATCTGCCCGCCGACGAGTGACGTGATACTCTGGTACCAGCGTGTCGGTTTGGTCCAGTTACGCCCAACGTTGACGTTATTCCAGATGTAGTCGGCGCGCTGCTGAAAGGCATAGTCGTTCGTCTCGTATCCGGGCGTCCTCGTGTTGAAGCCCGTTTCCCAGAACCAATCGCCCGTCTCCTTGGCAAAACGGGCGTACAGTCCGCCGCCGCGCAGCGACGTGGCCGTGGTGTCGAAGCGGTTGGAGAACAATCCGTTCGACCCGTTGCTGCGGTCGGGACGCTGAAAGTATCGCGCGCTCGACTCCTGCCGTTGCGCGATCTCGCGTGCGTCGCCGGAGACGTTGGTTATCGCGCCGCTCATGCGCAGGGTGTACATCTGGTTCTTCCACGTCGCGAACAGGTCGTTGCCGTACATCTCGGCGTTCCGCGCCAGGCGAGGCGCAAATGTGGAGTCGATGTTGCGAGCCACACCACTCAGGATGCCGCCTACCACCACGCGCCCATCCATGAAATCGCGCTTCACGCGGCCCACGAAGTAGTTGGCCAGCGGCTCGACCTCCTGGGTGCCGCGCACGCCGTTGGCGCTAGCCACGCGCGCGCTCGCGCTGCCGGTCACTGCGTCGAGCAACCCCAGAGTGTAGCCGCCCGCGGTGCGACCGGTGATCTTGCCCGCGCCAAGTATGGTGGTGGCGCTGGGAACATCGGAGTAGGCGTAGGCCGTGGCGAGGTCCGCGCCCGTTGGGGCGCGGCCGATGCGGCGCGAGTAGAAGCCCGACATCCCTTCGTTGTTGCTGCAGAAGTTGCAGTTCGAGTTGCCGAAGTCGAACACCTGCGAGCCTTCGACGAAGAAGGGCCGCTTCTCGGGGAAAAAGGTTTCGAACGCCGAGAGGTTGAGGACAGCAGGATCGACTTCCACCTGGCCAAAGTCGGGGTTGATTGTGGCGTCGAGGGTGAGGTTCGACGTGAGGCGATCCTTGAGGTCGAGCCCCACCTGCACGCTCGGTTTGCCGTGGGTGTTGAACGGATCGCCTGGCGTTACGTTGCCCGATGAGGATTTGCTCACAATGTAGGGTAGCAGCTCGATGTGTGCCGTCGTCGCCGGCAAGTGCAGGTCCTCGAGATGGCCGAATCGTGCCGCGCCACCGGCCTCGTTCTTTCCCCACGTAGCCCAGTCGTCCTGTTCGTTGCGGCGCTTGATGAAGCGCCGCACTTCGAGGCCCCAGGTCTGCACCGAATCGCGCGAGAAGCGGAGCTGGCTGAACGGAATGCGAACCTCGGCCGTCCAGCCGTCAGCGTCGATGTGCGTGGCGGCCTCCCACACCGGATCCCATGACGGGTCGCAGCAGGACGTACCGATGCCGATTTGGTCGCCCTTGGAGCCGGATGGATTGAGCTCGAAGATGGCTCGGCTCAGGTGGTCGTGGTAGCCGTCGATGACGATCTGGAGGTAGTCCGAGTCGAACGTCGCGTCGCGCCGAACGAGGCGCGTGGTCACGCCCTTGGCCCCTTGAGTGTCGTACATCTTGGCGCCCACATACAGCGCCTCGTCGTCGTAGAGAAAGCGCACTTCGGTGCGCTGGGAGGCCGGCTGGCCGGGATCGGGATCGAACTGTGTGAACTTGGTGATCGGCGTTGCCGCCGCCCACGCGGGCTCGTCGAGCTTGGCGTCGAGCACCACCGGGCCGACGCGACGTACTGCTTTGACGCGAGGCACGGGAATGGTGTGGCCGTAGCTGGCGGTGTCGGCGAGCGGGTGCTGGGCGGCGAGCGGCGCAGCGATGACGCCGGCGGCGAGGAGCGCGAGGCGAAGGGATCTGGATGTGGGCACGGTATCACTGTACCACATCGCGCACGGTTCGCGTGCCGGACATGACAACCCCAACAACATTCTAACAGTTGGTCGCAGTCTTCTGTGCCAGGTCGCGGGCGGCCTACTTCTGACAGCCGCGGACAAGAATCTCATCGACCACGAGTTTCGATGCCGCCGCCGGAAGCGCCCGCACGAGTCCACTTGGTATAGAGCCGAGCCCGCGAGGTCCGAGGTCTAGACGAAAGCTCAGACCGCACGTGCGCGGATCCGTTTCATCGTAGACGAAGTATTCTCCTTCGCCGTCCGCGCCTTCCATGCCGGGATAGGTGCGCAGCCGGGCGAGCGAGATGCCGACGTGCAGCGAATCCGCGGTAGAGAATCGCGCCGAGCGCAGGATCACCGACCTCACCCTGTCGTGCCAGATCCCGGCTCGTAATGTGTCGTCAGCCGCTAAAACGACGAGCACCCGATACAGGTCGCCCTCGGCGGATTCCAGCGTATCGCGAACGAGGTGGCAGACGATCTTCACCGAGTCGGCGGGCATGCCGATGCGGATTGCGCCCACCCGGTTACCGGTCAGAGTTCCCCTCTCGACACCGCAGGTCGGCAGCGGAGTCGACGCGTCACGCGCCGCACCGACGGGCGCCAAGCCAATTGCCGGAAGGGCAGCGATGATGATTCGTCGGGCGATTCGAGACACACAGACCATTGTCTTCACATTTGCCCGGTGGGACGTCACCGCACTACGATTACCGCACCAGCGATATTGCGCGCGCAACACAAGCACACCCAGCTTACGGTGGGTCAAGCGCATTATCAACTCGTTCCGAGACTTCCGCCATGACGCCGCCCGCCGGCAGCCGCGCGTCGCAGGATCTCACCGATCTGACCGATCTCACCAATCTCTCGGCGACGGCCGCCGTCGCGGCGATGCGAAACGGCGAGATGAAAGCGGAAGACTATGCGCGCGCCCTCGTCGACCGTGCCGAACGATTAGAGAAGTTGAATGCATTCCGCACGCTCGATCGGAACGCCGTGCTCGAAGCCGCTTGCGCCGCGGACAATTCCCGCAGAGCGGGAGAGGCGATTGGCCTGCTGCACGGCCTGCCCATCCCCGTGAAGGACAGCGTGAACACGGCGCGCATGCCCACGTCGAACGGAACTCGCGCGCTGCGCGACTTTATTCCAGAGGCGAATGCCGGAGTGCTCGAGCCGCTGCTTGCCGCGGGCGCAATCATCATGGGAAAGACGAGCCTCCACGAGCTGTCGCTGGGCTGGACGAGCAACAATCTCTGCTTTGGCGCCGTGCACAATCCGTATGATGTCACGCGCGTGCCGGGCGGATCCAGTGGCGGATCTGCCGTTGCCGTGGCCGCGCGGATGGCGCCGTTGGCGATCGCCGAGGATACGTTGGGTTCGATCCGAATTCCGTCCACGATGTGCGGCGTGGCGGGGCTGAGGCCGAGCTATGGGCGGTATCCCAACGACGGGATCATGCCGCTCACGTTCGACAAATTCGATCAGGTGGGGCCGATCGCGCGAAGCGTGGAAGATTTGGCGCTCTTTGATTCGGTGATCACCGGCGATCACACGCCTCTTGTACCCGCCGACCTGCGCGGCGTGAAGATTGGCGTTCCCGAGTCGTTGATGCGCGCGCTCGATCCCGACGTCGAACGCGTTGCGACGGCGGCATTCGACAGGCTTCGCGATGCCGGCGCGATCCTGGTGCGCGATGAATTGCCGGATGTCGTGGCGGAGGCGCTCACCGTGGCGATGGCCATCCTCGCCTACGAAGCGGCACCAGCCATCTCCGGCTTTCTCGCTGCCCAGCAGGCCGGTGTGACGTTCGAGCAAATTCTCGAGCAGGCCGGCGCGAACACCCAGGAATTGGTGATGGCGCTGGCGCTGCCCCCGGGGCGCGAGACAGACACGATGTACGCACACATGCTGACACAGCGCGAGCTGATTCGCCACGCGATTCGCGAGCACTTCTCGCGGCTCGGCATCAGCGTGCTTGCGTTTCCGCCGTCGATGATCGTGCCGCCGGTCATTGGTGACGACGGACCGGAAGTGCTGGTCGGTGGCGCTATGCTGCCGCGCGTGTTGACGATGGGCCGGAATGTGTCGCTCGGGAGCATTGCCGGTCTTGCCAGCGTCGTGCTTCCTGCCGGCATGAGCGCGGGTGGGCTGCCCGTGGGTCTCGAGTTCGACGCATTGCCCGGCACCGATCGCCGGTTGCTTAGTCTCGGGCTGGCACTCGAGAGCGCACTTGGACCCATTGCCGCACCGAGGCTTGACGGTCCGTAGTCAGTCGCGCGGCGGCCGCCGCAATGCCGCCAGGTGTGCCAACGCTTGGCCGGCGCCGGCGCCGTCACCAGTCGCTCGCGCATACATAGCTTCCTCGCGCAGTTCCGTTGACAGAAACACCGGGTCACCGGTGAGATGCTCTCGCCGCCTCGCCGCAACCAGCGCCGCCGCCGAATCGCCGAGTGCGGCGTGTAGTCGCGCGGACGCTATGGTGGCCGCTTCGAGGATCACGTGCGGCGGCACGCGGGCGCTGAGCAGCACGGTGTCGAGCTGCGCCACGAGTGCGGCTCCATTCGCCGAATGCGCTCGCTCGGCGATCGTCGCCGTGAGCATGGCCAGACACACCTGTGCATTTCGCCGGGCGAAGCCGTTGTCTTCGTGCCGGAGGTCAGCTTCGACGCGCTCGACTGCCGTCTGCGCCCCGGCAACGTCCCCGCGGAGCGCACGCCAATACCCCACGAGACACGCCGCCTGATGGTGCTGGTCGCGCCGCACATGATCGCCCGAGACCGGCGACTGGGCGAACGATGCGAGCTTGCCGGCCGCGGCGGCGGCAAGTCTCGTGTCGCCGTCACCGAACAGCCCATCATACAGATTCCACAACGCACTGGCCGGAGCGTCGGGAAAGATCGCACCAAGGCCGGCTGTTGCCCGCCGCGCCTCAGCGGGCTGTCCGCCGTTGGCGGCCAATGTGAAAAGCGATATTAACGAACTGGCACGATCGCTCGTCACGGTGGACCCTCGTACGGCAATGCCGGCCGCGCGCATGGCGTCGGCGCGCGGCCAGCCGTTCGCGTCCGTCACCCACCCAATGCGCGTCAGATCCTCGCGTGACATCGCCTCGAAGTTGGCCCGCAGCCGGCGCAGCCACACGCTATCGTGCAGCGCCATGGCCATTTCCCAGCCAATGGCCGACCGGTCGCGATTTACCGACGGGTTTGCCGCGAAGTAGCGGGCGCCGGCGGCACGCAGCGCGTCCGTCTCTCCGCGGGCGGCGTAGAGCTCGATGAGATGATGCAGCGGTGCGGCGAACGTCGAGTCTTGCGACAGCGCGCGGCGGAACGCGTTGCGGGCGCGGTCGTTTGCGTCGGCCAAGCCCGACAGCCCGCCAAAGTGGTAGTACCGGTCGCCAAGTTGATACCAGGCTTCCGTCCAGTTGGGCCACTTCTCGACGACATCCTCCCAGGCGGTGAGATAGACTGGCGCCGGCCGCGGCGCTCCGAGCGCCGGATCTGGACCAAAGAACGCCTTGGCAAAGTCACGGTCGCGCTGGCTCATGGCGGCCTGATACCGCATCGCCGCGTCGCGACCTATACCATAATGCTCATTGATGCCTGTCCAGCTGTTCGCCAGCGACAGGCCGAGTCCCGCCACGCCGAACGTCGAGTCCGCGGTGAGTGCTCGAGCATACAGACTCTCGGCGCTCGCGTAGCGCGCGGCCCGGTACGCCACTTCACCGGCGATGTAGTCGCGCACCGCAGGGAGCGGCCGGTCGGTGAGACCCGCGATGCGCTCATCCGGCTCGCCGGCCGCACGGGCCATGGACTCGATGGCCGAACGATCTGCCGACGGCGCGAGCGTCGCTGACGCACGTGCTCTCGCGAGGCCGAGTCCCGCGATGGAGGCGGCAACCACGGCGATCGCCGCCGCACCAGCGAACCATCGCCGTGTGGCGGCGCGGGCGGGAGGGAGGGCCGCGGGCGCGGCGTGCGAGGTCGATATGAGATCACTCATCGGCTCGTGCGGGGTGACTGACCGCACCGGTGGCAGGTATGCGCTGGCCAATTGGCGCGCCTGCGTCACCATCCGATCGTCGTCGCCAATGCCGAGGTCGGCCAGCCGGCGCTCGGCAAACGATGCCGCGAACTGTACGGCCGCTTCGGCGTTGCCCGACGCGGCGAGGGCGTTGACCAACCGTTCGGCAACGTCCGGCCGGTACGGCTCGTGGAGCGCGTGTGCGCGGCGCCACCTCAGGGCAGCGTCACGATCGCCTTCACGCTCGGCCGCATTTGCCAGGCGTTCGACCGCCGAGGCGTAGAGGTCGCCGAGCCGGGAGCGCTCGGCGTCGGCCCAGCGCTCGAACTCCACGGCGTCTTTGAGAAAGAATCCGTCGAGGAATGGGCCGGTATAGAGGTGGGCGGTTGCGTAGTCGTCGCCCCGATCCACGGCCGCGAGGAAGTCGCGCACGTCGCAAGCGATGACCGCGACGTCGGCACTCAGCTGGTCGCCCGTGGTGCGAATGGCCGCGTCGCCAAGCTCCTTGCGGAGCTCGTGAACGTTGACCTTGAGGAGGTTGCGGGCCGACTCGGCGTCGCGCTCGGGCCAGAGATAGGCGATCAGCTTGTCGCGCGTCAGCGGCCTACCGCCGTTGGCGACCAACAGAGCGAGGAGCGCGAGAGGATGCCGGTGCGTCGCGCGGCTGCGCACCGGCGCACTGCCGACCTGGATGGTGGCGCCGCCGAAAAAGGCGATCATACGAAGGCTGGCGTCGCGGTCCGGCATTTCTAGACGTTACGTGGCGGAAAGCGGGGTCCGCAAGGGAATGAATCGGTGAGTTAACCCTTGGTTTACCGTCGGATCACTGCCCGTTTACGGCCCGCGTCTATGGTATTGCATCGTCACTTCCCCTTCTTCGCCCTGGAGCGTTGGATGCGTGCCTCGACCCCCGTTCGTACCGGTGCGCTGATCGCCGCCGCGAGCGCCATTGTCCTGATCGTGTCCTGCGGCGGCGAGACCACCACGCAGCCGCCGACCGTCCCATCGACGCCAACGACACCAACCACGCCCACGACACCAACTACCCCGACGACGCCAACGACTCCGACAGCCACGCCGCTGACGATGACAATCGTGACGTTGAAGACGGAGTCCAACCCGGCGGGAGACAATCCTACGGAGGCGATGGGCGTGAAGCTGACCGACGCGACGACCGGAGCGCCGGCAGGCGGCGTGGCCGTAACGTGGACCGTGACGTCGGGTGGCGGGAGGCTCATCAACACCCCGACGGTCACCGACAGCACTGGCTTGTCGCTGGCGCTTTGGGTGCTCGGCCCGACTGCGGCAACGCAAACCCTGACGGTGTCGAGCGCCCGCGTCGCCACGCCCGCGGTGTTTACCGGCACGGTGCCCATCGGGACGATCACCTTTTCGGCATCGACCACCAAGCAGTACACCGGCGACACGCTCGTCACCGGCGCCATCATCAAGGACACGAAGGGGACGCTGCTCACTGGTGCGCCCACTCTATTCATTCGCGATACGAACGTCGTGTCGCAACTTTCCTCAGGTGCACTGATCGGCAAGAATGACGGGTCGACGTGGGCCGTCGTCGTGACCGGACCACTCAATACGCCCCGCGATTCAGTGAAGCTCGACGTCTACCGCGCGCTCCACGGCACCGTGTGGACGTACGACGACTCACCGCTGCCCGCGCTCCGCGCCTATTCGACGAACGGCAACGTCACGGATAGCGTCGATGTTGCGGCCAACGGCACGTACAAATTGAAGTTGAGCACACATCCCACGGGGTGGGTGAGCGAAGTGCTGATCGATGCAGTGAACACGGGAGCGCGCACGTTCTTTCCCGCGCTCATGCCCGTATCGAACGACTGCGGCGTGCGCGCGCTTCCGAACTGCATAGGGTCGGACATCAACGCCGACATCACGTTCATTCTCGTACCGATGCGGTACACGGTTAAGCGCGGGCTTTATACGGGCCGCACGCTCGCCGTGGATCTCAATGCGGCGATGGTCACTTCGTTACATACCGGTCCCTCGTACCTCGACGCGAGCGCGCAATTTCAAGCGCCGCTGACGTCGTCGGGCAACGCGCCGAAGCTCCAGAACCTCTACGCGGCGAACGAGATGCGGTGGTCGCCGGACAGTTTCCCGATTGGCGTGGCCATTCATCGTGCCTGCTGTTCGACGCGGACGGTAGTCGCCGACGATTCGGTGCAGGTGATGAAGGCGCTGAACACGATCCAGACCACGCTGGGGCTTACGATCTGGCACCCGATCAACGACAACGACGCGTTCAACTACGACCGCTCGTCGTCGGCGACGCCGAACCGCACGTTGATCTTCCAGTTCGACAAGACTCTGGTGGGCGCGATCACCGGCGGTGGGAGCACCGGGCCGATCGCGGCGGGCATCACGAGCCCGCAAGTGTTGATGCTTCAGGATTTTGTCATAACCGGGTGGCGCGGATCGGCCACCGATCACATCACGATCAACGATGAGATGCCGCAGTCGCAGGCGATCGCCTACAACCCGTCGGTCGTCGGCTCCATGAGCCAGGCAGTTCTCGTCCACGAAGGGATGCATACGCTCGGTGTTGGCCACGGTTGCTCGTGGGTCTCGACGCAGAGCTACTGCGGACTCGATCCGGCGGATGGTTTGCCGAGCTTTGAGGACGCGGCGTATTTGCTGATGTCCATGGATGTGAAGGCGGCAGCGTGGAAGCACCGTGCGTTGCACAGTCTCACGGCCGGGTTGTTCGGGCAGCGGGCGATCATGCTGAAGACCGATCCCGTTCCATCGCCGTGGGCGATTCCCGACCCGGGGACTATTCCCACAGCCAACGACGTCTCGAATCCACGCATCAGGATTCCTTATGTGCGCGGGCCGGTTGGGCCGCCCGCTTCCGAATCGCCAAATCGACGCATGCACTAGCCGCCGAGCGGGCCAGGATGTAGTCATCAGGGAGTACACATCCTCTTCGACCCCGCATCGCATGCTCCGCCTGCCTCTGCCCTTCGCACTGCGCACCGTCATCCTTGCGGTTGTCCTGAGCGCCTGTGGTTGCGGGGGCGGCGACACCGGATCCGTCACGCCAATACCCACGGCACCGACGCTCGTGCTGACGACGATCACCGTCTCGCTGTCGTCGGCTTCACTGCAGGTAGGGCAGGCGGCGACGGTCACGGCCGCCGGCTTCGATCAGAACGGATCCCCGATCGCAGTCGGGACTGTGACGTGGACGTCGAGCAACACGAGCGTCGCTACGGTGACTTCGGCTGGCGCGGTCGCTGCACTGGCCGCGGGCCAATCAACGATCACCGCCTCGACCGGCGGAAAGTCCGGGCAGGCCACGCTCAGTGTGACCGCCGCGCCCGCCCCGGTCGCGACGGTCGTCGTCACGCCAGCGTCGGCGTCGATCGCCGTTGGCGGCACACAGCAGCTTACGCCCAACGAGTTCGATGCCGGCGGCACTGCATTGGGTGGACGGATTGTCACCTGGGCAACCGGCGACCCCACGAAGGCGACGGTGAGCACTACGGGCCTGGTCACTGGCGTTGCCGCCGGAACGGTCGTCATCACAGCGACAAGCGAAGGCAAGTCCGGCTCATCGACGATCACCGTCAGCGCCCCGGTTCTAGCGCAATGCACCAGCACGTCGGCGCTCCAGCTCGCGCTTGGCGAGGTTCGCACGCTGACGGCGGCCCAGGCGGCATCGCTGTGCGTCGGCGGGCTGGCGGCGTCGTCCGAGTACGTCCTCATTCCATTTAATAACTCTAATGTCGCGACGTTGACGACAAACGTTTCGCTGACGGGGACGAACACTGGCGCGGTCACGGCGACACCGAACCTGGCGCCGTCGTTCGCCGTGGCTAGCGCCTTGACGGACCTTTGGGAGCCGGCGTTTCGCGCGCGTGAGCAGCGAGACATTGGCCCACCGCGTTCGCGCGCCCTCGTGACGGCGCGCGGGCGCGGCCTGGGCGCCTCGACGCAGCTGACTGGTGTTCCGACACTTCCCACCGTCGGTACCGTGGTGCAACTCAACTCAAACCTCACGGGGAACACCTGCTCGGCCGCCAAGATATTGCATCCGGCGCGCGTGGTCGCCGTGCTCACCCACACGATTGTGTTTGCCGATACACTCGCGCCGGCCGGTGGATACACCGACGCCGAGTTGTTGGGATTCGGTACGGCGTTCGATACGCTTGGCTTCGCGCTCGATACGTTGAACTTCGGAACGCCGAGCGACATCGATGGGAATGGCCGCGTCGGGATCTTCTTTACGCCTGGCGTCAACCCGGTCCCGGCGCCCCCCGGCGGGATCGTCGGCGGTCTGTTTGCCGAACGCGACCTGCTGCCGGCGACGGCGGCAGGATGCATCGCCAGCAACGAAGGCGAGATGTTCTATCTTCCGGTGCCCGATCCGAACAAGACGATCAACAGCAACTACGCGTCGAAATCGACGCTGGCAAATCGCGCAATTGCGACTCTCGTTCATGAATTCCAGCACCTGATCAACGCTGGCCGCCGGCGGTACGTGAATAACTCGCCGGTGAGCGAAGAGACTTGGCTCAACGAAGGGTTGAGCCACATCGCCGAGGAACTGCTGTACTACAAGGTGGCCGGGAAGTCCCCCGGGCAGAATCTCGACCTCGCGGCCGTTACGGCAGACTCAGCACAAGCGGATGCGATCAACACCTATCAATTCGACAACCTTAGTCGACTGATTTCCTACGACGCCGCGCCGGCAAAGAATTCTCCCTTCTCGCAGGTGGACGGTCTCGAAATGCGCGGCGCCATTTGGCAATTGCTCCGCTATTCCGCCGATCGAAAGGGCGGGAGCGGGCGCAGCATCTGGTACCCACTCGTCAATAGCACCACGGCGGGCCAGGCCAATTTCAATTCCGTGTTCGGCGACATCATCACCAACACACGTGATTGGGCGGTGGCACAGTTCACGGACGACGATGGACTCGGTGTGGCGGCAAAATACACGAATCCAAGCTGGAACTTCCGCAGCGTACTTCCGAAAATCGTGACGCCCAACGCGTTCCCCCTGGCAACGTCCACGTTTGTTGCCGGTTCGCCGTTGTCGCTGTCGATCGTCGGCGGCGGCGCAGCATACGTCCGGTTCAGCGTCGCCGCAGGAATCGCCGCTGCGGTAGTGTCAACGTCGTCCGGAGCTTCGCTCCCAGCGAACATCGATTTCATTCTTGTGAGGACGAAGTGAGCATCGACGCCCGCCGGTTTCGCATACTCGTGGTTGCCGGGGTTGCAATGGCGCTCGCCGGTACCGCGTGCCGGCATCAAGCGCAGCCACTCGATGCGGCCGGCGGGGCGCCGGAGAACATGCGAGGAGTGGTGTCGATTACGGGAACGAGCTTCGAGCAACAGATACAGCTTCGAACGGTGAACGGGTTCACGCGGCTCCTCGCGCCCCCCGCTGACTCGGTGGCGCTATCACGCCTGGGCGGCGTCGAGATCGACGTGCACGGCACGGGCGACGGCAACACGGTGCACGTCACGAGCTTCACCGCTGTGCGTGCCGGGGGGCAGCCGGTGGTAGACGGCGTGCTGACCGCGGACGGCAACGCGCTGGTGTTGCAAACGCGGACCGGTCGCGTGACGCTCGGCAATCCGCCAACCGCGTTGCGGCAGATGATCGGTGCACGCGTCTGGATCTCGGGTCCTCTTGACGCCGGGCCCAATTCCTACGGCGTGATCGTTCCGCGTCCATAGGCGGATCATGCACCGGGTTACGTACATCCTCAACATCGCGGTGTTCGCCCTCGCAACCGCGTGCGGACACGGCGACTCGGCTATGGCCAGCGCCATCGGCATGGCCGGCACATCCACGCAAGCGCCCGCCGCGTCCGGAACGCTCGCGCCGAGCACGCATGACTGGCCGCGTTTCGGCTGGGACGCCGCGGGCTCGAACGCCGCCATGGTGAGCACCGGCATCGATTCGACAAACGCTGCCTCGATGCGCCGGCACGTGGTGACAATAGACGGCACCGTCGACGCCTCACCGATCTATCTCCACGGTGTGCAGGTGGGCGGCGCGTCGCACGACGTCCTCTTCGTCACGACCACCTACGGCAAGACGCTGGCAATTGACGCACGCAGCGGCGCGGTACTTTGGGGCTTCACCCCGCCCGGCTATGACACGTTCGCTGGCACGCCTCGCATTACGACCGCAACGCCGGTGGCCGATCCCGACCGTCGGTTCATCTACGCCGCCGCACCCGATGGCGCCATTCGCAAGCTCGCCGTAGCCGACGGTCACGTGGCGTGGACCACGAGCATCACCCTCTTGCCGTCGCGCGAGAAGATCGCGTCGGCACTGAACTTCGATCGCGGACACATCATCGCTGTCACCGGCGGCTACATCGGCGACGCGCCGCCGTATCAGGGGCACGTCGCCATACTCGACGCAGCGAGTGGCGGGCTGCTCCACGTCTGGAATGCGCTCTGCAGCAACCGCTCCGGCCTCCTCGTACCGTCGTCGTGCGCCGAGAGCGACGCCGCGATTTGGGGCCGCACCGGCGCCGTGATCGATACCACCACAGGCGCCATTTTCATTGCCACGGGAAACGCGCTGTGGGACGGCGCCACCAACTGGGGCGACGCCACCATCGAACTCTCGTCCGACGCCACGCGAATCCTCGGCAACTACACGCCGGCGAACACGGAGGCGCTCAACGCCGACGATGCGGACGTCGGTTCGACGTCACCCGTCCTGCTCGGCGGCGGCTTGGTGGTGCAGGGTGGAAAGGACGGCAAGATCCGCCTGCTCGACTGGTCTCAGCTCGCGGACCCCTTTCCCCACTTGGGCGGCGAACGAGACGTGGTGTCAACACCGTCCGGCGACCGGCTGTTCACCGCGCCCGCGGTGGTGCGGCTGGCGAACACCACGTGGCTTTTCGCCGCCGACAATGGCGGCACCACCGCCTGGACGGTGGCTGGACCCCACCTGCGGCAAATGTGGCATAATCGCACGGGCGGCACGAGCCCCGTGTACGCCGGCGGCCTGCTCTACGTCTACAATCCTTCCGGCGGCGTGCACGTCTACATGCCGGCGAGCGGGCGAGAAATTACGGTTCTTGAAAGCGGTCACGGGCATTGGAACAGCCCGATTGTCGTCGACGGGCTCATTGCGCTGCCGGAAGGGAACGCCAACGATCACACCACGCGCGGCGTGTTGAATCTGTATAGACTGCCGTGAGCGCTAATGCTTGAAATCTGGTAACGAAACGCTCATTCCCGGTGCCACTGCGGCGGCGCTGAACAGAAAGAAGTCGTACCACTCCATGGCCGTGCCCACGAGGGCCGCCAATGCGACTGTCGTCGCTTACCGGTCGCTGATGGCGCGAGTGGCGCTGGCTTCTATCGTCGCATCCATGCTCGGCTCAATGAGAATTTGAGAAAGTACCGCATCTCGCCTTCCACCTGGCGCTCGTCGAGCAACTCGCCGCCTATCCGCCGGTAGGTTGGTAGCGGCCGCGGCGCCGTCGTCGCGTACGCGGTGTGTAGGCCGCGCCCGCGCAGATCCGTGAAACACGCCTCGATAAACGCTCGCTGCGCGCCGACGCGATGCTCGCCCGTGGTGAAATAGGTGAGCAGCTCGCAAACGCCGCCCGTGCCGATCTCGCCGCCGAACCCAAACGCGGCAGATTGTTTTGTCCGCATGGCCACGTTCACGCCAAGTGCCGTCTTGATGCCGAGGTCCGCGTCGCGCGCGAGGTAGACGATCTGTTCGTCATACGGAATGCGAGCTGCTATCCGCCGAGCGTCATCATTCCATACCCACAGATCTCTAATGAGTCTGTTGTCGGTGACGCGTGCGAAGCTCGCATGGAACGCACGCTCGTATTCGGCCACGGCAGAATCGTCGTGCTGGTCGAGAATCTCGAAGTGGGTATTCACCGCTCCACGATCTGCAATGGAATTTCGCGCGCCGGAATGAGCGTCACGTTGGCGCGTGCTTCCACCGGCAGATCGTCCCCCGGCACCAACCGAAACCGCTGCGCGATCATCGCGATTACCACAGCCATTTCCGTGAGCGCAAAGTTGTTACCGATGCAGACATGCTTGCCTGTGGCGAAGGGCAGGAACGCTTGCCGCGGATATTCACTGGCGAAACGCTCGGGACGAAACGCCTCCGGGTCCGGCCAGTACTTCTCGTCGTGATGCACGGCGAGCACGGAGAGCAGCATCACGCTGCCCTTCGGAATCACGTAACCGTCGATCTCGTCGCGCTCAATGCACTCGCGCCCGAGCGTGTACACGGCCGGATAGAGGCGCATCGACTCGTTCATGATCTGGCTCAGGTACGACAGGCGTGCCAAGTCCGCCAGCTCCGGCGTGCGACCACCGAGCTCCCGGTCCACCTCTTCGGCGAGCCGTTCGCTGACTTCTGGATGGCGCGAAATGAGGTGCAGCGTCCAGCTCAACGCCGTGGAGGTGGTCTCGAAGCCGGCGACGAACAGCGTTTTCGTCTCGTCCAGGATCTCGGCGTCATTGAGCGCGATGCCGGTTTCCGGATCCCGCACGGCGAGCAGGGCGTCGAGCATGTCACGACGTGCGGGCGGCGCGGCGCGGCGCTCGGCGATGATTGGGCGCAAGAACGCGTCGAGCGCGACGCGACTGCGGTGAAGGCCGCGACTCACTGGCGTCGGCGCCCAATTGGGGAATCTCACGAGACCATAATTGCGCTTCCGCATCAGGCGCGTGGCCGTCCGCACCTTGTCGGCAAAGAACGCGGCCGAGTCGGCATCGATCCCTGTGGACAGCAACGACCGGCCCATGACGGTAACGGCGAGTCGCTGCATGTCGGCCACGAGGCCCACGGTGGTGCCGCTGCGCGCCGCCGCCGTCCAGCGGGCGACCAGGTGCTCGGCCTCGGCAGATGCGGTGGGAACAAGGCGCTCGAGGCTGTCGCCGCGGAACGCGATGTTCACTTGCCGCCTGCGCACGAGCCACGACGGACCGTCGGTGGTCAGCAGGCCGGCGCCGATCACCGGATTCTCATAGTGATAGCTGCGAACGTACCGCTGCTGCGCGCCCACGAGCACGTGCCGGATGTAATCGGCGTTCGACACCGCGATGAATTTGTGGTGAAACACGTTCATCGCGACGATGCCGCCGTACCGCCGAGCGATGTCGATGACCGCAAGGTGCGGCGCCTTCGCCATCTGCGGCGCGTGGCCGACGATCGGCAACCCGGGGGCGCGAGGGACGGCGCGAGGGCCAGCGGGAGCTGTCATGCGACGCCTCGTTCGGTCAGGATGCGCATCTCATCGATGAACGAATCAGTGATCGCCTCGGTGGACTCGAGCAGTTGCACGACGCGGTGCGAGAAACGCGAAATGGACATACCGTCTATGATGAGATGATCAAAGCCCGCGCCGATCGAGATGATTTTTCGTTCGGTCGGCTGGCCGGACTTGTCGAGCATCACCCGCGGAGCGATGGTGCCGAGCGCCACGGTGGCGGTCGAAATGTTCGGGGGCAGCGCCACGAGTGGCGTGCGGAATCCCGGCGACTGGAGCGTCGTCATACCGATGTTGCCGTGATAGCGGTTCAGCATGAACGGGTCGCGCCCCATGCGCCACGCGGTGTACCGTCGGACGAGCGTCGGCATCCGCGCCAAGCGGCGGCGGAGTATCACGGCCTCGACATGCGACTGATCGGTGCGAATGGCGTGGCGCAGCTCGAATGTGATCTCAGCCAGACTCTTGCTCTGCGCGGCCCGCACGGTGTGGCTGGCGGGGAGCCGGATACCGCCGGCAAACTGCTTCTCGATGAGTGTCCCGACGTTGGCGTCGTGAAACGTGATCAGCCGCTTGCCGCGCCGGTAGGTGAGCGTTTCCGGGAACTCGGCCGCGCCGCGCGCCAGGCAGTGGATCGCAAAGGCGTTGAACGGAATGGCGATTCGTGCTTTGCGTTGGAGCGCCGCGAGCGCGGCCAGCGAATCGGTGACGTCGGCTTCCGCAATGCCGTAGACCGTGTGCGGACGATGCTGGCGCAGCACCGTCTCCACGAGGTTGCGCATCACCGGCCACTCGGTTTCCGTGAATCCACCCGGTTCGGTCACGTACGACTCACGTTGCGAAAGCTTTGCGCGCATGGCGGTTCGACGGACACGGATAGCTTGTTGAATCGCCAGGAGGGTACCGGGCGGACAGCGGGGAAGCGGTCCGTGCCGAAAATTTAATTGTTCTCGACCCGTTCTGCTGGTACTTTTTCCGCCGAATACTGTAACGCTTACGCGCCGCTAGCCTCGGAGACCCTCGTGCGCTCATTCGACACCAGTACGCTGTTCGTCCGCATTGCCGCCCCGATCGCAGCCACGTTGTTCGCCGCGTGTAGTCCCATGGCCACCACTCGCCAAACGGCGGGCGATGTTGCCATCGGTTCAGACGGACCGGATTCGGTCATTGCGGCTGCAGCCGTTCGCTCGGCGTTCCCGGCGGGTTGGCGCTTCAAGCCCGGCGAGCCCGCGACCACGGCGCAACACGCCATGGTGGTGAGCATGTCGAAGTACGCGAGCGAGGCGGGCACCGAGATAATGAAGGCCGGCGGCAATGCCGTGGATGCCGCGGTGGCAACCGGATTCGCGCTCGCCGTGACCTATCCCTCCGCCGGCAACATTGGCGGCGGCGGCTTCATGGTCATTCGCATGGCTGACGGACGCACCGCGGCAATTGATTACCGCGAGATCGCACCGCTGGCCGCCACGCACGACATGTACGTGGAAAACGGCAAGCTCACGGACAAGAGCAAGGTGGGGTATCTCGCGTCCGGCGTGCCGGGCTCGGTGGCGGGCATGTCGGAAGCGCTTCGGAAGTATGGAACGATGTCGCTCGCCCAGGTGATGGCGCCGGCAATTCGCCTTGCCAAACGGGGGTACGTCATTGTCGGCCAGGAGGGCGCCGCCGCCCGGCCCTGCAGCTCGCTCATTGCGCGATTCGACGGCAAGGATCTCTTCTGTCCTCAGGGGCACGCGCTCACGCCGGGCACCAACTTCGTGCAGCCCGATCTGGCGCGGACGCTGCAGCTGATTGCAGCGAATGGTCCTAAGGCATTTTATGAGGGCGCAATTGCCGATTCGATAGTTGCCAACGAGCAGCGCGGCGGCGGCATCATCACCAAGGAAGATCTCCGCCGTTATCAGCCGGAGTGGCGCGAGCCGATTCACTCGAATTATCGCGGCTACTCGCTCGTCACCATGCCGCCGTCGTCCTCAGGCGGCGTCACGATCTCCGAGACACTCAACATCCTGGCGAACTTTGCGCCCCTGCCACCACCGGGCAGCACCGAATATTCGCATTTGATCGCCGAGTCCCTACGCCGCTCGTTCACCGACCGGAATGAGAAGCTTGGCGATCCCGCGTTCGTGAAGAATCCCATCGAACAGCTCACGGACAAGGCGTACGCGCACACGCTCGCCATGCAGATCGACTTGCACCATGCGTCGAAAACGCCGGCGTACAAGCCGAAGAAGGAAGAGACGAACACCACGCATTATTCCGTGGTGGACGCACACGGCAACGCGGTGGCGACCACGACGACGCTCAACGGGGGCTACGGCTCCGGCGTGTGGATTCGCGGCGGCGGATTTTTCATGAATAACGAGATGGACGATTTCGCCGCGCAGCCGGGCACGCCGAACATGTACGGCCTGGTGCAGGGCGAAGTGAACGCGGTGCAGCCGGGCAAGCGCATGCTCTCGGCCATGTCACCCACCATCGTGCTCGATCGCCAGGGCAAGCTGCTGCTCGTGACCGGCGCGGCAGGCGGTCCCACGATCATCACGACGACCATGGAGATCATCCTCGACGTCATCGAGTTCCACATGTCGATTGCCGACGCCATGCGTACCCCGCGACTGCACCACCAAGGGTTGCCCGATGAGCTGGACTACGAGCCGAACGGTCTAACCGTGGCAGTGCAGGATTCGCTACGTGCCATGGGCCACACCCTCGGCACGCGCGGGTTGGCGACGGCGAACTCAATCATGGTTGTGCGCGGCGGGTTGCAGGGGGTGGGAGAGCCGCGGTCTGGTGGCGTGGCGGTGGGCTACTGACCGAAGCCCGCTTCGCGTTCCAACCGTTCCATGTGCGATCGTGAACGGTTGGAACAAGTTGTCGGCGTTAGAACCGATCCAGGTTCATCACCTTGTCCCACACCCGTACGAATTCCCTAACGAAGGTCTCCTGGGCGTCGTCGCTGGCGTACACCTCTGCGAGCGCGCGCAGCTGTGAGTTCGATCCGAAGATCAGATCCACCCGCGTGGCAGTCCACTTCACGTCGCCCGTCGCGCGGTCGCGCCCCTCGAACACGTTGCCCGACTCGGACCACGCGGTGCCCATGTCGAGCACGTTCACGAAGAAATCGTTGGTGAGCGTCTCGGGGCGATCGGTGAACACGCCGTGCTTCGATTGACCGTGGTTGGCGTTCAGCACGCGGAGGCCGCCCACGAGCACCGTCATCTCCGGGCCGGTGAGCGTCAGCAGCTGCGCCTTGTCCACGAGCAATTCCTCAGGCGCAATCTTCGACTCGCCCTGCTGATAGTTGCGGAATCCGTCGGCCATTGGCTCCAGCACGGCGAATGACGCCACGTCCGTCTGCTCCGCCGACGCATCCATCCGCCCTGGCGTGAACGGCACTGGCACATCGAATCCGGCTTTCTTCGCTGCCGCTTCCACCGCGGCACAGCCACCGAGCACGATGAGGTCGGCCATCGATACCTTCTTGCCGCCCGACTGCGCGGCGTTGAAGTCGCGCTGAATCGTTTCGTAGATCTCCAGCGCGCGCGATAGCTTTGCCGGCTGATTCACGTCCCACTTGTTCTGCGGCGCCAACCGAATGCGTGCGCCGTTGGCGCCACCGCGCTTGTCGGAGTCGCGGAAGGTGGACGCGGACGCCCACGCCGTGGCGACGAGGTGGCCGATGGAAAGTCCCGAACCCAGAATCTTTGCCTTGAGCGCCGTCATGTCCTTGGCGTCGATCAGCGGATGATTCACCACCGGGACAGGATCCTGCCAGATAAGCTCCTCGGCCGGAACGAGGGGGCCGAGGTAGCGTGTACGCGGGCCCATGTCGCGGTGTGTGAGCTTGAACCAGGCGCGTGTAAAGGCGTCGGCCATCTGATCAGGATGCGCGTGGAACCGTTTCGAGATCTCTAAATAGACTGGATCCGTGCGCAGGCCGATGTCGGCCGTGGACATCATTGGGGCGTGCCGCTTCGCCGGATTGTGCGCGTCGGGCACGAGCGTGGCCGCGGCGGGATCGGTGGGGATCCACTGCCACGCGCCGGCCGGACTCTTCACCACCTGCCACTCGAACCCGAGCAGGGTGTCAAAGAAACCGGTGTCCCACTTGATGGGATTGGGCGTCCAGGCGCCTTCGAGGCCGCTGGTCGTTGTGTGTTCGCCGAGGCCGGTCTCGTGCCCGTTGCGCCATCCCAACCCCAGGTCCTCAATCGGTGCGCCTTCGGGCGACGCGCCCACCAGCTTCGGATCACCGGCGCCGTGCGTCTTGCCAAAGGTGTGACCGCCAGCGATCAGCGCCACTGTCTCTTCGTCATCCATGGCCATACGCGCAAACGTCTCGCGGGTGTCGCGAGCCGAGCCGAGCGGATCCGGCTTGCCGTTCGGACCCTCAGGGTTCACGTAGATGAGGCCCATCTGCACTGCGGCCAGCGGATTCTCGAGCTCGCGATCGCCTGTGTAGCGCGCGTCGCCGAGCCACTCGGTTTCGGAGCCCCAGTAGATGTCCTTTTCCGGTTCCCAAATATCTACGCGGCCGCCGGCATAGCCGAAGGTCTTCAGTCCCATCGAGTCGATCGCCACGTTGCCGGCCAGAATCATGAGGTCGGCCCACGAGATCTTCTTGCCGTACTTCTGCTTGATTGGCCAGAGCAGCCGGCGGGCCTTGTCCAGGTTGCCGTTGTCGGGCCAGCTGTTGAGTGGATCGAAGCGCTGCGTGCCGTTGCCGGCGCCGCCGCGGCCGTCGCCAATGCGATACGTGCCGGCGCTGTGCCACGCCATGCGCACGAAGAGCGGACCGTAGTGACCGTAGTCGGCGGGCCACCAATCCTGCGAATCGGTCATGAGCTCTGTGAGATCTTTCTGAATCGCCTCGAGATCGAGGCTCTTGAACGCCTCGGCGTAGTCGAAGTCGGCGGCCATGGGATCAGTCATGGCGGAGTTCTGGCGGAGTACGCCGAGGTCGAGCTGGTTGGGCCACCACTCGCGGCTCGAGCGCGGCCGCACCGTGGCGTAGGTGGCTTTCTCTTTATCGTGCACGACGGGGCACTTGGCTCCGCTCTCGCCAGCTTTGGAATCCATCGCTCTCTCCAATCGAATTTCGCGTTGCGTTGACCGCGTGGTCGGTGACCTGTGACAGACGGATGAAAAATACGTCGGAAGCCAATATCTGGCGTTCGGGATTTCCCCAACGATTGCTCGAGCGCCGCGCCCGGTGTCACGGGAACTTGCTCCGGCGCGGGTCACAGCCCAATGTTCCCAGCTATGACCGACCGGCGCTACACCGATGACGAGATCGCGGCGATTTTCCGCAGCGCGGCGGAGGGTTCGCCGCTGCCGCGACAGGATGAATCGCATCAGGAAGGCCTCGCCCTCACCGACCTGCAGGCCATCGGCCGCGACGTGGGCATTTCGCCTGAGGCCGTCACCCGCGCCGCTATCGCACTGGACGCGCGGCGCGACTCGCCGACGCCCACCTTGCTCGGCTTTCCCATTGGCGTTGGACGCACGGTCGATCTCGGCCGCACGATGACGGATGCGGAGTGGGAACGGTTCGTCGTGCAGGTTCGCGAAGTATTCAACGCCACCGGCGTCACACGGTCCGAGGGATCGCTGCGCCAGTGGTCGAACGGCAACTTGCGTGTGATGCTCGAGCCCACGGACACTGGGCACCGACTGCGCTTTCGCACGCGAAACGCCCAAGCCGGCGCGTCGATGCGCGGCGGGGTCGCTGCGTTGGCCGTCGCAGCGGTCATCGGCATTTCCAACGCGGTCACTGGCCACTTCGCCATGGCGGCAATGCCCACTATGCTCGTGGGCCTTACGGGCCTGGGCATGTTCGCCAATGGCGCCCTTCGGCTGCCAGGGTGGGCGAGGCGGCGCGGCCAACAGATGGACGCGCTCGCGGCCAACGTCGTCGCGCCGTCGGCGCTGCGGTCGGGCTCGGAAAACGCATAGCATCTGCTTTGCTGTGGTTGGCGCCCGGACGCGCAGCACCGATCTTTCATATCATGCGAAAGCCAACCGAGCAGTGGTACACGCCAACCGCATCGGCCGTGCGAATCGACCGGCCCAACGCGCCGGCGTTCGAGGCTGACTCGCGCGCCGAACAGTTCGAGGTGCGCTACGCCGACGGACGCCTAGGTCGCGCCGCGTTCGGACTCGAGCTTCAGATCGTTGACTCCGTGGCCGCAGGCGATCCCGGCCTGCCGTTCGCCGCGCGGGCGTGGCTCACCGCGCGCGGCCAGCGCACGATAAATCTTCGGGTCGCCAACGGGAACGGCGGGGACGG
This sequence comes from Gemmatimonadaceae bacterium, assembly GCA_041690755.1. Taxonomy (GTDB): domain Bacteria; phylum Gemmatimonadota; class Gemmatimonadetes; order Gemmatimonadales; family Gemmatimonadaceae; genus JAQBQB01. The sequence goes on along the minus strand of JBEPWA010000047.1, from coordinate 9,519 downwards.
CGGGGACGTGGCAACGCCGATCGCCGAAGGACCGTTCACGATGAGCGATCTATCATCAGCGCCAGCCGGCACGCCGTCACGACGTCTGATCACGCTCTGCCCGTCGAACGTCGAAATGGTCCACGCGCTCGGGTGCTTCGATCGCGTGATCGCCTGCGACGTTTCGAGCGACTATCCGCCGGGCATCGAGGACGTGGAACGGTTGGGGCAGGATTTGGCGCCCGACCTCGCGCGGATCGAAGAGCTCAGGCCGGACCTGGTGGTGTCGTCGCTCACAGTGCCGGGCATGGAGCGGGTCGTCACCGGCTTGGCTGCGCGTGGCGTTCCGCAAATCGTACTCGCTCCCAAGTCGTTCAGCGATGTGTTGGACGATGCGCGCCGGCTCGGCGCCGCCTTGGGCGTGGCAGAACGCGGCGCGTCACTCGTGCAACAACTCGAGAACGAGCGCGCGGAACTCGAGCGCAGCCACGCGGGCCGAGCGCCGGTGCGTGTGTATCTGGAGTGGTGGCCAAAACCCATGTTCACGCCTGGGCGCGATTGCTATTCAAATGAACTGATAGCGCTCGCCGGCGGGGTGAACGTGTTCCGCGATCGGCCGGCGGCAAGCGTCGAGATCACACCGGCGGATGTGATCGATGCACAGCCTGACGTCTGCTTCGTGTCATGGTGCGGCGTCGCGCTGGAAAAGCTCGACCCGGGAAATCTGATTCGGCGCGCCGGACTTGAAGCGCTGCCGGCGGCCCAAGCGGGCAACGTGTTCCCGCTCGATGAGGCGTACACTGGCCGCCCCGGACCGCGCATGCTGGAGGCGTCGCGGATCATGGCTCGCGCTATCGACCGCGCGGTCCGCCAATGAGGTCATCAACCGATGGGTAACCGGTAGGTGGCTAGACCGCTCTACGCTCAGCGCATAGCTTTGCCCGGAACGTCGCCGATGTACGATTCGCCGGCGTAACTCTCGCCCCACGCGATTGGATCTCCGCCACCAGCTCCAACAGACGCTCGGCACCACCTACACCCTCGAACGCGAGCTCGGCGGCGGCGGCATGTCTCGCGTCTTCGTAGCCGAGGAGACGCGGCTCGGCCGCAAGGTCGTCGTCAAGGTTCTTACACCGGAGCTCACCGCCGGCATTTCCGCCGAGCGCTTCGAGCGTGAGATCCGTCTGGCTGCATCGCTTCAGCAAGCGAACATCGTTCCGCTGTTGAGTGCCGGCGAGACGGACGGCCTGCCGTACTACACCATGCCATACGTGGAAGGCGAAAGCCTCCGCGTTCGCCTGCGCGACTCGGGCGCGATGTCGTTGGCCGAAGCGGTCAACGTGCTGCGCGACGTGGCCCGTGCGCTTGCCTACGCGCACGATCACGGCATCGTGCATCGCGACATCAAGCCTGACAACGTGTTGCTGTCTGGTGGCGCGGCCGTCGTCACGGATTTCGGAATCGCTAAAGCGCTCTCTGCGGCGCGTACGCACGCCGAGGGTGAGACGCTAACACAACTCGGCACGGCCATCGGCACGCCGGCGTACATCTCGCCGGAACAGGCGGCAGGCGACCCGGACGTCGATCATCGTGCCGACATCTATTCATTCGGCTGCATGGCGTACGAGCTGCTCACCGGTCGGTCGCCCTTTGCCGATCGCACGCCGCAGCGCATGATGGCGGCACACATGGCCGAGGCGCCGCGCCCCATTACGGAGTTGCGGCCGGAACTGCCGGAGCCGCTGGCGCGTATGGTGATGCGCTGTCTGGAAAAGGAACCGTCGGCGCGGCCGCAGTCCGCCACGGAGCTCGTGGCGGCGCTCGATGCAAGCGCGGCGAGTGGGTCGTCCCATACGGCGATGCCGGCCGTGCTGATTGGCCGCCCCGGCATGTTGCGTCGCGCGCTCGGGATTTACGCCGTGTCGTTCGTTGCCGTGGCGGTGTTGGCGAAAGCAGCCATCGTTGGCGTGGGGCTGCCGGACTGGGTGTTTCCCGGCGCGCTCATCGTCATGGCGTTGGGCCTGCCTGTGATTCTATTCACGGCGTATACGCAATACGTTGCGCGGCGCGCGATCACCGCCACGCCGACATACACGCCGGGTGGCGGCGTCACGGCGCCGACGCACGGCACCATGGCGGCGATCGCGATAAAGGCGAGTCCGCACGTGTCGTGGCGCCGCGCCACGTTGGGCGGTGTCTACGCGGTGGGAGCGTTTGCCTTGCTGATCGGCGCGTTCATGTTGCTGCGGGCCTTCGGCATCGGGCCCGCGGGGTCGCTACTCGCCACGGGACGCTTCTCAGCCAAGGCGCCGGTGCTCATTGCCGACTTTGCTACCACGAACACTGATTCTTCACTCGGCGCCGTCGTGAGCGACGCCGTGCGGGCTGGTCTTGCGCAATCGTCGGTCATCTCACTCGTGCCGCCCGCCACGGTCGCGGCCACCTTGCGATTGATGCGACGCGCACCAACGAGCCGCCTCGATCTGCCGTTGGCCCGTGACGTGGCGCAGCGCAATGGCGTGCAGGCGATCGTTGACGGACGGGTGACCGGCGTGACGGGCGGCTACATCATCACGCTTCGGTTGGTGAGCGCCGATTCCGGCGTGGAGCTGGCGTCGTTTCGCGAATCGGGGGACGGACCACGCGGACTGATCGACGCGTCGGACAAAGTCGCGCGCGAACTGCGCGGCAAGATCGGAGAATCCTTTCGCAGCGTGCAGGCAACGCCACCGCTGGCCCAGGTCACGACTGCGTCTCTCGAGGCGCTGCGCGCCTACAGCGCCGGCTCGCGGGCCAACAACGTCGAGAACGACCCGATCAAGGCGATCAGACTCTGGCGCGAGGCGACGCGGCTCGATACGTCGTTCGCCGAGGCGTGGGCTGGAGTCGCGCTTGGCATGGGAAACATGGGCATGTCGCAGGCGGCGATCGATTCGGCGCTCGAGCGTGCCTACGCGGCGCGCGATCGGCTCACGGATTCCGAACGGGATCGAGTCACCGCCGTGTATTTGGCAAGCGGACCGCATCGCGACCGCACCAAAGCCCTGGCGACGTATACCGCCATGGCGCGGACCGCCAAGAACTCGACGACACCGTTGGTGAACGCCGGCGAGATGTACCGAAGCTGGCGAGCGTACGCGCCCGCTGAGTCGCTGAACTACGCGGCGATCCGCAAGGATTCATCGAATGCGATCGGGATGCTCAACGTTGTGCAACTCCAGCTCGATCGTGGTCAGCCCGATTCCGCAGTCGCGACGCTGGCTGTGATCTCGCGCCGCCTTCCAGGCGATCGCGCGCGGGCCGTCATGGCGAGCTGGATCGCCTACGCCAAGGGTGACCTCCCGCGTACGCAGCAGATCCTCGATAGCCTGGCGCGAGACCCTATTCAGGCCGACTACCATTCTCGTGCGGTCATCGCGAGCGCCGAATTAGCCGTGCTCGGCGGGCGGCTCTCCGACGCAGAGCGTCTCGTGCGCGAGGCCAGCGGCGCCGACACGGGCAACCCGCGGCAGTTATTGCTCGATTCGCTGATGCTCGCGTCGGGGCACGCGTGGTTCTACGGCGCCAACGATCGCGACGCCGCGCGCCTTGATGCCGCGCTCGCGCTTTATCCGCTGCGCACCATGGCGCTGGCCGATCGACCGTACTTTGAAATCGCCACGGCCTATGCGCGCGACGGGAAGCCGGATCGCGCCCGGGCGATCATCGCGGCGTACCGCGCCGCGGTCACGGACACCGCAATGCTGCGCCTCCAGGCCGCGGACCTGCACAACGCGCTTGGCGAGGTGGCATTAGCGGCAAATGACCCGCGCACGGCCATCGCCGAGTTCCGGCGAGGCGACGTGGGCTACGACGGCAAACCGGCAAGAGAGTGCGGGCCGTGTGTCGAGTTCAACCTGGCGCGCGCATTCGATGCGGCCAACATGGCGGACTCGACGATCGCTGCGTATGAGCGTTTCATCGATACGCCATACTACGACCGATTGGGCGAAACAGATCCGTTGGGCTTGGCCGGCGCACACAAGCGGCTCGGCGAGCTGTACGAGGCGAAGGGCGACGCGTCGCGTGCGATTGCGCACGACGAAAAATTCGTGGCCTTGTGGCGGAACGCGGACCCGCCACTGCAGCCGATCGTGGCGGATGTGAAGAAGCGGCTGGCGCGGCTCGTCGCGCACGAAAAGGGATAGTCAGTCTTAGCCGTTCGGCACTTGCGTGGAATAGTCACCGACGGTTCGCGAGAAGATCGCGTCGCGCTCAAGGCACAGCCCGGCAAGAACATTGTGATCGACGGCATTGGCCTCCACTACCAACGGCAGCGCTAGCCCTGTCGCCGGTCCAGTAGCAAACTCCCATATCGCTTCTCTAGACTAGATACTCTAAACTGGACTGGCGTTGAGTCTTGAGATCTCAGAACGCGGCGCACGGATGCCATGCGCTGGCCTCGCATCTCAATACCGAATGCCAGTCCAGTTTAGAGTATCTAGTCTAGAGGAAATAGATGGGAGAGGACTCGCCGCTGAGTTCTTGTCGCGGCGTCAGCGGGGGCTACTGATACTGGACGTACAACGGCCGCGGCCGCAGCCACAACAGTTCGCTCGGCGTGAGCAACGCGTCTCCGTGCTTCGCGTCGTTGTGAAAAAAGACCTTGAATCCCGTGAACTCCACCGGTTGTAGATCGATGTAGTCGCGGTACGACTCGAACTTCATCCACGGCGGCCCCCATCCGTCCATGTCCATGACAATTTGCACATGTGGATCGACGCGGATGTCTGCCGCGTGGGAGATCATGGGCAGCGTCCAGCGATGCACCACGAGCACCTTGGGCGGAATCTTCCTGTCGATCACCAGTTGCCGTAGCTGATCGGATACCCAGTTGATGTCCTTGGCGTCGAACTGGCCGATCTTGCGGCCCGGTACCACGCCCTCGTGTGCGTAGTGCATGGAGAACTCCGCGTCCATCGCCAAATGCACGTCGGGCCGCGCGAGAAATGGCAGTAGCCGCGGCAACTCCTGTTGCATGGTGCTGTGCCCCACCTGGATGTCGAGAAAGAGTAGGGCATGCTTCTCTTTTGCCCACCCATAGACCTTCTCGATTAACGCCGAGTCCATACGCATGCGGTACATGCCATTCCGGCCGGGCGTGCCCTGCGCCACCACGGCGATCAATTGCAGCGCCGGCTGCACGGGCGTGCTCGGGTCGGCCGCCTGCCATTGACGCGTCACGGAGTCGAGCTTGGCCAGCATCTGGTCATGCGGGTATTCGCCGAGCACGCCCATCCGCTTGGACAGCGGGTTTCCATAGAACGCGACGATCCGCCGGCTTGGCAGAATCGATCCGGGAAGGGGCGTCGGCGGGGCTGGCCACTTGGCCGCCATGCGTCGGCCAAAGGCGACTGTGGATGCAAACGCCACGGAATCGTGCTTCTTCCGGCCGTCGATCAGGCGTGGGCGCGCAGTATCGGGAACCGCCTCCGCTCGTGGCAGGGCGGAGGGCGCCCCGGCGGTGCTGGCGGTGGCTGTGGTGACGCCCGCTCCAACCGCGCCGGAATCCGTGCCTGGTGATGGCACGTCGGCGCCGTGTGCCGCGTCACGCCCCGTGCCGCACCCCATGGCAATCATGCCAAGGGCACCGGCGCACAGGCCGTACAGAATGGATTTCGGCCGACGCGCTTTGCTCATGCTGCTCCGTGATGAATTGGGGTTCGCGAAGTCTACTGACTCGTCGCGGCTTCCCGCCAACTCAGCCAGTCCTAGCGCTGGCCACGTCAAAACCGTACATATCAACCTGATAATTTTTCCTGAATTGACGCCAGCTGAGCCATGACACTCTTCACACGACGCAGGATGGCGGCCGCCGTCCTCCTACCCGCACTATTCGTCGCCCTGCCCACCAAGGCTCGCGCGCAGATGACGGGCATGTCGATGCCGGGCATGGACATGCCGGTGACGATCCCCAAAGGCGTGATCTACACCGCCGCCGACGTCCACTTCATGCAGGGTATGATCGCCCACCATGCGCAGGCCATCTATATGGCGGACATGGCCACGGCGCACGGAGCGAGCCCCCGCGTGCTCAAGTTCGCGACCAAGATCGCCCAGTCGCAGACGGCCGAAATTCATCTCATGCAGGGGTGGCTGGTCGCCAATCACCAAGTGGCGCCGGACACGTCTTCGTGGCGCCACATGATGATGCCCGGTATGCTCACTGCCGCGCAGTTGACGCAGCTCAGTGCCGCAAAGGACAAAGCTTTCGATCAGGCGTTTCTCACGCTCATGATTCAGCACCATGAGGGTGCGTTAAAGATGGTTGCTGACCTGTTCGCGTCGCCGCTGGCGGCACAGGATATAGACGTCTCGGTATTTGCCAATGACGTCTTCACGGTGCAGACGGCCGAGATTGGACTGATGGAACAGATGCTGGATAACCGATGAGACCCTTACCGGAGCAACGAGTGATCGGAACTGCTCGCACAATTTTCGCCGCCCTGATTCTGGCCGCGACCGCAGCGCCCGCGCTGCAGGCGCAGACCTATCCCACGGGCAACGATCCGCGAAACGGATTGAAGTACGGCATGCTCAACGCCGGCGAGGCGTCCATGGGCATTCGACACGTGTCGTTCACGCCCAAGCCGGCGCTGTTCGACTCGACGAGCGGCCTCACGTTCATCAACTCCGATCTCGCCTTTCGCGGGACCACGGTGTACCAGGGCAACTTCTCTGGGTTCATGATCTGGGACGTGAAGAACCCGGCGAAGCCGAACCTGTTGGCCGCCGTCGATTGCGTCACGGCGCAGGCCGATCCGTCGATCTACGGCAACTTGCTGTTCGTGTCTGCTGAGGGCGCGGGCAACCGCATCGATTGCAAAAAGGGCGGCGTGAAGGACCCGGCCGACCACATGGAAGGCGTGCGCATCTATGATGTGTCGAACCCGCGCGCGCCCAAGCTGATCAAGAACGTGCAGACGTGCAAAGGCTCGCACACGCACACCATCGTGCCGGACCCCAATGACAAGGGCGTCATCTACCTCTACGTGTCGGGCAGCCAGGGTGCGCGTCCGGCCACTGAACTCGCCGGCTGCAACAACGGCACCGACCCGGCGGACGTGAACAACTCGCTCTACCGGCTCGACGTCATCAAGGTGCCGCTGGCACATCCGGAGCAGGCCGCCGTGGTGACCGGTGCGCGCATCTTCACGGGCCTGGAGCCCGCGCCGCGTCGCACTGGTGCCCCGGCACGTGCTGGTCGTGCGGGCGCTCCGCCCGCCCCGCCAACGGGCCCGCGTAACTGTCATGACGTGACGGCGTACCCGTACATGCACTTGCTCGCCGGCGCATGCGCGAGCCACGGCTTGCTGGTGGACATCTCGAATCCGGAAAAGCCGGTGCGTCTGGACGCCAAGTCCGACACCAACTTCTCCCTCTGGCATACCGCGGTGTTCAGCAACGACGGTTCCAAGGTCGTGTTCACCGACGAGTGGGGCGGCGGCACGGCGCCGAACTGTCAGGCCACGAGCATGATGGAGATGGGTGGCAACACCACGCTGACGATCAGCGGCGGCAAGATGACCCAGCACGCCTATTTCAAGATTCCGTCGGCACAGACGCCGCAGGAGAACTGTGTGTCGCATAACGGCGGACTGCTTCCAGTGCCGGGCCGCGACATCATGGTGCAGGGTTGGTATCAGGGCGGCATTGACGCCATTGATTTCACCGACCCCGATCATCCGTTCGAGATCGCGTTCTCCGATCGTGGACCGGTTGACGCACCGCCCGCTCCGGGTGATACGGCGAACGCCGCGGTGAGCCGCCAGCGCGGTTCGATCGGCGGTTCGTGGGGCGCGTACTACTACAACGGCTACGTCTACTCGTCCGAGCTCGCACGCGGCTTTGATGTCTATGAGTTGACGCCCACCCCCCAGCTGTCGTCCAACGAGCTCGCCGCGGCACGGCTGGTGCACCTCGACCAGTACAATCCGCAGAGCCAGCCGCACATTGTGTGGCCGGCGGCGTTCTCCGTGGTGCGCTCGTACCGCGATCAGCTCCAGCGCAACAAGGGCCTTTCGGCGGACCGCCTGACCGCGATCTCGGCCGCGCTCAACACCGCGGAGAGCCAGCGCGGTGCGGCGCGTCGTGCGTCGCTCACCAAGCTCGCGTCGCAGGTTAGCGCCGATGCTAGCGGCGCAACGGACAGCAAGCGCGTGACGGCGATGGCCGCCGCTATCAAGTCGCTGGCCGAAGCGACCAAGTAGCTGGCGATGATTGGCAGGACAACAAAAGCCCCAGACCATGGTTGGTCTGGGGCTTTTGCTTTGTCCGCTGCGGTTGGGACTCAGGTGGTAGTGAGGAACTTCCGAATGTTCTCGGCTTGGCCGTTCCAGCCACCGGTGTTGGAGCTGAACGCCTTGGCGCGGCGTGCTTCGGGAATGGCATCGAAGCCCGACTCGACGATCGTCAACCGCGTGCCGCCGTCCAGATCTTCGAGTGTGAACGACACGAGCGTCGTCGGTTCGCTGCTGTAGTCGGCGGTGGTGTCGATGGCGTAGGGGTGCCAGCGGAAGGAGAAGAATCGCTCCGGCTCAATCGTTTCGATCCAGAGTGTCATCGTCACATGGTCGTAGTTGCGTATGCTGATCTTGCCGCTCACTTCGGCACCCGCCGTGAACGGCGACGTGAGCGTGACACCGAACCAGGCGTTGAACTGCTTGACGTCGGTGATGGCGTTCCAGACGCGCGAACGCGGCGCGTCGAGAGTGATCTGCTTTTCGATGCGGTCGCTGGAGGCGATGCTCGTGGCAGGCGTGGTCATGACGGTGCTCACTCGGTGTCTGAAGGGTTGTTGTCGGGATGGCGCAGCAGGTCAACAAGCCGCTCGATTCGCGTGTCCCACAGTCGTTCGTAGTCGCGGAGCCAATCGTCGGCGCGCTCGAGCGGCCGCGGGTCGATGCGACAGTAGTGGATGCGTCCGCGCACCGTGCGTTTCACCAGCCCCGCCCGTTCCAGCGTCTGGATGTGCTTGGACGCGGCGGCAAGCGACATCCGATACGGTGCCGCGAGCTCGCCGACAGTCTGCTCGCCCTTGCGGAGCCGTTCGAGCATGGCGCGCCTGGTGTGGTCGCCGAGGGCGCGGAAGATCAGGTCGAGCCGGGTGTGATGATGTTCAACCATATGATTGAATATGCGGCCGGTGGCGGCATTGTCAACCAGTTAGTTGAATATCGTTGCGACGCCCCGCTAGCGAACCCGGCGCGCGGCCACGAAGTAGGCGACGAACCAGTCGCCACCGCGGTTCAGATCGGTGTACCCCACGCCGCCGTTCGTGGAGGACGAATGAATGATCCGGCCATTCCCAGCGTAGATCGCCACATGCGAGATCGCCTCGCCTGGCTCGGCGAACATCATCAAATCGCCGGGGAGCAGCGTGCGAAAATCTGGCGCGACTGGAGTTCCAGCATGCACCTGATCGCGCGACGTTCGCGGCAGCGTTACGCCCAACTTGGCGAAGACGAACTTGGTGAAGCCGGAGCAGTCGAACCCCTCACT
>JBEPWA010000046.1:0-36736 GCA_041690755.1 Gemmatimonadaceae bacterium | reverse complement strand
CATATCTTGCGGCACAGGTTGGTGCGTCGACCGGTTGATACCACCGATCCCTCGCATTCGCTCGGGATGACAACTTGGCTTTAGCGTTCCACCGTTCCACCGTTCCGCCGGGTGACAGCTAGAAAAGCGTTTCCTGTCCTTCTGGCGCGCGGGGCGTGAATCCGAAATGCCGATACGCCTGCGGCGTGGCGACGCGCCCGCGCGGTGTGCGCTGGAGAAACCCGTGCTGCACGAGAAACGGCTCGTACACTTCCTCGATCGTGTTTGCGTCCTCGCCAATCGCCGCGCCAATGGTGTTCAGGCCCACCGGGCCGCCGTCGAACTTCTCGATGATCGTCTTGAGAATGCGTGCGTCCATGTCGTCGAGACCGAATGCATCGACGTCGAGCAATTGCAGCGCCTGATTGGCGATGGCCTGGGTGATGACGCCGTCGCCCTTTACCTGTGCATAGTCGCGCACGCGACGGAGCAGGCGGTTGGCGACGCGCGGCGTACCGCGGGCGCGGCGGGCGATTTCGTCGGCGCCGGCGGCCTCGATTTCCACTTTCATCACGTCGGCCGTGCGCCGCACGATGAGCTCGAGATCCTGCGCCGGATAAAAGTTGAGCCGCTGCTCGATGCCGAAACGCGCGCGCATGGGCGCGGTGAGCATGCCGAGCCGCGTCGTCGCACCGATGAGCGTGAACGGCTCGATTGGCATGGTGATCGTTTGCGCCTTGGGCCCATCAGACAGCCGGATGTCGATCCGGTAATCTTCCATCGCCGGATAGAGAAACTCCTCGATGATCGGCTTGAGGCGGTGGATCTCATCGATGAACAGAATGTCGCCGGCCCGCATGTTGGTGAGCGTGGCGACGAGGTCACCCGGCTTTTCCAGCGCCGGTCCCGAGCTCGTGCGAATGTTCACACCGAGTTCGCGGGCGATCAATTCGGCGAGCGTGGTTTTGCCGAGGCCGGGTGGTCCGAAAAAGAGCGTGTGGTCGAGCGGTTCGCGCCGCGCGAGCGCGGCGTCGATGTAGATGCGCAGACTGTCCTTCACCTTCTGCTGGCCGATGAACTCGGCCAGTCGTTGCGGACGCAACGAAAGTTCGACGACAGATTCGTCGGCGATAACTTCAGGAGTGGTGATTTCGGCGCGGGACATCGTGCGTCAGCGGGCCAGCGCCGCTTTCAAGCCGGACAGCCGGTGCGCGGCGTCGTCCAACGTTTCCTGCTTTTTGCAGAACGCAAAGCGCGTGAACGTCCGGCCGGCTTCCGCGTTGTTGAAGAAGCCGGAGCCCGGAACCGTCGCAACGCCGATTTCCTGCGTCATCCACTTGGCGAACGTCACGTCGTCGAGATCGCTGATCTCCGAGAAATCCGCGAAGACATAGTACGCGCCATCGGGCACGGCGAACTTGAAGCCGGCGTCGCGGAGCGCCGCGCACATGAAGTCGCGTTTCTGTTTGTAGAGGTTCGTGAAGTGATTGTAGTAGTCGGCGTCGAACGCAAAGCCCACGGCGGCGGCCGTCTGCAGCGGGGCAGCCGCACCCACGGTGAGAAAATCGTGTACCTGGCGGATGGCGTCCGTCATGCCCTGCGGCGAGACGATCCAACCAATGCGCCAGCCGGTCGCGCTATAAGTCTTTGATAATGAGGAAATGGTAATCGTGCGCTCGCGCATGCCGGGCCACGTGGCAATTTCGTGGTGGTGGCCGGCAAAGATCATGTGTTCGTACGGCGAATCGCTGATCGCCCACACGCCGTGCTCCACGCACAGCTCGGCGATCGTCGTGATCTCGGCGCGCGTCATCACGTGGCCCGTGGGATTGTGCGGGGTGTTGATGACGATCGCTTTCGTACGCGGCGTGAACGCCTTGCGCAGCGCGTCGGCGTCCAGGCTCCAGGTGTCGCGATTCAGCGGCACGAACACCGGCGTGCCGCCGGCGAGCACGGTGTCGGGCCCGTAGTTCTCGTAGAACGGCTCGAGGATGATGACCTCGTCGCCCGGATTCAGCAGCGCCATGCACGTCGTCGCCATCGCTTCCGTGGCGCCGCAGGTCACGGTCACGTTCTCGTCGGGATCGACTTCCATCTGGTACCAGCGGCGATACTTCTCGGCGATCCCCTGGCGAAGCACCGGTGCGCCGTACGTCACCGCGTACTGATTGATGTCGCCGTGAATGGCCGCGCATGCCGCGTCTTTCATGACGTCGGGCATGGGAAAATCAGGAAAGCCCTGCGCGAGATTGACCGCCCCGTGCAGGTCCGCAAGGCGGCTCATTTCGCGGATCGCGGACTCGGGAAACGATCCGGTTCGTCTGGCTGCGAGCACTCTGTTTATCCCCGTATCTTGCTTAGTGCGGTTCGAATGAGATCGGCGGCGCTTCCTGCAGCGCCGCGGCTGGTGTCGTCGAGCGCCTGCCTGACGGCGCGCTCCGCGTCGGACGCCCCGTATCCGAGCGAGATCAACGCGCGGATGGCGTCTTCCGCCCCCGCGCCTTCCGGCCGCGGACCCGCCGCCGACGCCCCAACTTGCAGGTCGTCCAGCTTGTCCGCGAGATCGAGTATGAGCTGCTCGGCCTTCTTCCGGCCAACGCGGGGCACGCTTTGCAACGTCGCGATGTCTTTGTCACGCAATGCGCGAATCAACCGGTCGGCCGTGAGCGTGGACAACAGGCCCAGAGCCAACGCGGGTCCTACTCCCTTCGCGTTCAACACGCGTTGAAAAACGCGTCGTTCAAACGTCGTGGAAAAGCCGAACAGCTGCCAGGCGTCTTCCTTCACAACGAGATGCGTGTGCAGCAGCACCGCCTCGCCTACGCGCGGCAGCGTCTCGTACACTCCGAGCGGAACTGCCAGTTCGTAGCCGACGCCACCTGCCGTCATCACCTCTACGCGGTCGAGCTCCTTGCTGACCAACGTTCCACTGATCTGCGCGATCACGCGTGCGCTCGCCGAGTGGATGGAACGGGAACTGATGCCAGCGACGGCACGCGGGCGCTCATCAGATGCGCCAGTGCCGCCGCCACTCCATCCGCCGCGTCCGATGGTTGCGGCACCGTCTTGAGGCGTAGCAGGCGCGTCAACATGAACTGCACCTGTTCCTTGGTGGCGGCGCCCGTTCCCACCACCGACTTCTTGATCACGGCCGGCGATAATTCGTAGATCGGGACCGACGCCTGCTGTGCGGCAAGTAGCACCACACCGCGCGCGTGGCCAAGCACCACCGTGGTTCTCACGTTCTTGGCGTAGAAGACGTCTTCCACGCAGACCGCGTCGGGCTTGTGACGCGCAATGATCGCCGCCACGTCGTCGTAGATCTCGAGGAGGCGCACTGGTAGCGGCTCGCGCGCGCGCGTGCGAATCACCCCGCATTCGACAAGGGAGGCGGGCCCGCGCCCGTCTCCCTGTACGACGCCATAGCCGGTGTTCGCCGTGCCGGGATCAATCCCGAGGACGATCACCCCTCGACCTTTTCCAGCTCTGCCGCGTCGATGTCGAAATTCGCCCAGACTTTCTGCACGTCGTCGAGATCCTCGATCGCCTCAATGAGCTTGAACAGCGACCCGGCGTCCTTGCCGGTGATTTGGATCGTGTTCTTGGGCACCATCGCCAGCTCGGCTTCCACCACGTCCACGCCCGCGGCCTTGAGCGCTTCCTGCACGGCGTGAAACTCGGTGGGCTGAGTGGTGACGAGAAACCGGTCGTCCTCCCGCGACACGTCTTCGGCGCCGGAGTCGAGGGCTTTCTCCATGAGAGAATCCTCATCGATCTTGGACGCGTCCACGTACAGCTGGCCCTTTTTCTCGAACATCCAGGCCACCGAGTTGATCGCGCCAAGATTTCCGCCGAGCTTGGTCATCTTGTTGCGGACGTCGGCCACCGTGCGCGTCGGGTTGTCCGTTACGGTGTCGATCAGCATGGCCACACCGGCATGCCCAAACCCTTCGTACGTCACTTCCTGGTAGTCCACGCCCTCGAGTTCACCGGTGCCCTTGAGCACCGCGCGCTCAATGTTTTCCCGCGGCATCGACGCCGACTTGGCGGTGTCGATCGCGAGACGCAACCGCGGGTTTCCGCCGGGATCGCCGCCGCCGAGCTTGGCGGCCATCGTGATCTCGCGAATCAGCTTGGTGAACAGCGCACCACGTTTCTTATCCGTGGCGGCTTTGTAATGCTTGATCTGCTTCCATTTACTGTGGCCAGCCATTGCGCAACCGGGAAGGGGGTTCGATAACCAATATACTCCTCACGCTGGGCAGCCGGGACCGCAGCAACGGCGTCAGCGCAGTCGAATGGACAGCGCTCCGTGAAAGCCGGTCAGCGTCGCTGTGGTTCCCAAGCCGCCCGGATCCACGGCGGCCAGGCGTCCCACCGAATAGCCGACGCTCGGCAATATCGTGAACCCCATCACGTTCAGCTGCGTCCGCACGCCGAGCGTGGTCAGTAGGCTGGTGGACGCGCCCTCCTGCGTCCACAGCCGGGCTTCAACGTTCGGCTCGAGCAACGCCGACCCAACGGTCACGCCGTACGCTACCGCGCCGTCGAGAATGTCCTCGTGTCCGAGAAACGAGCTATCGGCAAGCGTGCCTCTGGTGCGAAACAGATTCCACGCATACGCCGAAAAGTGCCCCACACCCAGAGTGTTGTCGACGCTTGCCTGCGACAGCCAGCGGTTGCCGGTGTTGTAGAGCGATCCCGCGAGGTTGTCGTTACCGAACGTGGAGTACGTCAGGCCCAAGGTCGCGCGGCCTGTACCCACTGCGCGATCCAGGGCAGCGCGGGCTCTGTACTCGTTGCCGGGCTGATAGTGCAGCGCCGGGCCGCCGTTCACGTCGTACGGATCGTACTGCGCCGATTTCCGCATGCTCAGGCCAAGTCCAAGATTCCAATCGCCCAGCGGCCGCGCCAGCGCAATGCCGCCGGTACCACCGAACCCCGTGCCCATGTTCGAGATCGGAAAGGACAGGAAGTCGCTGCCGATCAGGCTCGCCGCCAGTTGCTGACGGCTCGTGACCGTCGAATTTCCGGTCGGCAGATTCACGCCCGCCGTGAGTACCACGAAATCGTTGCCGAGTACGTAGTTGCCGCGCAACTGCGTGTCCGTGAGCCCGGAGATCGTGCTGCTCGTGGTTTTTCCCGCCGTCGTTTGATCGACCTCAGACCGCGCGAACGACGTGCCAATGTCAAAGCTCAGATGCTCATTCACCGGCACGAGCACGAATAGCGGAAGCGCGAACTCGCTGATCTTCGTGTTGGACGGCGTGCCAATGGAATACGAGTTGAATTGCGGTGCCGCGCGCGCACCCACGTCGAACACCGATTGCGAATGGACCGGACGGGTAAGAACAATTGCGGCGGCGGCAACCACACAGCACCACGTCGTTCGCAGGCGCGGACGCGTCACGGCGTACCGGGTTGATGGACGACGATCGTGACTCTTGCGGTCTTGGTGGTAGGGTTGTCGGCGCCCGTTCCTGACGCCGCGTCCTTCACCGGCTGAGCGGTGGTGCCGCCCACGCCGCTCGTTGCGCCCGCGGCCGCCGACGGATTGAGCCCGTCTGCCGCAGCGAGTGCCGTGCCGGCGGCGGACCCGCTCGCGGCGCTCTGGTTCAACGCCGCGACGCCCTCGCCGCTGTTGCGCAAGCTGGACTCGACAGTGCGCGCACTCACCTGCCCGCCGGCCACAGCACTCTTTGATTCCGTGCTCTTCTGGCGCGCCGCACCGAAGGACGGGTCGATCCGCACGGCGTTGTCGAAGAAGCGGCTGGCGTCGTCGAACCGGCCGTCGTCCTGCAGCTCCAGGCCTCGGCTGTAGGCGAGAAACGCCGCCAACGATCGCGTGGGCCGCTGCTCGATCGCGTTGCGTTCGGCCGTGGTGAGCGTGACGCCGAGATCGCCGAACAATTTCAGCACTACGTTCTTTTCGAGCGTGAAGAGCTGGTCGGCGCTCTGCTGATCGCTCGATCCGTTGCCGACGGTCTGCGTGGTTTGCACGTTCGTGACGAAGGCGTCGGCGCGGAGCTCGGTTGGTCCGAGCTGCGATATGGTTCCACCCACGAGCCGTCCGGCTTGAAGCATTTTCCCAGCGCGCACACCCGTTCCGGTTTGGGTGCCCGCGGCGCGCTGCAAGTCGATCTCATCGAGCAACGCCTGAATTCGCGCCCGTTCCAGCACCTTCAGTTGCGAAGACTGACTTAGATCCGTCGTCACCAACTCCGCGAAGCCGCGTTCGAGCGGTTTGTACGACGTGTCCGCGCCGCTGAACGTGAACGGCAGCACAGCCACGGTATTCGGCGAACCCACGGTGGACGAGAGCTGCTGTTCCCGGGCCACTGCAAGCTTGGCCGCCGCCTCGTTCTCCTTGCGGGCCAGCACGACGAGACGGTTGCTGATCTGTTTTTTCACGCCGTTCGTCCGACCGTACTTCATGTACGACTCGTACGCGCTGCGGGCCGCCGGAAGATCGTTCTCCGCCTCGGCAGTGAGACCGAGGTAGAGCGCTGCCACGCCGTCGTTCGGCTCCATCGTCATGGCCTGCTGCAGCGCGCCACGGGCGTCGCTGAACCGGTCGGCCTTGAAGTATGCAATGCCCAGCGATCGCTGCACCGGCTCGGACTTCGGCTCCGACGCGCGCGAACGTTCCAGTTTCGTGATGTTGTCGGCGCTACCGGAGATCGTGGGGGCGCAGGCGCACGCCAACGCCGCCAACGACAGAAGCGCGACTTCAACAATCTTCATCTCGAGTTCACGATTAGCGGTCGGGGTCGAGCATGTCTTCAAAGCGCATCCATTGCGCGTAGAAGTAGAGGTCCACGTAGCCGGTGGGTCCATTCCGGTTCTTGCCGATAAGGAGCTCCGTTGCACCAGCGATGTCGCGCGATGGCTCGTACATATCCTGCCGAAACAGGCCAAGGACCACGTCGGCCACCTGCTTCACGCTGCCGAGCGCGCCGAAATCGTCGAGGCTCGGCCGGCGGTCAGTCCGTTCGGCGAGTCGAGGAAGCGGCGAGGTGGTGAATATGGCAACGGCGCGGTCGAGCGCCAGCGCTTTGAGCTCACGCACCGCGGTGGCCAACTCCTCTTCGAGCGCCGACGCGCCTGGCGCGAGCGTGATGAACGAGTCGATTATCACGAGGTCCACCGGCGGCAACCTGTCGAGCAATTCCGCCAGTCCAGCCACGCCTGTCGCGACGGGTAGTCGCTCGACCACCGGTAGCTGGTCTCGCAGCCGCAACGCCACGGCGCCGGCGTTCGCCCGATCGGCGTCATTCAGCGTGCCCTGCCGCACGTCGTCGATTCGCACTCGAGCCTCAATGGCAATCACTCGCTCGAGCACGCGATCGACCGACATTTCGCCCGTGAGAAACGCGACGCGGCACCCAGCGGTCGATGCCCGGACGGCGATCGCGAGACTCAGCGCAGACTTTCCGCTCGCGGCGTCCCCGCCCAGGACCACTAGATCGCCGCGCCGAAACCCTCCGCCCAGCAGCTTGTCCAGGCTGGGAAACCCGCTGGCGACTGTGTCGCCGCCCGCGATCCCGTCGGCCGCCGCGTCCGTGCGCGACAGCAGGACTGAGAGGGGCGAGATGTCAGCGGTTCGCGTCATACGCCATAATACGCTCCCGGAACCGTGCCGATCAAGCGCAACATTTTGACAATATAAATCTTTATTTCACAACGGGTTGCCCGTCTGATAGGTCAAGCATTTCCACGAGCCTGTCAAGCTCGTGCCGGGCGGCGGAATCGAGTACCCCGGCGGTGGCGGTAATCACGCCGCGAATCGCCACCGCGGCGCCGGAGCAATCGCGCGCCGACGCGTCTGCCGAAAGTGAGAACGCTGGTCGCATTCCCGCCGGCAGCGCGAGCGTGGACAACCACTGCTTGGCGTGTCCGGCGCGTTCGGACCGCACCGCGTGCGTTAATCCGCGATCCAGCGCAACATCTTCGGCCAGCCGCGCTACGACATACGTCGCGAGTGCCACTTCACGCTGGCCGCCAATTGGCGCTCGGCCCGCCAGGGCTGCAAGCGCCGAAAACCGGAAGCTGGTGGATCCGAGCGCGTAAGGTGGTTGGGTGACGGGCACGGCCGGAACTTGACCGACCAGAGGCGCGCGCGCCAGCCGCCTCCGTCTCGCCCGTCCTGCTACATTTCACGGATGGCGCAACCGGCGAAATCCGTCCTCTGGATCGACGATGAGGCGGAGCTTCTCGAACCGCACCGCATCTTCTTGCGCGACAAGGGGTTCGACGTCGAAATGGCGACGAACTCCGCCGACGCCGTCGAGATGGTTCGCCGGCGGCAGTACAGCCTCGTCCTGCTCGACGAGCAGATGCCCGGCAAGCGCGGCCTCGAGGCGTTCCACGACTTGCGAGAGGCCGATCCCACCGTGGCCATCGTCATGGTCACGAAGAGCGAGGAAGATTCCACGATGACCGAGGCCCTCGGCAACGCGCTTGACGGATACCTCGTCAAGCCGGTGTCGCCGCGCCAGGTCTATGCGGCGATCACGCGCCTGCTCGAGGGTCCGCGCATTCATCAGCAGGCCGTGGCCCGGCGGTTCGTCGAGCGCTTCCGCGATCTCCAGAACGAGCCCGTTCGCGGCCTGGGATGGCGGCAGTGGATCGACCGGTTCGGCGAGCTCACGCAGTGGGATCTCGATCTCGTGGCGGCGAACGAGATGGGTCTCCACGAATCGCTGCAGGGGCTGTATCCAGATCTACGGCGCGAGTTCGCGCTGTACATGAAGACGGAATATCCGTCCTGGCTGCACAACCTCGAGAGCGACCGTCCGCCGCTGTCGATCGACATCGTGCCCGAATACCTGCTGCCGATTCTCAAAACGGACAAGCAGGCGCTGTTCGTGGTGATCGACTGCCTGCGCCTCGACCAGTGGCGGGCGCTCGAGCCGATCATTGCACCGTTGTTCGACATCGAGACCACGCACTATTACAGCGTGCTGCCCACGGCCACGCCATATTCGCGCAATGCGCTGTTCAGCGGACTCTTTCCTGGGGAAATCGCGGCGCGCTTTCCCGACTGGTGGGGCGAGCGCGAAGACGAGACCCTCAACGCGCACGAGCGCGAACTGTTGAGCGCCCAGCTCGCCGAATTGGGTCTCAAGATTCCGGTGCGCTACGAGAAAGTGTCAACATCCGCCGAGGGCGATGACATCGAGCGTCGGTTGGCGCGGGTGATCGCGCCGGAGGGCATTTCGGCGTTCGTGTTCAATTTCGTCGATCTGCTGACCCATGGCCGGTCGGAGTCGGCGATTCTGTATGAGGTGGCGCGCGACGAGATTGCCCTGCGCCAACTGACCCAGCAGTGGTTCCGGCGGTCGGCGTTGTTCTCGGTGTTGCAGGAGGCGGCGCGACGGAACGTCAAGGTGCTGGTGACGAGCGACCACGGGTCGATCCATTGCCGCACGCCGGCCACGGTGTTTGCCAAGCGCGACGCCACGCCGAACCTCCGCTACAAGTTCGGCGAGGATCTGCGAGCCGAAAACCCGGAGCAGGGGTTATTGTTTACTAATGAGGATTCGTTAAAATTACCTCGGCGCGGCCTTGGCGCCAACACGCTGCTGGCTACCGGCGACTCGTTCTTCGTCTATCCCACGAAATTGCGCGAATATCAAAGCCGGTATCGCGGCTCGTTCCTGCACGGCGGCGTGACGCCGGAGGAATGCATTCTGCCCGTGTCCTTGCTCACACCGCGGCGGTAGACGTGTATCGGCGGCTCTTGCACTTCCTCCGCCCGCATTGGTGGCGGCTGACTGGCAACATCGTCAGCAGCGTCATTGCCGCGGCGCTCGACGGATTCTCGTTCACGCTGCTCATTCCGTTTCTCAATGAGCTGAATGACAAGCCGACGCCAATTCCCGACCTCGGGTTCGTGAGCCGGATCTTGAACAGCGTCGTGGGGCGGTTCATACTCGACCGGCCGCGGGCCGACGCGCTCGGCGTCGTGATCCTCACGATCGGCATTGTCGTTGTCGTCAAGAACGTTTTTGTCTGGACGGCCGGTCAACTCGGCGCGTCGCTGCAGGAGTACGTGACCCGCGATTTGCGCGACGCGGTGTTCACGCACATGGAGCGGCTGCCGCTCGGCTACTTCCATCGCACCAAGGTGGGGCAGATCATCGCCCGCATCGTGTCCGACACCGAGCAGACGAAGGTGCTCGTCACCGAGCTCGTGACGCGCACCATTCAGAACGCGGCGCAAATCGTCACGTACATCGCGTTGCTGCTGGCCATGTCGGTGCGGCTCACGCTCATGTCGCTCGTCGTGGCGCCGCTGCTCACGCTGGCGCTGCAACCGATGTTGCGCCGGCTGCGTCACGGCTACCGCCGCAGCCGCAGCGACTACGGCGAAGCCACGAGCGTGTTGCAGGAAGTCGTGAGCGGCATTCGACTCGTGAAGTCGTTCGGCGGCGAACGCTACGAGGATCAGCGCTTTGCGTCGGCCAGCCATCGGTATTCCGAGGGCATGGTGCGGATCAATCGCGTGGCGGCGCTGTCGCAGCCGGTCACGGAGATCATCGGTACGTCCATCGCGATGCTCATTCTCTATGTGGGCGCGCGCGAAGTGATGAGCGGCACCGGGCACATCGACGCTGCGGCGCTCATCGTCTTCATGGCAATGGTCATGCGGTTGCTGCCGCCGCTCAAGCAACTGTCGCAAACTCCCACCACCGCGCAGCAGGCATTCGCCGCCGCGGAGCGCTTGTTCGAGGTGATCGATCAGCCCACTGAGCAGGAGAGCGACAGGGGTGCGGCTGTCATCGCCGGGCTGCACCGTTCCATCCAGTTCGACTGCGTGGGCTTTGCCTACGAGACAGAGCCGGTATTGACCGACATCAGCTTCGTGGCGGAGAAGGGATCGGTGGTCGCGCTCGTGGGAGCCAGCGGCGCCGGCAAGAGTACGCTCGTCGATCTAATTCCGCGCTTCTACGAGCCCACCGCCGGCCGCATTCTGTTTGACGGCGTGGACATTCGCGACATCAGACTCTCGTCGCTCCGCTCGATCACCGGAATTGTGAGCCAGGACACCGTGTTGTTCAACGACACGGTGCGGAAAAACATCGCCTACGGCGCGGCGGATCGGTTCACGCTGGAGCAGATTCAGGCGGCGGCCCGCGCGGCGAACGCCCATGACTTCATTATGCAGCTGCCGGAGGGCTATGAAACCGTGCTCGGCGAGCGAGGCACACGGCTGTCCGGCGGCCAGCGGCAACGGCTGGCCATCGCGCGCGCGCTGCTCGTCGATCCGCCCATCCTGATCCTCGACGAGGCGACGTCCGCGCTGGACACCGAATCGGAACGACTCGTGCAAGAGGCGGTGGACCGACTCCTCGCCAACCGGACCGTCTTCGTGATCGCACACCGCTTGTCGACTGTGACCCACGCAGACCTCATTCTCGTGCTCGATCGCGGCCGGATTGTCGAGCGCGGCACCCATACGCAGCTCCTGGCCGAGCGCGGTACCTACTTCCGTTTGCACTCGCTGCAGTTCCGCGACGAACGCATTCCCGCAACCGTCTGATATGCGCGTCCTGTTTTACGTCGGGGAAAAAGAGTGGTCCGGGGGTGCGCGCGTCGCACTCGTTGCGGCGCGCGGGCTCGCTGCGCGGTCGCATCACGTCTGCATTGCCTGTTGCACCGATAGCCGGCTTGATCGCCTCGCCAAGGACGCGGGCATCGATACGGTTTCGATCAATACAGCCGGCTGGGGTTCGGGCTTGCTCGACCTGCGGCGGGTGCTCAAGGACCGCTTCATCGAAGTAGCAGTCGTCATGCGCGAGCGCGATCAGCTGGTCGTGGCGTCGGCGATGCGCGCCGCGGACCGTGGCGGCGTGCTCCGTCGCATCCCGTCGTTCGATGCACTGGACATGCAGCGCAGCACACGGCAGGCTCTCAAGATGGCGGCGTCTGGCATCGTCGTGTCTACCCAGGGCGAGCTGGCCGCACTCGTGCCGCCGGGATGGTCCATTCCAGCGGCCGTGGCTCCGCTCGGAGTGGACGTCGCTGCCTACGACGCGATCGAGCCCGCCAGTCGCGCCGCGATCAACTCGCCGGAGAAAGGCGTCCTGATCGCCTGCGCCTACGATCCATCCGGACGCTTTCGCATGGGTACTGTGTTTCGCACCATCGCGCTGCTCGCAGCGCGCCATGCCAACATGCACGTGGTGGTGTTCGGACCGGGATCGGTCGATGATGATTTGCGAATGCATGCCGCGGCACTCGGCGTGGGGCCGGTCATGAGCTTTCTCGGTGAGCGGGATGACGAGCTCCAGATCATGCGCGCCGCAGACGTCGGCTGGATCGTCGCCGGCAGCGACGCGGCCGCGTTCGCCGCGCTGGATTTCATGGCGTTACGCGTGCCGGTCATTGCGGACCGTACGCCGCTGGCGCAGCACTACATAGCGGACGGCATCAGCGGCATGTTGCTCGCGCCGGGTGACGCCGCGTATACCGCGTCGGGCGTCGCCGCCTTTCTCATAGGCGCCGATAAGCGACAGGCCATGGGAAACGCGGGCCGCACGCGCGTCCTGCGCGAATTCACGGAATCAGCAATGATCGACGGTTTCGAGCGCGCCGTGAACGCCGCGGGTGACCGATCGAAGTGGACCAAAAAGTGACCGCTGCCGGCGTTCCGGTCACGACCTTTGCGCACCGCGCCGAATACATGGCGCTGCGCAGCGCCGTGGCGGCCATGGAACGCCTGAGCTTCACGAGTGCCGGCCGGTTCGGCGCGCGGCTTGGCGGACTTGGCTATCGCCCGCTTGGCATTCGGCGCGCCGTCGTGGAGCGCCAACTCACCGTCTCGCTGCCGGATCGCACGCCGGCCGAGATCGAACAGATCGCCCGCGGCGCGTACGCGCATCTTGGCCAAACGAGCATCGAAACGGCGATCCTCCCGTCGTACAGCAAGCGGCAGATCATCGATCTGTTCGAAGCGGTGCACGGGTGGGACCTCGTTGAGCAGCGTCTCGCGCTCGGCAAGGGGCTCATTCTCGTCACCGGTCACCTGGGTAACTGGGAGCTTGGGGGCGCCTACCTCGCGGCGCGCGGCGTGCCGATTGACGCTGTGGCGCGACACATGGCGAACCCGCTGTTCGACCGCTACCTCACGGCCACTCGTGAGCGAATTGGCATGACGGTGGTGCACGACGGAGACGCCGTGCGTCGCGTGCCGCGCTCACTCCGTTCGGGACGCGCGGTTGCGTTCCTCGTCGATCAAGGCGCGGTGGGACTCGCGTCCACGTACGTGCCGTTCTTTGGCCGCTACGCCAAGACTCCGCGCGGACCGGCCGTGTTCGCGCTCCGGCTTGGCGCACCGGTGGTGTTCGGCGTCGCGTTGCGCCAGCCGTCGGGCCGCTACCAACTCTCCTTCGAGCCCATCGACGTCACTGACACCGGCGACCGCGATGCCGACGTTGACCGCATCGTGACCGACTATACCGCCGTGCTCGAGCGGTGGGTGCGACGCGCGCCGGAGCAGTATCTGTGGCATCATCGCCGCTGGAAGCATCAGCGTCCTGGCACGCCACCGGAGCTCGGAAACCCGCTATGAGTCGTGCTACCGACAGTCTCAAACGCGACAAACGCGCCTGGTTCGGCGGCGGCGTGATTGTCTTGCTCGCCCTCATGGCGATTGCCGCGCCGATCGTCGCCCGCCGTGACCCGTTCGGCGTGGACCTCATCAACTCGTTGCAGCCGCCGTCGATCGCGCACTGGTTCGGCACGGACATTCAGGGGCGCGACGTGTGGGCGCGCCTGGTATACGGGTCCCGCGTTTCTCTTTCGGTGGGAATTGTGTCGCAGGGTATCGCGCTCACGCTCGGCGTCATCCTCGGCTTGGTCGCCGGTTACTATGGCCGCTGGGTTGACGAGACGGTGATGCGATTTGCCGACGTAACGCTGGCGTTTCCCACACTGTTGCTGCTCATTGCGCTCGTGGCTGCGCTGCAGCCGTCGCTCGGGATAGTGTTCGTGACCATCGGCGTCGTGGGCTGGGCGGGCATGGCCCGGTTGGTTCGCGGGCAGGTGCTCGTGGTGCGAGAGCTGGAGTTCGTGCAGGCCGAACGCGCCCTCGGGGCGACTGATATGAGAATAATCATGAAGCACATATTGCCGAGCGTCGTGGCGCCTGTGGTAATTGCCGGTACGCTCGGTGTTGCCGGCGCGATCATGGCCGAGTCGTCGTTGTCCTTTCTCGGGCTCGGCGTACAGCCGCCTACGCCAAGTTGGGGTTCAATGATCGCCGACGGACGCGATTTGTATCAGCTGCGGCATGCGCCGTGGACGTCCGTATTTCCCGGGCTGGCAATCGGCGCCGCGGTGCTCGGGTTCAATCTGCTCGGCGACGCCCTCCGTGACGCACTCGATCCACGCAATGTGCGCGCTGCGGCACCGAGCGCGGCTGGGCTGCCGGACATCGCGCGGCCATGAGCTACGACGTCCACGCCCTTAGGCGCGAGGAGTTTCCCTGGGCCGCCGCTGGCGAAACGATCTACTTGAACAGCGCGTCCACGGGGCCGTTGCCCGCGCGCACCGTCCGCGTCGTGAATGCGTGGGCCGCACTTCGCGAAAATCCCCAGCGAATCTCGGAAGATTTGGAATTCGGTACACTAGCGCGCGGCCGCGAACTGATCGCTTCGCTGATTGGTGCAAACGCGGCGGAAATCGCGCTGGCCACGAACACGAGTTACGGTCTCAATCTCGCGGCGTTTTCCTTGCCGCTGCGCGCTGGTGACGTGGTGCTGTCGCCCGATCTGGAATTTCCCGCGAACGTTTATCCGTGGATGCAGGTCGCGGCACGCCGCGGCATCGAATGCCGGCGCGTGCCGTGCCGCGATGGCGTGCTGGACGCCGACACGCTGGCGCGAGAACTGGAGGACGAGCGTGTGCGCGTCGTCACCGTGTCGTGGGTGCAGTTCGCGTCGGGTGCGCGCGTCGATCTCGGCGCGTTGGGCCGACTGTGTCGCGATCGCGGCGTCTACTTTGTGGTTGACGCCATTCAAGGCCTCGGTCCGTTGACGCTCGACCTGCGCACCACGCCGGTAGATATCCTGGCCTGCGGCGCGCAAAAGTGGCTGCTCTCGCCGTGGGGCGCGGGGTTCGTGTACGTGCGCCGCGAGTTGATCGAGCAACTCGAGCCACATGACGTGAGCTGGCTCGCCGTGCAGGGGGCCGACGATTTCTCGCGACTCACGAACTACGACCTTACTTGGCGCAGCGACGCGCGCCGATTCGAGTTCATCACGCTGCCCTTTCAGGACATGGCCGGCATGAACGCAAGTCTCGAGCTATTGCATGAAATCGGACCACAGGCCGCGTCGGATCATGCGCTCGCTCTCGCCAACGACATTTGCGCCTGGGCGGCGGATCGCGACGATATCGAGCTCGTCACGCCCGCCTCGCCGGAACGCCACGCGGCCATCGTCTCCGTGCGCCCGCGCGATCCACGCGCCGCCAGCGATCGGCTCACGGCAGCGAACGTCGCCCACTCGCTGCGCGAAGGCGCCATCAGACTGTCGCCGCATTTTTACAATACGCGCGAAGAGGTCCAGCGTGTGCTGGACCTGTTGTCGTCCCGAGGGGCGTAGCAGCGATTGTCGTCCGGAGGGGCGTAGCAGCGATTGTCATCCCGAGGAGCGTAGCGACGAGGGATCTACTATCGTCCGCCGCGATAATCGCCACGGGAGAAGATTCCTCGCTCCGCTCGGAATGACATCAGACCTTCACGATCCCGTAGCTCTTGGCGCCTTTCCGAATGAGAATGAACTCGCCGCCCAGCAGATCGTCGGCGAGCAGCGGCTCGCGTTCCGGTCCGAGCCGGCGGCCGTTGAGATAGACGCCGCCCTGTTGCACCATGCGTCGCATATCGCCCTTGCTCTTGAACAGCGCGTCGGTTCCCACGCTCACCGCCTCGAGCGCGTCGTACGTCGTGATCGCCGCGCGATCGGCGTCCGGCTCGATGGTGAACACTGGAATCTCGAGCTGGAGCGCGAGCAAGCCGTCGCG
Organism: Gemmatimonadaceae bacterium; assembly: GCA_041690755.1. GTDB lineage: Bacteria > Gemmatimonadota > Gemmatimonadetes > Gemmatimonadales > Gemmatimonadaceae > JAQBQB01. Next base: position 20,728 of record JBEPWA010000046.1, on the reverse strand, counting down.
CGACAGGGACTTGGGATCCGCGCCGCCGAACAACAATCCCGACACCTCCTCTGCCGCCGCGAGCGCCGCATCGCCGTGCACGCGCGCGGTCACGTCCCGCGCCAGCGCGTGTTGCGCCTCGCGCCTTTCAGGATGCTCGGCGAGCGACGCGTCCAGCTGCTCGATCTCCTCGCGCGACATGAGCGTGAAGCACCGCAGGTACCGGCCGGCGTCACGATCATCAACGTTCACCCAGAACTGATAGAACTTGTACGGCGACGTCATCGACGCGTCGAGCCATACCGCGCCCGCTTCCGTCTTGCCGAACTTGGTGCCCGCCGACGTGGTTACGAGCGGTGCCGTGATGGCGTGCGCGTCCGTGCCCAGCGAGCGGCGGATCAGCTCGATGCCGGCAGTGATGTTGCCCCACTGATCGCTGCCGCCCATCTGGATGCGGACGTCGTGCCGCCGCCGCAGCTCCATGAAGTCGTACGCCTGCAGGAGCATGTACGAGAATTCGGTGTACGAAATACCGCTTTCCATGCGGCCTTTCACCGAGTCCTTTTGCAACATGTAGTTGATAGTAAAGTGCTTGCCGACGTCCCGCATGAATTCCACGGCGCGCAGGCCCACGAGCCAATCGGCGTTGTCGATCAGCCGGGCGGCATTGTCGCCCGTGAAGTCGAGAAAGCGCTCGAGCTGGGCGCGAATCTTTGCCGTGTTGGCCGCCACTTCCTGCGGGTCGGCCATTGGACGTTCGCTCGCCTTGCCGCTCGGATCCCCGATCAGCCCGGTGCCGCCACCAACCAGCGCCACCGGCCGGTGCCCGTACACCTGCAGCCGTTTGAGCAGCATGATGACGAGCAGATTGCCGATATGGAGGCTGGGGGCGGTGGGATCGAAGCCGATGTAGCCCCCCACCGGCCCACTATGTAGGAGATCGGCGACCTCTTCGGTATGCTGATGCAGCAAACCACGCCATTCCAGGTCGTCGAGAAGCGCATGAGATCGCATGGCACAAAAATAGACAGTAGGTGAATGAATCCATATGCCCGCCATTCCATTCAGTAGACGCTTCCGGCAACAGTACCCGCGCTTCACGCGCTCACTGATGCTGTTCATTTGCTTTTTCGGCGCGTTCGGAGCCGGCTTTGCCTACGCCAGTTGGGCCATGGTATGCCGAGCCGGGCGCTGTCCGTCGGCCACGGCGCTGCAGGACTATGAGCCTCGGCAAACGTCCAAGATCTATGCGGCCGACGGTCGCTACATCACGGAGATCGGGCTTGAGCGGCGTACGCTGGTCAAGATCGCCGATATTCCGCCAATGGTGCGCAACGCGTTCATCGTCACGGAAGACAAGCGGTTTTATCAGCACGCCGGCATCGACTGGATGAGCGTGCCTCGCGCCGTGCTGGTCGATCTCAAGAACCGGAATTTCAGCGAAGGGTTTTCGACGATCACCATGCAGCTGGCGCGAAACATTTTTCCCGAACGGTTATCGCGCGACAAAACGCTCATTCGGAAACTCAAGGAAGCAAAAGTCGCGCGCGCCATTGAGGCGGCATACCCCAAGGACAAGATCCTCGAGCTGTACCTCAATCAGATCAACTTCGGCAATGGCGCCTACGGTATCCAGACGGCGGCGCAACGGTATTTCGGCAAGGACGTAAAGGAGCTCAACGTGGCCGAAGCGGCTACGCTGGCCGCGCTCCCCAAGGGACCTGCACGGTACAACCCGCGGCTCTTTCCCGATCGCGCCGTACAACGCCGCAATACGATCATTGGCTTGATGCGAGACGGCAACGTCATCAACGCGTCCCAAGCCAGTGAGGCGCAGGCGTATCCGCTTCGCCTGGCTACCAAGGTGGAAACCGGCGAGCTCGCACCCTATTTCGTCGAATGGGTCCGGCAGCAACTCGACGACAAGTTTGGCCAGCAACTCTACGAGCAGGGCCTCAAGGTCTACACCACGCTCGACCTGGATCTGCAGTCGGCTGCCGAGCGGACCATGGAGCGCCAGGTGCGCGCCATCGAGGCCGGGAAGTACGGGAAGTTTCCGCACGTAGGCTACGAGAGTTATCTCGCCAAGTCGAACGACGACGATCAGAATGCGCCAAATTCGCCGTACCTCCAGGACGCGTTCATCGCCATGGATCCGCGCACCGGCGCTGTGCGCGCGCTCGTGGGCGGCCGTGATTTTGACGACAGCAAATTCAATCGCGCCGTGCAGGCCGTCCGCCAACCCGGGTCCACCTTCAAACCGTTCATATACGCCGACGCGATCCAGAACGGGCGGCCGCTCTCCTACTTGCTCGACGACTCGCCGCTCACGGTGGACATGGGAAACAATTCCACGTGGACACCGCAGAATTTCGAGGGCGACTACGTCGGCAAGATTCCCATGCGGCGCGCGCTGTATCAGTCACGAAATGTTCCCACCATTCGGCTGGGCATTGAGCTCGGTACACAGAGCGTGATCGACGAAGCGCGGCGCTTTGGAATCACCACTCCAATTCCGTCCTATCCGTCAATCTTCCTTGGCGCGGCCGATGTCTATCCCCTGGAGATGGTGGCGGCGTATACAGCGTTCGCCAACATGGGCAGCCGCGCCAATCCCATGGCGATCACGCGGGTGGAAAGTCAGAATGGCGAGGTGCTCTGGGAGCCGCAGCCGCAGCTCACGGCGGTGATGTCGCCGGAAGAGGCGTGGCTCATGATCAGCGTGATGAAGGACGTGGTCCAGCGCGGCACCGCGGCCGGCAGCGTTGGATCGCAGTTTCAGTATCCCGCCGGCGGCAAGACGGGAACGACCAACGACGGCACCGACGTCTGGTACATCGGCTACACGTCAAACCTCGTTGCCGGCGTGTGGATGGGCTTTGATCGCCCGCAGAAGATCAAGTCGAACGCGCAGGGCGGAATTCTCGCCGCGCCGGCCTGGACCGCCTTCATGAACGAGGTCTACAAGCGCAAGCCTGCGCCGCCGGACTGGCCGATGCCGGGCGACATCGTGACTCGCCAGATCGACGTGACTACGAACATGCTCGCCACGCCCTTTTGTCCGCGTGAAGATGTGGGCAGCGAGTTCTTTATTCCGGGCACCGATCCCCTGCAGCAGTGCGACGTGCATGTCGATCCGAACTTCCTGCCCGACACCGCGGGCATGGGCGCGCTGTATCCACCGGGCACGTATCCGCCTCCGTCCGCGGTGTATCCGCCGGTGTATCCGCCAGCGAGGCGTATCGACTCCACGCACGGCCGCGCAGGTGTTGTCGTTCCGGGCGCCACCGCGCCCATTCGGCGCGGGCAGCCAGTGGACACCTCGCGCCGCTTGCGCGACAGTGCGATCTTTGCACTTCCACCCCGGCGCGACACGTCGATGTTCCGGGTCACCCGTCCGCGCGACACCGTGCGCACCCGCGACTCCACAAGGCTCGTCCCGCGGCCTGATACCATTCTGCGATTGCCGCCCGATACGCTTCGCCTTCGCCGTTAGCCCTTCATTGTTGAATTCATGAACTGGCAGCCCGTGGACTGCCACGCACACTCGACGTTTTCCGACGGCGCGCTCACGATTGCCGAAGTCGTGGAGCGCGCCGCCGAATTGGGTGTCCGGCCGTCGGTGTCCGATCACATCTCACGCGACGTCCACCGCGCCATCCACAGCGTGAGCGCGGTCACATCGTACCTCGACGCGCTCGACGGGTTCGACGTACTGCGCGGCGGCGAATTCTGCTGGCACGACAACCTCTGGCGCGAGTTGCCGCCGCCAATCGTGTCCCGCTTCACCCATCGGATAGGGTCGCTCCACGCCGTTCTGCTCTCCGACGGCACGTGGGTGCATGCGTTCTCGCAAACGCTGCCCGACGGACTGACTGTGGACGAGTACATGGACGCGCATCTCGCCACGCTCCTAGCGTTCGCCGGCGAAATGCCGGTGGACGTGCTCGCCCATCCCACACTCGTCGCGCTCCCCTTCCGAACGGTCGCCACCGACGTGCTGTGGCCGGACGCGCGCGAGGACCGGATTGTCCAAGCGCTCTTCGATGCGGGCATCGCCTTCGAGATTTCATCGCGGTATCCGCCGCACGAACGGTTGGTGCGAAAGGCGGTGGAGTGCGGCGTACGCATCTCGCTTGGCTCAGACGGCCACACGCGCGAACAGGTGGCAAACGTCACTCGGCCGCTTGCGCTGGCTCGCGCGCTCGGTGTCGCCGACGAGGATCTGTACGATCCGCGGCGGCATGGCTCGCGCACGGGGAATCGGCCCGACACGCGCTAGCCAACGCGCGACTCGGCCGTGACGTCATCTTGTCGCCTCCGGGACGGCAGCATAGCTTGCTAAGGTAGGAAGTTCCGACACGTGCAGATGCGATCGCCTTCGCGTTCGTGCATGCGCGCGATCGCGAGTGCGGCGTTTCCGTATGCTCCCCGCTCCCGCCCCGCATTGACTGGCGGGAGTTCGTGTACCGGCCCCACGGAGGTGTGCGTGGTTCTGGGCTGTCTGGCACTGAACGCGTCTTACGAGCCGCTGACGATGGTCCCAATGCGACGGGCCCTTCGCTTGGTCATCGACGGCAAGGCTGAGATCGTCGAGGCGGATAACGACCGCGTCGTCCGCTCGGAGCGTCTCACCATGCCCCGTCCGGCGGTCATTCGCCTGACCAAGTTCATCCACGTGCCGCGTCGCTTCCGCCGCCAGGTGACGAACACCTTCCTGTTCGCCCGCGACAACTATCGCTGCCAGTATTGCAGCCGTCACCTCACGGAGCTCAAGCCGCGGGAGTCACTCACGCGTGACCACCTCATTCCAATATCGCGCGGCGGATCAAACGAGTGGACGAACGTGGTGACTGCGTGCAGCCCGTGCAACACGCGCAAGGGCAATCGCCTGCCTGACGAAATTGGCATGCATCCGCTCACGCATCCGGTCGAGCCGCACTTCGTGCACCTGAGCTGGGCCGTGCGACGTCTGACGCCCACCCAGTCGCGGTACATCAAGACCTTCTACGGCGGGGAAGTGCTTCACCATTTGGAGCAGCTCGAGCACCGCTCGCCGCGCGCGGCTGCCGCCGCCGCGCATTAGCCCCATCGCATCTCCGCGCGCCCATCACGGCACCGAGAACACCCGCGATCGTACGTCGTAGTGCTGCTTGTCGCCGCCCAGCACGCGTGACATCAATCGCCCCACGCCGCCGCGAAGCGCGATGATGATTCCGTTATTCGCCGGCGACGTCGGGCCGCGCGCCCACTGCAGCAGGGCATCGAGGTCGCTCTCCTGCATCGGCTGTACTTCCACTACGAGCACATAGTAGTAACGTCCGGATCGCGCCGGACGAATCGGGGCGTGAAATGGTTTGCCGAACTGCGCTTCCGCCGTTGTCACCGTGGCGAATGCGCCGAAATCCTCGAGCTGGTTGGCCGATCGACGAATGACGTGATAGAGCTGATCCGTGGGATTGAAGTAGACCGTGACGTCCCACTCCGCGCGATCCGCGAGATTGTAGAACAGCGTCCCCTTTCGCCACAGTTCCACGCGGTACTGAATCTTCGTCGCGAAGCCGGCCCGCAAGATCTCGCGCGTGTTCGGATCGGCGAGGAGACCGCCTGTAGTTACGGTGGGCGCTTCTGTCACCGCGGCGCCAACCGGAACAGAGACCTCCAGCTGCACGCCATTGCGCTGCGCGGCGAGTGGCGCCGCGAGCGGCGCCACCCACAACACCGCGGCCAACGCGAGTGCGAATCGCACCGTTAGAAGCGGTGCCGGAGTCGCACGGAAAACCTTACGGGCTCCGGCGTAGACACCGCTTTTGCCACGTACACGCCGATGCCCGCGAAGTCGAGTCCCACGCCAACGTCCGAGCGGAACGTGGACAGCGGCGGCAAGGTGGCGCTGCCATAGGTCAGCGAACCATCCGCGGCGCCCACGTTCCAACCGCGGCCGGCGTCGGCAAAGAGCACCCACTGCACGTCGCCGCGCGCGCTGTGGTACCGCCGCGGCCAGTTGCTCCATCGCCCGGTGAAGTCGAAACCCAGGTCACCGCGATACTCGATCTGCGCCAGCGCAATGCGTTCGCATTCCGCAGGCTGTCCGGACACGGCTATGCCCGTGCTGCACGTTCCGACATCCGCTCCCGGTTCCTGCCCGCGAAATCCAAAGCCGGGGAGCGAGCCCGGTCCGCCCACCGAAAGCCGCCGTTCGAGCGGCAGATCATCGCCGCCCATCCACCCGCCGAGCACCACGCGCATGTTGAGCTGCGCCGAGGGCCCCAGCCGATTGTAGCGGCGAAAGTCGAAGAAGCCGCGGGTGTAGTCGGAGAGTCGGCTCGTCAGATCGATTCGTGGCGCGGACGTCGGCGCCATCGACGACACCGTACCACGCCCGTGTTCCACGTCGGCGTTCATGTACCAACCCACCCACGGATCTGCTGGGTCGCTCCGTGTATCGAACGTCAGTGAAAGCGTGCCCACGTGAAACAGACCATCGTCAACACGCGGGCTCGCGCGCCACGGACGATCGCCGTTGAACACCGTGAAGGGGTTGCGCAGCACACGCGACGACCAGCGCTCCTCGCCGTACGTACCGGTGAGGCTGACGTTGCGGGCCCCGTACAGCGTGAGGAACGCGTTGCCGCCCTTTCGTTGGTAGTAGTCGCGGTAGTCGCGCCGGAGGAGAAAAGCGGCCATCGCCACTTCGATGTCCGACATCTGCCAGCTCTCGACCGGATCGACGACGTTCACCGCCTGCGCCCCAATCCCGATGCCACGGTCGCGGCCAATGCGCACTTCGCCGCGCAACTTGTCGCCGAAGTCGCCGCCTTCCGAGTTGAACGTGCTGCCAGTGCGTATCACGGCCGCGGCGTCGAATCGCACGCTGCCCCAGGACGTGCGGCGCTGCACCATTGGGCCGAGTTCGATGGGCAAGCCCTCGACGCGGTTGTAGGGACCGGCCTGCACCACGCGCAGCGCTTCGCCGCGATTCTCTTCGGGTCCGTGCTCGAAGCGGCGCCACCAACTCTCCTCGGCGGCGTGCTGGTCGTCGGCGAGCGCAATGCGGTCGCCGGTTTCGCGATACTGCATGCGCTCGCGAAAGATGCGAATGCCGCCCTGTACGCGCGCCACCGCGCGGCCGTCTACTTCACCGCCCACTACCAACAACTCGCCGTCGATCTGCGCGGTAGGCAGGAGAACGACGTCGGAATTGATCGCCAGAACCGCACCGGTGACATGCCCGCCGATCGTCAGCGGACCGTCCATCACGGCCACGTTGCCGAGCACGTCGTGGCCGGGGCCGACGTCGAGCCGGGACGTGGCGCGCAACGCATTCGTGCCGTTCCAGCGATCGACCACGGCGCGCTGCACATCGAGCGGCAGCGCGAGGTGCGCCGCCGTCGGTTCGTCCTGCGCTCCAACGACCGCCGGCGTCGCCGCGAGCAGTAGCGTTAGCAGTGTCCTGCGCATGTGAGCTCCGCCGTTCAGATTTCGCTACCCGCTGGAATGCCCAGCCGGCGCATACGTCGATACAGATTCGGCCGGTCCGTCTTCAATCCCCTCGCGGCCTCGGCTACGTTCCCCGCGGCCATCGAGAGCGCCCGTGTAATGAGCACACGCTCATAGTCGTCGAGCGTGTCGCTCAATGAATGATCGAGCACCGCGGGGTCGGGCAGCGGCGCGCTCGTGGGGCGCGCGTGGCGCTCCACGGGAATCACCGCGGCAACGTCGGCATCGGTCACCGTGCGGCCCGGATAGAGGATTGCGAGCCGTTCGACGATGTTCGCCAACTCGCGCACGTTCCCAGGCCATGCGTGCCGCGTTAGCGCGGCGATGGCGGTGTCGCTCCACGCAGGCAGCGGCTGCCCGCTGCGCATGCGGTACAGCGCGGAGAAGTGGCGGATGAGCGCGGGAATGTCGGCGGGACGTTCGCGTAGCGGCGGAATTTGAATTGGTATCACATTGAGACGAAATAACAAATCGTCGCGGAAGTTCCCTTCGGTGATACCCCGCGCCAGGTCCTTGTTCGTCGCCGAGATGATGCGCACGTCGATGCGAATCGGCTTGCCGCCGCCCACGCGCTCGATCTCTTTGGCTTCAATGGCCCGCAACAGCTTGGCCTGCGCTTCAGCGCCAAGGTCGCCCACCTCGTCCAGCAACAGCGTTCCGCGATGCGCGAGTTCGAATCGGCCAATTCGACGGTCTGTGGCGCCCGTGAACGCGCCGCGTTCGTGCCCAAACATCTCGCTCTCCACCAGATCGCGCGGAATGGCCGCGCAGTTCACGCGCACAAATGGCCGGTCGCGCCGCGCACTGCCGGCGTGGATCGCCGCCGCCACGAGTTCCTTGCCCGTTCCGGACTCGCCGGTGATCAACACCCGCGCGTCGGTGGGCGCCACCCGCTCAATCATCGCCCGCACCTGCGCCATCGCCTGACTGTCACCGATCATCTCGCCGGTCAAGCCGAGGTCGGCCCGCAGCGCCTTGGCTTCGCGGCGCGCCATGCGAAGCTCCAGCGCCGATGACAATGCCAGCAGCACGCCCTCGGGGCTCAGCGGCTTTTCAAGAAAGTTGAATGCGCCGAGCTTCGTCGCCTTCACCGCATCGCTCAATCCTGCACGGCCGCTCATCATCACCACCGGCACATCGGGCAGCGCGTCACGCACGCGGGCGAGTGTCGCCAGTCCGTCCAGATCACCCGGCATCATCAGATCGAGCAGCACCACGTCAGGCTCGGCTTCCATGGCGCGCGCCAGTCCGGTTGCGCCGTCCTGCGCGTCGCGCACCTCGTAGCCTTCGGCCGTCAGGAGCGCGGCCACCATCCGCCGGATGTTCGGTTCGTCGTCTACGATCAGCACACTCGGCACGGATTACTGACCTCCGTCCGCGCGAGGCAGACTGCGCTGCGCCTGTTCGGCCAGCAGCTTTGCGGAGAACCGCTGCGCTTCGGCAATGCGTTCCACTTCGATTGCCACCGCTTCCACCGCCTGTTCGATGCGCTCCAGACGCGCCGTCACGTCGGCCGACGCGAATTGGGCGATTGCCGGCGGGAGCGCCGGACGCTCGAACCGTCTGGCGATAATGCGAATGATCGGAATCCCGAGTGCCACGGCGGCGCACAACGAAAAGAATACCTCGGCGATCTCCACCACCGACTCGGGCGGCAACGGCAACGGCGCCAGCAGTGCCGCCATGCCGATGACCATCACGGCACCCGCTCCTGTGCGCGCGGAGCAAGCGCCGCGTCGGACGCCGGCGTCGGCGCGCGTTCCGACAATAACTTCGTCGTGAAGCGCTGGCCTTCGGAAATCCGTTCGACTTCGATAGCGATGGAGTCGATTGCCTGCTCCATGCGCTCGAGCCGGCTCGTCACGTCGTGCGACGCCCCCGGCTGAAGCGCCTCGCGGTCCATGCGCCGTGCGAACGCCCGCGCCATGGGCATTCCGATTGCCGTGACCGCACCACAGATGAACAACACGATCGGTACCAAGATGCCGCTATCCTGCATTCTGACCTCCGGTGCGGCTGCCATTCACCGGCAGCACGAATCGAATCTCTGTTCCGACGCCGACGACGCTCGTCGCGGAAACGGTTCCGTCATGGGCGAGCACTGTCTGTCGCGCGATCGCTAATCCGAGCCCGGTGCCTCCAGGCTTTGATGTGACGTACGGGTCCCAGATGCGCGCAAGTTTCTCCGCTGCAATGCCACATCCTGTATCGGCGACCGACAACTCTACGGCCGGCGCCGACGTGGCGGTGGTCGCGTTGCGAACACGCACCGTCACCTGTCCACCGGCCTTGCAGGCATCCACGGCGTTGAGCATCACGTTGGTGAGCGCGCGGGCCAGCGCGTCGTGGTGCCCGGTGATCATTGGAACTTCGCCGTCAACTTCCACGTCCACGGTAACATCCGGATGAATCGCCGCGCGTGCCGCATACCGCGCCATCTCTTCCACATCCACTTCGGCGCGCGGCCCCTCGGGCAACCGGCCAAATTGCGCGAAGCTCTTGGCCATCTCCTCGAGACGCTGCGATTCGACTGCCAGCACCTCTACCGTTTCCGCGAGTCCCGGCGGGGCTTCGCGCCGCAGCCTGTCCACGGCGAACCGGATTGGCGTCAGCGGATTCTTGAGCTCGTGCGCCACCTGCCGGGCGCTCTCGCGCAACGTGGCGGCGCGTTCCGCTTCCACGGCGCGCGTGCGCCCGAGTTCCAGCTCACTCGCCATTTCGCGCATGCGACGCCGTAGCACCTCGAACTCCGGCGCCCCTCGCCGCGGTGGCGTGGTGGGAATCGGCTCGCTCCGGCCAATTCGCTCCGTCCAGCCCACCAACTCCTGCAATGGGCGACTCAGGTTGCGGCTCAGGTGCCCGGCCACACGCGACGCCACCACGCCAACGATGATCACCGCGAACAGCGTGGCGACGACCAGCGTTTGCGCCAGCTTTCGAAAGACGTACCCGGCCCGGCGCGACTGCAGTACGCTCTGCCGAAGCGTCGCTTCGTGGACGTCGATCGCGTGGCGCTGGTCCGGCGTCAGCTTCGCGCCGCGCGCGGCCGCAACGGCCCGTTCGCCCGTGGCGGCCGCGCTGTCCCATGCCGCGGTCTCGCCGGCCAGCGGGAGCACGATGGAACCCGTGGTGCTCCACGCAACGGAGATGACGATCGACGGAATGAGGGCGAAGGCCAGCAGGATGAGAAAGAGGCGGCCGCGGAACCCGACACGCTTCACAGATGCTCCGTACGAGAGGCGCGTGACAGCGGTTTCGCCGCCAAAGATACAGATTGGACTGGGTCCGAACCACCCCAAAGAGATGGGGGGCTGAGGCCACTCATGGCTTTACGTCGCCTATTGCTCTAAATTCCGTCTCTGGTGCAACCTGCGAGATCGGTGCTATCCATGCTGAAGGTGCGTGGAACAGCCGGTGAGCGCGCGCGGCGCCACGGTGACAACGCTGTTTCGGCCCCATGGCCGAGCGGCCGACGCGGAAACGCTCGTGCCGCCAAATCACGGATCTGTGATCCGCCGAGCACTACATGAATTCTCGATATCCTCGTACGGCCTCGCGTGCGCAGAGCGCACTCATTCATCGCGGTCCCCAGGCGCTCTCCGCCGCTCCGCACGCCCTCGCGCCGATCCACGCGCCCAACGCCGCGCTCCTCATCGACTTCGACAACGTCACGATGGGGATTCGCTCCGACCTCGGCAAAGAGCTTCGCAGCTTGCTGTCATCGGAAATCATCAAGGGCAAGGTCGCGGTCCAGCGCGCTTACGCCGATTGGCGACGCTACCCGCAATACATCGTTCCGCTCTCCGAAGCGTCGATCGACCTGATCTTCGCACCAGCTTACGGCTCGTCCAAAAAGAACGCGACCGACATTCGCCTCGCCATCGACGCGCTCGAGCTCGTCTTCACGCGGCCGGAAATCGGAACGTTCATCCTCCTCTCCGGAGATTCCGACTTCTCGAGCCTCGTCATCAAGCTCAAGGAATACGGTAAGTACGTGATCGGCGTGGGTATTCGCGAATCGTCGAGCGACCTGCTCGTCCAGAACTGCGACGAGTACTACAGCTACAACGCGCTCGCCGGTCTCGTGAAGCAGAGCGATGACGAACCCGCGAAGAAGTACGACCCGTGGGAGCTCGTCACCGAGTCCGTCCAGCGGATGAAGCGCAACAACGACGTGATGCGCTCCGATCGCCTCAAGCAGGTCATGCAGGAGATCGATTCCACGTTCGATGAGAAGAACCTCGGTATATCGAAGTTCTCACGCTTCTGCCAGGAAGCGGCGCAGCGTGGATTGCTCACCGTCACCAAGCTCGAGAACGGCCAGCTCGAAGTCGATTTGCCCACCGGCACGCCGGTAGCCGAAGCGCCGCCAGTTCGCAGCGAGACGGTTCCCGCGTCGGTTGGCGAAGGCGCCGAAGTACCGGTCGCCGAAGAGCGCGGACCGCGTCGCGGTCGTCGTGGTCGAGGCGGTCGTGGCCGTGATCGCGAAGAGCGCACGCCCCGCGAGCAAGTCGCGCCGCAGGTTGCCGGTGCACCGTCCGCCGAGTCCGACGAAACGCCGGCCCCTGTTGCCGAGCAGCGCCCGGCCCCGGCCCCGCGCGCCGAGCGTCCCGCGCAGTTGGAGCTTGCGGGCGATCATCGCGCGCCTGCTGCAGACGCCGGCACTGGATCGAGCGGCGAGCGTTTGACCCGCGCCGAAGCGTTTGATCTCGTTCGCCGCACCATCAACGACGTGGCGCCTGGCGAAGAGTCGGTGCGTGCGAGCGACGTGCGCCGCCGGGCGCGCCAGTTGCTCGGCCGCGACTCCGAGAGCCTCAGCGACCGGATGTTCGTGCGTATCCTCAAGGACGCGCACGACGAGGGCATCATCGACCTTCGCAAGCGTGGCGACGATTTCGAGGTTGCGCGCGCCGCAGAAGCCGCGCCGGTCTCCGAACAGCTTGCGCGCAGCGAGCAGTTTGCAATCGCGGCTTCCACGCCGCCGTCCACATCGACCGGTCCCACGCCGCGCATCGGCATGGGACATCGTGGTGGTGGAGCAGGTCGCAATGGCGTGGTGCGCGGGCGCCCCGGCGCGCCACCGCCGGAATTGCTCTCGATTGGTGTGGTTCAGCAAACGGCCTCCACTCCGCCGGCGCCGTCCGCAGCTCCGGTTGCAGCCGCACAGCCCCAAGCCGCGGCACCGGTCGCATCGCCGGTCCAGCCTGAGGCCGCGCCGGTAACACCAGCGCGCGGTGGTCGCGGTACGCTTGGCGCGCGTGGTGGACGCGCGAAGGGCGGCGCCAAACAAGCGCCACCTTCTGCCGCTTCAATAGCCGCGGCGGCACCTGCGCCAATAGCGGTGCCAGTGCCAGTGCCAGCCGCGCCGGTGGCCAAGGCGAAGCGCGGAAAACCCGCGGCAAAAACTGCGGCCAAGACGGCGGTGAAACGTCCACGGGTGGCCAAGAAGGCCTCACGGGCCAAGAGCGAATGACACGAGACGCCGCGCCGAAAGCGCGGCGTTCTCGTGTCGCCCCGGTACTTCCGAAAAAGTTTTACGCCAGGGAAACCGAGCAGGTCGCGCGCGACCTGCTCGGCTGCGTGCTCGAATGCCACACGCCGGACGGGATTGCTTCCGGGCGGATTGTCGAGACAGAGGCGTACGTCGGCGAACACGATCTCGCATGTCATGCGGCGGCGGGGCGTACAGCACGCACAGCGCCGCTGTACGGGCCGCCGGGCATCGCCTACGTCTATTTCATCTACGGCATGTACTGGTGTGTCAACGCGGTCACACGGGCCAAAGGAGAGCCGAGCGCCGTGCTCATTCGCGCGCTCGAACCAGTGCAGGGCATCGAGCTGATGCGCGTCCGCCGGCCAAAGGCCCGGCGCGACGTGGATTTGACGAACGGTCCCGGCAAGCTCTGTCTCGCGCTTGGCGTTCGTCGCGAGCACAACGGCCTGCCCCTCCAGCGGCCGCCGCTGGTGATTCGTGGCGGCGACCGAGTGGACGATCGCGACGTCATTGTCACGCCGCGCATCGGGATCACGCAGGCCGCGGACTGGCCGCTGCGGTGGTTCATTGCAAACAATCCGTACGTGTCAAAAACGCCGACCCATTTCACGCGGTCGGCGTTCAGCCCGTCATAAAATACTCATGGCGGTCAATTGCGATCGATCGACGTTCCGAAGTTATACCGCAGTCCGAACTCGAGCCCGAAATTGAACGGCTTGCCGCTGTAGAGCAGAAAGTTCTCGTTCGAGGCCGACAGCGTGGCCTGGCCGAACACCGAGAAGCGCGTCATCCGGTATTGGCCGCCGCCAATGAGCATTGGGGAAACCGCCGTGCGCTGCTCCTGAATGAGTTGCGCCGCCGCGTTCACCTGATCGACGTTGCTGAACGGACCTTCGGGATTCGCACTCGCCACTTGGGCGAGTGTGAAGCCCGCGCCCACGTACGGATGGAAGCGAAGATGCTCGCCGGGAAATCCCATTACCGCCACATCGAGCCGGCGCATGTTCTTGAGATCGATCGTGCGATATCCACTGTCGAGGCCTGCCACGGGATCGCGCAGGGTGATTGCCTGCCGCGTGAAGAACGACTGCATGCCGGAGACGTAGAGACCGCCGTGAGTCCTGGTGATCATCCAGTCGATGCCAACCAGTGGAGCCTGCCGGTACGATCGGCTGCTGTCCGCCAACGTGAGGCTTCCGGTCTTGACTCCCCAGAACCACGCGTCCTTGAACTGCCGCCCGTTCTGCGCGGCGGCGATTGATGGAAGTATCACAGCGATCGCGGTGGCGATCGTCAGGGCACGGATCGTTCGCATACGACTCCTGGCAAGGAAGGGCTAGCCGTGGCTCCGGCTCCACGAAACGGACGACAGAGCCCAACCAACAGTCACGCTCGGTAGCCACGGGGCGTGATCCACATCACATTCACTTCGTATGTCATCGATTTTGCCCGGAACACGCGAGTTCGAAACGCCGGTGTACGGAACGGTGTTCGCTCGGCGCAGCGACGCCGCGCACCGACTCGTTGTTGGCGACCCGCTGATTCTCGTGCCGGATCCGCCGGGCACCGACGAGCCTAACGTGTGGGTACACGCCCCAGGCGGGGACGTAGTCGGCCATCTGGCGCCCGACATCAGCGCCTGGCTCGTTCCATGGATGCTCGACGGCGGCCGCTGCGGCGGCGTCGTCACCCAGGTGGGCAGTGACGACGTCGCGAGCTACAAGCGGCTGATCATTACCGTACGATGCCGAGCTTAGCGCCCACTTTCTTGAAGGCGCGAATGGCCTGATCGAGATCGTCGCGCGAGTGGCCGGCTGAGATCTGGCACCGCACGCGCGCCTGCCCCTGCGGCACCACAGGAAATCCGAAGCCGGTCACGAACACGCCTTCGTCGAGCAGCATGTCGCTCATCTGAATCGCCGCCGCGGTCTCGCCAACGATGATCGGAATGATTGGCGTTTCGCCGGCCAGCGGCTTGAATCCCGCTTCGGTGATCTGCTCGCGAAAATATTTCGTGTTCTGGCGCAACGTCTCGACCCGCTCGGGATGCGTCTCGACGTACCGCACCGCCTGCATGGCGCTGGCGGCAACGGTGGTGGGCAGCGCGTTGGAGAACAACTGCGGACGCGCGCGCTGCGTCAGATAATCCGCTACCGCCGCCGAGCCGGCAACGAATCCACCAGCGGCGCCGCCCAGTGCCTTCCCCAGCGTCGAGGTGATGACGTCCACCTCCCCGAGTACGCCGAAGTGCTCCGCCGTGCCGCGGCCCAGTTTGCCGAGCACGCCGGTGGAGTGCGAATCATCCACGACGACGATGGAGTCGGTGTCACGCGCGATCTGAAGGATGTCCGGCAGCTTGGCGATTGATCCTTCCATCGAGAACACGCCGTCGGTCCAGATGAACCGACGCTTGGCGCTCTTGTTCTCGGCGAGCTTGGCGCGCAGGTCGTCCATGTCGGCGTGCTTGTAGACGCCGGTGGAGCATTTACTGATCGCCTTGGCCAGCCGCATCGAATCGATGATCGATGCGTGGTTCAGGGCGTCCGAGATGATGTAGTCGCCCTCCTGGGCCATCGTTGCCGTGAACGCCTCGTTCGCGTTCCACGCAGCCACGAATGACAGCGACGCCTCCGTTCCCACGAAGCGCGCCAGTGCCTGCTCGAGCTCGCGGTGGACCGTGTACGTGCCGCAGATGAATCGCACGCTGGCAGTGCCGGCGCCGTACTGCTTCAGGCCATCGATGCCCGCTTCGATCACCGACGGCTCGTCGGATAAGCCCAGGTAGTTGTTCGATGACAGGATCAGGACGTCGCCGCGTCCCTCCATCTGCACGTGCGCCGATTGCGGCGACTCGAGATAGTTGAGCCGCTTGTAGACCTTGTCGCGTTTCAGCTGCTCGATGGTGTCCTCGAGCCCTTTGGTAAAGCCACTGTTCAGAGCCACTTCAGTTTCCTCGATCAAAATGTGCTGTCATTCCGAGAGCAGCGAGGAATCTTCTCTCACGCCAATTATCGCGTAGAGGGCGGAAGATCCCTCGTCGCTGCGCTCCTCGGGATGACAAATAATTACGCGATCTCGAAAATGACTTTGCCCGCTTCGCCCGACTTGATCGCGTGGATTGCGTCGTCGAATTGCTCCAATGGGAACCGGTGCGTGATCACCGGTGTGGGATCGAACTGCCCCGAGCGGAGAAAGCGAGTCATCTGCAGCCACGTGTCGTACATTCGGCGGCCGACCACTCCGTAAACCGTGAGCCCCTTGAAGATGATCTCGGTCGCGAAGTCGATGTCGATCGGCTTGGCGGGAATACCGAGCATCTGCACGCGGCCGCCAACACGCGCCAGCGCGAATGCCTGGTGCACCGCGGACGGCACGCCGGACATTTCCAGAACTACGTCCACGCCGAGCCCGTCGGTGTGGCGTTTTACTACTGCTTCCGCCTCGTTGGGATGCACCACGTCGTGCGCGCCCATCCGTTTGGCGAGCGCGAGACGCGTATCGTTCACGTCCGACGCAATGATTCGCGATGCGCCGGCCGCCTTGCAGATGCCCACTGCAAAGATGCCGATGGGTCCGCAGCCCGTCACGAGAACTGTGGCGCCGGGAATATCCGCGGTGAGCGCCGTGTGAAAGGCGTTGCCCATGGGGTCATGGATGCCGCCAATGTCGAACGAGATGTTGTCGTCGAGGTGCCAGACGTTCGTCGCCGGCATGGAGATGTACTCGGCAAAGCATCCGTCGCGGTCCACGCCGATGATCTTTGTGTGCGGGCAGACGTGCGAGTTGCCCGTGCGGCAGAGGAGACAGCGACCGTCCACGATGTGGCCTTCGGCGGTCACGCGGTCGCCTGTGCGGACGTCGGTGACGAGACTTCCCACCTCCACCACTTCGCCGGCGAACTCGTGGCCAATGACGGTTGGCGGTTTCACGCGGCCCTGCGCCCACGCGTCCCAGTCGTAGATGTGGACGTCGGTGCCGCAGACGCCGGCGCGCTTCACGCGAATCAATACTTCGTCGTCACGTATTGTCGGCACGGGAACGTCTTTCATCACGAAGCCCGGTCCGGCTTTCTCTTTCACAAGCGCTTTCACGCGCGAATACTCCATGCAATGTGTGAGGGCGCGGTCGCGCGTCGCGAGCATGTTCCTCGATGCGTCGGAGCCGCGATGGAAAGCTCGCATGCTGGAATGTGCGGCGGAAGATCGGCGCGGCGCGCGAATTCACGTCGCTTTGAGCGCTCGTGGTGCAGCTTTTGAATATGCCGTATATCGCGTGTCTATTGCGTGTGTATTGAGCCAATCCTATATTCGCCATAGAGCAATAATGCACGTCGCGCGAAATTGTCGGTGCGCGATCGATTAAACGCACGAGGGTACTGCGTGGGTCAATCTCGACGAGAGTTTCTCAAGTCGACATCAGCAGCCGCGGCGATGGCAGGATTCGCCGCTCACTCATCGACCGGTCGCTTTGCGACCGACGCTCTCGTCTCGCCGCTGCTCTCTCCGTACAGCTCCATCGTCGCGGCAGAGCCGAACGTCAAAGAGCTCGCGATGCTCGCCCTCGATACCGCCCGTAGCGCGGGGGCCGGTTATGCCGACGTCCGCTTCGTGCGGAACCGCAATCAGAATCTCTCCACGCGTGAAGCACGCGTTCAAGGCGTCTCCGACAACGAGACCTACGGCTTCGGCGTGCGCACGCTCGTCAATGGCGCGTGGGGCTTTGCCGCGAGCCGCGAGCTGACCCGGGACGAGGTAGCTCGCGTCGCCAAGCTGGCCGTCGCACAGGCACGCGCCAATCGCTCGGCGCTCATCCGCCCCGTGGTGCTGGCGCCCACGCCGGTTGTCACCGGCACGTGGAACAGCCCCATCGAGATCGACCCGTTCGCCGTCGCCATCGAAGACAAGGTTTCGCTATTGCTCGCGGCCAATCAGGCCGCGCTCGCAGTAAAGGGAGCCAAGTTCGTCAACTCGAGCATGTTCTTTTTGCGCGAGGAAAAGACGTTCGCGTCCACGGACGGCAGCTTCACCGTCCAAACGATCTACCGCACCTCGCCGTCGATGACGGTCACCGCTACCGGGAACGGTGACTTCGCGACGCGCGAGTCGGTGGACGTCGCGCCGCGCGGCCTCGGCTACGAACACGTGCGCGACGCTCAGCTCATTGCCAACGCGCCAAAGTGGGCCGACGAAGCGGTGCAGAAGCTCACCGCCAAGTCGGTGGACGTCGGCCGCTACGACCTCGTGCTGCATCCGTCGCACCTCTGGCTCACCATCCACGAATCCGTGGCGCACCCCACGGAGCTCGATCGCGCCATGGGCTACGAGGCGAACTACGCCGGCACCAGCTTCGTTGCGCCGCCGGAGAAAGTGCTCGGCACGCTGAAGTACGGGTCCGAGCTAATGAACATTCGCGGTGATCGTACCCAGGTCGGTTCGCTCTCGGCCTGCGGCTGGGACGACGAAGGCGTAAAGCCAGAAGAGTTCGACATCGTCAAGAACGGTGTGTTCGTGGACTACCACACCACGCGCGAACAGGCGCTGTGGCTCGACTGGTACTATAAGAAACTCGGTAAGCCGACCCGCTCGCACGGATGCTCGTACGCGCAGACCTGGTCGGCCGTGCAGTTCCAGCGCATGCCCAACGTCTCGCTGCAGCCCGGCACGAAGGATCTCGGTTGGGAAGATCTGATCGCGGCAACGGACCGCGGCATCGCCATCATCGGTGACGGATCGTTCTCCATCGACCAGCAGCGGTACAACGCGCAGTTCGGCGGCCAGGTCTTCTATGAGATCAAGGGCGGCAAGATCGTCGGCATGCTCAAGGACGTTGCCTACCAGATCAAGACGCCGGAGTTCTGGGCCAGCCTCGATATGGTGGGTGGACAGAAGAGCTACTTCCTGGGCGGCGCGTTCGGCGACGCCAAGGGACAACCGGTGCAGGTCAACGCGGTGAGCCACGGCTCGCCGGTCGCGCGCTTCCATAACGTGAACGTCATCAACACCGGGCGCACCGCATGACCACGCTGCGCTCCCTGGCCATCTCGGCGCGCTATCTGTCGCGCGAAGAGTGCGAGGCAATCGCCAAGCGCGCGTTGTCGTTCGCGACGTCAGAGGCGACGCGCGTGCTCGTGAGCAGCACGAGCCTCGCCAACACCCGCTTTGCCGTTAATCAGATCTCCACCGGCGGCGATTCGTATGACGCCGTCGTCACGGTAATTGCCCGCATCGGCAAGCGCAGTGGTTCGTCGTCCACCAACCAGCTCGACGACGACGGTCTCCGCGCCGCGGTGCAAATGGCCGAGCGTCTCGCCAAGCTCAGTCCCGAAGATCCGGAATCGATGCCGGAACTCGGCCCGCAGACGTATCGTCCGGGCATAAACTGGAGCGACACCACTGCATCGCAGGATCCGGCCACGCGCGCCGACGCGGTGAAGCGCATCGCCGATCCGGCCAAGGCCGCGGGACTCGTGTCAACGGGCTTCATGGAAGCGATCACCAGCGGCCAGGCGATCGCCAACAGCAAGGGACTGTTCGCCTACAATCGCTCCACGTCATCGGTGCTCACCACTACGGTGCGCACGCCAGACGGCACAGGTTCCGGTTGGGCCGGCGCCACGCACTACGACTGGGCCAAGATCAATCCGTCATCGCTCGGCGCGCGCGCTACGGAAAAGGCGCGCACGTCGGTGAAGCCGGTGGCCATCGAGCCCGGTCGCTACACCGTGGTGTTCGAGCCCACGGCGGTCGGCAATCTCGTGCAATTCATCACCGGTTCGCTCAATGCGCGCTCGGCTGACGAAGGCCGTTCTTTCTTCTCTTCCACTGGCGGAAAGAACAAGATTGGACAGAAGGTTGTTGATGAACGCGTGACGATTATCTCCGATCCATTCGACCCCGATGTTGCCGGATCGCCGTTTACTGGTGACGGATCACCGGCCCAGCGCGTCGTATGGATTGAAAATGGTATTGTGAAAAACCTGAACTATGACCGATATTGGGCAGAGCATCAGGGAGTCGCGCCAACGAACTCCGGCGGCTCGATTCGAATGAACGGTGGTACGGCGTCGCTCGATGACTTGATTCGTTCGACGCAGCGTGGTTTGTTGGTCACGCGCTTCTGGTATCTGCGGCCGGTGGATGCACGCACCATTCTCTACACCGGTCTGACTCGCGATGGAACGTATTTGATCGAGAACGGCAAGGTGACGAAGCCGGTGAAGAATCTTCGATTCAACGATTCTCCGGTCTTCATGCTGAACAACCTGGAGGCGATGGGCGTCCCCGAGCGCGTGAGTGCGAGCGAGGGCGGCGATCCCGGCCAGGCGATCATGGTTCCGCCGATCAAGGTCCGAGATTTCAACTTCACCAGCTTGAGTGACGCCGTATGATCGTCACGCAGACTACGTAGACTTCCGCGGAAGTCTACGCAGCAATGACTGAAGCGCCTTGTGCGTAACAGTCATTGTCTCGCCGAATCCACCGGGGGATCGGCCGAGAGCAAGAAACTCCATAACGGAGACTCAAATGGCTGCAAAAAAGGGTGCAAAAAAGGGCGCGAAGAAGGCGGCGAAGAAGTCCGGCGCGAAGAAGAGCGCCAAGAAGGCCGGCCGCAAGACCGCCAAGAAGACCAGCCGCCGCTAGTTTTTTCGGCGCTGTTT
Organism: Gemmatimonadaceae bacterium; assembly: GCA_041690755.1. Taxonomy (GTDB): domain Bacteria; phylum Gemmatimonadota; class Gemmatimonadetes; order Gemmatimonadales; family Gemmatimonadaceae; genus JAQBQB01. The sequence continues at coordinate 98 of JBEPWA010000046.1, read as the reverse complement.
AGGAAAAAAGGAAGCCGGCGCGAGAGCGCCGGCTTCCTTTTTTCGGTGGAACGGTGGAACGGTGGAACGGTGGAACGGTGGAACGGTGGAACGGTGGA
>JBEPWA010000045.1:0-37650 GCA_041690755.1 Gemmatimonadaceae bacterium | reverse complement strand
AGTCCGAGGTTGCCCTCGTTGATCAGATCCGAGAGCGAGACGCCCTGGTTCTGATATTTCTTCGCCACGGACACGACGAACCGCAGGTTGGAGCGCACGAGTTTATCGAGGCACTCCTGATCGCCCTTGCGAATCTCCTGCGCAAGACGGACCTCTTCTTCGCGGGGAATCAGCGGATAGACGCTGATGTCACGGAGATATTGGTCCAGCGACCCTTCTTCGTACGACGACTTCTTTTTGCCGGTGGCGGCCATACGGCGGGGGGCGGGGAAAAAACGTCGAGCGGCAAGACAGCTGACCTGCTGGATGAACCGGGGACCTACTTCACTCGTTCGCCAAGCCGCGCCCATCGAATGTGGGTGAGCCAGCCGAACGTGTCCACCGTATCGGGCGCGTAGCTGTAATAGATCATCATGGGTCGTCCCTTCAGCAACGAGTCCGGCACGAACCCCCAGTATCGACTGTCGAGCGAATTATCCCGATTGTCGCCGAGGACGAAGTAGTTCCCCTTTGGGACGACCAACGGTCCCCAGTTGTTTCGCGACGGATGGTATCCGCCCACCGCAGCCAGGGTTTTCGGCAAATACTCGCGCTGCCACAAAAAATCTTCCGGCGCCGGATCGATGTCCGGCTCCGTGTGCTCGGTGTACTGCTCCTTGATCGCGGTGTCGTTCCGGACCAGGGTGCCTTCGCGCATCTCAATGGTATCGCCCGGCGCGCCCACGAGCCGTTTGACAAAATTCTTCGTGTGATCTTCGGGCCATTCGAACACGATCACGTCGCCCGGTTTGGGCGCGCGCACCCGCGGAAGCCGGGCGTGCGTGAATGGCACTTCAGCGCCGTACACGAGCTTGTTGACGAGCAAGAAATCGCCCACCTGCAGCGTATTCTCCATGCTGCCGCTGGGAATCTTGAACGCCTCCACGAGAAAGGTTCGGATGACACCGAACAATCCGATAGAGACAAGCAATATTTTGGTCCACTCCCAGAGAAAGGCAAACGCCGACCGCCCGCGATTCAGCTCGCGCAACGCGTCAACGCGTTGTGCAGGCGTAATCGACCGCGACGCAATACTGCCGTCGGCGTGGTCTGGAATGGGCGGTAGGGAGTCGTCTGTCATGAAGGGTGGTGGTGCGGTGGTGCGGTGGTGCGGTGGTGCGGTGGTGCGTTTGTCATTCTGAGTGAGCGCAGCGAGCGAAGAATCTCGTGTCGTCCGGCTAGATCCCTCGACTTCGCTCGGGATGACAACCCGAGGTCTGCGTACCACCGCATCACCGCATCACCGCATCACCGTCAGTAATTATCGATCTGTGCCCGCTGGAGCGCCCCGGAGAAGTCGAGGTAACCCACTTTGGTCTCCGAATAGAACTCGTAGACCTCCCAGCCACCCTCGCGGTGTCCATTGCCTGTCTGCTTCACGCCGCCGAACGGCAAGTGTGCCTCGGCGCCGATGGTCGGAGCGTTGATGTACGTAATGCCGTTGTCCAGCTCGGTCAGCGCACGCATGGCGACGTTGACATTCTTGGTATACACCGACGACGACAGGCCGTACTTCACATCATTATTGATCGCGAACGCCTCGTCGGTTGACTTGAAGCGTAGCACTGAAAGAACGGGACCAAAGATCTCTTCCTGCTCCAGACGCATGCCGGCGCGCACGCGCGCGAAAATGCTGGGCTCGAAGAAGTAGCCGTTCTCGACGTTCTTGCCGGTCGGACGTTTGCCGCCGCACATCAGCTCGGCGTTCTCGGCCTGACCAATGTCGATGTACCGCTCGGCTTTTTCCACCGCCGCCTGGTTGATCATTGGGCCAACATCCGTGCCCTTTTTGCGTCCGTCGCCCAACTTGAGCGCCTTGGTGCGGTCGATCAGTTGGCTCAACAGTTCGTCGTGAATGCCGTCCTGCAGCACGAGACGGCTGGTGGCCGTGCAGCGCTGGCCGGTGGTTCCAAAGGCGCCCCACAACACGCCCTCGAGCGCCAGCTCGAGATCCGCGTCGTCGAACACGATCTGGGCGTTCTTGCCGCCCATCTCCAGCGAGAGTCGCTTGTGCATCCGGCCGCAGGTTTCGCCAACGATGCGTCCCGTCTCCGTGGATCCCGTGAATGAGACCAACGGAATGAGCGGATGGTTGACGATCGCCGCACCGGCGGACTCGCCGGCACCGTGCACGAGCTGGATGACTTCAGGCGGAAGACCCGCCTCGAGCATGATCTCGACCAGGACATGGCCGGTCTCGGGAACGTCTTCGGCCGGCTTGAAGATGCAGGAATTACCGCACAGCAGCGCCGGGAACATCTTCCACGTAGGAATGGCCATCGGGAAGTTGAACGGCGTGATGATGCCGGCCACGCCGATCGGACGGCGGAAGCTCATCGCCCACTTGTTGCGCATCTCGCTCGGCACAGTGTGCCCGAACAGACGGCGGCCTTCCGTGGCGGCATAGTACGCCGTGTCGATGCCTTCCTGGACGTCGCCGCGCGTTTCGGTGAGCGGCTTGCCCATTTCACGCGTCATGATGTCCGCGATCTCTTCCTTGCGCTTGACCATGAGGTCGCCGATACGACGCAGCACGTCGCCGCGGGCCGGCGCGGGTGTGGCGCGCCATACCTCGAAGCCGCGCAGCGCCGATGCAACAGCGCGCTCGACGTCGGCCGCTCCGGAGAGCGGGAAACGTCCGATGCTGTCCGACAGGTCGGCCGGATTCTTGTTCTCAAAATACTCGCCGCCCATCGGCGGCACCCAGTCGCCGCCGATGAAGTTCTTGAACGTCTTCATGATTGGAATTTCAGATCGTGTGGGGTGAATGCTGCTACTGAAGTCTACTACACATCCAAGGGGCGCGGCGTGGTTGGGCCACGCCGGCTCACTTGATGAGTGCGGGCGCCAGCGGTGCCGGGCAGACCCATCCAGTCGGATGGCGCGGATCCGGTTTCGCGTAGCCGACGCGCGGCAATACCTCGACCGAGCCCAGGATCAAGCCCCAGAGGATGATCAACAGAGACAACGCATGCGCGCGACTCGCCCGGTGGCGCCAGGTCCAGACCGAGCTCCAGATGCCGCTCGTCACGACGACGACGACAGCCGCGAGGTAGGCCGCCAGCCCGGGTCCGCATTTGGCCGGGTAGGGCCAGATAACCATGCCGACGCCCAGCGCCACCGACAGCGTCAGCCGCGCGTACACGCCCCACGACGACGTCGCGGGACCATCCCCGCTCAACGGTGCCGGAGCGGACTTCTTCGCCGGGTTCGCCGGCGGCACCGGCGCGGTTCCCGCAACTTTCCCCGGCAGTCTCACCGATATCGGTCCGAGCAGCGCGTCGTCCGACATGGACGCCATCTGCTTGTCGACTTTGGCGAGCTCTTTATCCCAGTCTTTGCTCACTGCTCTGGTTCCTCTCGGCGGCCGGCATTGTTGATCGTAATAGCGTGCGGTGTGGATTGACTTCTTTTGCGCTCGGGTCTCTGGTCTGAGGGCCCAGGGCTCAGGCTTGGTCAGTTACAGAGACCTCAGACCAGAGACCCGATACCTCCAGCGGTCAGCGGTTCCGAATCTCCATTAGGCCACACTCTCGCGTGTCAGCCCGTATCGCTCGATTTTCTTATACAGATTCGACCGCGGCATGTCCAAGCCTCGCGCCGTTTCCGACACATTCCAGTCGAACTCCCGCAGCTTGGCGAGCAGAAAGGCCCGCTCCGCGGCGTGCTTGAACTCCTCGAACGTCTTGCAGTCGAGCAGCGAACCGAGGCCCGCCTGTTCGGGGTCGCGGGCGCCCACGAGACGGGTCACATCGTCGGCAACGATGCGCGGCCCGGATGATAAAATGAGTAAGCGCTCAATAGTATTTCTTAATTCACGAACATTACCAGGCCAGTCGAGCTCCGCCAGCCGCACCACCGCCTCGGGGGCCATGGTGCGCGGCGCCACGCCTTCGCGATTCGTCAGCACGTTCACGAAGTGCGCCACAAGCGACGGAATGTCCTCGCGCCGCTCACGCAGCGGCGGCACGTGGATCGGCACCACGTTGAGCCGGTAGAACAGGTCTTCGCGAAACCGCCCCTCGGCAATCTCCGCTTCGAGATGCTTGTTCGTGGCGGCGAGCACGCGGACGTCCACCTGAATCGGCTTCTGCCCCCCGATCCGCGTCACGACATTGTCCTGGAGCACGCGTAGCACTTTGGCTTGCGCCGCCAGACTCATGTCGCCCACTTCGTCCAGAAAGAGCGTACCGCCGTCCGCCTGCTCGAATTTGCCGGCGCGATCGGCCACCGCGCCCGTGAACGAGCCCTTCATGTGGCCGAACAATTCGCTCTCGATCAACTCGCTCGGAATCGCCGCGCAGTTCACTTCAACGAACGGGCCCGCCGCCCGCGCCGACTGCGCGTGAACGGCGCGCGCCACGAGCTCCTTGCCTGTGCCGTTCTCGCCCGTGATCAACACCCGCGCCGGCGTCTTGCCCACCCGGTCAATCTTGTCGATCACGGCGCGAATGCCGTACGACTTGCCCACGATCTCGTACCGCGACTGGATCGTTTCCTTGAGCCGGCTGTTCTCCTCGGCCAGATCCAGGTGCCGCAGCGCATTGCGCAACGTGACGAGAATGCGGTCCGTGTCGAGCGGCTTCTCGAGAATGTCGTAGGCGCCGAGCTGCGTGGCTTCCACGGCGTTTTGAATCGTGGCGTGCCCGCTGATCATCACCACAATGGCGCTCGGATCGCCGTCCTTGATTTTCTTCAGGGCTTCGACGCCGTCGATCCCTGCCATCTTCACGTCGAGAAACACGAGATCGGGACGCTGCTTCGTGTATTCCGTGATCCCGTCTACGGCATTGCCCACCGCGCGCACCTCGTAGCCCTCGAACTCGAGCAGCTGTCCGAGTGCCGCGCGTACGCCCTGCTCGTCATCGATGATCAGGATCCGACGCGGCATAATTTATTGCACGTTCTTGTAGAGGGTGATCTTGCCGTTCGCCACACGAATGTCACCCACGTACCGCGGAATTGGCAACGGCAGCCCGTCAGCGGACAGGCCCGCCGGACGATCGCCCTTTTTCATCTGCCCGATCAGCTTGGGAATCATGCCATGCGGCACCGTCAAGCCGCCGACCTTGACGCCCTGCACCTGGAACTCGGCCAGACCCGGCTTCATCACATAGAATGTACCGCTGAGCTCCACCGTTTCGCGATCACCGAACATGCTCGCCAGCGGACCGAGCGCGCCCGCGCCGCCAATGTCCGCCAGGCGTACGTTGGCGCGCAACATCACCGTCTCGCCAATGACACGCGTTTGGATGCTATCGGTGGACGGCGGGAGTTGCTTTACCAGCTCGCTGAAGACGTACGACGTCACGTCGCCACCGCTGAGCGTCTGGAAGACCGGGCCAGATTTCTCGCTCAGCTTGGCGAGCGCGTCGCGCGTGCGCTGCGCGCCAACGTTGCTGAGTGGCTCCCATTCTGGCGCCTTGGCGACGACAGCCGGCCGCGGTAAAAAGCGCGCCGGCACCCACTGATCGCGCGTGAACCAGCCGATCGCCGCGGCCACCGCCAGCACAATGAGACAGCCCAGTCGTGCGATACAGCCCATGCGTCACCCACCCATGAGCGCGGCCGATGCCACCATCGTATGGCTCGGCCCCGCGGTTGAAAGATCACTCTGCATCAGGTCGATCGAGTGCACGGCAACCTCGCTGCGATAGCCGATCCGCCGCGCCACATGATGCAGCTCACGGAGCGTCGGCTCCGATTGCGGCACATGCAACCGCGCCAGCGTGATGTGCGGACGAAACGGGCGCCCTTCCACATCGATGCCAAGCGCGTCGCAGGCCACTTCGACGTCGTGGTGCACCAGCTCGAGCTTCGCGTCCTGCGCCACGCCAACCCATACGACCCGTGCGCGCCGAAAGTTCGGGAACGCGCCAACCCCGCCCACTTCCATGCCGAACTCCCGATGTTGCCCCGCGACGCGCGCCACGGCATCTACGATCTCCGGGCAGCGCTCCTCGGGCTGCTCTCCCAGGAACTTCATCGTCAGATGCAGGTGTGCCGCGTCAAGCCAGGCAAGCTCGGGGGCACAGGCGCGCAGTGGCGCCGACGCCGTCCACAATGCGGCCTGCACGTCGTGCGGAAGATTAATCGCGAGGAACAGTCGCAATGCCGGCCAGCTGGTTGAGGCCGCCCGAGCGGAACCCGCGCGGGTCCAGTTCCACGTCCGTATACCCGGCGGCGATTACGACGGCCCGCAGTTGCGTTACACGCTCCGGCTGCGACCACGCCGCCAATTCCGCCTGCGACAGCTCCACTCGGGCGAGCGGTCCAAAGTGCCGCACCCGCAAGTCACCGGCAATCCCGAGTCCACGCAACGCCGCCTCGGCGTTCTCCACGCGGCGCAGGCGCCCCACTGTGACCGGAGTGCCGTACGGAATGCGCGACGACAGACAGGGCGACGACGGCTGTCGCCAGGTGGGGAGGCCGCGCGCGCGCGACCGCTCGCGGATGTCGGCCTTGGTCATTCCAGCGTGAGCCAGCGGCGATGCCACGCCATGCTCGCGCGCAGCCAGCGCGCCAGGGCGATGATCGTGCACGTCGTCGGCGTTGCTGCCGTCGGCCATCGTGGAAATGCCGGCGCTCGCCGCCACGGGCAACAGGCGCGACCAGAGTTCCGTCTTGCAGAAATAGCAGCGATTGGTGGGGTTGGCAGTATACCGCGGGTCGTTCAGCTCATCTGTGTTCACTTCGACAACGCGCAGGCCGATCGTTTCGCCGACAGCACGAGCGTTGGCCCACTGGCTGTCGGGATAGGACGCGCTGCGTCCGATGATCGCCAATACTTGGTCTCGGCCGAGTACGTCCACGGCGACAGCGGCCAGATATGAGGAATCCACGCCGCCGCTGTAGCCAATCGCGAGCGCACCGCGCTCGCGGAGCCACGCGGCTAGTCGCTCTTCCTTGTCGAGGGCGCTTGCGGCAACTGCGTCTGTCATACTTGAAACGTAATTGCGCGAACGGCACCGCGTGCGGCCATCACGCCACCTGGGCCGCACACCTGAGAATGGCGTCTGCGGACTGATCGATGTCTGCCTCGGTGGTTGACCAGTTCGACACCGACACGCGCATTACGTGCAGGCCGTGCCACGTTGCTCCGCCCACCCAGCAGGTGCCGTCCTCCTGGACTCGGCGAATCACTTCGGCCGTGCGCGCGTCGGCGTTGCCCGTTGTGCTCTCGAAGCGCACCAGCACCTGGTTCAACACCACGTCATTGAGAATGGCGACGTTTGCGTTGCCAGCCAGACGGCCGGCCATCTGCCGAGCGAGCCGGGAACAGCGTTCGACCAGCGCACCCAATCCGTCGCGGCCCAGGGAACGCAGGGCGGCGTAGACGGCAAAGCCACGCGCGCGCCGCGACGACTCGGGCACCCAATGATGATTGGCCCGCACCGCGGTGGGCCCAGGCACGTAGTACGACGCCTCGAGCGTCATTGCCGCGCGATGCGCCTCGCGGTCTCGCACGAAGACGAATCCGCAGTCGTATGGAACGTTCAGCCATTTGTGTCCGTCCACCGACACGGAGTCGGCAAGCTCGAGCCCCGCCGTAAGCTTGCGAAGCGACGGGGCCGCCGCCGCCCAGGCACCGAATGCGCCGTCCACGTGCAGCCAGCCGCCCGCGCGGGCAACGATCGCCGCAATTTCGCTGACCGGATCAAATGCACCGGTGTTGACGTTCCCGGCCTGCGCGCAAACGAGCGCCGGCGTGCGAATTTTGGACAGCACCTGACGCAGCGCGGACGGACGCATGCGTCCCTGATCGTCGGTTGGCACGCGGGTAACGCGCGCCCGCCCAAGGCCGAGCATCTGAAGCGATGCGAATATTGTTATATGTGATTCCTCACTGGTCACCACCGCGAAGTCCGGGGCGCCGAACAGCCCCTGCTCTTCCACGTCCCACCCGGCGCGGTCGAGCAGCGCGTGCCGCGCGGCTGCCAGCGCGGTGAAGTTCCCCATCGTGCCGCCGGTTACAATGCCCATGCTCATGTCGGGAGACAGGCCCAGGAGATCGGTCAGCCATCGGCGCGCCACTTCTTCGACCGCCGTGGCGGCCGGCGAGAGCACGTAGGAGAACGCATTCTGATCCCACGTGGACGCCAGCCAATCGGCGGCGAGCGCGGCCGGCAGCACGCCGCCGGTGACAAAGCCGAAATGCCGCGGACCGGCCGACGTCACCAGGCCGCCGCGCACGCGCTCGGCGAGCTCGTTGATGACCTGCAGTGGCGGTGTGGGGCCGGCGGCCAACGGGACGCCGACAGTCGTCAGTAGCGTTTCATAATCGACCGGCGGTCCGACGGGCAGATCGCGAGCGCCGGCAAGATACGCGGTAGCGAGCGCGCAGGTGCGCTCGAGAAGTTGTGGAGTCGTCATGCGGCGAAATCAACGTGGACGGCGCGAACGCCGCCATCGGCGCGAACGGCCAGCGTTACGGACGAGCGCGCGACGGGATGTGCGCTACGGGAGGCTTGGCCGGCGGGGGACGCGCGCCGGCGGGACGACCAACAGGCGGCTGAAGACGTCGCGGCCGGACGCCACCTGAGCCAGCCGGCGTGCCTGGAGTTCCCGTGGTGCCGGGGCTTCCCCCGCCGCGGCGGCCGCCCGGCCGCCCGTATCCGTTGCTGTGCACAATGATGATGGGCGGCGTTATCGGGTAGCCAACAATCGGCACACGGCCGTATCCGTAGCCGCCAGCGCGGGGGTAGCCATAGGCGCCATTCGAGCCGTAGGAATTGTATGAGCCGTAAGAGCCGTATCCGTACCCAGGATAGGCAGACGCCGGATACGCATCGTACGGCTGGTACGAGTCGTATCCGTTGTACGCGTTGTACGCGGAATAGGGATTGGAAATCACGTTGGATCCTGAGTCATACGTCGCCGCATCCGCGCCATTCATCGTCTGCTCACCAGTCGCCATGGCGTGCACGATCGGCAGCGGGACGTCGGCGCGGTCGAGCGCGGCGAGTTGCGAATCGCTCAGCGAAAAGCGCTGACCGGTGGCAATGATCCAGCTCTGCACGGTGGCGGCATCCACCGCGCGCGTCGCCTCGATGACGTCGTCGGTGCCAAGTGGCCGAGCGGCCGAAGCGCGCGCCGTCGCGATGGCCAGGCGGCGAGCGGAAAACGCCAACGCGGCGGATTTTGGAAGGCCGCGCGGCGCCGGTGCCTCGTGCCAGCGTAATACACGGTCCATGGAGCCACCGTCGGCGCGAACGTTCTGCACTTCAAGCCAATCGCCGGCCGGAGAAATGGAAAACACGGAGCTCGACGACGCGCGCATGGAAAGGCAGACGTAGTCCGCGCGCAGGTAGATGCGGCGGCTGGTTGGCGACCAGTTGGCCGTCTCGGTGCCATGACATCCCGTGTCATCGATCGGACGCGGGCTGCCGGAGGCGTCGAGTCGCTTGCGCGACGCGATCTGGCCGCCTGCAATGGAGAGTGCATCGACCGACGACGAGCCGGCAACGGGAACCACGCAAGTGACCGCGGCCGGTACTCCAGCGGCGGCGAAACCGGCCGTGTCCTGTTGCCAGCATCCGAGCCACGGTGTCCAGCGCGGATCGGTGCTCGCTGACGACTTGGCGGAGCCTTGCGCCAGCAGCGCTCCCGCGAGGGCGATTTGCAGTCCGCACGCGAGCATCAATCCGATGACCTGTCTCGTGCGCATGCGTCCTCCCGGCGATCGTCGATAAGGTATTCGACACTGTCAGTTCGAAAGGTGCCACGTGGACCGGCCACAGGCCAACTATTGCCGCGTGCCACTGACGCCCGCGGGGTTTTTTTCGCGTCAGAATTGTGACATCAATTTTCCATCGACCAACTGTCCGTTCGCGGCAGTGCCGCGTACTGTTGGTACGAGCTCGACCGCTCGGCGCGGCGATTGATCGTCCCCTCTCGTTGAGTCGGCGTAGTTTCACGCGCCCGTATGCGCACCCGATTTCCGCGAGATAACACATGCCGCTGTCACGGTTCCTGATCGCCCTGCTCAAGGACAACTTTCTCGACTATCGACGAGGCGTTGCCGCGACGGCCGGGCGTTTCTCGGCCCAAATGCTGTCGCAAATGGCGGTGCTGAACTCCCAGCTCGCCACGCGGGCGCGGATCCAACCCAGCCAGTTGACCGCGCACAATAAGAATATTGTAAAGCAGATTGCCTTGCAGAAGCGAGTGCAGGGGTATGACAATCAGGTCGCTGCGCGCAACGCGCTGATGGCATTTCTTCGGCCGGGACGAACCGCCTCCCAGGCGCAGACGTTGAAAGACGAGCTCGAGTGGCTCGCGGGCTAGCTGCTGGCAATCAGCCCCGCCGGGGTGAAGTGGATCCCTGGGCCGCTGAAGAAAATCGACAAGGCCATGGGCAAGACGATCGAGGACTACGACTACGCCTGGGGCCAGAACAAGGACCTGGTTCGCGGTACGCTCGCCTGCAAGACGAATGAAGACTTGCGGCTCGTGGCGACGTCGATCGAGGAGACCTGCGTCCATCAATTCGGAATGTTCCTCATCAAGCACGACAACCAGAAGTCGGTCCGAGACGGCGGCGCGATGGGCTCCGGATACAGCGGCTGGAACTTCGTGGTGCAGTTCAAGGAGCACCCGGCGTTTGGCGCGGAGATCCAGGCAAACACGTTCGACGTGCTGTACGGGAAACACAGCAAGAAGGAAGTGCTTCAGTATCTCGATGTCAGCGAGAGCGAGTACACGGAGTTGCAAACGCGACTCCGCTTTCCCGGCGGTCTGGGGCACGCGTTGTACGACATCCAGGACACCGCCCGGTCCAAGGCCACCACGGCGGAAGGCAATTGGGCGCGCGTGCTCGCGCTGGATTACAACGACGCGTGCCGGGGCAATTTTCGCATGTGCACCTTGGAACAGCTCAACGACCGCATCAGGCTTGGCGCGAGTCAGCTAACGTCCACGGTGGCCCGGGACCTGTGGCATCATGCGGTGGAAGGCAGCGCCTGGCCTACGCCGATTTAGCACTGTCATAGGCGTCAGCGCCGGTGCCGCCCGCATCGCGTGAGCTACGGCCAAACGCTACTCCGGGTCGGGATCGTTGAGATTGATGTGCATCATTTCTGCCGCGGCGTCCTCGAATAACGCCTCTCTCGGTAGCCTGGGATCAACGGCAAAGACACTCAGCGCCCGACGAGCCCACCCGTTCTGGAACGTGTCGAAGTCGAGCGAGATGCTGGCCTTGGCAATCTCCAAACCGATAGCCGGATCGTGGTACCAGACTCGATCGTAGTCCACGCCGTAGACGAGAATTACATGACCCGCTGAGCGGTGGCGCATTCCGAACATGCGGACGAAATGCCCACTGAACAGCAGCGGACCGTATTGCTGAAGGCCGTGCATGATGTCCTCGGTGCAGAACGCGCCCGAACCCTGATTCGCCAATTGCACCGCGATCAGCTTCAACTCCGTCGCCGCGCGCGCTCCCTCCGGCGAGTTCCACAGGATGCCGTTGTTCGCCTGATAGATCCGCTTCGCGTCAGCCGCGGCGGCCATGATCGGACGGCGCCTCGCCTCACCGATGTGGTAATCCAACGCCATTTTTGAACACTGCCACCAGCAATTCATCATTTTGCTTTGGTGGCCGTACCGAACTGCCCGCGTCGCGTCGGGCGTATACGGTGAATGCGGAACCCTGTACGACGGATGCTTGAGCGCCGGCCCGGGATGCGCCGCGTCGACAGCGAGCTTGAGAGTCGCAATGATTCCCGTCCGATTTCGCCGGTCGGCCGCCCATGTCGCGCCCTTACTCGCGATCCACGCGTCGAGAACGATTTTGAGCCGTTTGACGTGGTAGACTGTCGCCGGTATGAGCGGCGTCGTACGCCAATTCGGGGCGAGAGCGTACAACCGTTCAACCTCCTTGTCGACCGCCTTCAGCTCCGCACCACGGGCAGTTCGCGCGACGGCCGTCTCGGTCTTCCAATCCTGTACGAACGTCATCTCCCCTCAGATTTTGTCGGTCGACACGGCATGTCTCAGCCGCGGCCACTGTGACTATTGCACAACAATATGAATGCCCCGGAAGGTACCATCCAATACGTGCTTCGTCTGTCGAGGACAAGACGATTGACACGCGTTGTAACGCGAACGCATCGACCCTATCGCGGCCGATAGCGCAACGCCTCAGCGATGTGCGCACTGCTGACGTCCACCGAGCATCCGAGATCCGCGATCGTGCGCGCCACTCGCAGCACCCGGTGGAATCCGCGCGCCGAGAGCTTGAGCGATTCCATTGCGCCGGCGAGCAGTTCGCGGGATTCGGCCGTCACGCCGCCGTGAGCGAGTAGCCACCCGCCGCCGGCGTGTGCGTTGCAACCCACGCCGCGCACCCGCGCGTACCGCGCCCGCTGCCGTTCGCGGCTCGCCTCCACCCGCGCGCGAATCGTCGTTGATGACTCGCCGTCGGACGTGCGCTGGAGCGCCGTCGGCGATACCGCGCCGAGTGTCACGTGCATGTCAATGCGGTCGGCGAGCGGGCCGGAGAGGCGAGCGCGGTAGCGCACAATTTCTGATTCCGCGCAGACGCACACCCGCGTGGGCTCGCCGGCGTTTCCGCACGGACACGGGTTCATTGCCGCAATAAGGGAGAAGCGCGCCGGGAACGTCACGCTGCTCGCCGCCCGGGCAATGACGACGCGCCCGTCTTCCAGCGGCTGACGCAACGCCTCCAGCGCGCCACGAGGAAACTCTAATAGCTCGTCGAGAAAGAGCACGCCGTGATGTGCGAGGCTCACTTCCCCTGGACGCGGTACGCTCCCTCCGCCCACGAGACCGGCCGACGACACGGAATGGTGTGGCGCGCGGAACGGGCGCGCCGCGACGTACGTTCCCGCGCTCGCCAACAGCCCCGCTACGGAGTAGATGGCCGTGACCTCGAGCGCCTCGGCTTCGGTCAACGATGGGAGGATGGAGGGCAGGCGGCGCGCGAGCATTGTCTTGCCTGCGCCGGGCGGACCCACGAGCACGCAGGCGTGACCGCCGGCCGCTGCGATCTCCAGCGCTCGCTTGGCGCTCTCCTGCCCCACGACATCGGCGAAATCCGCGTCGTCCAACGGCGGCGCGCCACGCTGCTCGGGCTGCACGTTGGTGACGCCGCCGTTCTGCAACGCCTCAACGAGTGCGCGGAGCGATTCCGGCGCAGCCAGCGGAATGGAGCGCACGAGGCCCGCCTCATTCACGTTCGCCGGCGGCACCACGAGTCCGCGTACGCCGGTGCGGCCCGCTAATCGTCGTGCGACAGACAGCGCGCCGCGCACGCCGCGGACCGCGCCGTCGAGCCCCAGTTCACCGATGATCGTCAGCCCTTCCACCGCGCGGGCGGGTACGACGCCGAGCGCCACGAGCAGTCCAATGGCAATGGGCAGATCGAAGCCCGTGCCGGATTTTCGAAGGTCGCCGGGCGACAACGACACAGTGATGCGCCTGGCCGGCAACACGAACCCCGAATTGGCCAGCGCCGCGCAGACGCGATCGGCGCTCTCCTTCACCTCGCCGGCGGGGAGACCCACGATGGTCCAGCGCGGCAAGCCCTGCGCGACGTCTACCTCAACGCGAACATCGTGGGCATCGATGCCAAAGACGGCGGCGGAGTCGATCGCGGCGAGCATGCGCTCAACTGTACGGTTGCCGCCGATAGGGGCGTGACCGATTCAACGCGCGTGGCACCGAATCGTTGCTCGGCGACGCGGGCGCGCAGCGTGCACGCGGCGGCGCGCCGTCTTAACTTTCGAGCGTGACCGAGCGACCAGCGATCCTGCTTTTCGATGGCACCTGCGGCTTTTGCGCGCGCAACGTCCAGTTCGTCCTCGGGCACGAGCGACGCGACCGTTCGTTGCGTTTCGCCAGCCTGCAAAGCGGTGTGGGCACAGAGTTATACGCGCGCCACGCCGATCTCCGCGACGTCGATTCGGTAATCTGGGTCGAGCCGGGCGACGCGAGCGACGGTGCACATCCGGAACGAGTGCTCGTCCGGTCGGCGGCCGTGTTACGGGTTTTGCAGTACTTGGGCGGAGGCTGGGCAATACTCGGCGCCATTGGTGCCTTCGTGCCTCGGGTGCTGCGCGACGCCGTGTATGATTTCGTCGCGCGGCACCGGCATCAGCTCATTCGCGGAGACGCGTCCTGCCTGTTGCCTACCGCGGAACAGCAGACGCGTTTCATCGGCTGACGTCGGCGCTAATGCGGTAAGGCGCTACGGCGCCAGCAAGAACCGTCGAACCGCCGCCAGTACTTCGTCGCGATTGCTGACGAAAATCCAGTGATGTCCGCCGTGAATCTCCAGCACCGTGCCGTGCGGCACCTCTCGCTGAAATTGCGCGCGCAGCTTTCGCATGGTGATCTCGTTGCCGACGATCATCGCGCGCCATCCTTCGGCGTGCGCGGTGTCCGCGCGCTGCCACGGCTCCAGTTGGCTCACGCGGTCGGTAACGGCGTAGATGGCCAATGCCGGCGCGCGCACGTCGCGATAGCGCGGCCGCTCCACGACGATCGACTGATAGCCGAGCCCCATCTCCTCGTTCCATCCGTCGTACTGAAAGCGCGCGCGAATGTCGGATTCGGGAATGTTCACACCGCGCGTGCGATGGACGAACGCCACATATGCGGCAGGGGTCGCAATGTCTTCCGGCGTGGGTGTGGGCGACGCGCCGACGTACACCGGCACCGGAAAGATGGCGTCGAGCATCGAATCAGCCGCGACGCGATCGTACGCGGCATCCAGATACACGAGTTTGGCGACGCGGTCCGGGTACTGCGCCGCGAACAACGTCATCTCCTCGCCGGCAATCGAATGGCCAACGAGCGTGACGCGCGACAACCCCAGCGTGTCGAGCACCTGCCGAATGTCCTCCACCAAGCGCGGCGTGTCGTATCCGCTGCTCGGATGCGACGATTCGCCAAAGCCGCGGCGGGTCAGCGCCACGACATGGAATTTGTCGGTGAGACGCGGGGCAAAGTCGTCAAACGCGTGCGCGGTGTTGCCGAGGCCGGCCAGGAACACTACCGGCGCACCCAGTCCACCGTAATCGAGATAGTGGATCTGGACGTTCGGCCCCACGGTGACGAATCCGGCCGTATGGTGCGTTGAATCGCGCCAACCGTCTGGGAAAGCGTACTGCGCGGCGGCTGAACCAGCCGAGCAGACGGCGGCGGCCGAGCCGAGGAGGAGAAGGCAGCGTGTGTGCATGGATTCCGGACTGGCAACTTAGGCCGGAGCACCGCGCTATGCTATTCGCGCACTCAACTCCCGTTCGCGAGCGCGCGGCCGTTCGCGAGCCACCGCTGGCGCACGTCGAATGGCTCAACGACAAAACGCCCCGCGCAGTTCAGCCAGCGCCGAGGCGTTTGCGAATGTCGCGCGCGCCGGCCGCAACGCCCAACGCCACACCGCCGCCAAACAGCAGGGCGGTTCCGGTGCCGATCAGGGGCACGAGCCACACCACCGGCGTGGCCACCAGAAAGGCGGCGAGCCCAACGCCCACGGGGACCAGCATTTTATGTACGGCATCGACATAACGCAGCTTGGTCTGCGTGAACTGGCGCGCTTGCCAGTAGCCAACGGCCGTGACGATTCCGGCGATCGCCAGGCTGGCGACGGATGCGAGCATGTGAAACACGGCGTCCTCCGAAGGAAGCTTGAGCTGGTTCGATAATCTATACGTGACCGTGTCGCGGGAGTTTCGTTTGGCCGCTGGCCCAGCCGTGAAATTCCGGATAGCTTCAGGCCAGATTCACCGGCGAGCAACACCGCTGACCCGCCCACCCGGAGCACGATGGTCCTCTTGCGCGTCGTCCGACACGACCGTCATGAACAAGTGCTCGCCGAGTGCGAGAGCGACGCCATTCCCGCCCGCGGCGAAGTCGTGCAGTTGGACACGCTGGACGGTCACGCCCAACCGTCGCGGCCCAGCACGCTCTGGCGCGTGGTGTCGGTCACGGTCCACGTGCCATCGCTCGCCTCCGCGCCGCCGATTGACGGGTCGCCGCTCTCGGTGAAACGCGTCGAGGTGAACGTGCTGCCTGACATGACTTTGGTGCCGGAGTTCGCTGCGGCGGCCGAGCGGATCCTTTCCGAATCCAAGATGTGATGCTGCTCCCGCTCCCTTCGCGTCACCGATGAGCGACCCGAACGACGAGATCTACTCATTCAGTCAGGAGCTGCCCGAGCACCTGCGTGAGTGGCAGCTTCCGCCCGGCTGGAGCTGGGGCTCCGAAGGGCTCAATACGGAGTACCGGCACTACCAGGAAATCATCGACGCGCTCGGCCGGTCGCTGTCGCTGGTGAGCGCGCCCAACCCCGAACATCACAAGTGGCTCGAGGGCGAGGCGCGGCATCTGGCGCATCGCAATCATCCGGCGATGCCCACCACGTACCACTATTGGGCATCGTTCTCCGAGAATCGTCGCGGACCCGGCTACCTCCGCCGCTGGATCGCCGGCGAAACGATTGGGGCGCGTCTTCGCCGCATGGGCACGGACGACGTTCCCGGCGTGCTCCGCCTCATGCGCGAGGTGGGGTCGGCCCTGAGCTATCTGCACGATCTCGGCACGTCGCACGGCTGCATGTCCCCGGAAATGGTCTGGACAACGCCCATGGGCAGGTTGTGGATCATCGGGTGGCAGTGGGCCATGTCGCGCGCGGAAATCCCGCCGGGGCTCGCGCCGGATTATCGCTTCATGCCAGTGCCCAGCGAATGGACGAACGGCCCCTGGACACCGTCGCCACTCAGCGACCAGTGGCAGCTGGCGGCGACGTGTTTTGCCGTGCTCACCGGCGAGGCGCCGCCGCCTGATGAAGCTCCGCCCATTCAACTCCTCCGCCCCGACTGTCCGCAAGCGGTTGCGACGGTGATCGATCGCGCGCTGCAGGCGAATCCGGCGCGGCGTTTTCCGTCCATGGCGGCCATGCTACGCGCCGTGGACCGGGTGGTGGGCAGCCGCACCATGGTCATGCTCGCCGGCGACGAGCCGGGCGCCAAGCACGCCAATGAGTCCGCGGAAGTTCGGTTGCGCTGGGCCCTGGCCGACGACTATGAAGTACTCGCCGCGCTGGGCGCTGGGTCGTTCGGATCGGTATGGCGCGTGCGAGATCTCTCACTCGGCCGCGAAGTCGCGCTCAAGCTCCTGCACCCGCACGTGGCGCGCGACGAGCGCATCGTTGGACGATTCCGCCGCGAGGCGCGATTGGCCGCGCAACTCGCGCATCCCGGCATTGTCCCGATCTTCGATTGGGACAGCCGCGGCGACGTGGCGTGGTACACCATGGAGCTGGCCGAGGGCGGCTCGGTGGCCGATCTCGTTGCGCGATCGGGGCCGCGTCCGCTCACCGAGATCGCGCCGCAGGTCGATTTCATATTGAGTGGATTGTCGTCGGCGCACTCGGTCGGCATCGTGCACCGGGATCTCAAGCCGGAGAACGTGCTCATCGACCGGTACCGGCGGTGGCGGCTTGCCGACTTCGGCATTGCCAATGTCACCGGTGAAGAGGTAGCTGGCGCGTCGGGCACGCCGGCCTTCGCGCCGCCCGAACAACTGCTTGGTGAGCCGCAGGACGCGGCAGCAGATTGTTTTTCCATCGCGGCCATCGTCGCGTTTGCATTGAGCGGCAAGCCGCCGTTTGGCGAGCGCGACAGCGCGTCCGTTCTCGCCCGCGAACTGCAGGGCGACGTGGACCTGTCGGCATATCCGCTCGAAATCGGCGAGTGGCTGGCGCTGGGCCTGTCCGCCGCGCCGGAAGATCGCTTTCAGGATGCAGCGGCCATGCAGCTCACCTGGCGTGAGGCGGTGCAGGCCGTGTTCGAGCGGGAACGACAAGTGCCGTGGTGGAGGCGCTGGTTTGCGTCCGACGACGCTGGCGTTGCCTGGACCGGCGACTCGCTGTTCACGGCCTGACGATTTTTCCTCGACTCTTCGCGGTGCACGATGGCGATTGAAACGGTAAACCCCACCACTGGCGAGCGCGTGCGCTCGTTCACGGCGCTCACCCAGCGCGAGCTCGATGACAAGCTGGCGCTTGCGTCGAGTGCCGCGAAGCATTGGCGCGCCACGCCCATGGAGGAGCGCGCCGACATCGTGCGCCGCGCCGGCGCGTTGCTCGACGAGCGACAGGCCGAGTACGGCAAGTTGATGACGCTGGAGATGGGCAAGACCTTGAAGTCGGCCGAAGCCGAGGCGGCCAAGTGCGCGGTGGCCTGCCGCTTCTACGCCGACCATGCCGCCGATTTTCTTGCCAACGAGCCCGTCGAGGCGAACGGCGAGCGCAGCTACGTGGCCTTTCAGCCGTTGGGCGTCGTACTCGCGGTGATGCCGTGGAATTTTCCGTTCTGGCAGGTGTTCCGGTTCGCCGCGCCGGCGCTCGCCGCGGGCAACGTTGGACTGCTGAAGCACTCATCGAACGTGCCGCAGTGCGCACTGGCCATCGAGAAGGTGTTCGAGGACGCTGGTGCTCCCGCGGGCGTTTTTCAGACTTTACTCATCGGCTCTGACCCGATCGCGGGCATTCTCGCCGACCATCGCGTGGCCGCAGTCACGCTCACGGGCAGCGAAGGCGCCGGCAGTAGCGTGGCGTCAATCGCCGGAAAGCACATCAAGAAGGCGGTGCTCGAGTTGGGGGGCAGCGATCCGTTCATCGTCATGGGCAGCGCGGACCTTGATGCCGCCGTGAACACCGCGGTAACGGCACGCACGATCAATAACGGGCAGTCGTGCATCGCGGCAAAGCGGTTCATCGTGGACGAGGCGATCGCCGACGAGTTCACCGCGCGCTTCGTGGCGCGCATGGGCAAGCTCATTGTCGGCGACCCGATGGATGAAGAGACGGACGTCGGCCCGCTCGCCATGGCGTCAATCCGCGACGACCTGCACGACCAGGTGCAGCGTGCCGTGGCCGGCGGCGCGCGGCTGCTTCTGGGCGGGCACAAGCGCGATGGACGAGGATTCTTTTATGAGCCAACGGTACTGGCGAACGTTGACCCTAAATCACCGGTGTTTCGCGAGGAGACATTTGGGCCGGTCGCGGCGATCATTCGCGCCCACGACATCCAGCACGCCATCGAACTGGCGAACGACTCCAGCTTTGGACTCGGCTCGGCCGCCTGGACGCGCGAGGAAAGTGAGATGGATCAGTTCGCGCGCGACCTCGACGCTGGAAGCGTATTCATCAACGGCATGGTCGCATCCGATCCGCGCTTTCCGTTTGGCGGCGTGAAGAAATCGGGTTACGGGCGCGAACTCAGTGCGTACGGCATTCGCGAGTTCATGAACGTGAAGACCGTGCGGATCATGCACGCCGCCGCGAGTCCGAGCGGCAAGGGCGCCACGGAATAACGGCGCTCAGACCGACCGGAGCGAGATCGCTACGGTCGTTCCCTGCCCCGACGTGCTCTCCACCGCCACGTCGCCGCCCCACGCCTCCACGAGCTGGCGGCTGATCGCCAGGCCAAGGCCACTGCCGCTGGTGCGCGTGGAGAAGTGTGGTTCGAACACGCGCGGCAGAACGTCGTTTGGAATGCCGCGGCCGTTGTCGCGCACCGCGATCACGACGCGTTGTTCCGCTTCGCCGGTCGCGTGCGACACGGACACCTGCACCGTAGTCGCCCCCGCGTGCCGTGAGTTCTCGAGCACGTTGAGCAGCACCTCCTTGAGCTCATCGGCCCGCGCGAATGCAAGGATTGGCGCGTCGACGCCCTCCGCCTGCCACTGCAGCGCGTGCTCGTCGCCCATGCGCTCGAGGGAAACCACATCGCGCACCACGGAGGCGACGTCCACGGACGATGCCGCGCGACGCTCCTCCGGCGCGGCGCCGTAACGGCTGAACGCGCGGGCGATCTCGTCGAGGCGATCGATCTCGGTGAGGATTTGGTTGACGTTTTGCTCCAGCACACGATCGAAGTCAACGCGCGAATCGGCGCGCGCGCGCCGCAGATGCTGCACGCCGAGCCGAATGGGCGTGAGCGGATTCTTGATCTCGTGCGCGACTTGCCGCGCCATTTCGCCCCACGCCAGCACCCGCTGCGCGCGTGCCAGTTCAGTGACGTCATCGAGCGTGACCACGGCGCCGCCGCGCGACAGTCGCGTGAGTGTACCGCGCAGCTGTTGATGTTCGAGCGAGACTTCGATCAATTCCTCTTCCGTGGCAGCGGCGAGAAAGCGCGCGACGGCATTGGCAATCAGTGACGGTGCACACGGAGCGAACGCGGTTCCCGGTGGCAGACTGCAGCCGAACAGCGCTTCAGCGCGCGGGTTCGCCAGCGCCACGTTGCCGTCGGGGTCCACGGCTACCACGCCGCTGCCGACGTTTCGCAACACCGCCGCCGTTCGGCGCTGGGCCTCTTCTACCGCGGTGCGGCTTGCATGCAGGTCGGACGCCATGGTGCGGAACGCCGCGAACACCGGACTGAACTCCACTGTCGGTTCGGCGTCGAGGGTGAACGTTCGCGCGCCGCCGGCAATCGACAGCGCCGCCTCGCGCAGCGTCTTGATCGGCCGCGCCAGTTCGCGGGCCGCGAGTCCGCTCAACCAGAGCGCGGCAAGCGCGCCCACCGCGGTGGCGAACATCACGAGCACGCCCAGGTCGCGTCGCCGGCGGCCAAGCGCCAGCTCGTCGGCCCGCGCCGGCGCCGCAATGACCGTGGAGGGAGCGCCAAGGCTGGCAAAGGAGCGAAACCCAAATAGCGTCGAGTTGCCGTCTACGGATTCCAGCCTTGTATCAGTTTCCTCATCGCGCACCGCGAGCGCCAACTCGGTGTCGTGGCGCAGATATCGTCCCATGGGCGCGAGATCGTCGTAGAGCGGGTCACTCGCTTCGCGCAACTCGCCGCCGTAGTACAAAAAGAGCGGCGTGTCCAACCGATCGCTTTCCGCGGGCAACCAGAGCGACGCGTTGGGCGGCAGCGCAATGGCGCGCAGCGTTGCGCTGATCAACAGCGCGCGCGATTGGGTGGCGTCCGTCGCCAGCTGCTCGTACGACCAGATGGCAAACGCAATGGCCGGAATGACGAAAAACGCAAACAACGCCAGCGAGAGTCTCGCGCGATAGCTGCGTCCCCAGGTGCGACGGCGGGCGCGAATCCATCGCCCTGCTCCGCCGTCGGCCACCACGCTGGCCAGCCAGAGCAGCCCCACAATCGCCAAGTCGAGCATCACAATGAGCGCGCCGCGCTGCACGAGCGCGTAGAGCGGACGTAGCTCTACCTCCACGTGCGCGGCGGATGCTCCCGTGCCCGTTCGAACTATCCAGTCTCCATGCAACTGGCTGCCTTCGCGCCGCCAAGTGGCTGGTTCGTTCGCTGAGTCGGCCGGCACCTTACCGCGAAACCGAACGGTGTACGGTGGCTCGGCTTCCGGGTCCACGTCCAAGCCGAGCAACCGCACAAACGGATCGATGTCGAACAGTCGGCTCTTGGGCGCGAGCACCACGGCCGTGACGCCGCCGTCAATTCCTGGCGCGGCGAGCACGAGTTCCACGGCCGAGTCGGTGGCCACGGGCTCGATGACCGGTCTCCCCGCGAGCCGCGATTCCCCGACGATGCGCGCCACGTCGGCAATGGGAATTGGAATTTGCGATGTGGCGAACTGCGCCACCGCGCCGGAGTCCGTTGGCCACGCGAGCAGCGAAATGGGGTTGCCTGCAGCCGCCACGTCCGACGCCACGTAGTGCTGCAGCAACTCCTCGCGCGACGCAGGTGCGTAGTCGGCTGACAGACTCGCACCGAAGCGCTGCAACAACGTCACCGCCACCGGATCCACCTGCGCCAACCCCTGAAGGTCGCGCACGGCCGCGTCCACCCGTCCCCGTGCCGTGCGCGCCCACACCAGCGTTGTCGCGCCCAGCGCCGCCACAGTGGCCGCGCTGAAGATCACGTAGCGCGTCCGGCGGCTCATGGCGAGCATGGCAACAGCCACCACCCACAGGATGGCGTACCACCACGGCCAACGCCCCGGCGCTTGCCATTGCGCCGGCGCAAGCGCGGCCGCCAACGTCGCCACCACGGGCGCCGCCCACGGCGGAAGTCCTCGACGCGGGCCCAGCACTATTGCACCGCCAGCCGCCCCGGCGAGCAACACCGACACCGCGGCGAGAAAGAGCGGAATCTCCCAGATCAGCCAGAGCGACGCGTCCACACCGTGCGCCGGCACCTGCACGCCGCGCGCGAGATCGCGCAGCAGAAAAGGTCCGAGTCCGGCCACGAGCAGTATCGTAACGATCGCACTCGTCCGGGACGCTCGCTGCGCTTGCCGCCGGAACACGGCAAGAATGCCGAGCAGCACGATAGCGCTCGTCGTCGCGAGCGCACCGGCGTTGCCGGTGAGCGGACCGCCGAGCGGCGTGAAATAGATCGACGCGTCGAATAACCGCGTGAGATTCGAGTACTGGTTCAGCGGTACGAGGGCCGTGCACGCCAACGCCACGCCGAGCGCCGCGGCACGTTGCGCGAGCACCCGCGTGCCGCGCCACACACCAATGACCAGGCATACCAGCGCGAGAATGAATACCAGTCCGGCGCGAGTGCGCACGCGCTCGAGAATTCGCTGCGTTACCTCGCCCTGAATGAGCGGCGCAGCGCGTACGTCGAACAACGGCAGGCCGTGCACGCTGTAATGCAGCAACTCCGCTCCGCCCGCCGAGTCACTGGCCGGGGTGAAATCGAAGTCGCTCAGGCCGGCGTCGGCCGCAACACGCCGCGCCAGAGGCGACGACAATCTGTCGGCGGGTGGCTTGGCGTCGAGTAGCGTGATTGCGCTGGCGCGCACGAGCGCGCCGCCGGATTCGCGACTCTGCGTCACCTGCAGCGCGAGATAGAACGGCGTACCGACCACTGTGGGCCCCTGGTACCGCGGGTCCACGGGCACGCGAACGACGCCGGCCCACGCGAGTGCACTGTCCCCGCGAAACAACACGAGTCCGCGTTCGTCGCCCTTGGGAACGAGCGGCTCGAGCGCATCGAACGCGCGAGCGCGATCCGACGGAGCGAGCATCGCCTGTTCCGTCGCCCGAGTGGACGACTCGACGGCATCGTCGAGGGCGCGTTTGAGCGCGTCGATGCCGGCTACCGCATTGCTGTGCCGCCAAGCCTCCCAATCGTGGCGAATCCGCCACAGACTGCGCTCGGCGGGCGTCGCGAACGCGGCGGCGACAATGAGACAGGCGCAACACGCCGCGGCCCACCACCGCTGAGCTCCGCGCAGCCGAAGCGCACCAATTGACGCCGCGACGGTGGCGACGAGCAGCGGCACCAGATACTCTACGCTCGGGGCGTGAAGCCACTCACTGCCGGCGAGCAGCGCTGCGCTTGCCGACACGGCCCACAACGCCGACAACCCCGCCGCGTCACGCGGCGGACTTGCCTCCTGAACGGGTCGCTCAGCAGAAATGAGTCAGTCTCCCATCGGCGTTCCTGCGCCGCGTCGCTTGAAAGAGATGCGGCCTGCCGACGTGGCAGCGCTCATTGAAGCCGATCATCGACTGATTATTCCCGTGGGCACGTGCGAGCAACATGGCCCGCACATGCCAGTGGGATCGGTCACGCTGATCGTCGAACGCATGTCCAGCGACCTGTCGGCGGAGTTTGGGGTGCTGCTCGCCCCCACCGTGGAGTACGGAGTGAACGTCGAAACCGAACGCGGATTCGCCGGCAATGCCTCGCTGCGGAAGAAAACGCTGCATCGCTTGCTCAATGATCTGCTCGACACCTGGGAAGCCACGGGCATTCGCGAGTTCATTCTCCTCACCGCGCACGAGCACGACCCGCATCTGGAAGCGCTATCGACCGTGATCACGTCGGAAGCAAGGGTGCGTGCAGTGGACATTTTCGGCGTGGATGTGAGCGATTTACTGGAGGGTCAGTCCGAGCACATGCATGGCGGCGAGGTGGACACTTCAATGATGCTGTATCTAGCGCCCCAGTTGGTGGATATGGCGCTCGCGCAGGATTATATGATGTCTCGCGACGAGCTGCGACGTTACCGGCGCGGTTGGCTGCGCGTGCCCCGCACGAGTCCCGGGTCGATTGGGCGGCCAACCTTGGCCACCGCCGAGAAGGGTCGCGCAATCTACGAGCAGATTTACGCAAAGATCCGGACCAAGATTTTCGTTGCCCCGTCCGCTGAAACATGAACTCTACGGCTGGGACCGGGTACTTTACCCCATGATGCGACTCCGTTCCGTCGTACCCTATCTCTTGTTGACCGTCGTTCTCGGCGCGCCCTGTCTCGCGCAGGGCCGTACAATCGACGAGGGCGCCTTCATCATTACCCGAAAGGGCGCCCCAACCCAGACCGAGAGTTTCAAGATCTCGCGGATGGACAGCGACCGCATCCAGGCGACAGGCCAGATCAATTCAGGTGACGAGCGTGTCAGCTCATCGCTCGTAGTAGACACGCTCGGTACGCCAATTTCATATCTGTTCCTCGTGAAAACTCGCGGAGCCACCACGCAGACGATCCTTGCGGCCACCGGAGGACATCGGCTCTCCCTGTCATCGTCCGACAATCGCAGCAACGAGTCGATGAAGGAGTTTCCGCTCGTGCCCGGCAAGACGCTGCTCCTGGACGACTTGCTGGCACATCAGCTCTACTTTGTAGCACTGGGCCAGCGCACCGGCGAAATTCATATGATCCAGCCCCGTACCGGACGCCGCGAAATCGGCACCCTCACCGGCAAGGGCCTGGAGCCGATCGAGATCGGCGGCCGATCCGTGACCGCCACGCACTATTCGCTCGTCTCAGGCTCAACGGCCCGCGAATTCTGGGTCGATGCCAGCGGCCGCGTGCTCGTTGTTGCAATTCCTTCCGAGGGCTTTCGGGCGACGCGGGAAGAGTTGCCAAGGTGAAAGTAGGGTCTAGGGTCTGGGGTCTAGGGTCTAGAAGAAACAGTAGTGCCCAAACCCCCCACCCCCCGCCCCCCTGAGCGCCACAAAAAAGTATGAGGTTGTGGGTGGGGGTGTCTTGTTAAACAACCGCCACCACCCCCAACCCCCCCAGACCCTGGACCCTATGGACGACTGAAACTCTGTAGTAGCGCCTTCCGTACTTCCCGCCAGACCCCATCCATAAGGACTTCCCTCCATGCGTTCGATGAGGCTCATCGCCCTTTTGGCGATCCCTGCCCAGTTCGCGTTCGCCCAGCAGGTTCCGACCGCTCGTGGTTCCGCGCTCTCGCTCGATGACGCAATCATGACGGCACAGCAAAACAACCCGCTGTTCCAGCAGGTCAAGAACAACCTTCGCACTGCCGACGCGAACGTCAAAACCACCTACGGCGCCCTGTTGCCGTCGTCGAGTGCGAGCTTCCGCACCGGCTACAATCAGGGTGGAACGCAGTACGTGCAGGGCATTGCCCTTCCGGGCAGCTCGGACTCGTACAGTTCCAACTATTCGATCTCGTTGAATTACAGTATCGCGCCTTCGATCGCATTTGCCCCCAAGGCCGCGCGCGCGTCTCGCAACGCCAGCGAAGCCGACATTACGAGCCAGTCAGAGGCGCTCCGGTCGCAGGTGACAACGCAGTACATCACCGCCTTGCAGTCCGAAGCCGAGGCGGCCGTGCTGGACACGCTCGTCGCGTCGGCGCAGGGCCAGCTCGATCTGGTCAACGCCAAGATGTCGCTCGGCGCCGCAACAATCGTAGACGTCCGCACGGCAGAAGTCGCGGTGGGTCAGGCGCAGGTGCAGTCGCTGAACGAGCACAACACGGCGCAGCTCGACAAGCTCAAGCTGTTTCAGTTGATGGGCGTGCAAGGCAACATCGCCGACTCGCTCACGACGCGGTTCACCGTCACGCAGCCGAACCTCTCGCTCGATTCGCTCATCCAGCTGGCGCGTCGCGTGAATCCGGACCTCGCCGCCAAGAAGTCCCGCGAATTCGCCAATGACATGCAGGTGAAGGTCGCCAAAACGCAGTACTTGCCGTCGCTCACGCTGAGCACCGGGTACGGCGCGCAAGCCTTTGGGTATACCAATAGCGACATCCTCGCTTCGCAGGCGCAGCTGTCGGCGCAGAATCAGCAGCTCAGCTGCCTTGCAAGCGACTCCGTGCGCGTCGGCGCCGGATTGGCCCCGCGAGCCTGCGGCACAGGAACGCTGTCGGCCGATCAGCTCAATGCCATTCGGGGGTCGAACAAGCCGTTCCAATTCAACAAGGCGCCGTATTCGGTGTCCGCCTTCGTGTCGATTCCGATCTTCAACAATTTCGTGCGCGAAGCGAACATCGAGCAGCAACGGGTCGCCCGCGACAACGCGGCGAGCGACGTCCGCGCGCGGGATCTTCAGATCAACACCGACGTGTCACAAGCGTATCTCACGATGATGACCGACATCCGGGCGATCGAGCTGCAGACGCAGATCGCCGCCAAGGCGTCGGAAGACCTCGCCGCGCAGCAAGAGCGGTACAAGGTTGGTGCAGCCACGTTCCTCGACGTGACGGTGGCGCGCGGTACTTACGAAAAGGCGCAGATCGATCGCGTCAACTCCGTTTACGAATATCACAAGGCCTTTGCCGCGCTCGAAAACGCGGTCGGCCGTCCCCTGCGCTAAGGCAACAGGACAATCATGGGTAAGAAAGCGAAGTGGACGATCGGCATCATCGCCCTTGCCGGCGTGGTGTCCGTGCTCGGAATGAGCGCGGCCAAGCGTGGGAACAAGGCAATCGAAGTCCGCACGGAATTGGTGCAGAAGCGCGACCTCGTCGCGTCCGTGACCGCGAGCGGCCAGGTGAATCCGCAGACAAAGGTAGACGTCTCGTCCGATGTGAGCGGCAAGATCATCAAGCTCTCCGTGAAGGAAGGACAGATGGTTTCGGCAGGCCAGTTTCTGCTGCAGATCGACCCGGCGCAGCCGCAAGCCCAGGTAGAGCGCTCCAATGCCGCGGTCGAGTCGGCAAAGGCGCAAATGGCGCAGGCGGTGACCAACCTGGATCAAGCCCAGAAAACCTACGACCGCACTATCGCCATACGGAAGGTGAACCCGCAGTTCGTCGCCGATGAGCAGGTGGAGCAGCTCAAGACCGCCGTGGACGTCAACAAGTCGCTGGTGCAGGCGTCGAAGCATTCCGTCGATCAGGCTACCGCGTCGCTGAACGACGCCAAGAGCGCGTTGGCCAAGACCACGATCTATGCGCCCATGGCCGGCCAAGTCACGCGCCTCGTCGTGGAGCAGGGCGAAACCGCAGTGCCGGGCACGTTCAACAAGGACGCCGCGACGCTGTTGACGATCAGCGACATGTCCACGCTCGAGACGCGCGTCAAGGTGGACGAAACCGACGTTGCCCGCGTAAAAGTGGGCGATTCTGCCCAGGTCCAGATCGACGCGTTCCCCGACACCACGTTCGTAGGGCGCGTCACCAAGATCTCGAACAGTTCCATCAAGGCTACCGGCGCCACCGCGGATCAGGCGGTGGACTATGAAGTCACGATCCAGCTGTTGAACGCCCCCAAGGACACCCGGCCGGATTTCTCTGCCACGGCCAAGGTCATCACGGACAAGCGGCTGGCCGTCCTTTCGGTGCCGATTATCGCCCTGACGGTTCGTGAGAACCAAGCTGTGCAGGCTGGGGACACCGCCGTGGGCCTCGGAAAGGCCAAACCGACCAAGGAAATCGGGAAAAAAGACGTTGAAGGGGTTTTCGTCGTAGGAACTAACAACAAAGTGACCTTCCGGCCCGTAAAAGTAGGTATCGCCGGCGAAAAGAACTTTGAGATCGTCAGCGGGCTGAAAGACGGCGAAAAGATCGTAGCTGGTACCTACCAGGCAATTCGCGAGCTGAAGGACGGCGCGCTGGTGCGCGAGACGAAGCCTGACGCGAAGACGACCACCCCGGGGACTAAGTCGTGAATCAACAGATCATAGAAGCACCGCTCGGACTTACTGCCGAGCGGTTGGCCGTAGCGGAAAAGGTCGGTCAGTCGCCCGACTCCAAGTGGGTCATTGTCGCCCGCGGCATCAAGCGCGAGTACGACATGGGCGGCGAAGTGGTTCGGGCACTCCGCGGCGTGGACATCGCCATTGGCCGAAACGAATACGTGGCCATCATGGGTCCGTCGGGCTCCGGCAAGTCAACGCTCATGAACATTCTGGGCTGCCTGGATACGCCGAACGCCGGCGAATACTGGCTGAACGGCCAACTGGTCTCCACGATGTCGGACGACGCCCTGGCGCGCGTCCGCAACAAGGAGATCGGCTTCGTGTTCCAGACGTTCAACCTGCTGCCCCGCGCCACGGCGTTGCACAACGTGGAGCTTCCCCTGGTGTATGCCGGCATCGGCGCGGACGAGCGGAAGCGCAAGGCCAAGGAAGCACTGGAAAAGGTGCAGCTCGATCACCGCATGGATCACCGTCCGAACGAGCTCTCCGGCGGACAGCGCCAGCGCGTCGCCATTGCCCGTGCGCTTGTGAACGATCCGTCCATGCTGCTCGCCGACGAACCGACCGGGAACCTCGACTCGCAGACCTCGGAAGAGATCATGCGGGTATTCGAGAGCCTTGCCGCGGCAGGACAGACAGTGGTCATGGTGACGCACGAACCCGACATCGCCGCCCACGCACGCCGCGTCGTGGTGCTCCGCGATGGCCTGATGTCAACGGACGAGACCAAGCAAGCGTTCGTCACCCGTCTTGGCATTGCCGCGCCGAACCTGAACGAAAGCAAGGTCATCGAGCTGTAAAGCGCTGTTACACGTTGTAACTTCGAGGGAGTTTCCCTCGTACGAGCGAGGGCGGGGAGGCGAGAGCGCGGCGTTCACGGCCGGCCCGCTTCCCCGCCCTCGCCTCTTTCCCACCTATGAGTTTCTTCCAAGCCGTCCTCCTCGCCTTTGAAACCATTCGCGTGCAGAAGCTCAAGAGCTTCTTCACGGTCATTGGCGTGACGATCGGCGTGACCTTTCTGATCGCCGTGGTCTCCATCGTGGGCGGCATGAGCCGCTACATGCAGGACGACCTGATCGGCAAGCTGATCGCCGTCAACTCGTTCAATCTGCGCCGGAACCCGAACATTCAAATCGGCAACGTGACTGCGGATGAAGTGCGCGAGTGGCGCCGACGCCCGCAGATTGAATACAGCGACGTGCCGGCGGTTGCCGCATCGCTGCCGTCGGAAGTCCTGTGGGCCACCGAAAGCGGCAACAACCTGCAGGTCGAATCGGCCTACGCCAACTCGCGCCAGACCTCGGCGTCAACGGTGTCGGGCGATTGGTTCACGATCAAGAAAATGGGGGTGAGCAAAGGCCGCCTGATCGCGCCGCAGGAATATCTGCTCGGCTCGCCGGTGGTGGTGATTGGCCAGGACGTGGCCGATCACTTCTTCCCGAACCTCGAGCCCGTGGGGCGACAGCTCCGGATTCAGAACATTCCGTACACCGTGGTCGGCGTTGCCGAGAAGCAAGGCAGTGCCTTTGGCATCTCCATGGACAAGTTCCTGATTGCACCGGAAAAATCGCCGCTCAATCGCTGGGTGGCGCCGCATGGCGTGCTGGAGCAGATGATCATTCAGGCCCCGAATGAGGTGGGGATGCGCGAGGCCATGGAGGCGGCGCGCGGTGTGATGCGCTCTCGCCACCATTTGCGTCCGTCCCAACCGGACAACTTCGCATTGGAGACGTCCGATTCAGCGTTAGAGTTCTGGAACAAGCTCAAGAGTTATCTCGTGGTGGCCGGAATCGCACTGCCCACCGTAGGCTTGGTGGTGGGCGCAATCGTGATCATGAACATCATGCTCGTAGCCGTGTCGGAACGCACGTTCGAGATTGGTATTCGTAAATCGCTCGGCGCCCGGCGTAAGGACATTCTCAACCAGTTCCTTATCGAGTCGGCCACGCTCGCCACGTTTGGCGCCGCGCTTGGTGTGCTGCTCGGGATCGGCTTCGCCAAAGGACTGGCAGCGGTGTCTCCATTGCCCGCGGCGGTGGAGGTCTGGTCGATTTTCGTGGGCGTTGGTGTGGGTGCTGGCGTGGGAATCATTTCCGGGCTCTACCCGGCAACTCGAGCGGCGATGCTGGACCCAATCGCCGCCATGCGGCAGGAGACTTGATGTCGAACATCGCCGTTCGCCTCTCCTCCCTGGTCGAAGGCGTCTCGATCGCACTCGAGTCGCTTCGATCGAATCGCGTGCGTGCGGCGCTCACGATCCTCGGCGTGGCCGTGGGTGTGTTCGTCGTGGTGATCATCTCGGCGGCCATTCACGGCATTAACGAGAGCGTGGCCTCGGACCTCAAGTCCGCCGGTCCCAACACGTTTTTTCTCAGCCGGTACCCGGTGACGTTCGAGGCATGCGATGGCACGGACGACACCTGCAAATGGCGCCACAACCCAGCGCTCACGTACACGGACAACAAGATCCTGAACGAGTTGTCGTCGGTGAGCGCCTCCGGCGCGCAATTGCAAATGAACAAGGAAGTGCGGTACAAGGATCGCTCGCTGTCCAGCACGCAGGTGATCGGCGAAACCTCCAACTGGACGTTGATCGACGGCGGCGGCGACCTGTATCCGGGCCGCAGCTTCACGGACGCTGAGGCGTCGAACGGCGCACACGTGGCGGTGATCAACGACGAGATGGCCACGAAGCTGTTTGGCGATTCCGATCCGCTCGACAAGCAGGTGACGATCGCCGGCGTTCCGTTCACCGTAATCGGCATCTATCACTACCAGGCGAGCTTCCTGTCGGGCGGCAACCAACCGCGGGCCATTGTGCCGTTCGAGTCGGCGCTGCGATCGCTGCACGCATCGTCGAACAACGTGGGCATCTCGATTGTGCCGCGCGACGGCGTCACGCGAGATCAGGCCGAGGACGAAGTGATAGCGGCCATGCGGGCGCGGCATGCGTTGCGCCCCGGGGTGGATAACGACTTCGCGGTCATCACGCAGGACAAGTTGTTCGAGACGTATAACAAGATATTTGGAATGTTCTTCCTCGTCATGATCGTGTTGTCGGCGATCGGCCTCCTGGTAGGCGGCGTTGGCGTGGTGGCGATCATGATGATCTCCGTTACCGAACGGACGCGGGAAATTGGCGTGCGCAAGGCGCTGGGTGCCACGCGCGGCACCATTCTCTGGCAGTTCCTCGTGGAGGCGGTGACGCTCACCGCCATCGGCGCCATGATCGGGCTCATTGGCGGCGCGGCTGTGTCGATGGTGATCAGCAAGGCCACGCCGATCCATGCATCGATCCCGCCCATGGCTATTGTGGCGGCACTCGTCGCGAGTGCAATCACCGGGGTGATTTTCGGTATGCTCCCGGCAATGCGCGCGTCGCGGCTGGACCCGGTGGAGGCGTTGCGGTATGAGTAGGGTCTAGGGTCTGGGGTCTAGGGTTTAGCCCGGGCTGGCCGCTCATGTCTCGTAGCTGATTCTTTCAAGACCCCAGACTCCAGACCCTACGACATGTCCTTCCTCGAAGCCTTCCGCCTGGCGCTGATCCAGATCCGCGTGCAGAAGCTCAAGAGCTTCTTCACGCTGCTCGGCGTCATGATCGGCGTGATGTTCCTCATCGCGGTGGTGTCGATCGTCGAAGGCATGAGCCGGTACATGGAAGACGACTTCGCGGGTCGCTTGCTTGGCGCCAACACCTTCACGCTCCGCCGCTACCCGTGGTTCGGCAACAACACGACACGCGAGGAATGGTTGGAGTGGCAGCGGCGCCCGCGCATCTACGCGGCGGATGTCGCGTCGCTGCGCGCGTCGCTGCCGAATGGGTCGCACTGGGCCATCGAGAGTCAGAGCAACAGCGTCAATGCATCGACGCCGTACGCGCGGGCCAAGCCGGTGGAAGCCCATGCGGTGGACGGAGAGTATTTTCTCATCAAAAAATACAATCTCGCGTCCGGTCGGGCGATCGCACCGCAGGAATACGAGCTCGGCTCGCCGGTCGTTGTCATCGGCGATGAGGTGGCCAAGTTTTTCTTTCCCAACCTCAATCCCATTGGCCGCCCGCTCCGCCTTGCGGGTATTCCCTATCAGGTGGTCGGCGTCATCGAACACCAGGGCAGCCTGTTCGGCCAGTCGCTCGACAAGCTTGCCGTGGCGCCGTTCAACTCGCCGCTGCATCGCGTGACGAATCCGCTCGGCGACATGGGAGGATTCATCGTCCAGGCGTCCAGTGCCGAGATGCTGGACGACGTCATGGAGAACGTCCGCGAGGCGCTGCGCTCGCGTCGGCACCTTCACCCCGCCGTGCCCGACAATTTCGTTATGGAAACGTCCGCCTCGGCGCTCGCATTCTTCGAGCGCATCAAGGGCATCATGACCATCGTCGGTACCGCGCTGCCGGGCATTAGCCTGATCGTTGGCGGCATGGTGATCATGAACATCATGTTGGTCTCGGTATCGGAGCGCACCCACGAGATCGGTATTCGTAAATCGCTTGGCGCGCGCCGCAAGGACATCTTGCGGCAATTCCTCGCCGAGGCGGCGACGCTGAGCACCGTGGGGGCAATGATCGGCGTGATCCTCGGGATTGCCGCCGCAAAGCTCATCGCCATGGAAACCCCCTTGCCCGCCGCCGTTGCGCCGTGGTCCATCGTGGTGGCCACGTTGCTTGGTACCGTCGTTGGGATCGTGTCCGGTGTGGTGCCGGCGCGCCGCGCCTCGCGCCTCGACCCCATTGAAGCGCTGCGTCACGAAACATGAAAATCTTTTCGCAGGGTACGCAGGCCACGGAAGGCGTCACGATTGCGCTCGATTCCATTCGCTCCAACAAGGCTCGCGCGGCACTAACGATCGCCGGCGTCGCGATTGGTGTGTTCGTTGTCGTGGCGCTGTCGTCGGTGGTGCGCGGCGTGAATGAATCGTTCGCCCGCGACGTCGCCGCCGCGGGTCCAACATCCTTCTTCGTCTACCGCCGCTCGATGGGTGGATTTCAGAACTGTGATCCGTCCGATCCCACATCGTGCCCCGAACGCCGCAATCCGGCGATTACCAACGAGGAAGCGCTGGGACTGGCTGGGGTGTCATCGATCTATGCCGTGACCCAACACGTGGGAAGCAACGGCACGTTCAAGTACAAGGACCGCGCGCTCACCGCAGGCATCGAGTACTACTCGCCCAACTGGACGGACGTTGACGGCGGCGACATCTATCCCGGCCGGAGCTTTACCTACGCCGAGTACACCGGCGCGGCCCGGGTCGTGATAGTGAATGACAAGCTGGCCGAGGCGCTGTTCGGACAGTCCGATCCAATCGACAAGCTGGTGTCGATCAACGGCAATCAGTTTACCGTCATTGGCCTGTATCACTACACGGCCAGCCCCGTGGGCACGCCCACGTCGGGCGGCGGGGGTGATTCTCCCAAGGCGATTGCCCCGCTCGAGACGGGACGCCGTCACATGAACCTGTTTGTGCGCGGCGAAAATCTGATCGTCAAACCGCGCGACGGCGTAACCGTTCCCGATGCCGTTGACGACGTGACGTCGTTCTTCCGCGGACACCGCGGCCTGCGGCCCGGCGAACTGTCCAACTTCGCCGTCGTGACGCAGGACAAATTGATGGAGACCTACGACCAGCTGTTCGGCACCTTCTTCGTCGTGGGCATGGCGCTGTCGTCGGTGGGCTTGCTCGTCGGCGGAATTGGCGTGATCGCGATCATGATGATTTCGGTCACCGAACGGACCAAGGAGATTGGCGTGCGCAAGGCACTCGGCGCCACGCGCGGAAATATCCTCTGGCAGTTCCTGGTGGAGGCCGTCACACTCACCGGATTGGGCGCGGCGCTCGGGCTGGTGCTCGGCGTGGGAACGTCGCTCATCGTGCGAAGCGCGTTCCCGTCCATTCCGGCATCTACTCCAATTTCGTCTGTGATCTCGGCGCTTGGGGCCAGCGCGTTGACGGGGGTGCTATTCGGAATGTTGCCGGCGGTACGAGCCGCGAGGTTGGATCCGGTGGCGGCGTTGAGGCACGAGTAGCGCGACTGGCCGATGGGCTGTGCGATGCGACGGTTGGTGTGACGGGGTCGGGTTGACTGCGGTTCTGGGATGTAGGGTAGTGAGTTACCCAAAACCCTCGCACCCGATACCGTAGTCAACCCGACCCCATCACACCAAGCACGCCCGAAGCAAAAGCCCCTCAACGTCGTCCGTCCTCCCCTCCAGAGCCGATATATTGCCAGCATGGAAATCGATCTCTTAGCCATCGCCGCGCACCGCGACGACGTCGAGCTCACCTGCGGCGGCACAATTGCCAAGGCCGTGCGCGCCGGCCACCGCGTGGGGATTCTCGATCTCACGCAAGGGGAAATGGGCACGCGTGGCTCGTCCGACCTTCGCGCTGCCGAGGCTGAAGCTGCGGCAAAGATTTTGGGCGTGTCGGTACGTGAGACGCTCGGCCTCCCCGATGCCGGAATCGTCAACGAGCCGGCGACCCGGGAGAAATTGGCGCGGGTCATTCGGCGCCTGCGTCCCAAAGTGGTGATCGCGCCGGCGCTGGAAGGTCGGCATCCCGATCATCGCGTCGCGGCGCAACTGGTGCGCGACGGATGCTTTGTCGCGGGCCTCGCCAAGATCGCGCCGGACCTGCCGAAGCACCGCCCGCTCAAGATCCTCCACTGCCTGGCCTACCGACAAGATTTTGTCAGGCCAACGTTTGTCGTTGACGTCTCCGACGTATTCGAACTAAAGCTCGAGGCAATTCGCTGTTTTCATTCGCAGTTCGACGGCGTCACGCAGGCGGGCGAAGTGTACCCCAACGGCGAGCCGCTCGAAGATGTGGTGCGGCACTACAGCGCCTATTACGGAACTCTCATCCGCCGTCCGCACGGCGAGCCCTTCTTCACGACGGAGATGGTTGCCGTGAACGACGTACTCGACCTGGATGTGTCAACATTTTGACCGACGATACGAAGTCCACGCGCTAAGGCCACGCTGGGCGGTACGCGGCCAGTACTTTGGACCGGGTTCCCATCCCAATCCCTGGGCAGCGCCGACGCTTTGACCCCAGCGCGGGGATGCCGGAGAAGGCGCACAAGCACAAACTCCCTTCTCGGGCCTCTAGACTTGGTTCTCTGAACTGGAATGGTTTTCAGGCTTGAGAAGCCGGCCCAGCTCACGATTGCCATTCGCTGGTCTGGCATCTCAAGCCCGAAAGCCAGACCGGTTAAGTGTGTCTAGTCAACAGTCGCGAGAGGGCAGTTCTTCCGTGGCCCGCTGTGTCCATCTCGCCGCGCCCCTATATTTATTGGCATGCCGGAACCCATCTACCTCGACCACGCCGCGACGACTCCGGTGCGCCCCGAGGTGCTCGAGGCGATGATGCCGTTCTACGGACCGCGGTTCGGGAACCCGTCGAGCATCCATCGGTGGGGGCGCGACGCCCGCACCGCGCTTGACGAGGCGCGCGAGCGCGTGGCCCATTGTCTCAACGCATCGCCGGACGAAGTGTGCTTCACGTCCGGCGGCACCGAAGCGGACAACATCGCTGTGCTCGGGGCGTGGCGCGCTCGGCGAGACCAAGGCCGCAACGCCATCGTCACCACGCCGATCGAGCACAAGGCGGTGCTGGCGTCCGTGCATCAGGCGGCACGCGAAGGCGCGGACGAGCGGCTCGTGGCAATGACGTGTGACGGGATCGTCGATCGTACATCGTTTCTGACATTGCTCGCCAACGACACGGCCATCGCGTCCGTGATGTGGGTGAACAACGAGATCGGCACCGTGCAGCCAATCGCCGAGTTGGTGCAAATGGCGAAGAGCGCCGGCGCGCTCTTTCATACCGACGCCGTTCAAGCATTCGGCAAAGTCGGGATCGACACCAAGGCGGTGTTTTACGACGTATTGTCCATTTCGGGTCACAAAATCGGCGCGCCCAAGGGAATCGGTGCGCTATTCATTCGGCGCGGCACCGGCATCGAGCCGCTATTCCACGGCGGCTCGCAGGACCGTGGGCGTCGTCCGGGCACGGAGAACGTTGCCGAGGCCGTGGGCCTCGCGTGTGCCGCCGAGCTCACCGTGGCCGAGCGTGAAGAGGACTGCCATCGTCTCACCCAGCTTCGCGACCGCCTCGAGCAGGCGATTCTCGCCCAGGTGCCAGACGCGGTGATTCACGGCCGCTATGCCGAACAGCGCGCGCCGCACATCATCAACATCTCGGTGCCGGGCACGGACAGTGAGTCCATGCTCATGGCGCTCGATCTGCGCGGCATCGGCTGTTCCGCCGGTTCAGCCTGTCAGAGCGGGAGCATCACGCCGTCGCACGTGCTCACGGCCATCGGCGTGTCGCCGGACATCGCGTCGTCCGCCATCCGAATGAGCATCGGCTCGTTGACGACCGACGCGTGCATCGCGCGCATCGCCGAGGTCTTTCCGGCGCTCGTCGCCAAGGCGCGCGGCACCCACGCGAAGCCCGCGCCGGCGGCGCGCGCCGGCTGAACATGGCTGCCACAGGAGAGCGCGTACTCGTCGCGATGTCCGGTGGCGTTGACTCGTCCGTGGCGGCGGCAATGCTCGTCGAGCAGGGCTACGACGTGGTGGGTGCCACCATGAAGCTGTTCTGCCACGACGACGATCTGCCCGATCGCCCCTGCTGCTCGCTCGACTCGGTGAATGACGCGCGGCGCGTGTGCCAGCAGCTGGGCGTGCCGCATTATGTGCTCAATCTCGAAAGCGCGTTCGGCCACGACGTCGTTGACAATTTCGTCAACGAGTACGCCAACGGCCGCACGCCCATTCCGTGCGTGCAATGCAACACCTTCACGAAATTCCGCGACCTGCTCGTCAAGGCGAACGCGATCGACGCCAAGTGGATTGCGACCGGACACTACGCGCGCATCGTGGACGGCGAACTGCATCGCGGGCTCGATCACAACAAAGACCAGTCGTACTTCCTCTGGGGCATCAACCGCTCGGTGCTGAGCCGCATGCTCCTGCCCGTTGGCGCGCAGACCAAAGCCGAGACGCGGGCCGTCGCCCACCAACTCGGCCTCGAAGTGATCGCCGAGAAGCAGGAGAGCCAGGACATCTGCTTCGTGCCGGACGGCGACCACACCAAGATCATTCGCCAGCGGCTCGGCAGCGACGCACCATCGTTGTCGCAGGGGCCATTCGTATTGTCTGATGGCACGCCGGCCGGCACGCATGACGGATTTGCGCGCTACACCATTGGCCAGCGCCGCGGATTGCCCGGCGGCTTTCGCGTGCCGATGTTCGTCGTCGCCATTCGCCCGACGGATCGCGCGGTAGTGATCGGCCCACGCGAGGAGTTGCTCGGCCGCGGCATCGTGGCGCGCACCCTCAACTGGCTCGTTGACGCACCCTCAGTCGGCGACGAAGTGAGCCTCCAGATCCGCCATCGCTCCAAGCCGGCGCTCGCCGAAATCGTACGGCTCGACGCCCAGGAAATCGAGCTGGCGCTCGACGAGCCGGTGTCGGCAATCACCCCCGGCCAGTCACTCGTGCTGTACGACGGCGACCGCGTGCTCGGCGGCGGACTGATCGAGCGAGGACGGAGGATCGGGCTGCCGGTGTTGGCGGCGTAGAGCCGGTGGAACGGTGGTAAGGTGGAACGGTGGAACAAAACCGCCTGTCATTCCGACGGAGCAAAGCGACCGAGGAATCTCCTATCGTCCGGCTAGATGGTGGTATCAACCGGTGAGTGCACCAGTGGGGTATAACACTCATCGGAGGG
>JBEPWA010000044.1:0-38955 GCA_041690755.1 Gemmatimonadaceae bacterium | reverse complement strand
CCTGGGCCTGTGTGTAATCCTCCACCTGTCTGAACTGGCCGAGCTCCCGCTACATTTTTTGGCCCCCCCGGCCGCCCCCCATGTTCCGGGGGGCCCCGCTTCGTCGTCATATTACGAAAGAACAGTGGTTTCCCCGCACGGGAACTTCTGGAACGGAATTGGCGTAAGGAGCGGAGTACAGCGCTCAATATTCGATCTTCACAGCGCTTCCAAGCAGAGCCTCCCATGCGCAGCATCCCATTTCATCGAATTCTCGCGACGTTCGGCACCGCAGCAACGCTGCTCGGCGCCACATACGCCGGCGCGCAGGTCCAGGGGCCCAACGACTCGTCCACGCGCGCGCGCGCGTCTGCCAGCGCGGATTCGCCGGACGATTCCAGCGACACGGGCTACTCGTTTGTGTCCCGCGTTGATAGTCTCTCGTGGGTTCGCAATCGCACCGTCGCTGAACGCTCCAAGGGCTTCCGCATCGTCGTCTCGCTGCAGGACCGGCACCTGTGGGCAATCGTTGGCGCCGACACGGTGCTCAGTGCACCCGCCGCTGTCGCCAAGGGCACCACGCTCGACTTCGGCAAGAGTGAGTGGAAGTTCATCACGCCGCGCGGCATTCGGACTGTGCTCGGCAAAGAAGCGGATCCAATCTGGCAGCCGCCCGAGTGGCTGTACGCAGAAACGGCCAAGGAGCACGACCTCAAGTTGCGCGACATGAGTTCCACCCGGCCGATCAAGCTCTCAGACGGCCGCCTGCTCACCGTCAAGGATGGCGTGGCGGGCCTGATCGACGCCGGCACGTTCGAAGAACTACCGACCGACGAACACATCGTATTCGACAACACGCTCTTCGTGCCGCCCCTCGGCACCAAGAACCGCAAGGTCGAGGGCGAGCTCGGGAAGTACCGCCTCATTCTCGGCGACGGCTATCTGCTTCACGGCACGCCGTACCAGAATTCGATCGGCATGGCCGCCACGCACGGTTGCGTACGACTACGCGATGAGGACATCGAGTGGCTCTACGAGCATGTGCCCGTCGGCACCAAGGTCTACATTTACTGATCGGCTGTTGGCGGCTGACTCACCCACCAGCAAAAGAGGCCCGCGCACCTGCGCGGGCCTCTTTTGCACATCACCGCTTCGCTGTCCGCTCAGTTGAACGGCGCCAGTTTAAGTGAGGGTGTCATGTTGGTGTCATGCGGCGGGCTCTGCTTTAGGGTCTAGGGGCTAGGGTCTAGGGTCTAGGAATTACCCAGCCACGAGACTGGAGACTTGAGACTCGGTAGTTCCTAGACCCTAGACCCTAGACCCTAGACCCTAGACCCTGTTCCCGGATACGCGGAGATCTACCGATGGAGAGCGTACGTGATCACATATGGCGGCGTCACGTTCACGCTGGCCCGGGCATATCAAATGGGCGAGCGTCGGAGAGACTGGTGATCCGAATTCACTCCGGCTTTGCGGGGGTGGAGTTTCCCCCATCGATCATGAACTTCCAACTGCCGTCGCGCTGGCGCTGCCACACGGTGAGGTACTTGCCAAATCGTTGAATCGCCGCGCCCGAGGCACCGCGGCTCGTGGAGGTGTAGTCGCCGATCGTGAACCCGAGGTCGAGCGACCCGGCGACGTTCGCGTACACTGGGCGCCAGGAGAGCGACGACGATCTTCCCGCAAGGCCTAGGAAGTCCGCGATCTGCTTGGGGCCCACAGCGAGCGCCGGCGAACCGAACACGGCGCCGTACTCGTCGGCATTTGCTGCGAACGCCGCGGCTGTTCCGAGCCGGTCAGCCAGATCAGAGAACAGACTGTCCGTCGCGCGGACATTGGCCACTGCAGCTGCGATAGGCTTGGGCAGCACTTTGGCGGCATCCGGCGGATCGATTCGCCGCGCGAGTGGATCCGTCGTCGGTGGAGCGCCGACTTCGGCATATGCAACGATCCGCCAAGGCTGGCCGCGGCCGCGTTCCCAGTACGCGATGTATCGCTCCAGGCGCACGGTGGCCGGCGGCGATCCGGCGCGAGCTGTCACGCCATAGGTGTAGCCGGAGTAAAGATCCTGCGACACGCCGCCGCCGATCGGCTCCCACGTCACCGCGTCGGGAGCGGACTTTGAAGCGGCGAACAGGGCTTGGCTGGCCGGCCAGCCGTACACGATGGGCACGCCCGCGCGGAGAAATGCGACGTTCGGCGCGAGGAACGCCGCCAGCCCATCCGGCGCGCCGCGAGCTGCGAGCGAATCGCCGCGCGATCGGTCGAGCTGATAGAGAGAATCCAGTGTAGGCGCGCGGGCGGGCTCCGGCGCCGCTGGCCGGTGCCGTAGACTACACCCACAGAGCAACACCGCTGCTGGGATGATGGCTCGCGTACGCATTGACCCCACGCTATCGCCGGAACGCGGCGCGCGCCAGACTTGCGCGAGCGGTCAGGACTCGCCGAGTACGCGCAGCATCCAATACAATCCAACGCCGCCCGAGCGTGCAATTCCCGGCACCAGGCTCACGGCAGCACTCACAGCGATCGGCAAATCGCCAACGCGTTGGAACGTGATGCGCCAGTCCGTCACGCCGCCTTCCATCTCGACACGGCCCAGTTGGCGGCGAAATTCCTCGCGCGCAGCCGGCGGAAGCAACGCCTGCAGCGGCTTGTGCTCAAGGTGTTTTGCCTCGCGACGGAACAGGGCGATGGCCGCGAGATTCGCCTCCTGAATTCCGCCGTACACGTCGGTGACGAACGACGGCGCGGGCGCGTACTGAAAAAGCTGGTGGTAGTGCTGCACGCGTGCCTCTACCGCGCTGCGCTGCTCCAACAAGGCATCGTTTTGATTGTGCAGCTCCTCCTCGGCGACGCGCAGTTCCTCGAGCGACGTCATGAGCAACGAGGAAACTCTGGGCACGACGTCGAACTCTTCGGCGAATGGAATGCCCTTGGTGCTGTCGAAGATCGACGCCGCCTGGTGAAGCACGGTCTGGCGACACCGCGCCAATGCGCCGATGGTTCCACCACCGTTAGCCTGCGACGTTTGCTCGTGGAGTTCGTGATTTTTTTCGAGCACAATTCCCACCATGAACGGGTAAACCGAGCGGGAGGTGATGAGGCGGCGAAAGTCACTCCAAGGCGAAACGAGCATGCGGCGCCCATCCGCGCAAGCAGGCTGTAGTTGGGCACGATCTGCGCCAGGATCGGCGTTGCTCCGTTGATCCTGTCAGCACGCGAATTGCTCGCTTCTATCGAAGAGGAGTCCGTTCGTCGATTCGAGTTGGTCGGGCCCACGCCGGCCAGTCCAGGGACAAATTGGAATGGCGAACCGCGATATCATCGTAGTGGGGGCATCGGCCGGCGGCGTGGAAGCGCTGCAGGAGTTCGTGGCGACGCTGCCTGGCGACTTTCCCGGCTCGGTGTTCATCAGCGTCCATTTTCCGGAGCGAGGCACCAGTGTGCTCCCGAGAATACTGTCGCGTGCCGGCAAGTTGGTCGCCGATCACGCGCGGAATGGCGAACCGATAGTTCCCGGGCGCATCTACGTGGCGCCACCCGATCACCACCTGCTGTTCGACAAGCGCTCTCTGCGCGTGATCCGTGGGCCAAAGGAGAACGGCAACCGGCCGGCAATCGATCCGATGTTTCGTAGCGCGGCGGTCACGTTCGGACCGCGCGTGATCGGTGTCGTACTCACCGGAAACCTCGACGACGGCACCTCTGGCCTGGCGGCGATCAAGCGGCATGGAGGAATCACCATCGTCCAGGACCCGACTGACGCGGTCTTTCCTTCAATGCCCGAGAGCGCCATCCGGCACGTTGACGTGGACCGAGTGGTGCCCCTTCGGGATGTCGGCGCCACCGTCGCCGGCTTCATGACCCAGCCAGCGCCACTCAGTGAGTATCCACTAATACCGGATGACGTCAAGGAAAACGCGTTGGCCGCTGGCGATCTGGACACCATGGAGGACTCCGCACACCATCCCGGCAAGGTGTCGGCGTTCGGGTGCCCGGACTGCGGCGGCGTGCTTTGGGAGATCAACGAGGGAAATTTTACGCGCTACCGTTGCCGCGTCGGTCATGCCTGGACGGGCGATGCGTTGGTGATGCAGCTGTCTGCCACGGTTGACAATGCACTGTGGGTGGCGATCCGCGCGCTCGAAGAAAGCGCGGCATTGTACCGGCAGATCGCGCAGCGCCATCAGGCAAAGGGCATGACGACGTTTTCGGAGCGGTGCGCCCTGCATGCCGAGACCGCGGAGGCCCACGCCGCGATCATTCGCCAATCCCTGCTCCGCGAACGGGGCGTGACGCCGGCGAACAACGACCGGGCTGTTCCGACTCTCATGCCGCGCACGGGTTCCGAAGGCTGATTCCCGGCGGCGCGAAAAGCTGGCGCGCGCGAGAACAGCGACGATATTCAGAGGTCGGCCGTTTTTGCGCCGGCGCACATCTCCTTGCTCCCGCTCGTTCTTGGGGTCTCCCGTGCCGGAACAGTCGTCCGACCTCGAATCGCTGCTCGACTTTCTTCGTCGTGCCCGTGGTTTCGACTTTACCGGATACAAGCGCGCCAGCCTCGAACGTCGCATCACTCGCCGCATGGCGATGGTGGGGTGCGCGACGCTCTCCGACTACCTCGATTTTCTCGAGGTGCGTCCGGAGGAGTTTGCCGCGCTGTTCAACTCGGTGTTGATCAACGTCACCTGCTTCTTTCGCGACGCATCGACCTGGGAGTATCTCGCCGCGTCGGTGGTGCCGGATATCATCGCGCGCCGGCAGCCGGGATTGCCCATTCGCATCTGGAGCGCCGGCTGCGCGTCGGGCGAAGAAGCGTACACGTTGGCGATGACCTTTGCCGAGGCACTCGGCGTTGACGCGTTCCAGAACGAGGTGAAGATCTACGCCACGGATCTGGACGACGAAGCCCTCGCCAAAGCCAGGCAGGGCACGTACACGCAGCGCGAAGTGGCCGACGTGCCGCCGCCGCTGCTCGAGAAATACTTCGACGAAGCCGACGGATCGTACTCGTTTCGCAAGGACCTGCGTCGGCACATCATCTTCGGACGGCATGACCTGATTCAGGACGCGCCCATCTCGCGCATCGACCTGCTCGTGTGCCGCAACACGTTGATGTACTTCAACGCCGAGACGCAGGCGAAAATTCTCGCCCGCTTTCAGTTCGCGCTGCAGGATCACGGCGTGCTGTTCCTGGGGCGCGCCGAAACGCTCATGACCCACACCAGCACGTTCGCGCCGATCGATCTCAAGCGGCGAATCTCGAGCAAAATCCCGGCGTCGAGTACGACGCTTCGCGAACGGCTTGTGGCGCTGGCCCAACAGCAAGGCGGTGCCGTGGGCGGCGTGACACAGATCGACAGCCGGCTGCGTGACGCGGCATTCGACGCCGTACCCACGGCACAGCTGCTCGTCGATTTTGATGGAACGCTCATTGTCGCCAACGAACGGGCGCGCGCCTTGTTCACGGTGTCCATCGCCGACATCGGCCGGCCACTCCAGGACCTCAAGATCTCGTACCGCCCGGCCGAGCTGAGCGCCGCGCTGGAGCAGGCGCACGCCGAACGCCGCGCCGTGGTACTCCGCGACGTGGAGTGGCCGGCGCTCAGCGGCGACATGCGCTGGCTCGACATTCACGTCGCACCGCTCCAGGACACGGCCACCGGCGAGAGCATCGGCGCGAGCATCGCCTTCAACGACACCACGCAGCCCAAGCGCCTGCAGCGCGAGCTCGAGCAAGTGAATCACGCGCTCGAAACGGCCTACGAGGAATTGCAGTCTACCAACGAAGAGCTCGAAACAACGAACGAAGAGCTGCAGTCCACCGTCGAAGAGCTGGAGACGACGAACGAAGAGCTCCAGTCCACCAACGAAGAGCTCGAGACGATGAACGAGGAGCTCCAGTCAACCAACGAAGAGCTTCAGACGATGAACGACGAGCTGCGGATTCGCGGCGACGAGCTCAATCAGGTCAACAGCTTTCTCGAGAGTATTCTCACGAGTCTTCGCGGGGCCGTGGTGGTGGTGGACGCCGAGCTCGAGATTCTCGTCTGGAACCAGGGCGCAGAAGACCTTTGGGGACTCCGCGAGGACGAGCTGCGCGGCAAGCACGTGCTCGGTCTGGATATCGGCCTCCCCATTGAACGCCTCAAACCATTGATTCAAGACTGCTTGTCGGGGACCAAGCGCCACGCGTCGATCACGCTCGACGCGATCAACCGTCGCGGCCGGGCAATCTCCTGTCGAGTGACGGCAACGCCGCTACTGACGCGCCTGCAGTCGATTCATGGCGTGATCCTGGTAATGGAAGACGCGGACGCACTCGCTCCAGCCGGGCCGAAACGGGTGGTTACCAAGAAAATCATGGCGAAATAGTCCGCTCCGTGCAGCCGAAACCATTTGGCGGCTATTCGCGCACGAACAATGCTCCTTGGGCTTGAATGGTCATGCGATGCCGGCGGTGAGAACGCTTCAGCAGGAAGAAGCACAATGGCGGGTGTACGAGGTCAGCACCGAGTCAGTGCCTGGCGCGGTTGCCGCACGCTGCTTGATCTTTGACTCCGAGGCCACAGTTCGCCGCTGCTGGGTGTATCCAGACGACTGGTACACGTTGTCGGATGATGCGCTCTGGGCCTTGCTCGTCACGCAACAGGTGCGTCGATACACCCCGCCGGTCCATGATTCAGTCCCACCGACGCATCCGGCAATCACCGCTGCAGCCGAGACAGTGGCCACCGCGCAGGCATTGGCAGCCGAGGCCCGGTCGATACTCGACACGAACCGAGCCCTACGCAGGCAGCGTGACGAACTGCTGACGAGCTGCCGAGAGTCGAACTGCCGCGAGTCGCGCGCTGCCCTCCTGGCTGCGGTCGGGCACTACACAGCGTCGCTCAAACAATCTGGCGCCAGCCCCGAACTGGCACTCGTTCTCGTGAAAGAAGCAATCCGCGATGGCCTCGGCGGCGAGGCCAAGTGCGAAGACGTCACGGCCGCCGCCCTGCTGAACGCCGGTATGACGCACGCGATCGAGACGTACTACGCCGCCTAGGCTGCTACGCGGGGCTAACGATGCCCCTGCAGGTGCATCTG
This sequence comes from Gemmatimonadaceae bacterium, assembly GCA_041690755.1. Taxonomy (GTDB): domain Bacteria; phylum Gemmatimonadota; class Gemmatimonadetes; order Gemmatimonadales; family Gemmatimonadaceae; genus JAQBQB01. The sequence goes on along the minus strand of JBEPWA010000044.1, from coordinate 31,884 downwards.
CGCGGCGATTTCCTTCACGAACTTCGCGCCAACCACCGCCGTCACGCCGCTAGGATCCGCGGTGGGATTGCACTCGACCACGTCTGCGCCAACAAACGATCCGGCCAAACCATGGATCATCCCGAGGACTTCGCGCACCGATAGGCCGCCAGGCTCGGGATGCGACACGCCCGGTGCGAAGGCCGGATCAAGCCCGTCGAGATCGAGCGACAGATAGACCGTCTCATCGCGGTCGATCACGGGGCGCGCACCGCCTGCCCAGGCGCTCATGTCGATGATCTCGACGCCGAACCGATCCGCCTGCTCGCGCTGATGCTGCGTGAGCGTTCGAATGCCCACCTGCACGAGGCGTGTCGCCAGGCCTTCCTCCATGACGCGGGCAAACGGACAGGCGTGCGAAAATCGATCGCCCTCGAACTGCTCGTAGAGATCGGCGTGCGCATCGATGTGCAGAATCGTGAGCGCGGGGTGGGTGCGATGCACGGCGCGCAGGATCGGGTACGTCACCGAGTGATCGCCGCCCAACGACAGCGGCCGCGACCCGGCGACGACGATGCGTTCGACCCGATCCTCGATCGCGCGCCGTACGGCGGCGGAATCTGCAGCGTCGGCAAACGTCACGTCGCCGGCATCGGCGAGGACCGCGCTATCGCTAATGTCCACGAGCCGTTCCGTCCAGCTGTTGCCGGCCGCCGACCAGAGCTCGTCGCGAATTCGCTTCGGCGCAAGCGACGGTCCGCGTTTGAACGACGACGCAGCGTCGTACGGGACTCCCAACAGAGTTACGCTAGCCATGGGCCTGGGTGTCTGAAGCAATCTCGAACGACGGTTCGCAGCGAACGGGAAAATTCACCGAGTTGGCGATGAAGCACAATGCGTGAGCGCGGTGGTGCAGCTCGGAAACCACGGCGGCCGCGGCGCCGCGCTGCGCGGTAACAACGGGGCGAAGCACTACCTCGGCGAATGCACCGCCGCCGTCGCTCGACTCGCGCATGGAGCCCATGGCGTGGTCGCGATACGCCGTGACGACAATGCCGGCTTCGGACGCCAGGTGCAGGTACCAGAGCATGTGGCAGCTGGACAGAGACGCCACCAGCAGTTCCTCCGGGTTGTAGCGGCCGGCGTCGCCGCGGAATGCCGGGTCGGACGAACCGGCGATCGTTGGCTTGCCGGCGGCGCTGATCTCGTGCGCGCGCTCGTAGGCGCGATAGTCGCGCGTGCCGGCGCCCGTGTTGCCGGTCCAATTCACCTGTATTGAATACTGATGCGTCATAGTCGTCTCGTTGCGAACCGCGCGGGCGGCCGCTCGTGCTCGTTCGCCACCAGTTGCGCCACGAGTTCTGCCACGGCCGGCCCGAACTTGAAGCCGTGCCCGGAGCACGCGCTGGCGATGATCACATTCGAATGGTCGGGATGCCGGTCGATGAGGAAATCGTGATTTGCGGTATTCGTGTACACGCAGGTTGCCGAGCGCCGCACCGTGGGCGTGAGCCCGGGAATGCAGGCTGCCACCGCTTCCTCCATCTCGAGCGCCTCGGCGTGACCCACGCTGCGGCGGACGTCCGCCATGGTCGCCGCCTCGCCGTCGTGATGAAAGGCAACCTTGCAGCCGTCGCCGAAATCCGGCGTCGTGTATAGCATGCGCCCCGTATCCAGCTGCCAGAGCGTGATAGGTGATTGTGACGAATGCGCGCCGTACGGTCCGGCGTCGAACCAGTGCATGACCTGTCGCTCTACCCACAGACCGAGGTCCGCGTCGCCGGTCAGCTCCGGCAACCATCCGCCGGCGGCGAGCACGAGCGAGCCGGCGGCGGCCGTGCCGTTGGTCGTCTTCACCTCCACTTCGGTTGCCGAGGCCGACCACTTGAGCACACGTTCTCCCACGCGGATGTCCGCGCCGCGGTTCACCGCCTGCGCGAGCAGCGCGCCCACGCAGGCCTCAGGCAGCAACACGCCGGCGCGTCGCTCGTACACGGCCACCATGTCGCTGCTCAGCCGAAACTCCGGAAACCGCGCCATCACCTGTCCACTCGTGAGAAGGTCGTGCGCAATGCCGTGCACGTTCACACTATTCAGCGCCCCGGTCACCAACTCGCAGTCCGGCCGGCCAATGGTTAATCCGCCGGTTGGCACGAGCAGGGTGGCGCCCGTGTCGCGCTCGAGCTGCTGCCACAGCTCGTAAGCGCGGCGCACGAGCGGCACATACTCGGGACCCTCGTAGTACGCCTCGCGAATGATGCGTGAGCCGCCGTGGCTCGAGCCGGCGCTGTGCGGCGGCGAGAACTGATCCAGGCCGAGTACGCGTAGCCCGCGGCCGGCGAGCTCGCGTGCAGCGGCACTGCCCATGAGACCCAGACCAATCACGATGACGTCGTAGCTTTTCACGCGCGGAAGATACCGCGGCCGCGTGTAGGGGCGCGGGAACGGTGACCATCAGTGGGCCCGGCGTTAACTTCCTTTCTCCTTCCCCCCAAATTCCTCCCGTTCTCCAATCATCCAATCCAGCATGAAGTCGACAGCCGAAGTCGTGATCATCGGTGGTGGTATCATGGGCGCCAGCATCGCCTACCACCTCGCTAAGCGGGGTTGCACCGACGTTGTGGTACTCGAATCCGGGGAGTTCTTCGGCCTTGGATCCACTGGCCTCAACGCGGGCGGCGTTCGCTATCAGTTCGCGACCGGCGTGAACGTGGAACTCTCCAAGCTCAGCTTCGAGATGATGGCGCGCTTTCCCGCCGAAATGGACCAGGAAATCAGCATGCGCCAGTGCGGCTATCTGTTCATGTTGGACGCCGAGCCTGATCTCGAGCAGTTCCGCAAGAACGTGGCGCTACAAAACGCGCATGGTGTGCCGAGCCGGGTGATTGACGTCGCCGAAATCGCGGCGCTGGCGCCCGAGGTCAACCTGGACGGAATCATTGGCGGCACCTGGTGCCCGCTCGATGGGCTCGTGGACCCGAATAGCTTGCTGCAGGGCTATGTGACGCAGGCGCGGCGTCTCGGCGCAACGCTGCTCACGAGCGCGCCGGCCACGGCGATTGGCGTATCGGGCGGCAACGTGCGCAGCGTGTCCACCAAGGACGGCACCATCGAGACGCCCAACGTAGTCATTGCGGCCGGCGCGTGGTCAGGACTCATAGGCCAGATGGCCGGCATCGACCTGCCGGTGGTTCCCATTCGCCGGCAAATCGGCGTGACGAACGAGATTCCCGGCCTGCGCGCCGATTTCCCATTCATCATCGACTTTTCGCGGTCGCTCTACTTCCACCGCGAAGGCCGCGGTATTCTCACCGGCAAGTCCAATGCGAACGAGCCGGCAGGGTTCGACACGAGCGTGGACGAGCAGTGGCGCCTGCAACATCTCGAGGAAGCCATCATGCGACTGCCGTTGCTCGGCGAAGCGGAGCTCTCGGCGGAGTGGGCAGGCCTGTACGAAGTGACGCCTGACCATCAGGCCATCCTCGGACGGTTGCCGCAGGTGGGCGGATTGTATTCGTGCGCCGGTTTCAGCGGACACGGGCTGATGCACGGACCGGCGGCCGGGCTGGTGATGGCCGAGGAGATTCTCGATGGGCGGGCAAAAACCATCGACATCGATACACTTCGCTACGCACGGTTCGGCACGGACGACGACGCGGGCGAATACAACGTCGTTTAGAGTTTTCGCATACAGTTCGATGGGCGTGTTCGGAGCGCTCGGCGCCTCGCTGGTGCCCGGCGCGCCGAGCGCTCCACAAGGCGAGCCAGCCCGTGCCAATTTCCGAGTTGGGGGATTGTGATCCTCGGCACTGGACTGCCCCGTGGCGGCAGTAATTCCATGGGGCCGCACCAAATCGAAAGATTAAAATTTTCTCATAAACACATCAGGCGTGAGTACAGCCGTTCGGCGCGGATAAGTGGCGCGGTAACTGCTTGACTGGCGGCGCGCGATCTTCGAGGTTTGTCGCTCAATGACCAGCAGCGGGATGTGTTATGGCAGAACCGATTTTTGACGCCGAAACAGTCCTCGTGGTTGACGACGATCCCGGCGTTCTGGAGTTCCTCGTCGAAGTGCTTCGGCGGGAGTCTTACCACGTGCTGCAGGCGGCGAACGGAAAAGACGCGCTCGACGTTGCCGCGGCGTACGCGGCTCCGATTCATCTCATCGTCAGCGACGTGAACATGCCGCAGATGAGCGGCTGGAAGTTGCTGGAGCAACTGCGCGCCTGGTATCCGCGGATTCGGTTTCTCATGGTGTCGGGCTATGCGCAGTCCGAATCGGCGATCGCGGAGCTTGCCGAGTCCCCCACATCCTTTTTGGCCAAGCCGTTCACGCCCGTCGAGCTGTTGGCGGCCGTGCGCGAGTTGCTGGATCGGAGCACGAAGCGCAAGCCGCCGGCGCAGTGAGCGACCGGTCTTGCGGTAATGGACAAGAGCCCGGCAACGCGGGAAGCGTTGCCGGGCTCTGAGTTGCCACAAGTTGCCCCTCCTAGGCTCGAACTAGGACTCTCCTGATCCAGAATCAGGCGTGTTGCCAGTTACACCAAGGGGCAATGGTCTTACAATTAACCTATAGCGCGAACGCTCCGGTTGTCCCGGAACCCCTTGATTATAGTTTGGGGCGGACGACCGATCAAGCCCGAACTCCCAGCCCGTGTCGCCGAAACGGAGCTAGGTAACCTCAGAAACGACTATCGCTTGCACAATTCGCGCACGCTCGCGTTCCGCCGCTCGCCCTGGGTTAGACGCTCGGCTACGGCTTTCACCGTAGTAGCCGTCGCCGCCGGAAGCACCAGCTGCACGGATAGCCTCAAATGGCTCGGGCCAAACCCGGCCGCGGCGGAGTCGAACGCCGACCAGCTGTTCGAGGCCTTTCGGGCCCGCTTCAACCAGGTGGAATTCTCGCCCGCGTTCGACGTCGCCCGGAAAAAGCTCACCCAATCGGCGCTCGTCCCGTCCGGAGTCTTCGACGACGCGATCTGGGATGTGCGCCCATCACCGGCGCTCCGAATGCTGTACATCGCCGGCAACACTGTGGACGGACACTACCGACTCGACATTCGGCCGCTACCCACCGAGCCGGCGCGGCCGGGGGATTCCAGGCACGTGGTGTCGCTGGAGCGACTCGCACCGTCGGTCTTTCGCTGGGACACCAGGGTCGATCTGGGTTTGGGTACCGCGACCGCCGCGGAGGTGAGCGGGCTCGTGTCCGGGTTGCTCGCCGCGCCCGAAGGCCGCACCGAGCGCGAGTTGCGCGACGATTATCGCGCCGCATTTCCGCGCGCCATGACGGCGTTCGGCCGCGGCATGGCGATCGATTCGCTGCACGTCGTGCCCGGCGCGGCCGGAACCTCGAGCGTCACGCTGACAGTCGGTTTTCATCCTGAGCTCATGCGCCAGAATTTTCCGGCGCTCACCGACTACCTCGACAAATATCTCGGCCCGGCGAAATACCACGTCGTGGTCACGGACCGCGCGGGCACTCAGTTGATGGACGTCTCGGGCCGTGACCGCCAACTCACGCTGCGCTATCGCGTACAATCGGGCCAACTCACGTCGCTGTTCGGACCACCACGTGCCTGGCCGGACACGCTGCAGCTCACGGCGGACGTGTCGCTCAAGGTCAAGGTGTTCACCGTGGGCTTTCACAATTTGCTCGCGGACCTGGTGGTCGTGAATTCCGGCCACGACCGGGGCGTAACGTTAGTTGCGCAGCACGAACCAAAGTGGGATCTGCCGTTCGTTGCCGAGCGCCTCATCCGATCCCCGCTGCGCCGGCCGTTCGAAGGCGCGGGCACGCTGTTCCGCATGTCCGTGCGCGATAGCGCGGGCACGCAAACGGTGCTGGGCCGTCGCGCGCGCCTGGATGTGCAGGAGAGCACGATCATGCGCTTTCTCGGCAGCCTCGGCTCGCGCGCCGTTGGCGACATCGACGGCAAGGTGGAGGCGGACGAGGGGCGCTACTGGCGCGAGGGGTTCACCGCGTTGCAGGCGGACTTGCACGCTGGCGTGCTCCGACGGCCCGGCAGGTAGAACAGTCGGGCGGCTTTTTCCGGGCGGAGGCCGCTCGCCACACGCACACTGCGGTTGCTGAAAATCGAAAACGCCACGAATTGTTAGCTCGTGGCGTTTCAACTAGGACTCACTTTTCGCGGGAACTGCCTCGCGCGCTGTCATTGGAACTCTGCGTCCTACCGAACAGCGGCGGGCAAAACCCCGGAAAAGCGAGAAATGTTCCGTCTCGATTCATTTTGCAACTGGTGCTGCCTCGGAGCAGCGCTAGTTACGATGGAGCTGACCGGGATCGAACCGGTGGCCTCTGCAGTGCGATTGCAGCGCTCTCCCAGCTGAGCTACAGCCCCTCATTTCGTGCGACCTGTCAGCCGGAGCCAAAGGTCGCACCACGGAAAAGGCCCCGCAACTGCGGGGCCGCTCCCGACTAGCTAAACATAGAGAGCGGTAGGTGATACGTCAAGTTGACGCACCGCGAGATCGATGGTAACAGGACTCGTTCGCGCGACGTATTATCGTGCGATGATTGCCACGCTTCGCCCCACCGACGTTCTCGCCGCGGCCGACCGTATTCGGGCGCACATCCGCAGGACTCCGCTCATCCGCAGCGATCGGCTCAGCCAGATCGCCGGCGGCGACGTCTATCTCAAACTCGAGAACAACCAGATCACCGGATCGTTCAAGCTACGCGGCGCCATGAACGTGCTCGCGTCGCTGGATCCGCAGTTGCGGGCGCGCGGCGTGGTGGCGTCGTCGGCCGGGAATCACGGCCTGGGCGTGGCCTACGCCGCCAAGCACTTTGGCATACCGGCTACGATCTTCGTGCCGAGCAGCGCACCCCACGTCAAGCGGGACGGCATTGCGGCGCTCGGCGCAACGCTGGACGTGAGCCAATCGCATTACGACGATGCGTTGAACGCGGCGCTCGCGTTTGCCGCGGCGCACGACCGCACGTTCGTCAATCCATGCGCCGGCGACGCCTTGCTCGCCGGCCAGGGCACGATCGCCCTCGAGATCCTCGCCGATCTCCCGGATCTGCAAACACTCATCGTGAGCGTGGGCGGCGGCGGGTTGCTCGGCGGCTGTGCCAGTTTGCTCAAGGCCGTAGCGCCCGATGCGCGCATGTTCGGCGCACAGAGCGAGAACACCGCGGCCATGTCGCGATCGATCGCCTTGGGCCGCGTAGTTGAGATCGACAACCTGCCGACGCTCGCCGACGGGCTGGCCGGCCAGGTGGACAACTATGCGCTCGACATTGGACGCCGCACGCTCGACGGCATCATCACGGTGAGCGAAGCGGAAATCCGCCAGACTATTGCGTGGCTGTGGTCGGAGAATCAACAGCGTGTGGAGGGTGCCGGTGCCTGCGCCGCGGCCGCACTATTGACGAGTCGTTTGCACGACGTGATCACGCCGGCGGCGATCGTGGTGAGCGGCGGCAACATCGACCCAGCGCGATTCGAGTCGGTCGTGTTGCGGCCCTGAGCGCCGCGTTGGGCCGACGCAAAAAAATTCCCGGACGGCTACGAAGAGCGTCCGGGAATTTCTCGTTGGGCGTCGCGAACGCCACCCAAGTGTGCTGTGGAACGCCGGCTAGTGGTTTCCGAAACTCTCGCCGCGCACTGACGATTCGTTGGCACCGAGCGCGTTGTTGGGGCGACGTTCGCCACCAAGCGCGCTGTTGCCGCCGCGATTGCCCTGCGTGCTAGCGCTCACGCCCTCGCTTTGGTTGCTGATCGCCACCTGACGGTCCGCACCGGCGCCATTACGCGCGTTCTGGAAAGCGCCTTCTTCATCGTGATTGCCGCTGTTTCCGCCGTTATCGTTCTGCGACGGTCCGCGGCCGCGCGATTGGCCGCGCGCTTCACCGCCGCGACGTCCGATTGCCGCCATATGCTCGCGATTGCGGCTCACAGCTACGCCGCCCTTGCGGCCGGCTTCGCGAGCTTCGCCCGAGTCGAACTCGTGCGCGGTGCCTTTAGCATGGGCTGCCTTGCCGCCCTTGCTGGCGATCTCTTTCTGTTTGTCGCGATCCATCGATGCGAAACCGCGGTTACTCCGGCTGCGCGTTGGCGCGCCGCCCTGTGAGCTGGTGGGACGCGCGCTGGCGCTCGATGCGTCGCGGTGTCCACCACGGTCGCTGTCTCCAGCGATGTTGCGATCGTCGTTGCCCGGTCTATTCGGCATCCTACTCCTCCTAAAGATTTGGCGCTTTCCGATCGAGAACGTTCGCTCCCGGACGTCCTCACGGTCTGCTGCCGTTGCTCCAGCCCCCCCGGGCCGTTGCTGATGTAGAGTGCAAATGACGGACCGAAGCGTTCGTCCGCGGGGGAAATCGGTCATTTCTTCACGCTGCGGTCGTCTCGCTGACCTGGGCGCTTCACTGGCATGGCGCTTCGGTGCCGGCCGCCTATTTCGCCGGCGCGCCCCCGCCACGTTCAGCGGCGTCCCGATCTTATCGGGCGCAATCCAGTGCACTCTGATACCCCGTTGCAGCGGGCTGTGTGCCAACGACTCGGTGAACGCATAACTGGCGCGGTTTCGGCCCGGCGGATTTCGTTGCTTTCCGTGTTTTTGGCGTGGCTGCCGCTCGCGGCAAGCAGCCGTCCGGCGGCGGCTATATTCTGGCAATGTCATTGAGTATTCGGCTGCTTGGCACGTCCGCGTCGCGCCCCACCGTTGAGCGCAACGTGTCCTCGCTCGCGATTCATCGCGAGGGGGAGACACTCATGTTCGACTGCGGCGAGGGGACGCAGCGGCAGATGATGCGGTACGGCATTTCGTTCGCGCTCGAGGACATTTTTTTCACCCACATGCACGCCGACCATCTGCTCGGGGTGATCGGCCTGATGCGCACCATGGCCCTGCAGGGCCGCACCGAACGGCTGCGGCTGTGGGCGCCGCGTGGATCGGCGCGGGTGCTCAAGCGCGCCGAGGCGCTGGGATTCGAGCGCACCACCTTCCCATTAGAGATCACTGAAGTGGGGGCGGGCGAATCGATTGAACGCGCCGGGTACGCGATCGTGCCGTTCGCCGTTGACCACCGCGGCTCGGCGTCGCTGGGCTACGCGTTGGTGGAGGAAGAACGGAAGGGTCGGTTCAATCCGGACCTGGCGCGCGAGCTCGGCATTCCCGAGGGCCCGTTGTGGGGGCAGATCCACCGCGGGCTGCCGGTGACGCTCGACGACGGACGGGTCATCGAGCCCGGCGTGCTGGTGGGCGGCAAGCGCGCCGGCCGCGCGGTGGTGATCACCGGCGACACGCGGCCCTGTGCGGCGACTATCGACGCGGCGCGCAATGCTGATTTATTGATTCACGAATCGACATTCGGCGACGAGGAGGCCGAACGCGCCGTGGAAACCGGCCATTCGACGGCGCGCGAAGCCGCCCACGTGGCGAAAGCCGCGAACGTCAAACGCCTGCTCCTCACCCATTTTTCGGCCCGCTACTCCCGCGATGCGATCGAGCTGCAGCGGCAGGCGAAAAGCGTGTTCGAGATGACGGTGGCGGGGAAAGATGGAATGGAGATCGAGGTTCCGTTCTCCGATTCCTCGGCCTGACTGCCCACCGATTGGGTTAAAACGGCGCGGCGCGGGGCTCAAGACTCCTGGCCTCAGGTCTCTGGTCTGAGGTCCGAGCAGCTCGCAGTTACCGAGACCACAGACCAGGGACCAGCGACCACGAGAGCCCGCTCCCGAGCGTCACGTGATTACTACCCGTTGGACGCGACCGCGGGCTGCAGCGCATCCGGCCTCGAGATCTTCATCGACCGGCGATATAGCTTCGTCAAATCCTCATCCGTCAGCCCCTCCAGCACCTTTGCCTTGGACAGGTGCGACGTAACGCTGCGCGCTTCCGGGCCGGTGCTGATGAACCAGTTGTACCGGTCGAGCCGCGAGCTTGCGCCACCGGGGTGGCGGAAGATCACCATCGCGTTGCTCGAGCCGGGGAGATCGACGTCGACGCCCCAGCGGAGGCCGTCGGGAGAATGCCAGGTTTTCATGTGGCGGAAGTTAACCAACCAGTTCCGGAAAGAGCGGCTGGCGCCCCGCAAACCCGGAGTCTACTTCGTGCCAGAACTGGACGTCCGGCTCGCCGAGGCGCCAGCAAAGCAACACGAGCCGCCCACCCATCTCGCTCGGAAAGTCAACGAGACCGAGGCGCCGATCCTTGAGCTGAATCCCGAGCGCATCAAGCTCACGCTGGTAGCCGTCGAGCTCACGGGCCAACAGGTTCGCGTCCCGCTCGAGCTGCGTCGCGCGCTCCGGCGGATCGCCCGCGCCCGCGGTCGACGCAACGAGGTCGAGCTCGAGAATCGTCTCGCGCCAACGACGGTGCTGCTGCACAACGTCCTCGACAATCCTGCGAACGAGCGGCAGGGTGCGGTTGGCCTGATCGACGGTGAAAGACTGCATGGGGGGAAGATATAGGGTCTGGGGTCTAGGGTTTAGGGTCTAGGAGCTAGGAGCTGTGAGCCGGGAGCTGGCAGCTACTAGACCCCAGACCCCAGACCCTAGCCCCTATCTAGACCCTTTCCCTTCTCCTCCGCCTCCCGCTCCTCCAGTCTCCGCTGCCGGCGCTCGCGTGCGGCGGCATGGCGGCGGATCTCCTCGTCTGTTTCCGGCTGGAGACCCGGCACCTCTACCGGTCGGCCGTTGCGGTCCACCGCCACGAACGTGAGGTAACACGAGTTGGTGTGCCGGCGGCGGCCAGTCAACAGGTCTTCCGCCTCCACTCGCACACCCACCTCCATGGATGAGCGGCCGGCGAAGTTCACGCTGGCCTTCATGATCACCAGATCGCCGAGATGAATCGGCTCGCGGAAATCGACGCGATCAATGGACGCCGTGACCACGCTGTTGCGGCTGTGCCGAAACGCGCAGATCGCTGCGCACTTGTCCATCATGGAGAGCACCGCGCCGCCGAACACGTGGCCCATGTTGTTGGCGTGCTCCGGCATCATCAACTCGGACGTTTCGTGCTGGCTTTCGCGGACGGGCTTTGACAGGGGCATGGATCGTAACGAGATGGAGGTTCGACGACGGGCGCGTCAATGCGACGCGAGCGTTTTCGTCGTAAGCGGACGCTTGATCGAACGCACGACGCAACGCCGCACGCTCGGCTTGGGAAATTGGCGGGCGGTCGAGCCAGTCAACGCGGCGAATGGGCGCCGCAATGCTCGCCACCGGCCATTCTCGGCGCGACGAATCGGCGATCGACACACGGGCCGTGTCGCCCGACGTGTCGTAGCGCGCCAGGATGCTGTAGCCGGGCCCATGCCACGAATCGTCACCGGCGTCGTTGGTCTGGGCAAGACCGGCGCTGGACGGCGACCACCAGGAAACCGAATCGACCTTGAGCGGATCGAGCGGCACAACATTCCCGGCTGCCCCTTCGCCGCTGCCAGGCACGCCAAAGCTCACAGCCGGCAATCCGGCAACCGTGGTGAGCGAGAAGCTGCGATCGTCGAACTGCAAATGCTCCAGCGCGGCCGCAGCGCGGCGATCCTCGGCGCTCAACGATCCTCGCGCGCGCACGATGGAGTCGCGGGTCGCTTCGTAGATCTTGCGACCCTGCACCGCCACCCGGCCGGCGGACTCAGTGCCGAACAACTCGGCGAGCTTGCTCTCCCGCGACGTACGGAGATCAATCACGCCGCGCCGAGTCGCATGCCAGGGACGGCGACCCTTTAGGTCCACGTCCAGGTGATACTCGTATGAGACGTACGGGCCAATAACGTCGAGCACGTCAACCTCAGCCGTCGCGGCAGTGCTCGGGTCGGCGTTGCCGTCTTCGTCAGGCGACAGCGGCTGGTCGTCGGGATGCGTGCGCGCGTAGGCGTCGGCGATGCCGGGCACGGTGGTGTCGGCAAACACTATTGCGCTGTCGCCGGTGAGCAGGTCGCGGCGATAGAGTCTCTCGCCGAGCAGCAACGCGTCGTTGTACGAACGATCGTCGTCCGTCGTATAGAGCTCGTAGTACCGGCCATCGTAGCGCGCAAGAACGAGCGGGGCGCCCCGCACCTGCATTTCGCCGCCGGCGGTAGACACCCAGAATGTGGAGTCTGCGCTGTTGACGAGGAACTCGGCGCGCGGCGGCGCGTTGCGCCGCACCGATCCGTGGGCCGCGCACGCTCCGAGACCGGCGGCAAGAACAATACTGGTGATCAAGCCAGGCAACAGCAGACGGGGGGGGTATTCGAGCATTGTGGCAAATATACTGGGCTCCGTGACATCACACCGCGACGCGGAGTCTTCGGCATGGCGCTCGCAGTGATGACCCTGCGCCTTTGCGCATTTCTTCTCCTCCATTCTGGCTGTTCATGACTGGCATTCGCCGCTCTCTGCTCGCGCTCTGCTTTGCCACTGCCACCGCCGCCTGCGCCCCCACCGAACATGCCGAGCAGGCGTCCAAGCCCGCCGGTCAAGCCGCGGGTGCGGCGGCGGCCGACACGGCGGTGGCCCACGGCACGACCGCTGCGGTCACCGCGTCGGCGAGTCCGTCCGCGAGTCCGTCTAAGACGGCGGCTCAGACGGCCCAAACGGTCCAAACGGCCCAAGCATCGCCTGCACCTCAATCAAGTGCGCCGATGGCGTCGGAGCCGGTGCGCGCGCTGTACGTCAATCGCTGGGCGTCGCAGAGCCGGCGCCGCATGGCCAAGCTGATCGCCGCCGCGGACTCCACGGAGATCAACGCGTTCGTCATCGACATGAAGGACGAGTTCGGGCTCAATTACAAATCTCAAAACCCGGAGTTCGCCAAGAACGCCGGCTCGGCCACCACGGCCAACGTCAAGGCGCTCCTCGACACGCTCAAGGCGCACAAGATTCTGCCGATTGCGCGCATGGTGGTGTTCAAGGATTCGGTAACGGCGCGCATCCATCCCGAGTGGACGATCCGTCGCAAGGACAACTCGATTTGGCGCGACAAAAAGGGCATCGCCTGGGTGAACCCGTACCACCGCGAGTTGTGGGAGTACAACATCGGGGTCGCCGAGGAATTGGTGAAGCTGGGGTTTGGCGAAGTGCAGTTCGACTACATTCGCTTTCCCGAGCCGTACCCGAGTCTGCCCCAGCAGGTGTTCCCCGATGCCAACGGCGTGTCCAAGCAGGACGCATTGGCCGGGTATCTCAAGGAAGCGAAATCGCGGTTGAACAAACTCGGCGTGCGCTCGACGGCCGACATCTTCGGCCTCGTGACCACCGTTGGCGGTCCGCTCGAAGTGGGACAGGAGTGGGAAAAGATTTCGCCGAACGTGGACGTCGTGCTGCCAATGGTCTATCCGTCACACTATCCGCGCGGGTCGCTGGGCGTGGCCAATCCGAACGCGCAGCCGTACGACATCATCTTCAAGGCTATCTCACGGGCGCGTCAGCGCGATGCAAAACTCGGCATCACCACGCCCGAGCACGTTCGCCCGTGGCTGCAGGCGTTCACCCTCGGCAAGCCCGCGTACGGCGTTGAGCAGTTGGAGGCGCAGAAGAAAGCGGTGTACGACGCGGGCTACGACGGTTGGGTCATGTGGAATCCAGGCTCGATCTACGACGTCTTCATGCCCGGACTCGAAAAGACGTTCGTGTCGCGGAAAAAGGCGAACTAGGCCCGGCGCACGGTGATCGTGTCAGGGAACGACGACGATCACCGTGGCGAATTTTCCGTCCCATTCGATCTCAGTCTCGGCCGCACCTGCTCCACCCGAGGTGACGAGGCGAATGCGTCCGCCAACCGGCGCGCCGCAGAACGCGAACCGCCCGTCGTCATCGGCTTCCGTGGTTCGGGGCGGTTGCGGCGCGCTGATGCTGTCCTGTTGCACGCTCCAATTCGCCGTCACGTGCGCGTCAGGAACCGCCTCGCCGGCGCTATTCACAACGCGGCCGAGGACGATTCCCGTACCGGGCGGCATGGGCTGGCCGCGACAGGCGAGTTTCAGCACTTCACCGCTGCTGTAATAGAACCATAATGGTCTCCCCTTGGGTGCGTCGGGGCCCGCGCGCACCTCACCCCACACGCGGGTGACACCAACGCGCGCCAGCACGCTGTCAGCGCCTCGGAGGGGGTATCGGCCGGGCAGCACGTTCTGGATGGTGAAGTAGCCGCCGACGCTCGTGGTGGTGGTGTCGGGCGTGTTCTGCAACCAGACGCGCACTCCAGCCGCCGGCGAGCCATTCAGCTGCACGAGTTGTCCGCGCACGGACGAGACATACGGCGAGCTCCAATCGGTGCCGTCCGGCCATTCGGCCACGGCCACCGCGCCGCCATACTCGCGGTATTCCGTCACACTCACATCGGTGCGCTGCGAGCGAGCGAGGTTTCTGCGGCGCAGCTGGCTCGGATGGAGCGGAATGTCGTTGACGAGCACGGCAAACCGCAGGATCCAGTGATCGATCATCGGTGCGCCGTTCGGTATGGTGCTGAAAAAGATTTCGCCGCCGCTCGCGCGGCCCGCCGGCTCCAGCCCCACATAGCGAAACTCGACCGACCGCAGGACGTTGGTGCCGCGGTCAATCCAGAGCACACCCGCCAAGTCTACCAACGTGTCGCGCCGTTGGTCGCGAACGGGCTCGAAGCTCAAGCCGATATCATTCTTCTTTAAACCCTCACCCTGCACCACGCGCATGCAGTGCGTGCCGGCAAACGCGGGATCGAGCATCACGTTGTCGTCTGGCGCGTAATAGGTGCGGGCGCCGCCAATCTCTTCGCGCATGTAGCCTTCCTCGGCGAACGCCCACGCGGACCGGCCGGCGACGTATGAGCGGCCGCCCACGACATCGCGCGTGCGAACCGATTGCGTCAGAAGCGTGTGGGCAATTGGTTCGTACGTTCGCGTGAACGACATGACGCGCACTTTCGGAGGCGCCGTCTCACGGGCGACGACACCGGCGAGGAGCGCCGAGCGCGCCTGCTCCCAGAGATCGAGCGCGTCGCTCGTTCCCTTGTCGCCCGGACAGACGCGGCGACTCGACGCCTCAATTGCATCGAGCGCCAGCGGTACGGGAGACATCTGCACGTCGAGCACGGGGTCCGGCGCAGTCGGATCGATCGCCACGACCACGGGCCGAAAGCCGATGTGCAGCACATGCAGACGCGCCGACGCCGCCAGTCGCACAACAGAAAACCGTCCGTCTACGTCGGCGATCGACCGCGCGAGCAGAGCGCCAGCGGAGTCGCCCAACCACACCACGGCCCCGCTGATCGGCAGACCCGTGCCCGTTTCGCGCACCGTCCCGCGCACGCTCTGCGCCGCCGATGTGTTGGCCACGATGAGCATAGTAGTGAGAAGCGAGACGACGCCACGGCAACTCAGCACACATCCTCCCGCACGATCTGGTGTCATCCCGAGGAGCGAAGCGACGAGGGATCTTTCGTCCCTCATGCGGCACAGACGATTCCTCGCTTCGCTCGGAATGACGGGCTTCTAGACTAGCGCGCGAACACCATCCAGCAATCGATCCAGCTCGGCGTCCGTGGTATAGCAGCTACACCCCACGCGGACGAGGCCATCCGGAACCAATCCGAGCCGTTCGATTGTGCTAGCTGCATAAAAATCGCCATTGGAGATGAACAAGCCGCGGTTGGCGAGCGAAGTGGCGATATCGTCCGTTTTCCGGCCCCGGAGCGTGAACGACAACGTAGGCGTGCGGGGCGTGCCGGGTGTGGGTCCGTACAGCGTGAGGCCGGGAAGTTCGGCGAGCGAATTCCAGAGTCGGCCAATGAGAGCATCGCCGCGCGCGTGGAGCGCGTTGAACGACATCCGCAGCGCCTCGCGCCGCGGCATGTCAGGGTAGCCGTCAGCGAGCGACGCCAGAAAGTCCACGGCCGCGGCGGCGCCCACAATGCCTTCGTGATTCTGGGTGCCGGTTTCGAGACGCTCGGGAGATTCCTCCGGCGCCGGGTCGAGGCGCGGCGCGTCGAGCGATTCGATGGCGTCGCGCTTGCCCCAAAGCACGCCGATGTGCGGCCCGTAGAACTTGTACGCCGAACAGGCGAGGAAATCACAATCCAGCGCCTGCACGTCCACGAGCACGTGCGGCGCGTAGTGCACGGCGTCAACAAAGACCCTGGCGCCAACGGCGTGCGCCAGCTTGGCGGCGCGCGCTACGTCGGTGACTGTGCCGAGTGCGTTAGAGGCAGCGCCAATGGCGAGCACTCTGGTGCGCGAACCGATTGCCGCTTCGAGATCGGACCAATCGAGACGGCCGTCTTCCGTTTTCATCTTCACCATGCGCAGCGTGACGCCGCGCTCCTTCGCTACCGCCTGCCACGGTGCAACGTTGGCGTGGTGATCGAGCTCCGTGAGTACGATCTCGTCGCCCTTGCCCAGCTCACGTCCAATGGCGCGCGCCAGGTGGAAGGTGAGCGTGGTCATGTTCTGGCCGAACACGATCTCGTCGGCGCGACCGTTGAGAAATCTGGCGAGCGCCTCGCGCGACTGGGCGATTAGCGCGTCCGTCTCCTGGCTCGTGGGATATTTCCAGTGGGTGTTGGCGTTGTGATTGAGGAGATAATCCTCCATGGCCGACACTACGACGCGCGGCACCTGCGTGCCCCCTGGCCCGTCGAAATAGGCGACGGGAAATCCGTTGTGGGTGCGCGTGAGCGCCGGAAAGTGCGTGCGAATTCCCTCGACCGACGCTACGCTCGGCGCGGCGAGGCCGGCGGCCAGTTGCGTTGTCATTGAATTTCCACGCCCGCCCACTGCTCGATCATTTTCACTGCCTCGACATGGTCCGCCACTTCACCGAGTTCGCCGCGGGCAATGCGGAACAGGTCGGCGGCGAGCTGCGTGACTGGGGCGGGTACGCGATTCGCGCGCGCGATGTCGGCGGCGATGCCGATGTCCTTCTCGAGCAGCGCGAGGCGAAATGTGCGCGGAAAGGCGCGCGTCATCACGCGTTCGGGAAAGAGATTCATTGACGTATTGGAGCGGCCGCTCGAAGCGTTGATGACATCCAGCGCCACCGTGGGCGACACACCTGCTTTGGCGAGCGTGGCCAGGCCCTCGGCGGTAGCGAGAATATGGATCGCCAGAAAGGCGTTGTTCACGGCCTTTACCGCGTCGCCGGCACCGACGTCGCCGCAGTGGACAATCTTCTGCGCGAACGATTCGAGCACGGGACGAACGCGCTCGAGCACCGCGGCGTCGCCACCCACCATCACTGTGAGTGTTCCCTTTTCCGCGCCGGCGGTTCCGCCGCTCACCGGTGCGTCGATGAAGTCAACGCCGTTGGCGGCGAGCCGGTCGTGAATCGTGCGCGACGTGGCGGGATCGCCGGACGTGCAATCGACAACGACGGACCCGCGTTTGAGACCGGCGAGGAGTCCATCGGCGCCGTCGAGCAAGCCGGCGAGATGCTTCGATTCGGGGAAGCAGGTGAACACGATGTCCGCGTTGCGTACTGCATCGGCGGGCGTTGCGGCGCGCTGCGCGCCGGTGTCGCGTGCGAACTGTTCGGCGCGCTCGGCGGTGCGATTCCACACGATGAGCGGCAGACCTTTAGCGGCGACATGCGCGGCCATGGGGCGCCCAATGGCGCCGAGGCCAAGGAAGGCGATTTGCATGTCGATGAAATTACTCTCTCACTATCTTTCCCGCATGATCACACGGGCTCGTGTCCAGGGAATGACCTGCCAGCACTGTGTCCGTGCCGTTTTCACGGCATTGGGCGCGGTGGAGGGGATTTCACGGGCTGACGTGGGGATTGGGACGATCGAGGTGGAGCATGACGGTCGCGTGACGCTCGAGCAATTGCGCGAAGCGGTGGCTGTAGCCGGTTATACCGTGGGTGACGGGGAAACGAACCGGCGGGCGCTGCCGTTGGCGTGAAGCGCTGTCATTCCGAGCGGAGCGAGGAATCTGTTCTCCCAGCACGCGATAATTGCCGAGAGAGAAGATTCCTCCGCACTGCGCTCGTCGGAATGACACGGGGTCAGGCGGTGGGAACCAGCGCCTCATCGAGCAACTCATCCAGGCGCTCGGCCGCAAGCGGTTCGCCGTCCGGCGACTCGAGCACGAAGCCGGCGTCGCGAATCATCTCGTAGTCGGCGCGGGCCGTCTGGCCCTCAGTGGTCAGATAGTCGCCAATGAAGATCGAGTTTGCCGCGTACAGCCCCATCGCCTGCATCGACCGCAGATGCACCTCGCGGCCACCGGCGATGCGGATTTCCTGCGACGGCAGAATGAACCGGTACAGCGCGAGCACCCGCAGGCAGCGGCGTGGATCGAGACCGGACTTTGCCTCGAACGGCGTTCCAGGAATTGGTATGAGAAAATTCACAGGAACGCTTCGCACGCCGAGCTCGCGCAGCGAGAGCGCGAGATCGATTACATCATCGTCCGTCTCGCCCATGCCGATGATGCCGCCGGAACAGGTCTTCATGTTCGAGCGCGCAACATGCTCCACCGTCGCCACCCGATCGCCGTACTCGTGCGTCGTGACGATCTCCTCGGTGAAACGCTCCGAGCTGTTCAGATTGTGATTTACCTGATCCACTCCGGCGGCCTCGAGCTGACGAACGTGCTCCTCCGTCAACAGGCCCAGGCAGGCGCAGATGTGCATGTTGTGGCGCGCCTTCACGTCACGCACCGCGTCGAGCACCTTGTCGAACACGCGGCCGCCCGGCGCGCGGCCGGAGATGACCATGCAAAACGTTCCAACGTTCAGACTCGCCGCGCGGTCCGCTGCGGCGAGAATCTTTTCGCGCGCCATGAACGGATACTTCTCGATCTCGGCCATCGATACTGACGACTGCGAGCAATAATGGCAGTCTTCCGGACAGAGGCCGCTCTGCGCGTTCAGCAGAAAGTGCAGTCTGACGCGATTGCCAAAATGATGGCGACGCACCCGATAGGCCGCAGCAAGCTGGTCGAGGATGACCTCGTCCGGTGCCCGCAGCACGGCGAGCGCGTCGTCGCGGCTGATCAATTCACCGGCGAGCGAGCGGTCGGCGAGGGAATTCCAGTTGGGAAGCGCGTTGGACATGTGGGAAGCGTCAGGCAGGAGACAGTGCAGTGGCGGCCGCAATCAGATCGACCAGACCACTTTGTTCGGCGAGCTTTGCCGCCAGGTCAAGATCGTCAACCGCAGCCAGTCGCGGAAGCTCGACCACCGGAACGCGCTCGAGATCGCGAATTAGCCGACAGTTGTCGCCAACCGAGCGATCAGCCGCCTCGTGACCAGCGTCGTTCAGCACCACGGCAACAACCCGCAGTCCCGCGGCTCGCGCCGCGGCAAGCGTGAGTCGGGTGTGATTTATCACTCCGAGCCGGTTGGCGGCCACTATCACGACCCCCAGCGACCAGCGCGCGAACAGCGTGTCGTAGGCCGTTCCTGCGGTGACCGGCACCAACAGCCCGCCGGCGCCTTCAACTATCAGAACGTCGTAGCCGCGAGACGCCCCTTCCATCGCGGCGGCGAGTGCCACGAGATCGATCGGTGCGCCTGCGAGCTCGGCCGCAAGCACCGGCGCGACAGGTTCGGGAAATACCAGCGGCGCAACGGCTGACAGCGGCCGCGTCTCACCGGCCGCTCTCGCCAGCCGCGCGCCGTCGCGGCCCGGATCATCGAACGCACATCCCGTTTCGACTGGCTTCATGGCGGCGACGCGGAGTCCGCGCCTCGTGAGCGCCGCGGCAATCGCGCAGGAGACCACGGTCTTCCCCACACCGGTATCGGTACCGGTAACGCCGATCCGGATCACCGGCCCTCGATGAAGCCGGCGATGACATCGTAGGCGCGCGTCAGATCCTCGGTGGTGACGCAATACGGCGGCAGCACGTACACGGTGTTGCCCAACGGACGCAGCAGCACCCCGCGGTCGAGCGCATATCGGTGCAGACGCGGGCCCACCTCGCTCAGGTAGCCGCCGTCCCGCGATACCAGGTCCAGGGCGAGCACGGTTCCGAGCACGCGCGCCTTTTCGACGCCCGGCAACGCCCCCAACCGCACAGCTGCCGCGCGGTGCGCCACCTCGATAGCCGCGCGACGCGCGGCGCAGGCGTCGTCGAGCAAAGCCAGCGACGCAAGCCCGGCGGCACAAGCGATGGGGTTGCCGGCATATGAGTGTCCATGAAAGAGTGTCCTCTTACGATCCTCCGATCGAAAGCTCTCGAACACCGCCGCCGACGCCAGCGTCGCCCCGAACGGCACGAAGCCGCCGGTAATGCCCTTGGACAGACACATCAGGTCCGGGGAAATTCCGGCGTGCTCGCAGGCGAATAGCGGGCCGGTTCGCCCGAAGCCCGTGAGCACTTCGTCGGCGATCAGCAACACGCCGTATGCGGCCGTGAGTTCCCGCAGCGCGCGCAGCGTGTCGGCCGGCCACATCCGCATGCCGCCGGCGCCCATGAGCAGCGGCTCCACGATCAGCGCGGCGATGTCGCCTGGGCGCTCGCCGAGCAGTCGGTCCAGCGCGGCCACCACGTCGTACTCAACCGGATCGGGAAGCCGGGCGACCTCGAACAGCTTGTCACGGAACGGATCGGTGAACAGCCCGCGCGCGCTCACGCTCATGGCGCCGAACGTATCACCGTGATAAGCGTTCTCAAATGCCACCACGAGCTGCCGGCGCTCGCCGCGGTTCTGCCAGTACTGCAGCGCCATTTTCACGGCGACTTCCACTGCCGTGGACCCATTGTCGGAATAGAACACCCGCTCCAGACCGGCCGGCGCGCGCGCCACGAGGCCGGCGGCCAGGCGCGTGCCAGGCTCGTGAGAAAAACCGGCGTAGATCACCTGCTCCAGCGTCCGCGCCTGCTCGGCGATCGCCGCCGCTACCTCTGGCTGCGCGTGGCCGTGCAGCGTGACCCACCACGACGAAATAGCGTCGAGGATCGCGTTTCCGTCCACATCATACAGATAGGCGCCCGACGCGCGCACAATTTGGCGCGGCTCGTCGCCGACGCCGTGCTGCGTGTACGGATGCCACACGTGCCGGCGATCGGCCTCGCGTAAATCAAATGATGGTGTGCTCATTGCTCCATGGTCCGCACGAGCTGACCCACCAGCCCGCGAATTTGCTCGACGTCGTGCGCCGATGTGACGGTGATGCGCAATCGCGACGTTGCTGCTGGAACGGTAGGCGGTCGCACCGCGCCAACGAGAAACCCGCCGCGCGCGAGCGCGTTGCCAATGTCGATCGTGCGGCGCGCATCGCCGGCGGCAACGTTCACCGGCACGATGTGCGACGAACTTTCGCCGAGCACTCGGAAGCCCGCCGCCTCCAGCGCGGAACGCAGCAGGGTTGCGTTGGCCAACACGCGACACCGGCGCTCCGGCTCGAGTGCCGCCAACCGAAGTCCCTCGCGCGCCGCCGCCGCCTGCGCCGGCATCATGCCGGTGGAAAACACGAACGATCGCGCGCGATTGACCAGGTAGCGGCACAGCGTCGCCGATCCGTACACGAACGCTCCCGCGGCGCCAAATGCCTTGCCGAGCGTTCCCACGGTGACGTCGATCTCGCCATCGACGCCGGCGGCTGACGCCGTGCCGCGTCCCTCGACGCCGACCACGCCGGCTGCATGCGCGTCGTCAACATACGTCCAGGCGTCGTACTGTCGGGCAACCGACACAATGTCCCCGAGAGGAGCCCGGTCGCCATCCATTGAAAACACGCCGTCGGTCACGATGAGCGCGCGCCGAGCCAAGTGCCGATGCTCGGCGAGGAGCGCCGCGAGCGCTCGCGCATCACCGTGCGGATAGACGCGCACCGCGGCGCGGCTCAGGCGGCAGCCGTCGATCAGCGAGGCATGGTTGAGCGCGTCGGCAAAGATCGCGTCGCCGCGGCCCACCAGCGCCGGGATGATGCCGACGTTTGCCGCATATCCGCTGGAGAAGCTCAACGCAGCTTCGGCCGCAAAATGCTCGGCCAGCGCGGCGTCGAGCGCGTCGTGCTCCGGATTGTTGCCGGCAATCAATCGGGATGCCGTAGCGCCCGCGCCTTGTTCGCGCAACGCTCGCGCCGCGGCCGCGCCGAGGCGGGCGTCCGATGCGAGCCCCAGGTAATCGTTGGACGAGAAATCGACGGCCTCGCCAAGCTCGGTGTGGACCACAGAACCATGCCGGTGGCCAACCGTTCGCAGTGTGCGTTCAAGCTGTTCGTCGCGCAGCGCTGACAGCTCGGTGAGCAGTGAGCGCTCGAGCGAGGAATTGGAGACGGAGGTAAGTGGCACATTTCAGGGTAACTCGCCCCTGCATGAAATCCAATACTGCCGTTTCGCGCGCGGACTCCTCCAGGTGCAACGGCATCGATCCGTCGGTCGCCGCGCGCTCTCGGGCGGACACATGGTCGTCTTCCGGAGCGGAGTGACGGATCGTGTGAAAGATTTGGAAATCCTTTTCAGGGTTGTCCCACCATGGTGCTGGTGCGTATGTTGCCGCGGCGAACCCACGTGAGGACGGGACGATGGCGGCACAGCAACGAAATCCCGAAGACCGTCCGGTTGCGGCCCTGATCGCGCCCGACATCATCGCGCTCCTCCACGATTCTCCGGCCGATCTGGCCACCGAGACGGAGGAGATGCACCCGGCGGATCTCGCCGACGTCGCCGAGTTGCTCGAGCGCGATCAGCTGCAGGCGCTGCTCGCAGCACTAGGCCCCTCGCGCGCAGCCGACGTCCTCGAATATCTCGACGAGGAGCTGAGAACAGAGTTCCTGGAGTCTGTCACGCCGCGCCAGGCCGCCGAGCTGGTGTCGCAGATGACGCCGGACGATCGCGCCGACGCGCTCGAGGAGATCGACGAGGAACACGTCGAGGACATTCTCTCCGAGATCACGCCCGAAGCGCGACAGGAGACGGAGCGGCTGCTGGCATACGAGCCGGACACCGCCGGCGGCTTGATGACGACAGAAGTCGTCACCGTGGCCGCCGACATGACGGTGGAAGCGGCGCTCGAGAACGTTCGCGCCGTGGCGCGCTCCGGCAAGAAAGAGGCGATGAACACCATCTTCACCACGGACACGCAGGGACGCGTGGTGGGCGTGATGTCGCTGCGCGAGTTGCTCGCCGCGCCGTCCGGCGCGCGCATCACGGACATCGCCTGGTCCGAAGTGGTGAGCATTACGCCTTCCGCCGACCGCGAAGAGGTGGCCCGCGTCATCGCGAACTACGATCTGCTCGCCGTGCCGGTGGTGAGCGAATCGGGCCACATCATGGGCATGGTCACCGTCGATGACGTCATCGACGCGATGCAGGAAGAGCAGACGGAAGACGTCCAGAAGCTGGGCGGTATGGAAGCGCTGGACGAACCGTACTCCACGATTTCGTTCTGGCGCATGATCAAGAAGCGCGCGGGCTGGCTCAGCGCGCTCTTTCTCGGCGAGATGCTCACCGCAACTGTGCTCGGCCAATATCAGGGCGAAATCGACAAGCAGTCGGTGATCGCGCTCTTTTTGCCGCTCATCATCAGCTCGGGCGGCAACTCCGGTTCACAGGGCACCTCGTTGCTCATTCGGGCGCTGGCGCTCCGCGAGGTGGAACTGCGCGATTGGTGGCGTGTTGCCACGCGCGAGCTGGCCACGGGAGCAACACTCGGGCTGATCCTTGCCGTAATTGGGTGGTTCCGGATCGAGCTGTGGCAGATGATGGCGAACGCGCAATGGCATCTATTCGGATTCGCGGTCGGCAAGGACTACGATCTGCGACTGGTGAACGGCGTGCAGGTGGTCGTGCCCGGCCAACACCATCTGGTGGCCGCCACAGTGTCCATATCGCTGCTCGGGGTCGTCATCTTCGGCACACTCGTGGGGTCGATGCTGCCGTTCATCTTCCGCCGGCTAGGCTTTGATCCGGCAAGCGCGTCGGCGCCGTTCATCGCCACGTTCGTGGATTTCACGGGACTGATCATCTACTTCAACGTCGCACTGCACATTCTGTTGCGCTGAGCGGGCACCATTACCTTTCGGCACCCCTCTGAGGACGACCATGGAAAAGCTGAATCTGACCGTTGAAGGAATGACCTGCGAGCATTGCGTGCGCGCCGTCCGCGGCCGGCTGGAAAAAACGCCGGGCGTCAAGCTCGACGACGTACAAATCGGATCGGCGCTCCTGCACTTCGATCCGGCACAGACCAACCTCGACGACATCCAGGAAGCGATCGCAGACGAGGGCTACACCGCATTCGTGGCGGAGTAGCTACTTAAAGTCCTCGAGCAGGCTGATGATGCCCGTCTCGAGCCACGAGTGTTCGCCGCGCATCACCTGCTGGGCCACGCGGTACATCTCGCCGTCGTATTTGCCGTAGAATCCGTCGAACAGTTGCTCGATTCGCACTCGAGCGGCCCGGCAGAACAGGTCGGCGAGGGCGGTCGCTTCGTTGTTGCCCTGCTTGGCGAGCATCTGTGCCTTCACGCACGATGCCGCCATCGCAAAAAGCTCGGCCCCAATGTCCACGGCGCGAAAGAGCACGAGTTGGCGCTGCTCCAGCTTGGGACCCAGGCGCACCATGGCGTGGAAGATCGCTCTCCCGAGCTTTCGCGCGTGACGCTCGGCGAAGCGCATGTGTCCCGCGAGCTTGCCGAATTCGCCAAACGAGCCGGGCACCTGTCCCCTACCGATCCATCGCGCAGGATACCAATGGGGATAAAATTTTATCACACGTCCGAACGCTGCCCGTTTTTCTCGCTTTGACGAATCCTTGTCCACGAGCGCGAACGCGGTCTTGAAGTGGTGGTCCACCGCCTCGCGGGCGATGAACAGCCGCATGATCTCCGACGACCCTTCAAAGATCAGGTTAATGCGGGAATCGCGCAGGGCGCGCTCGATTGGAATGGGGCGCTCGCCGCGCGCGCGAAGCGAGTCCGCCGTTTCGTAGCCGCGGCCGCCGCGAATCTGCAGCGCGTCGTCAACAATGCGCCACCCGTGCTCTGTGTTGTACATCTTGGCGACCGCCGCTTCGAGACGGATGTCGTAGTTCCCCTGCTCGGCCAGCCCCACGGTGAGCCCGGCAATGGATTCCATGGCGAAGGTGTTCGCCGCCATCATCGCGATCTTTTGCGCGACGGCTTCATGCTTGCCGATCGGTGCGCCCCACTGCACCCGCTCATTCGCCCAGGTGCGTGACGCTTCGAGCAGCGCCTTGCAACCGCCGGCCACACTCGCCGGCAGCGTGAGCCGGCCGGTGTTGAGCGTGATCAGCGCGAGCTTGAGCCCCTTGCCCTCGCCCCAGAGGATATTCTCGCGCGGCACGCGAACGTTCGTGAATCGAATGACGCCGTTCTCAATCGCCTTGAGCCCCATGAAGCGACAGCGATGCGCGACTTCGACACCGGGCCAGCTCGTCTCGATGATGAACGCCGTGATCTGCTTGCGGGGTTTTCCATTGACCACAGCGTCCGGCGTACGCGCCATCACGAGCAGCAGTTCGGCCCGCGTGCCGTTGGTACACCAAAGCTTTTCGCCGTTGAGAATGAACTCGGTGCCGTCGGGTGAGAGCTCAGCGTGCGCGTGCATGTTCGCCGGATCGGAGCCGGCATCCACTTCGGTGAGCGCGAACGCGCTGATGGCGCCCTTAGCCAACCGGGGAAAATATTTCTGCTTCTGCGCGTCCGTGCCGAACAGCTTGAGCGGCTGCGGCAGTCCGATCGATTGATGCGCCGAGAGGAGCGCGGTGAGTGAGCCGTCTTTCGACGTGACCATCGCCATCGCCTTCACGTAGCTCGAGTACGACAGTCCCAACCCGCCGTACTCCGTGGGGATCTTGATGCCGAACGCGCCGATGTCGCGCAGTTCCTGGACGTATTCCTCGGGGATGTCCCCCGTCCGATCGACCATGTCCGAATCCATGCGCCGCAGGAACGATTCCAGCTTGTCCATGAACGGCTTGGCTCGCGCCACTTCGGCGGGATCTTCCGCCGGGTGCGGATGAATCAGGTCGAGGCGGAATTTTCCGAGAAAAAGCTCGCGCACAAAGCTCGGTCCAGACCAATCGCTCTCGCGCGCCGCTTCGGCCACGTCGCGCGCTTCTTTCTCGGATGCAAGACCATCCACATGTTGTGACATGGATTACTCACTGATGGACGTTCCCGGTGCCAGTATGTAGACCAATGGCGATGCCGCCACCGCTGGCTCCCATTTGCTTCCGTGACTCATGCAACCCACGCGCACAAACAAGGCCACCCTCCACTCAGCATTCATTGATCGAACGGCGGAGTGGCTGCTCGCCTACTGTCCCTTGTCGGCCCTGGCAATTCTCACACTGCTCGTGGGGCGCATCGCGATAGATGCGCGGGCCTGGGGTTTCCTTGCGGCCATGCTGGTGGCCGACGTCGGGCTCAATGTCGTCCGAAGAGCGCAAAGCCGGTCCCGACCAGGGCAACGGCTGCAAAAAAGAACCACTGAATTGCATAGCCCACATGCGGCCCCTCATCGAGCGGCGGCACGCTGAGGCGCACAATGTGATCCTGCGCTTTCACCGAGTCGCCGAGTTCCACGACGTAGAACGGCGCGACGGGATAGGGTAGCGCCTTGCGTACGACGTCGGCGGACAGGCGCGCAATGATCTGCGGTTTTCCGACGAACGTCTTGCCACCGGTCGTCGGTAATTCTTCCACGTAGCCGGTGAATACCGAGTCGCGGTCGCGCCAATGCTTGGAGTCGACGGTGGATCCGTCCGCCGTGTAGACCCATCCGCGATCGACGATGATTGCGGTGTCGAGCCCGGGAAAGCGCACCGGCGTGAGGAAGTTCACGCCGGGCGACCCCTGGTACGAGCGCGCGGCAAGGATCAGCTCGTGGTCGTAATCCGGAATGCCCGCCACGCGAACGAGGCGGAAGCGCGCTAGCGCCGAGTCGCGCGGAACATCGTGGACGTCCACCTGGGCCGAGTCGAGCCGGGAAATGACCAGCGCGTTCGACACACGCCGCTCATGCAGGCGGCTGATCTGCCAAAAGCCGAGCCGCATGAAAATCGCCGCGGACGTCAGTGCGAAGAGTGCGAACAACCAGAGCTTGGTTCCTTTCAATGGACGTCCACGTCGAATGTGCCAGTGAGCTCGCGCGACTGGAGCCGTGTCGCGCAGCGGAGACCATCGTTCCCAAGGGATGTAAATGAATGAACATCAAGCGCCCGTCGCGGACAACCGCGGCGCGCGCGGCGATTGGCGCGAGAAATTCTCGCGCGGCAGCGCGGTGGGCCGCGTCGGCCGGCGCCGGGTCATCACAATTCAAGGATCAAAATAAACTCATTTGTTCTCCCAGCTGTTCCGGTTCAACCGTTTGCTGTTGCAACAGGCGCTGGAGCATGCGCGCCGACTCCGGGGCATGACCGGCAAATTCATTGTTGACGTAGCCAAACACCGCGCGGCCGCCGTTCGCCGCGGCCTGTAACGCCGCGACCCACACCTCCAGCTCCCGCGTGCGATCGACCTGGATGCGCGAATAGTCAACAATGCCCTGATCCGTGCCCATCCACCGGACGTAGATGAAGTCCGTGGTGGCACGCTCGACGAGGGACAGCATCTGCTTGCGCGGAATCCAGCGGCCGTCGCTCAACACCAGCGCCACCCGATGTTCGGCGAGCAGGGCAAGCAGCCCATCGTGGATCCAGCCACGCTGGCGGAACTCCATGGCAAAGCGAATGTCGGCCGGCAGGCGCGGAAGAAAATGCGCGACGGCGGGCAGCTCGCTGGGACCAAAGTCGGGTCCGAGCTGGATGAGCACCGGGCCGAGCTTGGATCCCAGTTCGCGCACGCGATCGAAGAATTCCGCGGCAATGTCGTCACTGTTTCGCAGGCGTCGCGCGTGCGTGATCTCCTGCGGCATCTTGAGCGAGAACGTGAAATCGGCCGGCGTTCGCTGCGCCCACCCGCGCACCGTCTTGGATGCTGGAATCGCGTAAAAGGTCGAATCGACCTCGATCGTATCGAATGCTCGGGCGTACACGGAGAGAAAATCCGGCTGCCGCGTCCGCTCGGGATAGAACGGCCCGACCCAAACGTCGTAGTTCCACGACTGTGTTCCGATTCGAATCTTCGGCAGCATATCATGGAATCGGTACGAACGGTTCAGTGCCGTCAAGTGTAGGCGTCAATCGGTCTCGTTCTTGCCCCTCTCCACCATGAACCCACGAGGGAGATGACCATGTCGAATTCAGCAGATCGATCGAACGATTCAACCGACGGCCGGATCGAACGCGCAAAGGACGCCGCGCTCGGTTCACATAATTCGCCGCCCAGTGTCGGAGACGAGCTCGGCGAGGCGACAGGCGGAATTTCCGGCGTGCTCGTGGGTGCCGGGATTGGGTCGGCTGCCGGACCGGTTGGCACGCTGATCGGCGGCATTGCCGGCGCGATTGGCGGATGGTGGGCCGGACGCGCGGTGTCAGAGGCTGCGGGGTCGCTCACGAATTCGGATGAAGCCCACTTTCGGTCGCATTACGACGAGCAGATAGGCCGCCCCGCCGATCGCGCTTACGACGATGTTCGCGGTGCGTACTACCTCGGCCAGATCGCCAGCCACAATCCGAATTTCACGGCGCGAGAGTTCGATGATGTCGAGCCAGAGCTGGAGCGCGGCTGGGCGTCGTACGCCGACAAGTACGGGACGTGGACCACGGTGCGGTCGTATGCCGCCGAGGGATATTTGCGAGGCCGGTCGCGTCTCGACGATTCCGCGGGTCGAACCAACGCGGACCAGGAAGCCCGCACTCTCGGCGAGATCGATGAACGGCGACCGTAGTTTCATTCCGAGGAACGAAGCGCGTTGTCATTCCGAGGAACGAAGTGACGAGGAATCTTCTCTCCCCTACGCGATAATTGGCCCGAGAGAAGATCCCTCCTCGCGTTGCTCGTCGGGATGACAGTGTGACCGCTCGTCGGGCGTGACAGTGTGGCCGCTCGTCGGCCGTGACAGTGCTAGCGATACGTCTCGAAAAAGCCGGCGCCTTCGCCGGCGATCGGCCGGCCGCCAATGCGGCCGCTGATCTTCATGCGGCCTTTCATCTGCACAAAGTACGGCCGGTCTATTTGCCGTGAGCTGAGCCCGTCGCCGCGTTCCACGCCCGGCTTGCGCGTGTCGGTGGCGGTGGCGTCTTCCACGATCAGCTCGACACGCAGCGTATCGTCGCCGCGAATGTCCACCATGAGCCCGCGCCCGGGCACACGAATAGTGCGACCGCCAACTCGCACCTCGCGCGTGTCTTCGTACTGAATCGCCCGCGGCCGAAACACGCCCACGAAGCCGAGCGAATCCACCACGTAGGTGAAGAGCGGCTGCGACGCCGCGGCGCTGTCCGCCGGCTGCACGCGGCCATAGAGCAGCGTGTACGCGCCGGCCCGCGCCGCACCCCACTCCCATGTCACGCCGCGCCACACGCCCCAGTTGTGATCGTGATACGACTGCGCGGCGTCATAGCGATCGCATTTGGTGTCCACGCAAATCGATCCCGTAGCGTCGGCACGAAGCGCGGGCACGACGTAGCCAGACACCGCATCTCCGCTCGAGAGCGCCGCGCCCGGAAAATACGCGCCGGGTGTTGGCGTCACGATGAGGTCCACATCCACGGTACTCGTGCCGCCGTCCTCCGTTGCGCGCGCCTTCACCGCGTAGCGGCCGCCGGGCAGCACGGTCACGCTCGACTTGCCGACGACGACGTCTGCACGCGACGTGGAGAACCGCACCGCGGTGCGCGGCACGGTGGCCACGAACCGCCGCGAACTGCCGCCCTGCTGGTGCAGGGTGACGAGCACTTGCCCGCCCCACACGCCGTTCGGCAACGCGCCCGCGGCGATGAACGACACGAACGCCCACTTCGATCGATCTGCCGATAGCACATTGAAATAGTGCCACTCGGCCCACGTCGGATCGCCGCGCGCTTCCACGGGCGGCAGATGAAAGTGGTCGATGGCGTTTCGTAACTCCGCCGCGCTTGGGTCGCGCCAAGCGTGGTCCAGCGAATCATCCGACCACACACCGCCGGCCATTGGCGGCATGGCGCCTACACCCGCGGTGCGCGATGGAATTTCACCGTTTGCCATCACCGCCACCTCGCGGCCGTCACGCGTGCGGGCGTAAAGCAGCTTGCCTTCGATCTGCGGCGCCACGGTAGAGACGTTCGACGCGAGCCGCGGCGCGGCCAACAACTGCGCGTACACAAAGCGCGCATGATCAATTGAGAAGAACAATCCGCCCAGCCCGCCGGTTTTCATGACCTCAACGTCGATGCCTTCCGGCAACACCGTAACCTCTCCGCCGCCCACCAGCTTCTCGTCCCGCGACTGGGAGAGCAACGCTTCGCCAATCGACAGCAGCACGATCATCACGGCCACGCCCAGGCTGTAGCCGAACAGCAGGAACGCCGAACGCCACGGCCGGAGCACGATGTTGCGCAGGGCGAGCAGGCCGATCATTGGTCTCTCTGCCGCCGGTCGTCCACCACCACGCCGTCGCGCATGTGCACCACGCGATGCGCTGCGCCCGCGAGCTGTTCGTCGTGCGTCACCACGATGATCGTGGTGCCGTCGCGATTCACCTGCTCGAGGAGCTGAATCATCTCGATACCAGTTTTGGCATCGAGCTCGCCGGTGGGCTCGTCGGCAAACAACAGCTGCGGCTTGTTCGCCAACGCCCGGGCAATCGCCACGCGCTGCTGCTCGCCGCCCGACAGCTGGGCCGGCCGATGATTGTTTCTCGCGCCAAGCCCCACGTACGCCAGCAGCTCGCGGGCCCGCTTCAGGCGCTGGTCGCGCGGCAGTTTCGCCTCGGCCATGGGAAGCTCCACGTTCTCGATCGCGCTGAGCGCCGGCATCAGATAGAATCGCTGGAATACAAAGCCAACGTGCAGCAGCCGGAAGCGCGTCGCCGCGGAGTCACGCAGTTGGTCGATTCGCGCCCCTTCGATGGTCACCGAGCCCGATGTGGGCCGGTCGATACCGCCGAGCAGGTTGAGCGTAGTTGACTTGCCGCATCCCGACGGGCCAACGATCGCCACGTAGTCGCCTCGTGTCACGTCGAGCGTCACGCCGCGCACCGCGCGCACGAGTTCCCCGCCCATGTGGTATTCGCGGCGCAGATCACGCGCTTGGAGGAGAACGTCGCTCATCCCACAGCCTCCTCGCGCAGGGTCATGGCAATGGGCAACGATGCGCCGCGCCACGACGGATAGATGCCGGCCAGTATGCCCGCCACCGTGAGCAGTCCGAGCGCCATCCACGCGTCGTGCGGCTCGAACAGAAAGAAGTCGATCGCCGCGGGCAGGCCAGGAAACGATGAGAGAATCGAGTTCAGATATCGCGCCGTGGCCAAGCCGAGCAGCAACCCGCCGGCGGTGCCCAGCACCATGATCACGACCCCCTCGAGCACGATCTGAAGCACAATGCGTCCGCGCGCCACGCCAATCGCTCGCATCACCACGATCTCTCCCAGCCGCTCGTTCACCGACACGGTGACCAGAGTGGTGACGAGCAAAAAGCCCACGGCCAGGCTCACGGCGCCGAGGATTAATGCCAGTTGTCTAAAGTAGCTCAACCGCTCGTCCACCTGTCGCATCGCTGTTTCAGTGGAGATGGCTGACACACGCGGGAGCGCCGTTTCGATGGCCTGCAGCACGCTGTCCACCGGCGCGCCGGCCTTGGCCTTGACCATGAACAGCGACACGCGATCGCGCGCAATGCGTCCCTGCATGTCCTGCAGAGTTGCCAACGGTATGGCGACCGCGCGCTGTTCCGCTGGCATGTAGAGAAAGTGCGCGCGGCCCACGATTACAAGGCGGCGTTGGCCGCTGAATGATCGCAGTTGCGGATCGTAGCCCGCGGCGGCCAAGATCGTGTCGCCGAGGGCGGTTCCGCTCGCGGCGAGAAAGTCGTCGCTGGCCACGAGCTCGTTTGGCGCCGCTGGCGCACGACCCGACGTCAGCTCGTAGTCGCCCTGCACGGCGGACTCTACGCCGAGCGTGGTCGCGG
>JBEPWA010000043.1:0-39109 GCA_041690755.1 Gemmatimonadaceae bacterium | reverse complement strand
GCGTTCCAGCGTTCCAGCGTTCCAGCGTTCCAGCGTTCCAGCGTTCCAGCGTTCCACCGCATCACCGCATCACCGCATCACCGCATCACCGCATCACCGCATCACCGCATCACCGCGTCCCGAACAATCGATCGCCCGCGTCGCCGAGTCCTGGCAAGATGTACCCGGACGCGCTCAACTCGCGGTCCAGTGCGGCGCAGTAGACGGTGATGTCCGGATGGACCTCGGCAAGCCGGCGGACGCCCTCGGGTGCAGCGACAATGCACATGAACCGAATGCGCGTGGCGCCGGCTCGTTTCAGTGACGTGACTGCGGCCGCGGCGCTTCCGCCGGTGGCCAGCATCGGGTCGAGCAAAAAGAAGTCACGTTCGGACGCGTCGCTCGGAACCTTGAAGTAGTAGTCCACCGGTTCGAGCGTGTCGTGATCCCGGTACAATCCGATGTGCCCAACGCGCGCACCAGGTACTAGCCGATAGATCCCTTCCACCATACCCAGCCCGGCACGAAGGATTGGCACCAGGGTGAGTTTCTTGCCGCTCACGCGCTTGCCATGCGTTCGCTCGAGCGGTGTTTCGACGATCGCATCTTCCAGCGCCAGATCGCTCGTGGCCTCGTATGCCATGAGCATGGCGATCTCGTCGACGATTTCCTTGAAAATCTTTGTCGGGGTCTCGCGGTCGCGCAGAATGCTCAGCTTGTGCTGAACCAACGGATGCGAAACGACGCGCAGCGTGGGAAAGGCTGGGGTGGTGTCCATGGCGCGCAAACTACTATTATCGCCGGTATGAATGAATACCGGGCTCCGAGAGTCCCCGAGCGCCCGCGCCGGACACCGGACTAGCTTTCACCCATGCTTCCGCGGCGACGTTCAAGCTGGTTGCAGCTCGGCTGGATTCTTGGCCTTCTCATGCTTGGCACGTGGGTGATGTCGCTCGTTGGCGTGCTGTTCTGGGAGCGTCGCGACAACGCGCAGCCGGCGGCGGCAATCGTTGTGCTCGGTGCAGCGCAATACGTTGGACATCCGTCGCCGGTGCTTCGCGCACGGCTTGACCATGCCATCGCGCTGTATAAGCGCGGGCTCGCCCCGCGAATGATTTTTACCGGCGGCTTCGGCGATCATGACACCACCAGCGAAGCCGCGGTGGGGCAGAAATACGCTATCGATCACGGCGTTCCGCCGCGCGTGATTCTCATTGAGAACAGCGGGCGGTCCACGTCGGAGTCGCTTCAGCACGTGGCTCGTCTAATGGACGCGGAACCGTCGCGCGACGTAATCCTGGTGAGCGATCCGTTCCACATGCTGCGGTTGTCGATCCTCGCCCGGCGCTACGGCATGACGCCATTCGCATCGCCAACGCGAACGAGCCCCATCTCACTCAGCTGGCGCGAGTCGTGGAAGTACGCGCTAGCCGAGTCCATTAAGGTACCGGTGGCGTTTCTGCTCGAGCGCCGCGATCCCGATGGGCCATAGCGTCCTCGCCTACGGCGCGCCGCAGCCAGTCCCAATAGACCTCGCCGCCAACGATTCCGACATCGTTGTGGGCCGCTCCGGCCACAATCAGCAGTTCACCCTTGTGGGCCGCGGCAGCGAACACCTCGCGACCCATGCGAACCGGGATTACCAAGTCCTTGTCGCCGTGCGACACCCACACGGAACATTGCAGCAGGCGCACGCGATGGATGGTGTCGAAGTGGACGCGTGAAATAATTCCCCAGAGCGCCGACACGCCCGGGACAACCATGCGTTTGGCCATCGCACGAGCCGACGAGAATGGGGATTGCAACACGAGCACCCGTGGGGGCGCCTCGGCTGCAAGTTCGGCAGCGATCGCCGTACCGAGCGAATGGCCGAAATACACCAGGTTTGCCGGAGTGGCGCCCAGCTCGGCTCGCACAAAGTCCAGGGCGGCACGGGCGTCGCGCGCCGACCCCGCGTAACTGGGAGTGCCGGGGAGCGCGTCGTACCCTCGGTACTCGGGGAGCACGACGCATGCACTGGTCTCCCGGGCGGCTGTGGTAGCCCACGGAATCAACCATCGCGAAAGATCGGCGTTCCCGTGGAAACCCAGCATCACCGTAGCATTCGGGGCATGGTCGCCAACGATGTAAGCGAACAGATGCAAGCCGTCGGACGTTCGATACCGGACCTGCCGAACGGGTATGTCCCGTCCGTTCGACGCCTCGGGGCCGGACGGCGGCTGGAAAACGATTCGTTCCTGGAATCGCCAAAGCAGCGCCAGCCAACCGGCGTAGAAGAGAACGAGACCAACGGCAACAACGGAGAGCGCGTGCGTCATGTATCGTCGCCCCAAACGCCGGGAGCCAGGGTTCCTGAGGTCGTCACAGCGGTGCAATTTAGAGCGATGCGTATTCCGATCGAAACGTTTCGGTTGCCCAATGGCCTGTTCGTCACGCTGTCAGAGGATCACACTGCGCCAATCGTCGCCGTGAACCTCTGGTATCACGTCGGCTCGGCCAACGAGCGGTCAGGCCGGACAGGGTTTGCACATTTGTTTGAGCATATGCTCTTTCAAGGATCCGAAGACGTCGCGTCGAACGAGCATTTCGAGCTCGTGGCGCGAGCCGGCGGAACCTTGAATGGCTCGACTTGGCTCGAACGAACCAACTATTTCGAGACCGTTCCGTCAAACCAGCTCGAGCTCGCGCTCTGGCTCGAAGCCAATCGCATGGGCAAGTTGCTGCCCGCCATGACGCAGCAAAAGCTCGACAATCAGCGCGACGTGGTGATGAACGAGCGCCGCTGGTCAATGGACAACCAGCCGTACGGCTCGTGGATGGAGAAGTTGCCGGCGCTGTGCTTTCCCGACGAGCACCCGTTCCATCATTCTCTCATGGGATCGATGGACGACCTCGCCGCGGCCAGCCTCGACGATGTCGCCCAGTTCTTCAGGACATACTACACGCCCGACAACGCCGTCCTGTCGATCGCCGGCGACTTCGAGCCGGCCGATGCGCGCCGCATGATCGAGAAGCATTTCGGCGGAATTCCGCACGGCGGTGGCAAGCCGCCGCTGCCTGACATGTCGCTGCCGCCGGTGTTCGGACAATGGAAGCGCGAGGTGGTGCCTGACGACGTCATGCTGCCGCGCCTCTTTCTCGCCTTTCGCTCGCCGGCGTTTGGCACGGAGGAGTATTACGCCGCGAGCGTCTGCGGTGCGGTGCTCGGTCTGCGGAATGGCAGCCGGTTGCGTCGTCGGCTCGTACGTGAGCGGCAGATTGCGTCGGACGTGTCGGCCTTCACCTACGACTTGTCCAAGGGCAGCGACCTGCTGGTGATTGACGCGACTGCCCGCCCGGGGATTGGCGCCGAGCAGCTCGAGCAGGAGGTGGCGTACGAAATCGACACGATCGTGCGCGACGGCTTCGAGGAGAGTGAAGTACAGCGTGCGATTGCCGTGATCCAGACGGCGTTCGTGTCCGGCATGCAGGAGGCTGGCGATCGCGCAGACCGTCTGTCGATGTTCGCAACGTATCTCGGACGACCCGAGGCGATCAACGAGGAAGTCGACCACTACCAGGCCGTCACGACGGCCCACGTGAACGAGTTTGTGCGCGAGCGGCTCGGCGAGAACAATCGCGCGAGCCTGCTCTACGTTCCGCGAGAAGAAACGCCGAACGAGCTGGTTGCTGCAGGCAACGCGGCGGAGGCACAATGACCTCGAAGACCGCAGCGGCCGACAGCAAAGCGGTGCGCCCCAAGCCGGGGCCACCGCGCGAATACCGGTTCCCGTCGTTTGAACGCCGGACGCTTGAAAACGGACTGCAGCTCGTGGTGGCGCCCGTCACGAAGCTTCCGCTCGTCACGGTAGCCGTATTGGTGGACGCAGGTGCCGTCTGCGACCCCACTGGGCGCGAAGGCACCGCGGAGCTCGCGGCCAAGCTCATGGTGGAAGGCACCGTGAAGAGCGACGGCGGCGAGCTCACCGAGCGATTCGAGCGGATTGGCGCGTCGATCGACGCACACGCGGATTGGGACGCCGCCGCAGTGACAATGACAGTGCTCGTGGAGCATTTGGCCGAAGCGTTCGACCTGCTCGGGGAAGTCATTCGTACGCCGGCTTTCCGCGCGCGTGAAGTCGAGCGGCTCAAAGCCGAACGGCTCGGTGAGTTGCTACAACTTCGTACGGAGCCCGGTGGCTTGGCCGACGAGTTGTTCTCGCGCTTTCTGTACGCGCCAACGTCGCGCTTTGCGCATCCGGACGGCGGAAACGAACAGAGCGTCGAAGCGATCGAGCGTCAGCATATTGTCGCGTTCTACGACACTCGGTATCTGCCAGGATCGGCGACCGTGATCGTGACCGGTGACGTGAGCGTGGACCAGGCGGAGCAGTTGGTGCGCCGCGCGCTCGGCGAGTGGAAGGGTGGTGCGGCGCCGCGGATTTTGGGCGACGATCATCCGGTGAAGCGCGAGCGCGGTGTGCACATCATTGCCAAGACCGACGCGTCGCAGTCGGAGCTTCGCCTTGGCCACGTGGGCATTCAGCGCAATCATCCGGACTTTTTTCCCGTGAACGTGATGAACGCCGTGCTCGGCGGGCTGTTCAATTCGCGCATCAATCTCAATCTGCGCGAAGTGCACGGCTACACCTACGGTGCGTTCTCCAGCTTTGTCTGGCGCCGTCAGGCGGGGCCGTTCGTCGTATCGACGGCGGTGAAGTCCGACATCACAGATGCTGCGGCTCGCGAGATCCTGACGGAGATCGACCGCATGCGAGCCGAGCCGATCACGGACGACGAGCTGTCGCTTGCCACGAGCTATCTCGACGGAGTATTTCCGATTCGATTCGAGACCACGGCGGCGATCGCGGCAGCGCTGGGAGTGCTCGTGCTGCACAACCTGCCGGAAGACTATTACGATCGATACCGCGAACGAGTCCGGTCGATCACGGCCGATCAGATTCTGGCGGCGGCGCGAACGTATCTCCATCCCGACGAACTACAGATGGTGGTGGTAGGCGATCCAGCCGTGGTCCGTGCGCCGCTCGAGGCGCTCGGGTTTGGGAAGACGACGGTTTATGACACACACGGGAACCCCGCGCTGTGAGCGACGACGCGAAGAGTGAGAGGCCGGCGATGGCTGCAGTGGAGCCCGGGCAAATCAGCAGCCGGCGCATCCATACCGGCAAAATCATCAAGCTCGACAGCGATACGGTCCGCTTTCCGGATGGATCGGTTGGCGAGATGGACATGATTCGGCACCCGGGCGCCAGCGCCATCGTGCCCTTTCTGAGCGATCCCAACGGCAACGATCCCACGTTGCTTCTGCTCAAGCAGTACCGCTACGCTGCCGATCAGTATCTCTACGAGATTCCGGCGGGTCGCCTGGATGCCGCCGAGGAACCTCGAGACTGCGCTATCCGCGAGCTTCGCGAGGAGACGGGCTGTTCGGCTGAGAAAATGGAATTTCTCACCACCATGTTCACAACCCCCGGCTTCACCGATGAGAAGATCCATCTGTTCATGGCTACCGGGCTGGAGCATGGCGAGTCGGCGCGCGAGGCAGACGAGTTCATCACTGTCGAGACAGTGACCTTGTCACAGGCGCTACAGTTGATCGAGAAGGGCGAGATAAAGGACGCCAAGACGACGTTGGGGATTCTGTTCGCCGCGGGATTCCGCGCTGGGCGATAGAGTAAACCCTGGACGGCTTAGATGTGTCAAATGTGAGACAGGCCCGTGGGGGCTTTCTCGCCAAGTCGTCGCGTTTTTAGGACATCGCACCCGGCTCTGCCGCGCGGTCCAGGACGCATAACCTCTTTATTACCAACACATTAACGTCAAGTTCCAAATGACGTCTAATAGGCATGCAGTCTGCCTTTTCATTGTCGCATAAAGCCAGCACGGAGGACGGTAGCTCGAATCTGTTCTGTCTTCCAGTTCGTACCCTGAAGTAGGACCAAGGGGGCCAAATGTCAGAAGTCGCATTTAAGCGGGCGCAGTTGCCTGGACAGGCAACGAGAGAACGGCTCAAGGGCCTGGATGACGGGGAAGTGGTCACGTCGTTTCTCGGCGGGGAAGAGCGCGCGTTCCAGGAGCTGGTCGAGCGCTATCAGACGCGCTTGTTGAATTTCATATATCGTACGATCGGCGATCGGGAAAAGGCTGAGGACCTCGTTCAAGAGGTATTCATCCGGGTGTATCGACACATCCATCGGTTCGATCGGACGAAGAAGTTCTCAACCTGGGTCTATACCATCGCCTCGAATTTGGCGAAGAATGAGCTGCGGAATCGCTCGAGAAATCCGCTCGTTCTCTTCCAGACGATCAAGGGGAATTGGGAGGACGAAGACCGTCCGCTCCAGTTCGAGGACACCACGGCGCGGCCGGATGACATGTACCGCAAGCGCCACCTGCGCGAGCTGGTCGAGGATACGGTGGCGCAGCTGCCGGAACATCACCGCCAGGTGTTTGTGTTGCGCGAACTCGAAGGCAAGTCGTACGAGGAGATTGCGGAGATCACCGACTGCAACCTCGGAACTGTAAAGTCGCGGCTAAACCGGGCGCGGAACGCCTTTGCCTCGATCATCGAGCCAAAGATCGACTAGCAGCCGCAGCGAGTCATGCAGGCGCAACGCGCCATCCTGAGCGAAGCGAAGGATCGGTCTCCCCGGAGCCCGATCCTTCGTCGTTTCAGCGATTGGCGATGGGGTTCATCACCTATCGCTCCTGGGCTCGCCTCCTTCTATTTGGGTGTCGGTCCGCCCAGTTCAGGAACCCAGGGTACAGCGGCGGGTATCGACTGACGCACAGAGATTCCCGTAGCCGAGTTGCCGAGATGGATTGTCGCAAGTTCCGAAACAAACACGTTGCCTTTGTCGATGACCTTTTGCCGGCCGTCGAGATGGACGCGCTTCAGCAGCATCTGACGGTTTGTTCGCGTTGCTCGCGTCAGGACACGGCGATTCGGCGCAGTCTCATGCTCGTGCGCAACTTGCCGCCCATTGAGCCGTCGCCGGAGTTCATGGCGCGGCTGAATCACCGGTTGCAGCATCTGGAGCCGGCCGCGCGCGACCACGTCGTGTCGTTCTCCATGCGACTGAGCTCCGTGGGGGCCTTTGCTGCGATGGCCGCCGGGATCGTGGCCGTCGCATACATGGCGTTGGAAACGAGCAACTACTACGCGCCACGCGCGGGTACCCAAATGCCGGCTGCTGTCGCAAGCCTGGCCGCGGACCCGGCGTCGGCCACGATGGGAGATGCGGCGTTTGTCGCCTCGGTTCCGACAGGAATTCCGGTGTGGCCGGCGGTGCTGATGGTTGGCCAGGCGCCGATGCGTTTCGCCGACATGGATTTCCGCGAGACCAACCGCACGCGATAGAGGGCGCGGCAGCGGCGGCGCTTTTCTTTTGGCCGGTACGCGCGCCACATCGCTAGAGAAATCGTATATTGGACGGCATGTCTCCCGCCGCCGATTCCAAGGTGCTCCGAGCCGCCATTAAGGCGCGCGATTTTGCACCCGCGTACTATTTCCACGGCGACGACGAGTATCTCAGGGACGAAGAGCTGAAACGCATCGTCGAGACGGCCGTAGACCCGGCCACTCGCGACTTCAACTTTGAAGTGCTGCGCGGCGGCGAACTCGATGCCGAGACGCTCGGCTCCATGGTGAGCACCCCGCCAATGATGGCGGATAGGCGCGTGGTGGTGATCCGCGACGTCAACGCGTTGAAGAAGGATGCGCGCGCGATGCTTGACAAATATCTCAAGTCGCCGGCGCCGGACATGTTGCTGCTGTTGGTGAACGCGTCGGGTGCCAAATCGGACGCCGGGCTCGTGAAATCCACCACCGCCGTGGAGTTCGAGCCGCTCACAGGCAACCGCATTCCGAAGTGGATTGCCTACTATGTGGAGCACGATCTGGCGCTCACCATCACACCGGGCGCCGTGACGCTACTGCAGGAAGCGGCGGGCACGGACCTCGGCCAACTTCGCGTGGAGTTGGACAAGCTCGCGAGCTACACCGGCGGCGCGCCGATCAACGAGGCGGCGGTGTCCGCGGTCGTGGGCGTACGTCCTGGCGAAACGATGGGTGATTTTCTCGACGCCATTGCTCGTCGCGACTCGACGAGTGCGCTCGAGATGCTGGGCGTGGTGCTGCAACAACCCAAGGCGAGCGCCGTTACAACCGTCATGGCGCTTACCGCGCAGACGCTTGCGTTGGGATGGGCCCAGGCGGCGCGAGAGCGCGGAACGCATCCGTCCAAGTTGAACGGAGATCTGTTCAACCTGCTGAAGGAATCCGGTTCGGTGTACACCGGCCGGTCGTGGGGCGAGTTTGTCGCAACGTGCGCTCGTGCGTCAGATATTTGGACGGCCGATGCGATCGATGACGCACTGGACGCCCTACTCACCGCCGACGCCTCTCTCAAAGACACACGTATCTCGTCCGACGAACAACTTCTCGCTACTCTCGTTCTTGCGCTGTGCGGACCGGCATCGCGCCGCCGCGCGGCCTGACTGAATCGAACCCGATGCCGCGCTTTTCAATCCGCTCGTTCCATTCGCTCTACATGCCGGCGGCGTTGTTCGTCGCCTGTGTCGCTGGTGCCACGCAATCCGTCCAGGGGCAGACGCGTTCGACGCGCCGTGTCGCGACGCCTGACTCCGTTTACGCCCGCGCCAAGCAGCTCGTCGTCAACGGCAACGGGGCGGCGGGTCGCGTGCTCGTGGACTCGATGGTAGCGGCGGCTGATCCGGATACGCCCGCCTACGCCGACGCGCTGTACTGGCGCGCCTCGCTGTCCACATCGATCAGCGACGCGGAGCGGGACCTTCGTAAAATCGTCATTGAATATCCGTTGGCGCCGCGTAGCAGCGACGCCCTCCTCCAGCTGGGCCAGCTCGAAGCAGCGCGCGGAGAGCGGCCCGCGGCGGCTTCACATCTCGAACGTTTCCTCCTCGAGAATCCGTCGAGCCCCGAGCAGGGCCGCGCCGGTTTGCTACTTGTGCGAGTGTCATTCGAGCAGAATGACGCGCGACACGCGTGCATTGCGCTGACGCGTGCGCTAACTGCCGTGCCGTCGGACGCCGTGGAGCTTCGCAACCAGCTTCAGTACTACTCGCCGCGCTGCGCCGGTGTGGACACGACGAACGCGCCGAAACCGACGCCGAAACCGACGCCGAAACCGACAGCGGTGGCGCGCGCCGCCGCGCCGCGGAGTGGCGCAAAAGCCAGCAAGCCGTCGAAGGACTCGGTGGAGCGGTCCAGCACAGCAGCCAAGGGCGAGTTCACGCTGCAGGTAGCGGCGTATTCGAAGCGCGCCGAGGCCGAGGCGCTGGCGCTGAAACTCAAGAAGCGCGGACTCGACACGCGCGTGGTGGGCACGACGAAACTGTTCCGCGTGCGCATTGGCCATTACCCCACGCGTGCCGCCGCGACGGCCGCGGCCAAGCAACTCAAGACGAGAAAGATCGACGCGTTCGTTACAGCTGTGGGCACCGACGACAAGTGACCGCTGTGCCGCAGACACCGCTCATGCTGCAGTACCGGGAGATCAAGGGGCGGCATCAGAACGCCATTCTGTTCTTTCGCATGGGCGAGTTTTACGAAATGTTTTACGACGATGCCGAAACCGCATCGCGCGTGCTCGGTCTGACGTTGACGTCACGGAACAACGGCGGAGCGGCTCAAGTTCCGCTCGCCGGCGTGCCGGTAAAGGCGGCGGGCGACTACATCCGGCGCTTGGTGCAGCGCGGCTTTCGAGTGGCGATCTGCGAACAGGTGGAAGACCCAAAGACGGCAAAGGGCGTCGTCCGTCGTGAGGTGGTGGAGACCGTCACACCGGGCGCTGCTTTTTCCGACGACCTGTTGGACGGCGCGCGCAACAACTTCATCTGCGCCGTGAATGCTGGCGCCGGAGGCCGCAACCCCGCGGGTGACGAGCTCGTTGGCGTAGCAGCGGCGGACGTCTCCACTGGCGAGATTCGCCTTGTGCTTTCAACAATGGCCGAGCTCGATCCGCTGCTCGCACGGTTATCGCCGCGCGAGATCCTGTTGCCGGCCGGATCCCAGGCGTCGCTGCCCGCATCGCGCAGCGACGCACTCGTCACCGAGCGCGAAAGCTGGGAGTTCGATGAGCCGTTGGCGCGCGAAGATCTCGCGCGGCAGTACGGGGTGCTCTCGCTCGAGGGATTGGGCATCGATGCGAATGACGCGCTCACCGTGGGCGCGGCTGGCGCGCTACTGCGGTATTTGCGCGAGTTGCAGCCCGCCGGACTTCCGCAGTTGGCGCGCCCGATGATCGAACGTCCTGGCGGTGTGATGCCGCTTGACGAGATGACGCGTCGGAATCTCGAACTAGTGGAGTCGTTGCGCGGCGGCGGCGTGGAAGGCACGCTGCTGTCGGTACTAGATCGTACCGGCACGCCAATGGGCGCGCGGTTGTTGCGCCACTGGATTCTCGCCCCGCTCACGAAGCGGGAGACCGTTGACGCACGCCTTGATGCGGTGGCCACGCTCGCCGCCGACGTGGTCTCGCGCGATGCGATGCGCAACGCAATCGACGACGTGCGCGACGTGGAACGTTTGGCGGCGAAAGCAGCCGCTGGTCGCAGCACGCCGCGCGAGTTGCGCGCGTTGGGTGATTCGTTGTGCGAATTGCCGGTGGTGAAAGAAGCATTGCACCGTGCGGCGGCCCAGGGACGGCTGGCCGTGATCGCAGCGGATTGGGATGACGCCGCCACGCTGGCAGCGCAACTCTGCTCGACGCTGGTCGAGCGTCCGCCGATCGCGGTGGGCGACGACGCGACGATTGCTCTCGGCGTCGATCCCGATCTCGATGCGCTGCGCGAGTTGCGCGACGGCGGCAAGGACGCCATCGCTCGCATTCAGGCAGAAGAGCGTGCGCGCACCGGCATTGCGTCGCTCAAGATCGGCTTCAATAAGGTGTTCGGCTACTACATCGAGGTCACGAACTCGCACTTGCACGCGGTGCCGCCGGACTTCCAGCGCCGCCAGACGATCACGTCCGGCGAGCGATTCGTGACACCGGCGCTCAAGGAGTACGAAGAGCGCGTGCTGACCGCCGCGGAACGTATTGAAACGCGCGAACGCGAACTGTTCGAGATCGTGCGCGCGGCGGCCGGGCAAGAGATTGCGCGACTGCAACGCATCGCGCGGGTGATCGCCGAGCTCGATGTGTTGAGCACACTGGCGGACGTCGCGGCGCGCGAAGGGTACGTGCGGCCGATAATGAGCGAAGATTTCGCGTTGGAAATCACCGCCGGACGTCACCCGGTGGTGGAGCGGATGATGCCGCGCGACAAGTTCATTCCGAACGATTTGATGCTGCCCGAAGATGCGCGGATGATCATTCTCACCGGTCCGAACATGGCGGGCAAGTCTACCGTGCTGCGGCAGATTGGGTTGATCGTGCTAATGGCGCAAATGGGCAGCTTCGTGCCGGCAAGCGCGGCGCGCATTGGCGTTGTGGACCGCATCTTCACGCGCGTTGGGGCGAGCGACAATCTCGTACGCGGCCAATCGACATTCATGGTGGAGATGAGCGAGACCAGCGCGATCCTGCACACGGCGACGTCGCGCAGTCTCGTGTTGCTCGACGAGATCGGGCGCGGCACGGCTACGTACGACGGCGTGTCGATCGCCTGGGCGGTCACCGAGCATCTGCACGAACAGGTGGGCTGCAAAACGGTGTTCGCCACGCATTACCACGAGCTCACGCAATTGTCGGACGAATTAGTATCACTTCGTAACTATAACGTGGCCGTGCGTGAGGCCGGTGATCAGATCCTGTTTTTGCACCGGCTTCAGCCGGGCCGCGCGGATCGATCGTACGGTATTGAAGTTGGGCGGCTGGCGGGGCTGCCTGCCCCAGTCATTTCACGCGCCCGAGAGATTCTTGCGTTGCTCGAAGGAGAGCAGCTGGTGCGCGGGGAGAAGCTTGGTGTTCCAGCGGCAGCGGGGCGTCGCACTCCGGCCCGCGTGCCGAGCGATCAGTTGGGGCTGTTCGGATCGGCCGCGCACCCCGTGGTTGCGCGGCTGGCCGCGCTGGACCCCAACGCCA
Source organism: Gemmatimonadaceae bacterium (assembly GCA_041690755.1). Classification (GTDB taxonomy): domain Bacteria; phylum Gemmatimonadota; class Gemmatimonadetes; order Gemmatimonadales; family Gemmatimonadaceae; genus JAQBQB01. Next base: position 27,065 of record JBEPWA010000043.1, on the reverse strand, counting down.
TGACGCCGCTCGAGGCGCTCAGCGTGCTGGCGGGGCTGGTGAGGGACGCGAAGGCGTGACAGACGCCTTCGGTTCGCCTTACATTGTGTCATGGTCCGCTCGCACTTTCTCCTGGCGCTTGCTGCATTGATCACTGCCGGGTGCTCGCGGACCGACGCGCCGCCACGCATGCCGCCGCCCCAGGATTCCGGGCCGCGACCCGACGAGATGCCAGCCCTGCTTAACGCCGAGCTCCCGTTCAGGTATCCGGCCGAGCTGTACGCGCGCAAGGCGCAGGGCAATGTTACGCTGAAGCTGTTTATCGACCGCGACGGACGCGTGCTGCCGGACTCGACACGCGTTGACGAGCCTAGCGCCTTTGCGGCGTTCGACACGGCCGCCGTCAAAGGAGCGCGCGAGCTGCGCTTTGTGCCCGCCAAGTTGCATGGCGAGGCGATTCCGTTTTCGTTTTTTTTCCCGGTGTTCTCCCCCCCCCCCGCGCCACCCCCGCTCCCGGGTCACTTTACCCTCCAACCCGTGGGGCGCGGCTCACACCCCGTCTGACCGCGCGCGGCATGGCCATCATAGTTCTCTCATGACGACTGGTAACGCTGGTACCGCCGGCACCGCCGGCATCGCGGGTCACGAGCGCAATCGCAAGCCGTACGACGACGTGCGCGAGCTCATTGGCTGGACGCCGCTCATTCGGCTCAACAAGGTGACGCGCGGCATTCGCACGCCCGTCTACGCCAAAGCCGAGATGTTCAACCCCGGCGGCTCGATCAAGGACCGCATCGGCGGCCCGATCATTGAGCGCGCCGAGCGCGAAGGCTTGCTCAAGCCGGGTGGCACGATCGTCGAAGGCACGAGCGGCAACACCGGGATTGGGCTAGCCATTGCCGCGGCGTTCAAAGGGTACAAGTGCATCTTCACGATGCCGGACAAGATGTCGCAGGAAAAAGTGCGGCTGCTCAAGGCGTTCGGCGCGGAAGTCATCATCACACCTACCGCCGTGCCGCCAGATCATCCGGACAGCTACGTGATGATGGCCAAACGCATTGCGCACGACACGCCCAACGCCATTCTCGCGAACCAGTTCTACAACGAAGCCAATCCGCAGGCGCACTACGACACCACGGGTCCGGAGATCTGGGAGCAAACGGAGGGGCGCGTTACACACTTCGTGTACGCGGCAGGCACGGGCGGCACGATTACCGGCGTGGGCCGCTACCTCAAGGAAAAGAATCCCAAGATTCAGATCATCGCCGGCGATCCGGTCGGCTCGATTCTCGCCGAGATGTGGCGCACCAAGGGAGAGAGTCACTCGGAAGGCGTGCCGTACAAGATCGAAGGTATTGGCCAGGACAAGATCCCCGACACGCTCGACATGAGCTTGATCGACGACTTCATGACGGTGAACGACAAGGAATCATTCGCCATGTCGCGCCGGCTCACGCGCGAAGAGGGCTTGTTCGTGGGGGGCTCGAGTGGATTGATCGTGCACGTGGCGCTGCACGTTGCGCGCAGGGTGGACGATCCCAACGCGCTCGTGGTGGCGCCGCTACCGGACACCGGTGAGCGGTATCTGTCCAAGCTCTACAACGACGAGTGGATGCGGGAAAACCAGCTGCTCGACGCCGATCGCACCACGTTGTCCATGGTGTTCGATGCCAAGGCTGAGTCGCATGGCGACACGCCGGGCATCGTCAGCGTGACGCCAGGGCAAACGGTGCGGCAAGCGCTGCGGTTGATGTCGCTACACAACGTGTCGCAGCTGCCGGTGATGGATGGCGCGAATTGTGTGGGGTCGGTGTCGGATTGGTCGTTGTCCGGCAAAAGTCTCGAGGACACCAAAGTGCTCGAGGCAACGGTGGGACAGGTGATGGACGCGCCGTTTCCAATGATCGATCTGTCGCAACCGGTGGATGCGGTGGCCAAACTGCTGTCGAAGTCGAACCCGGCGGTTCTCGTTCGTTCGGACGGAACGGTGAAGGGCATCGTCACCCGGTCGGACATGTTGAATTATCTAATGGCGCGGTAAACGTGAGAGTCACGGTGTTGATGGGCGGAACCTCGTCGGAGCGCGACGTGTCGCTTGCGTCGGGCATTCGCGTGGCCGAAGCATTGCGCTCGCGCGGGCACGTAGTGATCACCGTAGATCCAGCGCGCGGCCCGCTCAGTGATACCGACGAGCAGGCGCTCGCGAGCGGAACGGTGGTGCATACGGCGCCGCCGTCCAATGCGGCGCTCCAGCAAATGGCGCGCGAAGCGCTGGGCCGCCTCATCAGCACGTTGCCGCGAAAGGGCGACACCGATGCGGTCTTCCTCGGCCTCCATGGCGGCTCCGGCGAAGACGGCACCATTCAGGCGCTTCTCGATCTCACTGGGGTGCCGTATACGGGCAGCGGGCACCTGGCCAGCGCCGTGGCCATGGACAAAGACATCACAAAACTGCTTCTCCGCCAGGCCGGCGTGGCCACCGCCGATTGGCTCATGGCGCCGGCCACCGTGGAACAAGTCGATGCAGCGCTTGGCTTTCCGGTAATTGTGAAGCCGTCAAAGCAGGGTTCCACGGTGGGCCTTTCCATTGTGAAGCTGCCCGCCGAATTGCAGCCGGCGATCGACGAAGCCTTCCTGCATGACGACGAGGTGATGATCGAGCAGTTCATTGCCGGCCGCGAGTTCACGGTGGGAATTCTCGGCGACATCGCCCTCCCCGTTGGCGAAATCATTCCCAAGCACGAGATTTACGACTACGAGTGCAAGTACACCCCGGGCATGGCGGAGGAAGTGTTTCCCGCCAAGCTCACCGACGCTGAGGCGACACGCGTGCAGGACGAAGCGCGGCGAGCCTTTCGCGCGCTCAAGCTGGGCGGGTGCGCGCGCATTGATTTTCGAATGGCACACGACGGGACGTTTTACTGCCTGGAGGCGAACACACTTCCGGGCATGACGCAAACGAGTCTCATTCCGCAGGCGGCAGCGGCAGCGGGGATCACCTTTCCCGAGCTGTGCGACCGCATTGTTCAACTTGCGGTCGAGACGCGCGGAGAGAACTGATGGCCATGGTGGTGGTTCCCACGGCGGCGCTCGCAGGAGTTCCGGCCGGATTGCAGGCGCAGGGTGTGTGGGCTGGTCGTCGCCAGCTCTTCATCCGGTTTGCGGCCGAGGCGGAAACCGCCACGATGTACACGGCGGACGCGCTGGCGAACGAGCTCCGCCGAAGCACGGCGCGCTCGGCGTATCACTCGATCAGTGTTGCCGGGCGAGATCCACTATCGAACGTGGAGTACCTCAAGGCGGCGTTCGAGAAAGCCGCGTCTGCCTTGCCTGTCATGCTCGACTGCGACGGTCAGCGTCCGGAGGAAATTGCGAAGCTCGAAGGAATCGTGTCGCTCGTCCAGGTCACGCTCGAGGGGGCAACGGTGGAAGCGCAGCACGAGCGGGCGTTTGCATCGATCCAGATCGCCGCAGCTTCCAACTTTCAGCACGCGCTCACCGTGTGCATGGATGAGCGGACCACGGACGCGCAGTTGTTGCGAATCGTGGAGCGCGCGCACGCTGCAAGCGCCGAGACATCGGTGGTCGTACATCCTGGTGTGGGAACACCCGTTGACCGCGACCGGCGGTGGACGACGTTATTCGAGCAGGCAGTAGCGCTCCACGCCGATGTCCGGCTCGCGCTCAAGCTCCCGCCACCAACAGGAATGCGCTGAAATTTGTTGTTCGGTCGAATAGGCCGATTTCGGGTTCGCGGTGACGGGAACTCGTGTCTCTCAGTCGTGTCATTACATAGCAGCCCCTTTCATCGTTCCCGCAGGACCTATGTCGTTTCCGGCCACTTTCGAGCAAGAAAAACCCAAGATCACCCCAGCGGTCCAGGCGCTTATCGCGATCAGTGTCGCGGTGGCGTTTCTGCAGTGGACGTTCAACCGGCAGCTCTCGAGCTCGCTGGCGTTCGATTTTTCCACGTTGCCGGGACGCTGGTGGGCGGCGGCCACGTACATGTTCGCGCACGTCACGACCTGGCATCTGGTTGCGAATATGTATGCGCTGTATTTGTTTGGCCCCCGCCTCGAGCAGGAGTGGGGAGCGCGAAAGTTCACCTGGTTTTACGCGCTCTGTGCGCTGGGCGGCGTGGCGTTCGAGATGCTGTTCGTGCGCACTGGAACGCTGGTCGGCGCCTCAGCAGCCGTGTTCGGCGTGATGACGGCGTTCGTCATGCAGTGGCCGGACGACGAGATCTATTTGCTGTTCACCATGCCAATGCGCGTGCGCACGCTGGTGATCACGCTGCTCGTGATCAATCTCGTGATCGGCATTGCCGCAACGAGCGACGGCACCAACATTGGCTACATCGCGCATTTGGGCGGAGTGGCGGCGGCATACGCGTACATGCGCATGTCGGTGTCAACGGGCATGGAGCAGGTGCGGCAGCGCGTGGCGGATTTGCCAGATGCCGACGAGCCGCCGCGGGCGATTCCACGAAATCTTCCACGACGCGAGCGCGGGGATGAGGTGGACGATATCGTGGCGAAGAGCAAGGCGATCGCCGCAAAGCGCGCCCCGTCAATGACGCCGCCGCAGTCGCAACCGCGCCGGGAAACCAGAGCAAGCGAGCTCGATCGCGTGCTGGACAAAATTTCCGAGTTGGGGCTCGAGAGTCTCACCAGCGACGAGCGGAAAACGCTGGAAGAGATGTCGAAGAAATTGCGGGATAGCTGATCGCGAGCTGCGCCGCACCGATCTCGAACAGACGAGCGCTTAACAGCGCTTAACAGCGACGAGCTCGCAGCTCGAGCCTGCCCCCGCAGCTTTCAGCCGTCAGCTCATGGCTCGACGCTTGGTCCCGACTGGCCCGATGCCGAGCTCGGGGACGGCGTGACCAAGCGTCGAGCTGCGGGTCTCGAGCTGACGGCTGCAGGGGCAGGCCTGAGCTGCGAGCTCAAATGACATGGGCATAAAAAAGAGCCCCCCCGGGCTACGCCGGAGGGGCAATGCCGCCACGCCGTTCTCGCGGCGGCGATGACCAGCGCATAGCGCCGGCCCATTTTGAATATGAAGCAGGGTCCGAGCCGTCGCTAGAGTGAGTTGAATGGGATTTGTGCGCTGAGGTTGCCTCGCGCGAGTCTGCGATTGATCGAAACGCATGGCCCGTGCATTCTTTCCGAATGCCAAAGCCAGAACTTCTCGAGACCTTTCCGAATCCCTACCCGGGCCGCGACTACGAGATCGCCATGGAATGCCCGGAATTCACCGCGCTTTGCCCCTTGGGCGGCATCGAGAGTGATGCCGACGAGTTGCTGGCGCTCACGGGCGGCGCGCCGGACTTCGCCACCATGCACATTGTCTACGTGCCAGGCGATGTGTGCGTGGAGCTCAAGAGCCTTAAGCTCTACCTGTGGAGCTTTCGCAACGACGGAATTTTTTACGAGCGCGCCGTGAATCGAATTCTCGACGACGTCTCGAGCGCTACCAAACCCCGTTGGATGGAGGTGGTCGGTGATTTCAACATTCGGGGCGGCATCAAATCGGTCATCACGGCGCGCGTCGGCATGCGCACGGGAACCGGCGCGCACACCGCAGGCTGACGCGATGCGCCGAATCATTCGTTCGCTCTCCGTCATTGGCGCGGCGAGCGCAGTCGGCGCGGCCGCGTGCTCGTCGAGTGGATCGACACCGGCGGCGTCGCCCAAAGCCGGTGCAATAGCGCCGGCCCTCGATGCAATTACCCAGGCCGACCTGCGCCGCGACATCTTTGCCATGGCGAGCGACGCGATGCGCGGCCGTGAGGCCGGCACGCTGGACGAGATGCGCGCCACCTCATGGGTTGCCGATCGCGCGCGTGAAGCGGGACTGCAGCCATTGGGCGACGACGGCACGTTCTTCCAGTGGTGGCCAATGCGCCGCTCGCGACTCGGCGAAGGCAGCCAGATCTCGCTGGCGGGCAAGAGCCTGGCGCTATGGAAAGACGCGGTAGTGCTCAACGCACCGATGATCGATATCGATCTTCCGGTGGTATATGTCGCTGACTCGGCGAGCATTTCCCAGACCGACGTACGCGGCAAGGCCGCGGTGATGCTGTTGCCGGCGGTGGTGACGCAGCCGCAAGCCGACTTCACGATTCGCGGAAACTTCGAGGCGACCACGATGCAGGTGGTCCGCCAGCGGTCTGCTCTTCTGGCACGCGCCGGCGCAGCCGCGGTGATTCTCGTGTCCAACGGCACGCCCGATCAGGATGCCGCGTTCGACGCCGCTGCGCAGGTGACCATGCGCGGCTCATATGGAATCGATTCAGCTGGCGCGCCATCGGGGTCGTTTGCCCGTCCGGCCAACACCGGCGCGGGCGCTGCAGCCGGTGGCGGGCGCGGGAGCCGTGCCGCGCCAGCGAACGCGCCAACCTTCTGGGTGCGCCATGACATGCTTGACGCTGCGCGGTCCCCCGGCGCGCACCTCAAGGCGTTCGTGTTCACCGAAACATTCTACTATCCGTCGGGCAACGTCATTGGCGTCGTGCGCGGCACCGATCCCAAGCTGGCGAACGAGTACGTGTTGTTCAGCGCGCATCAGGATCACGACGGCACGCGCTACGTCGTGAACGGCGACTCGATCTGGAATGGCGCCGACGACAACGCCTCGGTGAGCGTGGCCGTGTTGGCCGCGGCGCGCGCGTTCGTGAAGCATCCGGCGCCGCGTCCGATCTTGTTCGTGTGGCAGGGCGCCGAAGAGCGCGGCCTGCTGGGCTCACGCTGGTTCGTGAATCATCCGGCGGTGCCGCGGTCCCAGATTATCGCGGTACTCAACGGTGATATGATTGGCCGCAACAATCCGGACAGTGCGGCGCTGCTCGGTGTGCAGCCGCCGCACCGAAACTCAAATGCGTTGGTGGATGCGGCGCTGCGCGCGAACGCCGAGCTCACGCACTTCAAGCTCGACACGATCTGGGACCGCCCCACGCATCCGGAAGGCTGGTATTTCCGCAGCGATCACTTGCCGTACGCGCGCGCCGGGATTCCGGCGATCATGTTCAGCACACTACTGCATCCCGATTATCACACGCCGCGCGATGAACCATCGCGCATCGACATACCAAAGTTACAGAAGATGACGCAGTGGATGTACGCAACGGCGTGGATCGTGGCCAACGCTAAGGTGCGGCCGGACGTGATTCCGGGGTTCAAGTTGGAGCGTTGAGTGGGATGATATGACCGCCGTCCGGGGACCTTTCACGCCGACGTCACCGCGTCCGTCGGCCGTGTCACGGGGCAGTCACTAATCCGCACGGTTGCATTTTCACTTGCTCATGTCGGGTGAGAAAGCGTAGCTTATGAGCGCTTTCTCACCCTTCTTCTCCGATAATTTATGTTGAAAACGCGCTTGCTCCTAGGCGTCGCGGCGCTACTAGCGTTCGCTGTCGCTGTTCCCGGGCGTTTGACGGCGCAGGGAGTCACTACCGGCTCGTTAACCGGCACGGTGCTCGATGACGTCGGACAGCCGATCGAAGGAGCGCAGGTTCAATTGCGCAACCCGGCGACTGGTTATTCGGTTGGCGCGACGACGCGCCAAAATGGCTCGTACCTAATTTCCGGTCTTGAGCCAGCCCCGAACTACACGGTCACGCTGCGTCGCATCGGCTTCCAGCCGCAGACGCGCGAACAAATTGCGATCAGCCTTGGCCAGACGCGACGAGCGGATTTCAAGCTCTCGAAGCAAGTCGCCGTGCTCGGGGCCGTCACTATTACGGCGAATACGGACCCGGTCATCAACGCCACGAAAACCGGTACGAGCACCACGGTGTCCGATTCGGCGCTCCGCCGGCTTCCGACGCTCAACCGCAATTTTGCCGACTTCGTGCAGTTGGTGCCCCAAGTGTCCACGACGACCGGCTATCTGTCGGGCGGCGGCGTCAATCTCCGCCAGAACGCTATCCAGATCGACGGCGCGCAGGCGGGCGACTTGTTTGGGCTTGGCACCACAGGCCAACCGGGCTCGCAGGCGAACGGCAAGTCGATCCCGCTCGATGCGGTCAAGGAATATCAGGTATTGCTGTCGCCGTTCGATGTGCGCCAAGGCAATTTTGGCGGACTGCTGATCAACGCGGTGACTCAGAGTGGCACGAACGACTTCCATGGCGCGTTCTTTGGTTACACCCGCAACCAGTCGCTGACGCGCAAGCAGCCCTATCTCGCCGACTATTCGCAGCAGCAGTACGGCGGCTCACTCGGCGGTCCGATCCTCAAGAACAAGCTGTTCTTCTTTGCGAGTGGCGAGTTCCAGCGCTTGCAGACCCCGGCGACCGGCCCGTTCATCGGTTCGTCGGATGTCGAAGTGTCACAGGCGTCCATCGATCAGCTCTCCTCGATCATGCGGAATTACGGCCTGTCGGACGTAGGTTCTGGCGCTCAGGTTCAAAAGCAGAACCCGAATACCAACGTCTTCGCGCGTATCGACGCGTACCTCCCGCTCAACACGCGCCTCGTCTTGCGTGACAATTACGCGACAGCCAACAATACGACGTTCAGCCGTGGCCAGCCGACGTCGAGCAATCCGAACTTCAACCTCACGTCGAATTCCTACGACTTCAGCAGCAAGACCAACTCAATTGTCGCCGAATTTCTGACGAACCTGCCGTCGAGCGTGTACAACGAGCTGCTGCTCAACCGCACGACGACCTCTGACTTCCGCACGGTGCCAGTGCGGTATCCGCAGATCACCGTTCGCGGTATTCCGCGCACAGACGTGTCAAGCACGAGCAGCACTGCGAATTTCGTGATCGGTACCGAAGCATCGTCGCAGGGGAATACCCTCGACCAGCGCACCTTCGAGATCACCGACAATCTCACGATCCCGCTCGGCGCCCATTCATTCACGGTCGGCGTGAAGGATCAGTTCTATCGCCCAGTGAATTTGTTTGCCCAGAATTCGCTCGGTTCGTGGACCTTTGCCAATCTCGCCGCACTCCAGAGTGGGGTCGCTTCGAGCTACGCGGTAAGTGCACCATCTCCGGGTGATGCGGCGAACGGATTGGCGACGTTCCGCGCCAGCATGCTCGCGCTTTACGCGCAGGACTTGTGGCAGGTGACGCCGGCTTTCTCTGTGACTGCCGGCATCCGAATGGACAAGCCGCACTTTGACGACGCGCCGCCGGAGAACGCCTCGGTGTTCACCGAGTACAATCGTCATACGAGCAGTGTGCCGTTCAAAAACCAGATCTCGCCGCGCGTTGGATTCAACTGGGACGTGACGGGCGACCAGACGAACCAGCTTCGTGGCGGTCTAGGCGCCTTCACCGGCCCGCCGCCGTTCGTGTATCTCTCGAACGCGTTCGGCAACTCCGGGTTGAGCGGCTTTGGCGCGCTTACCTGCAGTGGCTCGACCACCGGCTCGAAGTCGCTCGCTGTGCCGGCCTTCAACGCGCAGAACATCGCCGCACCGCCGACCCAATGCGTGGACGCAGCCGGTAAGGCTGGCGCCACGGTCGCCACGAGTTCGTCAATCAACACCATCGATCCGAACTTCAAGTTCCCCAAGTACTACAAGGCGTCGCTCGGCTACGATCATCGCTTCATGCACGGCATCATCGGCACGATCGAAGGTCTGTACACACGTTCGAGCAACAACGTGTTCTATCAAAACCTTGCCCTCGCCGGCCCGCAGGGCACGGATGCGCACGGGCGCGTGTTGTACGGCATCCTCACCGCAACGGGCGGCACGGCGACGTATACCGGCAGTCGCACGACGGTACTCGACATGACCAACTCGTCGGGCGACTACACGTGGAGCATGACCGGCCAACTTCAGAAGTCCTTCACGACGAACTTCGAGGGCAGCGCAGCCTATACGTACCAGCAAGCGCGCGACGTCACGTCAACGACCAGCAGCACGGCGGGTTCGAACTACCGCTATCAGCGCGACGTGAGCGGGAACCTGCTCGACAAGTCGGTGGGCGTCTCCAAGTACGATCAGCCGCACCGCATCGTCGCAACGGGCACGTACCACTTCAAATCCAACACGGATGTGTCGCTCATCTACACCGGCAACTCCGGCGCACCGTTCGACTATGTGTACGGCACGAGCAGCGGCACGGGCTCCGGCGACGCAAACGCCGACGGCCAGTCACAGAACGATTTGATCTACGTGCCGAACAAAGCCACGGACCCGAACGAAATCCTGTTCACCGGCTACAACGGCACCGCGGCGAACCAGGCGAACGCCATTGCGCAGGCGCAGGCATTCGATCAGTTCATCGATGACAACTCCTGCCTGAGCCAGTCCCGCGGCAAAATCATGGACCGGAACGCGTGCCGCAATCCGTGGGTTAACGAGTTCGACGTATCGATCGCCCAGAACCTCGGGTACCGGTTCCAGAACATTCAGGCGCGATTGGACATCGTGAACATCGGCAATCTTCTCAACAAGAATTGGGGCCAGCAGGCGTTCTCGAACCAGGGTTCGACCTGCGGCCAGATCTGCAGCGCGACGGTCGTGCTGCAGCAGACCGGCAATAAGCTGCCGGCCGGAACGACAAACAGCGCGAATGCGATCGGCGTGTACACGTTCGATCCGAACTACAAGGCATTCAGCGCCTTGAATGCCTCGTCCAACTACCGAATGCAGATCTCGCTGCGGTACAGCTTCTAAGGCGGCGTCCGTAGGCGGTGCCGGTCGCGCGCTCCACCCAGGGGCGTGGCCGAAGATCCAAGCAGCGGGCGCCGGGAGAAACCCCGACGCCCGCTGTGTTTTCTGGGCGGCTGCGCTCGGCGCGAGAATCGGTGCCCACCGATTGACACTCCAGCGTCAATTCACGTATTTTTACGGGCTTAAACGCACGGGCTAGGTAGCTCAGTTGGTAGAGCAGCGGACTGAAAATCCGCGTGTCGGCGGTTCGATTCCGTCCCTAGCCACTCGCTCGAATAGCAACACAAGGCGCGCGCCGAACAGTCGGCGCGCGCTTTTTTTGGCGGTCCACAGATCTATTGGCCCGCATCAGTGGCCAGCGGACGCTGGGAGTTTTGATCATCCCCGGTGTACTGTAGGTGCGACCACTGGCGGATAAACAGCGGCGGGCCACAGACGCACCCTTTCGCTAATTGTGCGCTGGCCATACGTTCGACACCCACGTCCGCGTTGACCGGAGGCCAAACCCCACTATGGCAACCAGACTACTTCTCAGAACGGGACTCGCCGGCGCGCTGGCCGTGACCTTGATCGCGGTTCCGCGCGCGAAGGCTGCGGCGCAGGCACCGATGACCGGCGTGGAAGAGGCTCGGCGCGACAGCGTCCGGCGTCCCTACACCGCCGCCGACATCGAGTTCATGTCGGGGATGATCGGACATCACTCGCAGGCCGTGAAAATGGCCGGCTGGGCTCCCACTCACGGCGCGAGCAAGTCTCTGCAGATTTTTGCGTCGCGTATCGCCTTGGCGCAGACGACAGAAATTGGCCTGATGTCGTCTTGGCTCCGCGACCGCAATCAGCCTGTGCCGGAGCCGGACCCGCGGGGCATGAAGATGGCTGGCATGGATGGCTTCATGATGATGCCTGGGATGCTGACCGAGCAGCAGATGGCGCAGCTCGACGCCGCCCGCGGCGTGGAATTCGACCGCCTCTTTCTCACCTTCATGATGCAGCACCACCACGGTGCGATCTCGATGGTGCAAACGCTCAACAACTCGCCGGGCGCGGCTCAAGACGAGTTTGTATTCAAGTTTTCTAATGACGTGCAGGCCGATCAGACCACTGAGATCGACCGCATGCAGCAGATGCTCGATGCGCTCCCGCCGCCGCCGGGCGGGCGTGTATAAACGGACCTTCCCAGTCCTCGTGGTCTCCACCCTTCCGTCCAATTCACCGCCCATGTCCATGACACATCTGCCACCCACCGGCGGAGTGGTCTCGCGACCGCTCACGCGCGCGCTTCGCACCGGCGCGTTCGGACTCACCGCACTGGCCGTTGCCGCGTGCGCATCGACGTCGTCCACGTCGTCAACATCGATGCAAGCCGCATCCATGCCAGGCCCCGACATGTCGGCGCCGCTCGTCATGGCGCCGTCGCCCGATCCGCGCATTGGCCTCAAGGCGGGTATGGAAGACGCCGGCGAAGCGATCTGGAATCTCAGAAAGATTTCGCACACGCCACCACCAGAACACTTTGCCGGGGTCACCAACTCGGACATCGCGTTCAGCGGCACCAACGTCATTCAGGGCAACTACAACGGCTTCCAGATTTGGGACATCTCGAATCCCGCGGCGCCGCGCCTGCGTGACGCCACGCTTTGTCCGGCATCGCAGAGTGACGTGTCGGTCTATAGGAATTTGCTGTTCGTGTCCGCCGAAGCGCCCACCGCGCGACTCGATTGCGGCGCCAGCGCGCCGACTGAACCGGTGAGCAAGGAGCGCATTCGCGGCGTGCGCATCTTTGACATCACGGACATCGATCATCCCAAGTACCTGGCCAATGTTCAGACCTGCCGTGGGTCGCACACCCACACGGTGGTGAACGACCCGAACGACCCGAACAACATCTACATCTACATCTCCGGCACGTCACCCGTTCGTCCGGCCGAAGAACTCGCGGGTTGTGTGGCCGACGGCGATAGCCCGAACACGGCACTATTCCGTATTGAAGTGATCCAGGTGCCGCTTGCACATCCGGAGCAGGCGCACATCGTGAGCTCGCCGCGAATCTTTGCGGACGCGCGCACTGGCGCGGCTGGCGGCCTGGCGTCGCCCCAGAGCCATGGCATCTCGCCGGCCGACACTAACGCCGTTGCACGCGCAGCGGCCGAAGCGCAACGCGTCGCACGCGCCAGCGCTGCCGCCGGCCGCGGTGGCGCCGGCGCGGCTGCTGGAGCGCCGACGAACACCGGTCGTGGCATGCTGACGCAGTGCCATGACATCACCGTGTACCCAGACGTTGGAATGGCCGGCGGAGCGTGTGCCGGAATGGGCTTGCTGCTCGACATCAAGGACAAGGCGCATCCCAAGCGTATGGCTGCGGTCGCCGATTCCAACTTCTCCTTCTGGCATTCGGCCACGTTTACCAACGACGGAACGGGAATTCTCTTTTCCGACGAGTGGGGCGGCGGCGGCGCCGCGTACTGCCGCGCCGAAGATCCAAAGAACTGGGGCGCCGACGCGATCTTCTCGATCGTGAACGGCGAGATGGTGTTCCGCAGCTACTACAAGATGCCGGCAGCGCAGACGTCGTTCGAGAATTGCGTGGCGCACAACGGCTCGCTAATTCCCATTCCGGGCCGCACCATCATGGTGCAGGCCTGGTATCAGGGCGGCATGTCGATGTTCGAATGGACCGATCCGTCGCATCCGCACGAAATCGGATTCTTTGACCGCGGTCCGAACGACGGCACACGCCTCAAGGGCGGTGGCTACTGGTCGGCGTACTGGTACAACGGCCAGATCGTGGGTTCCGAAATGCAGCGCGGTCTGGACGTGTTCGAGCTCACGCCGAGCGCGGCGATCTCACAGAACGAGATCGACGCCGCAAAATCGGTGCATGCGGATTTCCTCAACGTCCAGGACCAGCAGAAGTTCGTGTGGCCGGCGACGTTCGCACTTGCCCGCGCCTACACCGACCAGCTCGAGCGCTGGAAGGGATTGTCGGCCGAGCAGGTTTCCGCAGTTCGCGACGCGTTGAGCACGGCGGAGGCGGTTTCCGGGGGCGTGCGCGCGGGGCTGTTGACCAGGCTTGCCGGGCAGGTGGGCGGCTACCAGAACGGTTCGAGCGATCCGCAACGCGTGCAGTGGCTGGGCGCGGCGGTCAGGGACCTGGCGGCTAAGTCGCGGTGAGTTGATCGACGGCGACGTTTGAGTTGTTCGTACACGACCGCAGGCGAACATCGCCTGCGGTCGTGTCGTAGCTGCGAGCTCGAGATTCGCTGTGAGCTCGAGATTCGAGAAGGGCAGCGAAGAGAGCATCGCTGGGATCTCGACGTCGCAAGTCGGGATCAAGAATAGAGAAGGGAGTCAAGAGGTTCTAGAATCGAGCCTACGTTCGACGAAGGCCGAGCCGTAGCAGGAGCGCCTCCGTGCATGATGGCGGTTTTACTTATCTCGGTTCTAACAACTCTCGACTCCCGTCACAATTCCTGATCACGACCGGCGACGTCGCGACCCCAACGGCGCGCGCCAATCGCAGCCTGCCCAACATCTCACCCTCACGCCGATCGTTTGTCGTACTGCCTGATCGCCAGCGTCAGCACCACCACACCGTACACCGCCAGAATCCCCAACGGCCGAGCGATCTCGCGCAAGCCAGCGCCTTTCACGATAATCGCTCGTGCGATCGTGACGAAATGCCGAACGGGATTCAGTTCCGACGCCAACTGGACCCAATGCGGCATGCTGTCGATTGGCGTGAACAATCCGCTCATCAACAGATAGATCATCAGCAGGAAAAACGTCACGAACATCGCTTGCTGTTGCGTCTCGACGATTGTCGAGATCCAAAGGCCAATTGCCAGCGCCACCACGAGATACACGCCAGCGGCGAAGAACAATAGAAAAGGGTCACCGTGCATGGGCACGCCAAACACGAAGTAGCCCACGAGCAAGCCCGCGGCCAGGTCAACGAGCCCCAGTACCCAGAACGGCATCAGCTTGGCGGCGATGAATTCTGCTTTTGTGATCGGTGTGACGTTGAGCTGCTCGAGCGTACCCATCTCCTTTTCGCGCGCGATGTTCTGTGCCGTGATGAGCGTGCCGACGATCGTCACCAGTGCGACGAGAATTCCCGGCACCATGTAGTGCTTATAGTTGAGCGTGGGGTTGTACCAGTCGCGCGCCACCGTCACGATCCGGCCGGTCCTCGACTCCCGCGGCATGATCTCGGCGCCGAGCTCCGCGGCATACGCGTTGAGAATTTGCACCGCGTATGACTGGACTATGTTCGCCGCCGAGCCCTTCTCAGTGTTCACGTCGAGATGCACAACGGACGTGTGAGTGCGAACGAGCTGCGTCTCGAAGTCGTGGGGAATGGTGAGCGTGAGTGATACGTCGCCACGCAGCATCGCCTCGTTCGCCGCGCCGGGCGACGACGAGTAGCCAACCAGCCGAAAATAGTCCGACGCCTGGAGCCGGTTTGTGACAGCGCGCGACGCGGTGCTCCGGTCCATGTCCACGACATAGATCGGCGAGCTGTGAATGGCGAACGTGGCCGCGTTGGCGAGCACCAGCAGCTGCACGATCGGCACGACGATCAACTGAACGAGCGTCGCACGGTCGCGCACCACATGGAGGACCTCGGCGTGGGCGAGGGCCAGCGCGCGCCGCATGGAGAAGCCGCGTAACAGGCGGGCCATCAGTCGAGCCGAATGCGAAAGGATCGTGCGCTTGCCACAAGCAATACGACCGCCATCAGGCCGAGTATCAGCGTTTCCGGCCACAGAAATGCCAAACCCGTGCCTTTGAGCATGATGCCACGGGTAACCTGAACGAACCACCGCGCCGGAATGATATAGCTCACCAGCTGGAGCGCGCGCGGCATGCTCTCGATTGGAAAAACGAAGCCGGAAAGCATCAGCGTGGGCAGCATGGTGGCGAGCATCGCCGCCATCATCGCGACGCGCTGCGACGACGTGCGCGCCGAGATAAGAATGCCGAGCGAGAGCGACACGAGAATGAACAGCAACCCTTCGAACAGTAGGAGCGTGAGGCTGCCTCGCATAGGAACGTGAAAGATCAACCGCGCTTCGACCAGCACCGCAATGACGCTGAGAAATCCGATCACGACATACGGAGCTACCTTGCCAATGATGATCTGCCACGGGCGCAACGGCGACGCTAGCAGCGCCTCCATCGTTCCAGTTTCCTTCTCTCGCGTCAGCGACAGCGCCGTCATGAGCGCGGACACGATGGTCAGCACCATGGCCATGAGGCCGGGCACGAACAGGTTGGAGCTCTGCCGCGTTGGATTGAACCTCGACCGAACGCGCGTTTCGATGCGAATGTCGCCGCGCCGAGGCGCGAGCTGCGCTGCGTATTCCTGCACCACGGCGTTGACATAGTTCTGACGGCCCGTTCCAGAGTTCGGTTCGGTGGCGTCCGTGATCACGAGGACTTGCGCCGCGTCGCCGCGTGCAAGCGTCTCGCCGAATTGTGGTCCAAAGACAATTGCCACCTGTGCCGTGTCGCGCTGAAAAAGCCGTTCGAGCTGCGACGCGCTGTGTAGCACCGCGACGGTTCTGAATGTGCCGGTGGCGGAAAAGCGGGCGCGAATCCCCAGCGTGGTAGCGTCCGGCGTGGGATCGACGATCGCCAACCGAACGTCCTTCACATCGGTGCGAATCGTGTAGCCGAACAACACCACCTGGACGATCGGCAACAGAATGAGCACGGCCAGCGTGCGCCGATCGCGAAGGATGTGAAGCGTCTCCTTGCGTAGCAATCCAAGCAGCGCGTTCATGCCGACCGCGCGAGCTTGACGAACAGATCGTCAACCGACGAGACGCCGGCGTTTCGCTTCAACTCTGCCGGGGTGCCCAACGCTTCGATCTTGCCGGCGACCATGATCGAGATGCGATCGCAGTACTCCGCCTCGTCCATGTAGTGCGTGGTCACGAGCACGGTGGTGCCCTGATGCGCCGCCTCATAGATCATTTCCCAGAACTGGCGTCGCGTGATCGGGTCAACACCACTCGTGGGCTCGTCGAGAAACACAACCTTTGGGTCGTGGAGCAGCGCAACGGAAAATGCGAGCTTCTGCTTCCAGCCTAGTGGCACGGACCGCACCAGGTCGCTGGCCGACTTCTCGAGACCCAGCTGCGATAGCATGCGCGCAATGCGATCACGCAGCTCGGCGCGCGGAATTCCGTAGATGCCGGCATAAAGCTCGATGTTCTCGCGTACCGTGAGGTCGTCGTATAGCGAGAAGCGCTGGCTCATGTAGCCGATCACCTGCTTGATCGATTCGCTTTCAGTTGCCACGTCGAACCCGGCTACTGTCGCCGAGCCGCCGCTCGGGCGCAGCAACCCGGTGAGCATGCGGATCGCTGTCGTCTTGCCGGCGCCGTTGGCACCAAGGAATCCAAACACCTCGCCGGCGTGGACGTCGAAGGTGATGTGATCCACCGCGGTGAACGTATCGAATGTTCGTGTCAGCTCGCGGGCGTCAATCGCCACGTCGGTCACGCCGCCGCCTCACCGTCAGGCGATCCCATTCGTGAAATGAACAGATCTTCGATGGTGGGCGGCGTCAGTTCGACGTGCACGTCAGGCAATCCGCCGTCATGCAGGTATGCTGTGAGCTCGCGAACAGTTTGCTCTGGAAGCATACCGGCCCGCGCGTCGGTGACGTGCAGCGTTGCGCCAAAGGGATAGGCTGCCAACACGTGCGGAAAGTTGCGCACTAGTTGCAGCGTCTTGTAGCGATTCGACGCGGCGACGGCAAACAGCGGTCGGTCAAACGACGAAGTCAGCGCCTGCGGCGTATCGATGGCGAGAATGCGGCCGCCCTGGATGAGCGCCACTCGATCGCAGCGATCGGCCTCGTCCATGTACGGCGTTGACACGACGATCGTGAGCTCTGGCCCCTTGATGCTCGACAGCAGATCCCAGAACTCGCGCCGCGACACCGCGTCCACACCAGTCGTGGGTTCGTCGAGAAAAAGAATCTCCGGCTTGTGCACGAGCGCGCAGCAGAGCGCCAGCTTCTGCTTCATGCCGCCGGACAGCGCGTCGGCGCGCCGCGTCTTGAACGGCTCGATCTGGCTGTATATCGGCGCGATGCGATCGTACTCCGCCGTGATCGTGGTGCCGAACACTGACGCGAAAAAGTTGAGGTTCTCCTCAACGCTGAGATCCGGATACAGCGAGAAGCGACCGGGCATGTATCCCAACCGACGTCGCAACTTCCAAAGGTCGCGCACTACGTCGTCACCGAGCACCGTGGCAGAGCCGCCGTTCGGCAGAAGTAGTGTGACGAGCATACGGAATAGCGTCGTCTTGCCGGCGCCGTCCGGCCCGATGAACCCGAATAGCTCGCCGGAGGCTACGTTGAACGACACGGCGTCGAGTGCCACGACACCGTCGTAGCTCTTCGTGAGCTCCTTCACGACGACCGCCTGAGCCGACTCGCTCATTTCGACGCGACGACGCTCGAGAACTGGATGTCTGCCGGCATCCCGATTTTGAGTGCGCCGTCGGGATTTGCGATGCGCACCTTGATGGCGTAGACGAGATTCGCGCGCTCGTCGCGTGTCTCGATAGGTGTGGGCGTGAATTCGGCCTGCGACGAAACCCACGACACTACGCCGGACAGGACGCGGCGTGCGTCGCCGGCATCGACCGACACCTGTACAGTTTTTCCCAGCTTCACCTGCGCGAGCTGCGGCTCGGTGACATATGCACGCAGCTCCATCGTATCGAGATTGGCCACCCTGTAGAGTGCCTGACCCGGTTGCACGATCTCGCCGGCCTTCACGTAGGTCGCGAGCACCGTTCCGGCGATCGGATTGGACACCCGCGCCTTGGCAATCTGGTCGCGCACCTGTGCGACCCGAGCGTCTACCGCGGCCACCGCGTGGCTTGCGGTGCGCTGCTGCGCCCGAGCGGCCTCGATCTGCGCCATGAGCGTTTTATAACTCAGCTCCGACTGGTCCAACTGCTGGGCGGTGGCCGCCTGTTGATCGAACAATCGCTTGGTTCGCTCGAAGTTACGAAGGGCGATGGCTCGTTGGGTCTCGAGTACGCCGATCTGCTTTGCCCCCTCGTCCACACGAGACGCCGTCTCCAATCGCTGGGACGCGATTTGATCGAGCTGCAGCACCAACGCAGACGTGTCAACGACTGCCGTTATCGCGCCGGCGGACATCACGTCTCCTTCCGCTGGTGTAAATGTCGTAAGCTGCCCGCTCGCCTGCGACCCAACGACCACTTCGGTGGCCTCGATGTTCCCATAGGCGTCCGGCTCCTTGGTCGTACTACAGGCGGACAGCGCCGACAGCGCGGCGACGGCAACCATCGCGTCCATAAAGAAGCGTTTCATGGAATCTCCACGCCAAGCGTCGAAAGAAACGTTGCACGGGCCTGGGCCAACGCGACCCGGTGCTGGATCTGCGTCAGCCGCGCCGTGAGCAGATCGGTGCTCTTGTCCACATAGTCCGCCGCTGTGACCACGCCTTCGGCGAGCTTGGCCCGGGTCTCGCGATCGATGCTCATGCGGAGTGCGACGATTCGATCGTCAAGCGCCAACGTGCTGTCGAGGCGCGCCGCTGTGGCGATCGACTGCTGCACGCCGCGCCGGAGCGCCCGCGTGAACGCCGCTTCGTTGGTCGCCACGATCTGTTCCTGAATCTCGGACACCTGCCGGTCGCGGTCAGTGCTGCCCCAGTTCCACGGCGCCCAGTGCACCTGGACGCCAGCCAACCAGTATGTCTGAAAGTCTCGGCTCAGCATGTCGAGCCCGGGACGTCCGTATCCGACGCGGCCAAATGCCGAAACCTTAGGTTTTTCCTGCGCCGCGATGACTGCGCTCTGCGATTCCAACCGTTGGCGTGTCGCGGCGAACTGCTCGTATTCGGGTCGCGAGCGGAGCGTGTCGGCGGCACCGGCCACCGATGCCATTGCCGCCGAATAGTCGCCGACAATGAGCGTTTCACTATCGGTGATCGGGCGACCAACCAGATCGGACAATCGCGCCAGCGCTGCCGCGCGATCGGCGCGCAGTTGCAAGCGGTCCTGCTCGCGCTGCAGGATTGTGGCGGCAACGGCCGCCGTGTCGGCGGGGAGGGCCGCGCCTTCCTGGAGTCGAGCAACTGTTTCGCGGAGCCGCGCCGTCAGATCGACGATGGCCGCGTTCACTACCGCACTTCGCTCCTGGATAGTGGCACCGGTGAAAAACGCCTCGTTGATCTCCTGTCGCAGGCCGAACAGTGTCGTGCGGGTTTGGGCCTGCGACTCCGCCAACAGCGCCCGCTCTGCCGCTCGACGCGCCGGCACGGTTGGGTCGAATATCGATTGTTGCGCGCCGACGTGTGCGTCATAGGTGTCGTGCGCCGGCGAAGGAATTGAGACATTTGGAATGGGCAAGGACACAGACGTGACGGCCGACTGGTACTGCGCCTGCCCGTCCACAGCGAACGACGGTCGTCGTTCGGCATCGATGTTCGCCAGGCGCAACGCCGTCGCCTGCGCCTGGAGAGACAGTTGGCGTTGCCGTGGATCGAGTCGGAGCGCCGTGGAAAGCAGCGCGCCGAGGCGAAGCGAATCGTGCGACGGCGTCGCGGCGGCGTCCTGCGCAACGAGGGACTGTGCGCTGAACAGCGCAGCGGTCACGGCGGCAATAAAACGCCTCATGGTCGGAGGGCATTGAGGAAGAACTCCGGGAGCGAAGTCTTTCGCTCCTCGATGAACGCGCGAAAGCCGGGCTCGCCCAGGCGAAGCACTGCGGTGAGCATGGGTGCCGCGGCAAACGGGAAGATGCAGAGCGATACGAGGTTGGCGAGAAACTGCTGCGGGGCAATTGGCTTGATCCGCCCGGACGCCACCTGCTCGTCGATCTGTTCGGCGAGCTTGGCGAGGAGTTGCGGTTTGGAAGAGTCGGCCGCCGACCCGCCGACGGCGTCGAGCAACTGTTGCGCGCGCTCGGGGTGCTGGCTCATCTCGCCGATGAGATAGGCGGGGGCGTACGGGGCGCGCGACATCTGGTCGAGATAGACGGCGATGATGCCGCGGACTTTCTCCGCGAGTTCCAGATCGGACGCGGCGACGTCGATCACGCGCCCGAACAGCCCCAGGGCGACGCGATGAAAGACAGCGTCGGCGAGTCGCTGCTTGTTACGGAAGTAGTAGTGCAGCAGCGCCTTGTTGACGCCGGCTTCGTCGGCGATCTCCTGCATCCGAGCGCCACCGGTCCCGCGGCGGACGAACACGACGTGGGCGGCGTCGAGGATCTTCCGCTCTGTTTCGCTGTCGCGAGGGGCGGTTGAGGAAGGCGAGGAGGGTTTAACCATTTGGTTTGACCATATGGTTAAATAATGTGGCGAGGACGGCGGTGCGGCGCAAGTTGTGGCGTCGTCTATAGGGTAGGCGACATTGATCGAGCTTCGAGAACGGCAGCTACCGATACCGTCGTTGGGGTCGCGACGTCGCTGGGCGCGACCAAGAATTGAGAAGTCAGGTTTGGAGTTATCTAGAATTGAGAAACGCGCAATGGATTGATTTGATGGGAAGCGTCGCGGTGCCGAAGCGGGTCTGGTTTCGCGCTACCCTCGAGTATGCTGAACTTCCAGACCATCCTGGCCTGGCAGCGCGCTCACACGTTGTCCATCAGCATCCACGAGAGTGCAGGCTCATTTTCGCGAGCCGAGCACGCGTCGCTGAGATCCCAGATCACACGCTCGGCCGATTCTGCGGCAGCAAATATCGTGGAAGGTTGCGGGGCGGCGACGAAGCCTGAGTTCGCGCGCTTCCTCGACATTGCGATTAAGTCGTTGACCGAGACCGAGTACCATCTCATAGTCGCGCGGGACCACGGCCTTCTGGCGCCGGATGCATGGTGCCAACTCACCGCCGAAACGATCGAGATTCGCAAAATGCTCTACGTCTACCGCCGCAAGCTGATCGACCAACCCACCACCAAGTCTCACGTCTAAAAGCTCCCACCCTCCCATCTCAATTCTTGATCACGCCCAGCGACGTCGCGATACCAGCCTGGTCCCCGTAACTGCCCGTCTCGAGTCTCACAGAGGTCGAGCCCCCACCACCGCCCGCACCAGCCCCTGCACCACCGGGGTCACGCCGTCCGGCGTCCGCTCCCCGGCAATTGCGTCGAAGTTGTCGAATGACAACAACACGAACAGCACATTCACCAGTTCGTCCGCTGGTACCGCCGGCGTGTACGACGTGGGCAGCCGCCGCGCCAACTCCATCAACCCGCTGCGCCGTCGATCGCTATGCCGTTCAATCGCCCCTGCCAGGTCCTGCTCGACGATTGCCGCCGCGCGAAGCCGACGATGCGTCACCCGCCGCCTTGTCCAAAAGCGACCGAACAACGCCACGAAATCGTCGAGCGCAACGATCGGATCTTGGGCATCGAAGACATCGCCCATTCGCCCAAACTCTCCAGAGCGGGCAATCGCGTCGAACAGCGTGGCGAGCAGGCCGCCCTTGGACTCGAACTGATTGTACACGGTCATACGAGACACGCCCGCCCGCTGCGCCACGGCGTCGATCGAAAATGCCTCAGTGGTCTCCGACTCGAGGAGTGAAGCGGCGGCTCTGACGATGCGATTGCGACTCGCATCGACCGCCCGGAGACGCTCGCCAGGTTCGTAAGGTCTGGGCGTCACGCCGCGTGCCGGCTGATTTCGCTATACAGTCGGTATAATTCCATTATACAGGCAGTATAACACCATTCCGTCCCCGGCGCGATGAGACTGACCGCGCAACGACCGAGGGCCCCGCATCCCCCGGCGCATTCGGCGGACGAGACTCGGACAATCGGTCGCCCCGCGCTGCACTACAATTCCGAGCGTGACGACATACGCCCCAGAGCCCCCCGCCAGCCGCCGCCGCGTCGATTCAGTCGACTTGCTGCGCGGCGTCATTATGATCCTGATGGCGCTCGATCATACTCGCGACTATTTCGGCTCGGCGGCCGTCAACCCGACGGACATTGCCACGACCACCGCGTCGCTCTTTTTCACGCGGTGGATCACTCACTTCTGCGCGCCAACCTTCTTCCTGCTCACGGGAACGGGCGCCTATCTCGCGCGACGGCGGCGATCGACACCTGAGCTGTCGCGCTTTCTCGTGACCCGCGGACTCTGGCTCATCGTTCTCGAGTTCACTGCCATGCGGTTCTTCTGGCAGTTCAACGTGGACTACCAGCTCACCATGCTCACGGTGCTGTGGGCGCTCGGTTGGGCGATGATGGTGCTCGGCGTGCTGGTATTTCTGCCGACTGGCGTCGTTGCCGGGTTGGGCAGCGCCATGATCGTACTGCACAATCTGACGGATGGGGTTCGCCCCCAAGCGCTCGGCGCCCTCGCGCCGCTCTGGACCGTGCTCCACTCTCCCGGGGTGTTGTTCGCGGGGCAGAGTCACATGGTATTCGTCGCATATCCACTCGTCCCATGGATTGGTGTGACTGCCGTTGGATACGGGCTTGGTCAGGTCATCACGCTCGCCCCCGCGAGGCGGCGCGCGATTCTGCTCCGCGTTGGACTGGCGCTCACCAGCGCATTTTTGCTGCTGCGCGCGTTGAACGTGTATGGCGACCCGCAGCCGTGGCGGGCGCAGCATAGCGCACTGTTCACCGCGCTGAGCTTTATCAATACGACCAAGTACCCACCGTCCCTGCTGTTTCTGCTGATGACGCTCGGGCCGGCGCTACTCTTTCTCCGCGCCGTAGACGCGCGCACGCCGGCCATGCTCCGCCCTGCCTTAATCGTAGGCCGAGTGCCGATGTTCTACTATGTGTTCCACGTGGTGGTCCTCCATTCGCTGGCGGTCGCATCATCGTTGGTGCGCTTTGGCCAGATCCACTGGATGTTCGAGTCGCCCACGCTCGATCGATTCCCGGTAACGCAACCGCAGAGCTGGCCGGCCTCGTTGCCAATGGTCTACGTCGCGTGGATTACCGTGGTGCTGATCATGTACCCGCTCTGTCGGTGGTACGCGGCATTCAAGGCGCGTCGAACGGATTGGTGGCTTAGCTACCTCTGACGAAGCGCGCCGGCACGCTAGCTTCCCGTCATGCGAACTTCCGATGCCATCCAGCAGCGCCGTACCGTCAAGCGATTTACCGCGCGCGCCGTCTCACGCGAAGAGATCGAGACGATCCTCGCTGCCGCCATTCTCGGACCAAATCACAGGCTTACGCAGCCGTGGCGCTTTTATGTGCTCGGGCCGGAAGCGCGACATGCGTTCGGACTGGCGCTGGGAAACCGCAAAGCCAAAAAGATCGAGGATCCGGCCGCTGCGCAAACGATGCGCGAGAACGTGGCCGCCGAGCACAAGGCGCTGCCGGTAATGATCGCGGTGGCCGTGGTGACGAACGAGAATCCAGAGATCCGCGAAGAGGATTACGCGGCGGCGATGATGGGCATTCAGAATCTCGCCCTCACGGCCGTTGAGCTCGGGCTCGGGTCGGCGATCAAGACGGGGGCTGTAATGGAAGACACCGCTGCGCGCGCGGCGGCAGGCGTGCGCGACGGCGAGCGGATCATAGCGGTGCTCAACGTTGGGGAGCCGGCGGAACAGATCCCACCGAAGAAGCGGGAGCCGGCGGCGTCATTCACGACGTGGATGCCGTAGGCGTCGTTTCGCCGCAGGGCCTTCGCACGGGTTGCAAGTTTGAAGTATGAGCAACGCCAACATTAAGCCCGGCGACCCCTCCGCCAGATCGTCGGCTGCGCAAGCGGAGCGCATCGACGGCGCAATTGGAACCACGCCGGTGGTGCGGCTCACACGAGTCGTCGAGGGCACGGCCGGCGAAGTGTGGGTCAAGCTCGAAGGCTTGAATCCCGGTGGATCGATAAAGGATCGCACCGCACTCGGCATGATCCTGGACGGCGAACGGAGTGGCGCGCTCAAGCCGGGCGGCACAATCGTGGAACCGACGTCGGGCAACACGGGCATTGGGCTGGCGCAGGTAGCGGCCGCACGCGGGTATCGTCTGATCCTCTGCTTGCCGTCATCGATGAGCGAGGAGCGCAAGCGCACGCTCGAAGCGTACGGCGCGGAACTCGTGCTCACCGATCCCGAATTGCGAATGATCGCCGCGATTGCCGAAGCGGAGCGTATTCGGGACACCACGGGGGCGTGGATGCCGAACCAGTTCTCTAATCCCGCCAATCCCAAGATTCACTACGATACGACCGGTCCGGAGCTCTGGGAGCAGATGGACCGTCGCATCGACGCGTTCGTCTATGGGTCGGGAACGGGCGGAACGATCAGCGGCGTGGGTCGCTTTCTCAAGGAGCAGAATCCGGCGACGCTGGTAGTGGCGGTGGAACCCGGCCGGTCGGCTGTACTGTCAGGCGAAGCACGCGGGCAGCACAAGTTTCAGGGGATGGGCCCTGGTTTCATTCCGCCAAATTTCGATCGGTCGGTGGTGGATCGCGTGATCAAGGCGTGGGAGGAGGACGCGTTCCCGCTGGCGCGACGCCTCGCACGAGAGGAGGGCTTGTTTGTGGGGATGTCGAGCGGGGCGATCGTTGGTGCCGCGATAGCCGTGGCGCGGGAGCTGGGAGCGGGAAAGCGGATCGCGTGCATTGCGCCGGATTCGGGGGCGCGGTATTTGTCGACGTCGTTGTTCTCACCAGAGAGTCACTGACCAATGGAAGTTCTCTCGGGCGCCAGTTCGCCCAGCATGGGGCGCGTGCTCGCGCCGGACGCAATGGAGTTTCTTGAGTCCCTGCAGCGCACGTTCGGCCGCACGAGAGCGGACCTTCTTCAGCGGCGTCACGAGCGACGGACGCGCATCCAGGCTGGCGAGCAGCTCGATTTTCTGAGCGACACGGCGGCGGTGCGCGCCGGCGCATGGCGCGTGGCCGCGGCGCCGCGCGATCTCGACGATCGTCGCGTCGAGATCACCGGCCCCGTGGAGCGCAAGATGATGATCAACGCGCTCAATTCTGGCGCCCGCGTTTTCATGGCCGACCTCGAGGATTCGCTGTCGCCCACGTGGACGAATGTCGTGGAGGGCCAGGCGAATCTCGCGGAAGCAGTGCGTCGCACGCTGTCGCTCGATTCTCCAGACGGCAAGCGGTACCGTCTCGCACCGACAATCGCCACGCTCGTGGTGCGGCCGCGCGGCTGGCATCTCGACGAGTCGCACGTGCTGATGGACGGCGCACCAATGTCGGCGAGCCTGTTCGATTTTGGATTATACTTCTTTCATAATGCCCGGGAGCTTGTCGATCGAGGAACCGCGCCGTACTTCTATCTGCCGAAGACGGAGAGTCATCTCGAGGCGCGCCTCTGGAACGACGTCTTCAACTTTGCCCAGGATGCGCTGGGCATTCCGCGCGGCACCATTCGCGCCACGGTCTTGATCGAAACGATCTACGCGGCGTTCGAAATGGACGAGATCCTCTATGAGCTCCGCGACCACTCGGCGGGGCTGAACGCCGGCCGGTGGGACTACCTGTTCAGTCTCATCAAAGCGTTCAAGGATCGGCCGGATTGCGTGCTGCCCGACCGCGCGCAGCTCACGATGACGGTGCCATTCATGCGCGCCTACACCGAATTGCTCGTGCAGACCTGCCACAAGCGCGGTGCACACGCCATTGGCGGCATGGCGGCATTCATCCCGAGCCGAAAGGATCCGGAAGTGAACGCTCGCGCTATGGCCAAAGTGAGTGACGACAAGGAGCGCGAGGCCGGCGACGGATTCGACGGTACGTGGGTGGCACACCCCGATCTGGTACCCGTGGCAACCGCGATCTTCGATCGCGCACTGGGCGAGCGTCCGCACCAAAAGCAGCAGCTTCGCGAGGACGTGCACGTGAAAGGTTCACAACTCGTGGACCTTGCGGTGGCCGACGGGGCGGTGACGCACGGCGGAATCGAGACCAATGTCGATGTGGCGCTGCAGTACATCGAGGCGTGGTTGCGCGGACAGGGCGCGGTGGCGCTGCACAATCTCATGGAAGACGCAGCGACAGCGGAGATCTCCCGGTCGCAGCTGTGGCAATGGATTCGGCACAGCACTCCCATTCAGGGCGACGGAGTGATGAGCGCGGCGGAATACCGCGATATGCGGATGCGGGTGCTCGGCGAGCTGCGCGCCGCGGAGCTGCCAGGGGCGCGGTGGGACGATGCAGCGACGTTGCTGGACCGGTTGGTGCTCGGCGAGTTCGAGCAGTTCT
Source organism: Gemmatimonadaceae bacterium (assembly GCA_041690755.1). Classification (GTDB taxonomy): domain Bacteria; phylum Gemmatimonadota; class Gemmatimonadetes; order Gemmatimonadales; family Gemmatimonadaceae; genus JAQBQB01. The sequence continues at coordinate 252 of JBEPWA010000043.1, read as the reverse complement.
TGACGGTGCCGGGCTCGAAGATGTTGTGAGTGTGATGCGGCGCTGAGTGACAGTTACGCATTTGCGAATTGGACGCGGCGGTGTGATCGCGACGTCGTGCGTCGAGATCAAGAACTGAGAAGGGAGTTGAGAGCCAAAAGATTGGAGACAACCGGCGTCGCGTCACCCCACTCGCCCCAATTCCCTACATCCCACAGACGCACCCCGGGAAACGATCCAGCAGCAAGGAGTGTCTGAGAGTTCATGGACACC